>CAYQUN010000010.1:0-88910 GCA_964420715.1 uncultured Prevotella sp. | reverse complement strand
TTGACCGGTCCGGGCCGTGAGGTTCGGGCCGTTTTTTGTTTCCGCCCGTTTCCGCCCCGTTTCCACCCCGTACCGTGCGGGGGCGAGAGAAAAAACGAGGGGGCACTTGAGCGCGCCGTGCGGGGCGCGGGGGGGACGAGCAAGGGGCAAAGGGTAGAAGGCGTGACGTGCGAGGGACGGCACACCCGTGTCAGCGGCGCGCCCTTTGAGTTCTTCAGGTAACAGGAAAAGGAAGCCCTTTGGATTTTTAGGCAACAATAAAGGAAAAGAGGATGCATCCGGAAGAAGTCCGAGCGCATCCCCTTGTCATTCCTTTTTTCACCGCATCCCCAACGATTAGGGCTTCTTCACCTCCACCTTCAGGCAGAGCTCCTCAAGCTGCTTGGGGTCGAGCGTGCCCGGGGCGTCGAGCATCACGTCGCGCCCGCTGTTGTTTTTGGGGAAGGCGATGCAGTCGCGTATGCTGTCGAGTCCGGCAAGGATGCTCACGAAGCGGTCGAGTCCGAAGGCCAGTCCGGCGTGAGGGGGCGCGCCATACTTGAAGGCGTTCATCAGGAATCCGAACTGCTCCTCGGCCCGTTGGGGCGTGAAGCCGAGCACCTCGAACATCTTCTCCTGCAGCTGCGTGTCGTGGATGCGCAGTGATCCGCCCCCCACCTCGGTGCCGTTGCACACGAAGTCGTAAGCCTTGGCCCGCACCTGCTCGGGGTGGCTGTCGAGCAGCGGAATGTCGTCAGGGTTGGGCATGGTGAAGGGATGGTGGGTGGCCATGAGCCTCTGCTCCTCGTCGCTCCACTCGAAGAGAGGGAAGTCGACGATCCACAGGCACTTGAAGACGTTCTTGTCGCGCAGTCCCAGCCGGTCGCCCATCTCCAGCCGGAGCGCGCACAGCTGCGTGCGTGTCTTGTTGGCGTTGTCGCCCGAGAGGATCAGCACCAGGTCGCCGTCCTTGGCCCCCGTGGCCTGCTTCACCTGGGCGAGGACCTCGGGCGAGTAGAACTTGTCTACGGAGCTCTTGACGGAGCCGTCGGCGTTGAACTTGATGTAGACCAGTCCCTTGGCTCCGATTTGCGGCCTCTTCACGAAGTCGGTGAGCTCGTTGAGCTGCTTGCGGCTGTAGTCGGCGCATCCTGGCACGCAGATGGCTCCGATGTAAGCGGCCTCGTTGAACACGGCGAAGTCTCCCTTGCCCTGCAGGAGTTCTTTCAGTTCGACGAACTCCATGCCGAACCGCAGGTCGGGCTTGTCGCTTCCGAAGCGCCTCATGGCCTCGTGCCACGTCATCTGCTGGAGCTTGGGCAGTTCCACGCCCCTTATTTCCCTGAAGAGCATGCGGCACATCTCCTCGAACAGGTCGATGACGTCGTCCTGGTCGACGAAGCTCATCTCGCAGTCCACCTGTGTGAACTCGGGCTGCCGGTCGGCCCTCAGGTCCTCGTCGCGGAAGCACTTGGCAATCTGGAAGTAGCGGTCGAACCCGGCCACCATGAGCAGCTGCTTCAGGGTCTGCGGGCTTTGCGGCAGGGCGTAGAACTGTCCGGGGTTCATGCGCGAGGGCACCACGAAGTCGCGCGCTCCCTCGGGTGTGGAGCCGATGAGCACGGGTGTTTCCACCTCGATGAAGTCCTTGGCGTCGAGGAAGTTGCGTATGAGGATGGTCATGCGGTGCCGCAGCTCGAGATTCCTGCGCACCACGGATCGTCTCAGGTCGAGGTAGCGGTACTTCATCCTCAGGTCGTCGCCGCCGTCGGTGTTGTCCTCGATGGTGAAGGGGGGCGTGAGCGATGGCGAGAGCACGCGCAGCTCGCTGACGATGATTTCGATGTCGCCCGTGGGGATCTTTCCGTTCTTGCTCTGCCGCTCGCTCACCGTGCCCTTGGCCTGGATGCAATACTCGCGTCCGAGCTTGTTGGCCGCGGCGCAGAGTGAGGCGTCGACAGCCTCGTTGAAGACCAGCTGCGTGACGCCGTAGCGGTCGCGCAAGTCGATAAAGGTCATGCCGCCCATCTTACGTGAGCGCTGCACCCATCCGGCCAAAGTCACCTCGCGGCCGGTGTCGGTGAGCCGGAGCTCGCCGCACGTGTTTGTTCTATACATGGTTTTATTTGTTTGTATTCCGCTGCAAAATTACGATTTATTGCCGAAAAGGCCAAATAAATCTTCACCTTTCCTCACCGGCGCGTGCCGGGATGTAAAGTTAAAAAATGCGCAAAAGGGGAAAATGTTGCGAATAACATTTTGTCGTCTGCCGCCTTTGTCGTATCTTTGCAAAAAACTAGCCGCCCGCACGGGGCCACACCCGGAGGGGGCGGGAGGAAACAAGAAACCTATACAAATCATCAAATGAAGAAAATCGCATTCCTAGCGCTCACGGTCCTCCTGGCGCTCCCCATGGCAGCTCAAGACGCCGACGACGTGCTCAACACCGCGCGACGCGTGAACAACTACTTCATGGCGAAGTACGCCGACCCGACGCTCCCCACCTTCGTGAAGAAGGTGCGGACCAGCAACCTCTGGACCCGCTCCGTGTACTACGAGGGGCTCATGGCGCTCTATGACATCGACGCCGACAAGCGATATACCGAATACACCGACCGCTGGGCCGACTTCCACAAATGGGCGCCCCGGACGAGCGCGAACACCACCAACGCCGACGACCAGTGCTGCGGACAGGTCTATCTGACAAGATACGTGCAGACGGGGAAGGCCCACGCACACATGGCCGAGCCCACGCTGGCCAACCTGAAAAGCCAGATGGAATCGGGGAAGCTGGGCTACTGGACGTGGATCGACGCCATACAGATGGCCATGCCCATCTATGCCATGGCCACCGAAATCACGGGAAGCCGCGACTACATCGACCACGCCATGCGCATGTACCGGTGGACCCGGAACGAGTGCGGCGGGGGGCTCTACAACAAGAAGAACGGATTCTGGTGGAGGGACGCCGACTTCGTGCCGCCCTACAAGGAGGCCGACGGCAACGACTGCTACTGGTCGAGGGGCGACGGATGGGTGTATGCCGCCCTGGTGCGCGTCATGGAGACGCTCGACAGGAAAGACCCCTACTATAAGGAGCTGAAGAAGGACTTCGTGGCCATGAGCAAGGCCCTCGTCACCTGCCAGCGCGAGGACGGCAGCTGGAACGTCAGCCTCGTGTCGCCCGCCACCTTCGGCGGAAAGGAGCTCACGGGGACGGCGCTCTTCGTCTACGGCATGGCCTGGGGACTGCGGAACGGCATTCTCAAGGAGAAGGCGTACCGCCCCGTGGTGGACAGGGCCTGGACGGCCATGGCCTCGGGCGTGCACCCCGACGGCTTCCTGGGATTCATACAGGGCACGGGGAAGCAGCCCTCTGACTCGCAACCCGTGAACTATACGCACGTGCCCGACTTCGAGGACTTCGGAACGGGATGCTTCCTGCTGGGCGCGACGGAATATTACAAGCTCGTCAAAAAGTAAGGAAAAGTTTTTTTTTAAGAAAAAGAAAGGATTATCAGCCATGAGGAAATTGTTGACGACCCTGCTGATGGCCGCCGCCACGCTGACGGCTTCGGCACAGGCGGAAATCAAATTCGACAAGCTCTCGCACGACTTCGGCACGTTCAGCGAGTCGAGCCCCGTACAGACGGCAACCTTCAACTTCACCAATACGGGCGACAAGCCGCTCGTCATCAACCAGGCGGTGGCCTCGTGCGGATGCACCGTGCCCAAATACACGCAAAAGCCCATCGCCCCGGGACAGAAGGGAAGCGTCGTGGTGACCTATAACGGCAAGGGCAAATGGCCCGGACACTTCAAGAAGACCGTCACCGTGAGAACCAACGGCAAGGTGGAAATGGTGCGCCTCTACGTGGAGGGCAACATGACCGAGGCGGAGAAGAAGTAAGGCCCGGACACGCGACGATGATCTTCTACTTCTCGGCCACGGGCAACACGCGCTGGGCCGCGGAGACGCTGGCGCGGAGGCTGGACGAAAGGCTGGTCAGCATGGCCGACGCCGTCCATGGCGACTGCCGGTTCGCCCTCAAAGCCGGCGAGCGGGTGGGCTTCGCCTTCCCCGTGCACGGATGGAGGCCGCCGCTGCTGGTGAGGGCCTTCGTCAGGAAGCTGACGCTCACGCCCGACACGACGCCCGGCGGGGACGGCGCCGGCGCCGGCGGACGCCCCTATGCCTACTGCCTCGTCACGGCGGGCGACGACACCGGACTCGCCGTCGACGAATACTTCGACAAGTGCGTCGCCGGGAACGACTCGCTCGCAAGGCTCGGCATCGGGCACGTGGACGCGGCCTTCTCGCTCATCATGCCCGAAAGCTACGTGGGCCTGCCCTTCATGGACGTGGACCCGCCCGCACGGGAACGCGACAAGAAAAGCCGCGCCGCGGAAGAGCTCGGCAAGATGGCCGGCATCGTGGAGCGGCGGATGCGGGGCGTGCGGATGCTGAAACGGGGAGCCGCGCCGTGGACCAAGTCGCACGTGCTGGGGGCGTGCTTCGAGAAGATGCTCGTCACCGACCGACCCTTCCACGTCGAGACGCGACGGTGCACCGCGTGCGGGGCCTGCGCGAGGGCGTGCCCCGTGGGCAACGTGGCGTGCGAGCCCGGACACCCTCCGGCATGGAGGCACAACGGCGAGTGCCTGGCGTGCTTCGCCTGCTACCACCACTGCCCCAGCCACGCCATCGAATACGGACGGAGGACGAAGCACAAGGGGCAGTACTTCTTCAAGCCCTGGCGGAAAGCAGGAAAAAAAGAATAGTCTAACTCAATATACATAATACACAAATATATGAAGAAAAGCATACTCTTCCTGGGACTGGCGCTGCTGGCCACGACGGCCATGGCGGGCGGCCCCGGACCCCGCAAGGTGATGCGCAAGGACGGGGGGCTGATGAACGTGCCCGCCTTCGGCACCCAAGAGGCCGACATGGTGGCACGCAGGCACGCGCCCTTGAGAATCATCGGAGACTACCGCCCCGCATACTTCCCGCATACGGGGACGCCGCGCGTGCTCACCATCCTGGTGAACTTCGCCGACTCGGCCTTCAGCGTCAACCAGCCCAAGGCGGCCTTCAACCAGTTCTTCAACGGAGAAGAGCAGAAGGACCTGGGCAACGGAAACCAAAACAACATCGGAAGCGTGGCGCAATACTTCAACGCCATGAGCAACGGGGCGTTCACGCCCGTCTTCGACGTCTACGGACCCGTGACGGTGGAAAGGAACATGGCCTACTACGGGGGAAACAACCCATACTCGAACGCCGACGAGAAGACGCAACAGCTCCTGAAAGACGCCATCAAGCTCGTTGAGGACTCCGTCGACAACGTGGCCGACTACGACAGCAACAACGACGGAAACATCGACTGCGTCTTCCTGGTCTATGCCGGACCGGGACAAAACTTCGGCGGAGGGCCCTCGACGGTGTGGGCCGTCACGTCGATCTCGGCCTCGGCGGCCACCTTCAAGGGCAAGAACGTGGGCCTGTGCACCATGACCGCGGAACTGGCACCCTACAAGGTGAGCGACGAAAACGACAACTGGATGATCTCGGGCATCGGAGTGGCCTGCCACGAGTTCTCTCACGCCATGGGACTGCCCGACCTCTACCCCTACAACGCCAACGCGCGGGTGGACAACCAGGAAATGGAGTACTGGGACCTCATGGACGGCGGCGAATACGTGAGGAACGGATTCGCCCCCACCGCCTACACGGCCTGGGAAAAGGCGCAGATGGGATGGGACGTCGACATCCGGACCCTAGAGCAAAACGGCTCCTACACCATGAGCACGACGACGGAACAGGGGGGCACGGCCTACAAGATGAACAACCCGGCCAACAAGAACGGAAACGAGTACATGATGCTCGAAAACGTGCAGCGCACGGGATGGAACCGCTATGTGCCGGGACACGGCCTGCTGGTGTACCACGTCTACGACCAGGGCACCATCTACATGACGACGAAGCTCAACGACACGAAGGACAAGCCCGGCATGGCCGTCGTGCCCGCCGACAGCGCGTGCCTCTCGTCGTATCTCGCCCAGAACCAAAACTCCTACATGCAAAGCCACTACGGAGACCCGTTCCCCGGAACAAGCCGGCTGACACGGCTCAACGACGACCTGGGGCTGCCGAACTTCTACTGGTATGACGGCGACAACGAGGCGTCGGCCACCAACGAGCACTTCCACCGCGTCAACCAGGCCCTGGACAACATCGTCGAGAACGACGGGACCATTGTCTTCGACTACATCGCCAACGCGGCGACGGGCATACGCGACACGCGCGCGGACGCCACCACGCGCAACCGCACGACGGCCGTCTACACCATCGACGGAAGGCTCGCCGGACACTCGCTGCGGGGCCTGCCCAAGGGGGTGTATATCGTGAACGGACAGAAGTGGGTCGTCAGATAAGGAAAAGGGGACGCAAGGCCATGAGATACCTCCTCCTGTCTGACATCCACGGGGCGCTGCCCCGGCTGGAGACGGCGCTCGACTTCTACCGGCAGCAGCGGTGCGACATGATGCTGCTCCTGGGCGACGTGCTCAACTACGGGCCGCGCAACCGCATCCCCGAGGGCCTCGACGCCCAGGGCGTGGCCAGGCGGCTCAACGAGATGGCTGACGACATCGTCGCGGTGAGGGGCAACTGCGACTCGGAAGTCGACCAGATGCTGCTCGACTTCCCCATCCTCTCCACCTGCGCGCTGCTGGTCGACAACGGCAAGCGCATCCTCCTCACCCACGGACACGTCTACCACCCGGGACAACTGCCCAGGGGCAGGTTCGACGCCGTGATCTACGGACACACGCACGTGTGGCAGCTGGAAAAGAAGGACGGCACGACCTTCTGCAACACGGGCTCAGTCACGTTCCCCAAGAACGGGAACGTGCCCACGCTGGGCATGCTCGACAACGGGGTGGCCAGCATCTTCGACCTCTCGGGCAGGCTGCTCAAGCAGGCGCCCATCTGACCCTCTCCCCTTCCCCCCGTGCCGCGCGCCGGATGGCCGGGCAAGAGAAAAGCCCCGTGGGGGAAGCCGGTTCCGCCAGGGGGCGCGTGAGTGAGGGGGGAAAAAACGAGAATCAGGACAGGCCGCAAGACGCTCTCAGGCGCTTGCGGCTTTCTTGTAGGCGTCGAGCAGCCACTGCTTCTGCTCGGCAATCGTCATCCGGCTGTTGTCGAGCAAGATGGCGTCGGGGGCCTTGCGGAGCGGGCTCACCTCGCGGTGGGTGTCGAGGTAGTCGCGCTGCTCCACGTTCTTCAAGATGTCGGCATAGTCGGCCTCCATGCCCTTGGCACGCAGCTCGTCATAGCGGCGGCGCGCGCGCACGTCGGGACTGGCCGTGACGAAGACCTTCAACTCGGCGTCGGGGAAGACCGTCGTGCCAATGTCGCGGCCGTCCATCACCACGCCCTTGCGCTCGCCCATGCGCTGCTGCCGGGCCACCATGGCCTCGCGCACGAAGGGCACGGCGGCAATGCGGCTCACGTGCGACGACACCTCCATCGTGCGGATGTCGCGCTCCACCAGCTCGCCGTTCAAATAGGTGTCGGGGGCTCCCGTCACGGCGTTGACGCGGAAGCGGATGTCGATGCCGGGAAGCTGCTCGCGCAACCTGTCCGAATCCAACGCTCCGTCCTTCCCGAAGCAGCCGTGACGCAAGGCGTAGAGCGTGACGGCGCGGTACATCGCACCCGTATCCACATACACATACCCTATCTCGCGGGCCAAATCCTTTGCCATCGTACTCTTGCCGCACGACGAGTAGCCATCTATGGCTATGGTTATCTTCTTCATGAATATCTCTTAAAAAAAATTTGTCCTTATAAACTATACCCCAGGCTGATGAGCAGCGAGTTGCTGCTCACATGATACTTCCCGTAAGCCACATTCAGCTTGAAACGCTCCAGGCTGAAACCCGCACCGAAGCTGAGGCCCGCGCCGTGGGTGTCGCCGCCCTCCTCGTCGGACGTGGTGACCTTCATCTCGTCGGCACGGCGGAAGTTGTAGCCGCCGCCCACCCAGAAGCTGTCGCCAAGCAGCAGGTCGACACCGACCACGGCGTGACGGATGAACGCGTAGTCCCAATGGTTCAGGTCGACAAGCGTGGCCGACACGCGGAAGGGGGTGTGGGCAAAACGCTTCGTCGCTCCCAGCTGCACGTCGATGGGCATCGACTCATACTCGTCGTCATAGGCCGAGAGCTGGCCGCCCAGGTTCTTCGCCACGAGCGAGACGGACAAGTCGTGGGCGTCGTCGTAATAGTTCAAGCCCAGGTCCACTCCCATGGCCGTCGAGCTGTACTGGCCGAGGTAGGACATGACGAACTTGGTGGAGATGCCGCCTGCAAGCCTCGCGGAAAGCATGTAGGAGCAATAGGCCGCCAGCGAGACGTCGTGGGCCGAGAACTCGCCCGACTGCACGTTGTTCTCGTCCACCTCCTTCATCTTGCCGTAGTCAATGTACTGGCCCGACACGGCAAAGCTGAGCTTCTCCCTCACTACGCGGTTGAACGACGCCGACGCCGTGTTGACGCCCGACATATAGTTCATATAGTTCAGAGCCAGCGTCTTGTCGCCCACCGACGACAACAACGCCGGATTATGGAAGATGAGGGCCTCGTCGTCTTCCACGAGGGAGACGTTGTCGCCTCCCAGGGCGGCGGCGTGCGCACTCACCGGAAGGCGCAAGAAGTTATACACGGTCTGGCTCTCCTGGGCCCTCAACACGGGGGAAGACAGCAGGAGGAGAAGCGCGAAAAATGCTTTTTTCATTTAAAAATACTTATTCTTGGGCAAAGGTACATCTTTTATTTTGTTTTTCGGAAGATTTCCGCTAACTTTGTCGGTGTTTTCGGAAGGCCACCCCGCAAAAACCGATGCACATCAATATAACGCACGAATTGCCAGAATATTTTGGAAACGAAAAAAACATATCAGGCCGACTTGGAACACCGGCGCCCCACCGCCTTCCTCTTGGGGCTGGTGCTGGCGCTGGCGCTGGCCGCGGCGGCCTTGCAGTTCTCGGCAAGCCAAGACGACACCGAGCCCGACGAGCAACTCCTTGACGACATCGCACAGGACATGGAGGCCCTGCCCGTCGACCAAAGGGACATGGTCGCGGCCGAACCCAGGGCGTCGGCGCCCTCGATAACCGACAACGTGAAACCCGTGGAACAACAGGACAAGGCGCCCGAAGAAATGGAGAAAGACAACAACCCGCTCTTGGTGGGCAACGGCGAGGGCGCCGTGAAGCAGGCCGACGTGACCACGGCCCTGCCACAACAACCCGCCAACCTCGACGATGACGACGTGAAGGACGCCCGAACCGTGGAGCAACTGCCCATGTTCCCCGGCGGGTGGGTGGAACTCATGAAGTGGCTCACGAACAACCTGAAGTACCCGCCGCAGGCCGAACAACAGAAAATACAGGGGGAGGTCGTGGTGTCGTTCATCATCAACAAGGACGGAACCATCGCCAACATCAAGGTGGCCAAATCGGCACACCCTCTACTCGACCGGGAGGCGCTGAGGGTGATGAGGAAAATGCCCAAATGGACGCCCGGCATCGAAAACGACAAGCCGTGCAGGACCCTCTTCGCCATACCCGTAGAATTCCAATTGTAAACCATAATCTCAAACGCATATGAAAACTGCCGAAGTACTCGCACGAGAGGTTGACCTTTTCCTCAAGCAATTGCCCTATGAAAGAAAGCCGTACTCGCTCTATGAGCCCATCAGGTACGTGCTGGACATGGGAGGAAAGCGAATGAGGCCGACGCTCATGCTCCTGGCCTACAACCTCTACAAGGACAACCCCGAAGACATCATGATGAGCGCCGTGGCGCTCGAAACATACCATAACTACACGCTCCTGCACGACGACCTGATGGACCAGGCCGACATGAGAAGGGGGCACCTCACCGTTCACAAGAAATGGGACGGCAACACCGCCGTGCTCTCGGGGGACACCATGCTCGTGCTGGCCTATCAGAGACTCGCACAATGCGACGACAAGCACTTGAGGACCATCCTCGACTTGTTCACCACGACGGCCCTGGAAATCGGAGAGGGACAACAGTATGACATGGAGTTCGAAAGCAGGAACGACGTAACCGAAGAGGAATACATCGAGATGATACGACTCAAGACCAGCGTGCTGCTGGCATGCGCCATGCAAATGGGGGCCGCCCTGGCCGACGCTCCCGACGATGACCAGAAAAACCTCTATGACTTCGGGGAGAAAATCGGACTCGCCTTCCAACTGCAAGACGACTTCCTCGACGTCTATGGCGACGAACGGGTGTTCGGAAAGGCCATCGGCGGAGACATCACCTCGAACAAGAAGACTTACATGCTGATCAACGCCTTGAACCGGGCCGACAACCGCCAAAGGGACGAGCTCATGAAATGGATCTCGGCCACACACTTCGACCGCGCGGAGAAGGTCAGGGCCGTCACACGTATCTATGACGAACTGGGCATCGGACAACTGGCTAAGGAAAAAATCAAATCTTACTTCGACGAAGCACGGAAGTACCTGGACAACGTGCACGTGGACGATTGCCGGAAAAAAGAACTCAGACACTACGCCGAAATGTTGCTGCACCGGGAAAAATGAACATGAACTTCATCGACACGCACGCGCATCTTGACGGCGAGGAGTTTAGCGACGACCTGCCCCTCGTCATCGAACGAGCCAGACGGGCGGGCGTCGGAGCCATCTTCATCCCCGCCATCAACGCCCAAAGCATCAAATCCGTCTTCGAGGTCTGCACACGCTACCCGCACTACTGCCTTCCCATGATCGGACTGCAACCCGAAGAGGTGCGCAAGGACTGGGAGATGGTGCTCGAAAACATGAGGGACGCCCTCGACAAGAACAGGGACGAACACAGCACAAGCCCTGACACGCCACAAGTCATCGCCATCGGAGAATGCGGACTCGACTTCTATTGGTCCAGGGAATACGAGCACGAGCAAACGGCCGCCTTCGAGAAACAGGTGGAATGGTCGTGCGAGACCCGACTGCCCTTGATGATCCATTGCAGGAAGGCACAAAACGAACTGGTCCACATCCTCAAACAATATGAGCGGGACCTGCCCGGAGGGGTCTTTCATTGCTTCACCGGAAACCAGCGCGAGGCCGAGGAATACTTGCGCTTCAAAAACTTCGTGCTCGGCATCGGGGGGGTACTCACCTTCAAAAGCAGCCACCTGCGCGAAGACCTGCCCGCCGTGGTTCCTTTAGACCGCATCGTCCTCGAAACCGATAGCCCATACATGGCGCCCGTGCCACACCGGGGACAACGAAACGAAAGTGCGTTCGTCATCGAGGTGCTACGCAAACTGGCCGAGTGCTACCACGTCGGCCCCGAGGTGATAGCACGGCAAACAAACCTCAACGTGGAGCGCGTCTTTGGAGTTAAATCCTGTTTCTGACGTTCCCCTAACTGGGGGGAGATGGTTATGGCCTGCATCCCCAAAACTCTCAACCGGAAATATCCGCCGAGCCCCTTGTGGCACACCTGCATCCCCTAGAGGGCTGGAACGGCCCTCCATCCGTATCCATCTTGGTGCGCAAGCCGCAAAGGCCCGTCGGAAAGGAAGCCTGTGATTTCAAATGTGGCGCCGTCCCTCTTCCCGGCCGTCTGCCTCCGCGTGCCGCCCCTCCCGCACTCATACACGTGCTTGCGGGCAACACCGCTGCTGGCACGGAGACAGGACGCCTCCGCCCGCAGGGAAAGCCCCTCGGCAAACTTCCGCTTCTGATGAGACGCGGACGGCGGACGTCACTTCAACGCCCTGCCGTCCTTGAACGCATTGCCGACGCGCGCCCCCAATTCGATATAACCCGCATGAATCGGGTCAAGGGTGATGAGGTGCATTTTCTCTACATCCGGCTTGCCATCAGCCGCGAGATACTCCTCACGGCATTGGATGTTCAAGATTCTGGCGATGAGATAGTAGCCCGTGGCCGACTCGTCATACTTCTTTTCTATACGGCACTCCAACGTCAAGGGGAAATCCGTGTATACCGGAGCGTCAACCTTCTCGCCCCTGACGGCCGTCCAATGCGTCTTGGCCACCTTGTCCTTAACCTTCTTGCCGCTAACGACGCCGACATAGTCGGCCCCCACCATGGTTTCCTTTGTGGCGAAAGCCACCGTGAAGTCGGGATTCGCTTGAAGGTTGACGGTGGTCTGATGATTGCCCATGGAGATAAAAATCTCGTCGTGATTCCATGTCCCGCTCCATGCCGCGTTCATGGCATTGGGCGTACCCTCGGCATCGTAAGTGCCGATAACGATGACTGCTTGTGGAAGAAACCACGCATTTGGCTTGAAACTCTTCATCATAATATATATCCAAATATATCTACTTATTAAAAAATAAATAAAAAAAAGTCATTTGAAGTCCGGGCCACGAGGTTCGGGGGGGGAGGGAGCTCACTTGAGCTGTCCGAGCCAGGAGTCAACGATGTCGGCAATCTGGGCATTATTCATCTCCTCGAACATGAAGTGGCTGTTGCCGCGGATGCCCACGTCGGGAAGGTAGACCACCCTTGCGTCGCCGCCGTCAGCATTGTATTTCCGGGCAAAGTCGCGGCACTGCTCCAAGTCCTCCTGCCAGAAAGCCGTAGACTGGATGTCGCGGGGCCCGTTCTCGATATAGTCGCCAAAGAGGAAGAGTATGGGCACCTTTGCACGGAGCAGCTTCCGATACTCCTCCGAACCGGCGGCGGGCGCCCCACCCGGCTCCACCGCCACGATGGCGGCGATGTTGTCGGCATCGGTCTGCCAGCCCACGCGCCCGCCTTGCGAGTGTGTGACGTAAACAGACTTCCTGCCCGTCATCTTGTAGACATCGGCCAGCACCGCGCTCAGGGCCTTGCCGAAGCATTTCTCATCATAGCTCCCCGTGTTGGGGGTCATCTGGCAGAAGAACTGGTTTTGCGCCTCGTCGCCCGGCGGGAACTGAGAGCCGGGGTAACGCTCGGGGGCCACCCGCCCGATACGGAAATGGGTGTACCACGCCTGGTCTCCGGGCTTATAGCTTGCGCCGTCGGCGTCCAGGGCGTCGCGGGTCATCTCGACCGTGGCTCCGGCAGCGCCACGCCGCGGCTGGTCGACGAGGAACACCGAGTAGCCTTTCCTCAGAAAGATGTCCGCCCATCCCTCACGCCCGTCGGGAGTGGACTGCCAGCCCGTACGGCTCTGCCCATAGCCATGGAGGAAGACCATCGGCGTGCCGTTGCCGTGGACGGGAATCTGATAGAACGTGTTCGCATGGTCGACGTGCGAGGTCGTGCCCTTGCGTGACGGGTCGAGCCAGTTGCGTGCCGCGTCATACTTGCCCGGAACAGGGGGCGTGACACGGCCTCCCGACGAGAATACGCCTTGTTTCTTGACCCACAGGCCCTCGTCAGCCTGTGCGCAAACGGACAGAATGCCGGCAATCCATGCCAGCATGAGGACAACCGTTCTCTTTTTCATCTTCGTCTTTTTTCTTGTTATTCTTTATCTTTGCAACGGCGCGCATGGGGAAAGTCCCGCCCACGGCGTACCTTCACACGCCGCCTTCTGCCTGCAAATTTAGTTCAAATTCCGCAAAACGCCCTTGCACAAATGTCGGTTTGGCCTTATCTTTTTTCAGAAAACCAACTCTTTTCTTCTCAAGATTTCAGGAAACCAACTCTTTTTTCAAGATTTCAAAAACCAACTCTTTTCCAAAAACGAAGAAGAGCCAAGCAACCGTTTGGGTGGTGCCTGGCTCTTCTTGTTGTGTCGACACTTGGATTCGAACCAAGGACCCCCACCATGTCAAGGTGATACTCTAACCAACTGAGCTATGCCGACAAAAAAAATAAATGCGCACTTGGAAAAGGACTCTTCCTTTAAGGCGTTGCAAAAGTACGGCTTTTCCTCGGAATGTCCAAATCAGCGCAAGATAGTTAAGTTTTATTAACACATAACTCCCAAAAAGCAACGGCCGAGGCGGCGGCCACGTTCAGGGAATCGACTTGGTGGGCCATGGGGATGCGAGCCACATAGTCGGCCCCGGAAATGACCTGTGTGGGCAGGCCGTCGCCCTCCGTACCCATGAGGATGGCCAGCCG
The DNA here is from genome assembly GCA_964420715.1 of uncultured Prevotella sp. Taxonomy (GTDB): domain Bacteria; phylum Bacteroidota; class Bacteroidia; order Bacteroidales; family Bacteroidaceae; genus Prevotella. Next base: position 74,784 of record CAYQUN010000010.1, on the reverse strand, counting down.
GGGCTCGTTCTTGAGCCGGGTGTCGCGAAGGTCGACGGAGTCGTGGCGCAAGGCCATGGCCAGGGTCTTGAAACCCAAGTCGCGAAGGTCGGCTATGGGGTCGTCAATCCACGCCCAGGGCACTTGGAACACCGTTCCCATGGACACCCGCACGGACCGCCGGTTGAAGGGGTCGCAGCTGTCGCGCGTCAGCAGCACGCCGTCCACGCCCAGGGCCGCCGCCGAGCGGAAGATGGCGCCGATGTTGGTGGTGTCGCAAACGGCATCGAGCACGGCCACCCTCCGAGCTCCGTGGCACACCTGCGCGGCCGTGGGCGTCGCCGGTCGCTCCATGCAGCAGAGCACGCCGCGGGTGAGCGTATAACCCGTAAGGCGGGCCAGCACCTCGCGCTCGCCAGTGTAGACGGGGGCGTCGCCCATCTGGGCGATGATGGCCGAAGCGTCGCCCGTGATGTGGCGTCGCTCGCAAAGAAGGGAGCAGGGACGCAAGCCCGCGGCAAGGGCGGTGAGGATGACCTTGGGGCTCTCGACGACGAGGCGGGCCCGACGGGAATCGGCGCGCGAGCGCAGCTGGTGGTCGGTGAGGCGCGCGTAACAATCGAGTTCGGGAAGGCTGGTGGTGGTGACGGGGATGACGTTCATCTGGGATTTTTGCTGCAAAGGTAGTGCAAATGCCGGACAATGGCAAACGTTTCACCCCTTTTTCGCCCTCCCCCCGTATAAAAGCGCCATGGGGTGGTAAGGCTGGACGAACGAAGGAAACAAAAAAAGAATACAGCCGATGGAGCAACAAGATAGAAAAAAGTCAATATTTTCCTTTGTCATTCAACTCGTTTGCACTATCTTTGCAACAGAATGAGAAAACTTGAACAATTCATCATTGGAATCTTCCTACTTGCGGGACTTTGCGCCTGCGGGGGAAAGCGCCCCGAGGCCAAGAAGCCCGTCAGGGTGAAAGTAATGCGCGTGGGAGCCGTGCAAGTCATTGGCAGCCGTGGCTACTCGGGCACGGTGGAGGAAGAAAGCGGCACAAGCCTGAGTTTCCCCATGGCCGGGACCGTGAACCAGGTGATGGTGGACGAGGGACAAATGGTGGGGCGCGGACAGCTCCTCGCCACGCTCGACGCCACCGACCAAAGCGCCACGCTGGCATCGAGCCGCGCCGTGACCGAGCAGGCGCGGCAGGCCCTGAGACAGGCTCAGGACGAATACAACCGCGCCAAGGGGCTCCACGAGGGAGGTGTGATCACGGAGGCCAAATGGGTGCAGGCACAGACGGCGCTGCGCGAGGCCGAAGAGGCGCTGAAGGCGGCACGGGCCATGGAACGCGTGCCCCAAAAGGCACAAGGAGACACGCGCCTGAGGGCTCCCTTTGCGGGATACGTGGCACACAAGGCCGCCGACCCGGGACAAAACGTGATGCCGGGCGCCATGGTGGTGAAACTGGTACACATAGACCGCGTAAAGGTGAAAATCAGCGTTCCCGAAACTGACGTGGAACAAATCAAAAAGGGCGAGACCATGCTCGTGAGATGCGACGCCACGGGCGCCGACCCGTTCTACGGGAAGGTGGTGGAACGCGGGGTGGACGCCGACCCACTGAGCAGGACATACGAGGTGAAGTTGCTGGTCGACAACCCGCGCCATCAGCTCCTGCCGGGGATGATCTGCGACGTCTACAGCCGCTTCACACGCGGCGAGACGAGCGTGTTCGTTCCGGCCGAAGTGGTGCAGCTCAATCCTGACAACCGCATGTTCGTCTGGGTGGTGAAAAACGGACGCGCCACCAAGCGATTCATCCACTTCGTGGCCGACACGTCGCAGGGCGTACGCGTCAACGGGGGACTGGAACCAGGCGACGAACTCATCGTGGAGGGACAGCAGATGGTGAGCGAGGGCACCAGATGCGAGACCATCCCATAAGGTGCTGGTAACGAAAATGATCCGCGAATTGAAAATCGAGTAAAAATGCCTATCAAGAAGAAACGATCCTTCCAAGAAATATGCCTCTACTACCGGCAGATTGTCATCCTGCTGGTGTGCTGCCTCGTCGCCCTGGGCGTCTTCGGGCTCAAAATGATCAACAAGAACGAGTTTCCCGACTATACCGTGCGCGAGGGCATCGTGGCCGCCGTATTCCCCGGGGCGACATCAGAGGAGGTGGAACAACAGGTGACCAAGCCCCTGGAAACCTACATCTTCTCGTATAAGGAGGTGCTGAAGGAGAAGACCGTGAGCTACTCGAGGGACGGAATGAGCATCATCGTCGTGGAACTGAACGAGAACCTGGAGGACAAGGACGAGTTCTGGTCGAAATTCAAACACGGCGTACAGAACTTTAAAAACTCGCTGCCCGTGGGCGTGCTGGCCGTACAGGTGCAAGACGACTTTGGCGACGTGAGTTCTGAGCTTATCTCGCTGGAAAGCAAGGACAAGACCTATCGGGAGCTCAACGAATACATGAAGACCATACAGGACTCGCTCCGCATGATTCCGTCGGTGGGAAAAATGAGCGTCGTGGGCATGCAGATGCCCCAGATTGCCATCTACCTCAACTCCGACAAGCTGGCCCACTACGGCGTGAGCTACCTCTCCGTGGCCCAGGAATTGGCGGGAAAGGGATTCACAAGCACGGGCGGACGCATCGGCGGACACGACTATAAGAGCCCCGTCTACGTGGACGCCAGCCTCAACAAGATTTACGACGTGGAAAACGCCGTGATATTCAGCGACCTGCGTGGTAACATCGTGCGCCTGCGCGACGTGGCGAAGGTGCGCTATGAATATCCCGACCTAGACAAGTATGTCACCGTGAACGGAACCAAGGCGCTCCTCCTCTCGGTGAGCAACAAGCAGGGGATGGACGTCTCACGCATGGGTACGGCGGTGAACGAGAAGCTGGCACGCGTGGAAGCCTCGCTGCCCGCCGACGTAAAGGTGAGCAAGATCACCGACCAAAAACAGGTGGTGGACGACAGCATCGTCGACTTCCTGCGAGAACTGCTCATCGCCATCGCCACCGTGCTACTGGTGGTGGTGCTCATCATGCCGAGGCAGGTGGCCGCCGTGGCCGCGGCAACCATGCCCGTCACCATATTCATCTCGCTCGGACTGTTCTACATCTTCCGACTCGAGCTCAACACCGTCACCCTGGCCGCACTCATCATGACCCTGGGAATGATCGTCGACGACTCCATCGTCATCATCGACGGATACGTGGATAACTTGGCCGAAGGCATGACGCGGTGGAAAAGCGCCGTCGAGGCCACACGCCACTTCCTGAAAAGCATCTTCTCGGCCACATTGTGCATCTCTATCACCTTCTTCCCATTTCTCGTCACCATGACCGGAGTGATGCACGACTTCCTGCTCATGTTCCCATGGGCCATCACCATCGTGCTCTTCGTGAGCATGATCATCGCACAGACCCTGCTACCCATCTTGATGTACTTCTGCATCCGAAAGCCCATCGAGACGGGCGTGCGCAAGGACGGCAAAAAGGCGTTCAACCTGCTCGACTTCATGCAACGGTTCTATGACTGGGCCATCGAGAAATGCTTCGAACACTGGAAAATCACCATCGGCACGGCCGCCGCCTCCATCATCGTGGGTGCCGTGGTGTTCGTCAACTTGCCGCAGAAACTCATGCCCATCGCACAACGCGACCAGTTCGCCGTGGAAATCTTCACGCCTACGGGGAGCACCGTGGCACACACCACGCGGCTGGCCGACTCGCTGGAACACATGCTCAGACGCGACCCAAGGGTGGTCTCGGTGGCCAGCTTCCACGGCATGTCGTCGCCACGATTCCAAACGACCTACGCACCACAGATTCCGGGAAGCAACTTCGCACAATTCATCGTCAACACGAAAAGCAACGACGACACAGAGGAACTGGTGGCCGAGGCCAAGCGGAAATATACGAACTACTTTCCCGAAGGCGTGGTGAAAATCAAGCACTTGTCGTATAGCAAGGAGGAGAACCCCATCGAGGTGCGAATTACGGGAAACGACCTCGCCTCGCTCGGCGTCGCCGCCGACAGCATCATGACCCGGCTGCGCAAAACCAACGGGCTGGAACTGGTGCGGAGCGACTTCCGCGAGCCTTTGGCCACGACACGCATACACCTCAACGACCCCAAGGCCAGCCGGCTGGGACTGACCAACGCCATGGTGCAGATGACACTGGGACTGCGCTATTCCACCGGGCTGCCCGTGAGCCAGATGTGGGACGGCGATTACGGCGTGAAGACCGTCCTGAAAAGCCAGCATAGCGACAACGCCTCGGTGGCCGACCTGCTCGACGAGCAAATCCCCCTGCTGGGGGGCGTCAGAAACGTTCCGCTCAGAGAGGTGGCCTCGGTGGAAAGCAAAATGGAATACGGACAAATCGTCCACCGAAACGGCCTGCGCACGATGTCGGTCATCGCCGAAACCGACCAAGACGTGAACGTGGAGCAAATGACGGGACACATCATGCAAATGGTGGGCAAGATGAAACTGCCGAAAGACGTACAGGTGTCGTATGGCGGACAATACGAAGTGGACCAGGAGCAAACGCCCAACATCACCACCGCGCTCATCATTGCCATCGCCATCATCTTCTTCGTCTTGCTGTGGCACTTCCGCAACGTCGCCGAATCGTTCATCATGCTCGGTTCGCTCTCTCTCTGTCTCTTCGGCGCGGCCATGGGCATCCTGCTCTCGGGCATCGATGTGAGCCTGACGTGCGTGTTGGGATTCGTGTCCCTCATGGGCGTGCTCGTACGCAATGGTATCATCCTCTTCGACTATGCTGGAGAACTCTACCGCGAGAAGAAGATATCCCTACGCGAGGCCATCGTGGAGGCATCGAAACGACGCATGCGACCCATCTTCCTCACATCGGCATGTGCCTCTACAGGCGTCATCCCCATGCTTCTGGGTGGAAGCAGCCTATGGATGCCGATGGCGGCCGTCATCTTTTGGGGCACGCTCATCACGATGTTCTTCATCCTCACTGTCATGCCCGTAGCCTATTGGCTCTTCATGGAAGACCCCGCCAAGAAACTAGGACGAGAGGTGAGGATGATGAGCCGGTGACGGCACCGCCCGCATGCGAAAATCTAAGAGGCAATGGCGAACTGGTGCCCATACTCCTTGGAAAGCATCGTGGCCGTCATGAAGGCCGTAGCCGTGTGGCCGGAAGGAAAGCTGTGATTGTCCGACCCGTCAGGACGCCCTACGCGGGTGGAGTGCTTCAAACCTTGGACGGCTCCGGTCATCAAGACCGCCGAGAAGGCATCGCTCGCAAACATTCGCCCCCACGAGTCGCGCGACGGCACACCACCCAACTTCAGGGCTAACACGGCCGCGGCGGGCACGAACTGGGTATAATTGTCGAGAGGACGATGAAACCGGGGCATGAAATCGTTGCGCAAGCGCCTGAACTTCGAATCCTGGTGCTTCTCTACAAGTCCGCCCAAGACAAGGGGGACACCAAGATAGCTGGCTCGGAAGAGGCGCGTCTGGCCCAGGTTGTCTAAAGCGACCTGGAACCTGGAGAAGCGGGGCGTGTCTGCCGGCAAAAACAATCTTCCGGCAGGCTCCGTCACACTATCGGGCGACAAGTCCCGCCTCCCTTGCGCCGTGCTATCTTCATGACACGAAACAGGCTTGGACTGGACGGCCAACACAAAAAGAAATAATCCCCCAAAGAGGGAGAGGCGTTTTCTTCCCATCTGCTTCATACTTAATTTTTCACAAGCAAAGTTAAGGTGCAAAATTGTAGAAAATTGGGAATTTAAACTTTATTATCCCTTCCGCCACCAACACCCCATGGCCGGAAGGCCTGCATTCAAGCCTGCATTTCACGAGAACAGCCCTTCGACGAAAACCAGCTTGCCACTGGGCTTATAATTCTTGACTTTTAAGAATGGATACGCCACGTCTCTTGACCACAAACATCCACAAATCTTTTTCATGTAAAATTTCTCCTTCAGCATCATCATTTATATGGCATCTTTTTCATACCTTTGCACATCGGAATGGAAATGTATGTCACACTCATCCTTGTAGGACTTGCCGCCGGAACCCTATCGGGTTCGGTAGGCTTTGGCGGAGGCATGATTCTGCTGCCCGTCATCACCTATTTTTATGGTGTCGAGGTTGCCGTTCCGGTATCCACCATAGCCCAAATGCTGAGCAACCTATCGCGCGCGGCCATGGGATGGCGCCAAATCCAATGGCGGCAAGTGACCGCTTTCCTTGTCACCGCCCTACCCCTCACGGCGCTGGGTGCCTTCGGATTCTCCCTGGTAGACAAGGTACTGATGACCCGCCTGCTCTGCGTCTGCCTCATCGTCTTCGCACTTATGAAACTGAACGGAAAGGTGCACCTGCCCAAAGGGCACGCCACTATGCTTGTGGGAGGAGGACTCACGGGCTTCATCAACGGCATGCTGGGCATCTCGGGACCTCTGAGCAGCGCCGTGTTTCTCACGCTCGAACTTTCACCCGTGGCCTATATTGTAAGCGAGGCCACAGCGGCCGCGGCAATGCACATCGTGAAAGCCGTGACCTATGGGAAGTTCGACCTGATGAACTGGCCCATCTTCCTGAATGGACTTTTCATCGGATGTGCAATGATGCTGGGCAACTTCGCCGCCTTGCACCTTGTCAAGCACGTCAACAAGAAACCCTTCCAACGGGTGGTGGCGGCCGTGATGATTGCGGTGTCTGTATGGCTTTTCTTCACCGTGAAGGGCTAACCGGACCATAAAGTTACATTTCGAATAAAATCGAAGTGAAGAGGAAGCTGATTGGGCTTTTTTTTGTAATTTTGCCCTTACAATCAAACAACATCAAAAAGAAAATGAAAAGACTGATCTCCCTTTGGGTTCTGCTGACCCTCGCCGTCAACATGGCGACAGCACAAGTGGAGCGCCCGAAACTAGTTGTGGGCCTGGTGGTCGACCAAATGCGTTGGGACTACCTTTATTATTATGAGAAAGAATACGGTCAAGGCGGACTACGACGGCTGATGGCCGAAGGATTCTCTTACCAGAACTGCCAGTTGCCTTACATCCCCTCGGTGACCGCCATCGGCCACTCATCCATCTACACCGGAAGCGTGCCCGCACTCACGGGAATCGCCGGCAACTGGTTTGCCATCAACGACAAGTCGGCCTACTGCTGTAGCGACAACACGGTGAAAAGCGTAGGCTCAAATTCGAAAGAAGGACAGATGAGCCCATGCAACCTCTGGGCGACTACCATTGGTGACCAACTACGCATTGCCACCGACTATCAGAGCAAGGTGATTGGCGTCGCACTCAAAGACCGGGCCGCCATCTTGCCAGCCGGGCGAAGTGCAAACGCGGCTTACTGGTGGGACACAAGTGCGGGACGATTCGTATCAAGCACGTTCTACATGGACCAACTGCCCCAATGGGTTGACGACTTCAACAAAAAGTACCATACCCAACCGGGATTCGACTTAAAGACGAGCAACCAGGGGGTTGAATACACGTTTCTAATGGCCGAGGCCGCCTTGAAGAATGAGCAACTCGGCCTGCACGAAGGCACCGACATGCTCTGCGTAAGCATCTCGTCAACCGACGCCATCGGACATAAGTTCAGCACTCGGGGAAAGGAGAATCACGATGTCTATATGGCACTCGACCGCGGACTAGCCGGTTTCCTCGACGCTCTCGACAAACAGGTGGGCAAAGGCAACTACCTGCTCTTCCTCAGCGCTGACCATGGAGCTGCGCAAAACTTCAACCAAATGAAGGCGCACCGTATTGCCGGAGGTGGATGGGACTATCGCAAAACCACCAAGCAACTCAACGAAAAACTGGAAAAAGCCTTCGGATTCAAGCCCGTGATGTGGGAAGACAACTACCAAATGTTCTTGAACGACAGCCTCATCGCCGCACACCAGGTGGAAAAACAGCGCGTCGTGGATGCCGCCATCAGCATCTTGAGACAGGACCCGCAATTCATCTATGTCGTCGACAATGCCCATGCGGCCACCGCCACTCTTCCCGAACCCATCAAGACAAGACTCATCAATGGATGGAATCCACAACGTAGCGGAGAAATCACGGTGATTCCACGGGCGGGAATCTACGGCGTTTACGATGCAAGCCCAGCCTACAAGGGCACGGAGCATGGAGAATGGAATCCCTATGACACCCACATCCCGTTTGTTTTGATGGGGTGGCACGTCACACAAGGCGAGGATAACCAACCCGTGTACATGACCGACATCGCTCCCACGGTGTGCGCCATGCTACACATCCAAATGCCCAACAGCTGCGTAGGACGTTCAGTAAGGTAAAAGGGAACGCACATACGCGCGAGAGATTTGCTTTCAAGAAAAGATGCCCAAGGGGGACCATACTGCAAAAATGCACGGCACTTCCCTCTTGGGCGTTTTTGTGATTAGTACTTAGAAAAACACGATGCCTCTATTCAAAGGAGAATTGCCGCATGAGCCAAACAAAGCCACGCGCCATGCGACGACCGGAATCAACAAAATGATTACCAGGATTCCACTCCAGCACACTTTTCATGCCGGGCGAGGCTGACAGCAAACCATGTTGCTGCCGTAGGCAATCGCCCACACGGGCCATCACCTGATTGCGCGTGCACGGCTCCTTGTCGCCCAAACTCAGATAGACCTTGGAACACAAGGGTACATGGTGGGACGCATAGTGAATCCAATTCTTATACCACACGGATGGCGAGGCACAGCAAAGCCCTTGGAAGCAATCGGTTTGATAGCCCGCCCATAAAGCGAAAAGACCGGCCAAAGAATAGCCACCAAGCAAGGGAATGGCTTGCGACACCTCGGCACCATACTTGGGAAGAGCGGGAAGGAGTTCTTGAAGGATGAAGCGGAGCGTCGACGGCGCCCTGTCGCCAAAAGGTTGACGGCCGAAAACAGGAGGCATCGGCCAAGGAGTGAGTTCCGAACTCCAGTCTTCCACCCTTAAGGCAACGAGCATGAAGCTCTGCGAAGCCTCAGCTATGAGGGCGGCTTCAAGGGAAAGCGAAGCCTCATCGTGCGTATCGACAGGCTGAACGAGAAGGAAACGGGGGTTGGCCGCGCCTAAGATGGTGCACCGCCTACCCCCGATCGTGGTGTGAAGGGTGTGTGGAATCAATTGCTCATCCTTTCTTCATCCCGTATTACATGTGCCGGGAAATGTCCGCACTACACCGATTAACCTTTTGTACTAGCTTTCTTGGATGTGGAAGCCTTCTTCGGCGCGGCCTTCTTCTTGTCAATCTTGCTACGCAGCTGTTCGGCGGCCGACTCTATCTTGGCCAGTTTAGCTTGCAACCGGCTGATTTCCTTATCCTTCATCTCGATTTCATCGCCCTGATTCTTGATGGTGGTGAGCAATCCCTCGAGTTGCTCATTATCAATCTCCTCGGGATAAAGGTTGTTTACACGGGTGATGAAGTCACCCAAAATGTTCATGTAATTGGTAAAGGCGTCAAAGGGACTACTATAGATACCCCGGTCGAGCCCAACATTGCTAGGCTTGGTGGTCATGAAGCGGAAGTTGTTGCTTGCCTGCAAATAATCCCAATCCTGATTGATACGTGCGTCGTCGGCAATGCGCACACGATCGGCCACACTATAAAGTTTGTTAAAGGCCTCGCGCTGCATGGGATTGCCGAGCCATGTGGAGACATCGCGCTCCTCGTCAACCCAACTCAACGTGTCGGGCACGTCAAGGCTGCCCACGCTATTGGTAGAGGCGAAAATCTCACTCGGCGTAGCAAAATTGATATCCTTCTGCTTGGCACATACCGGTAACGCCTTGATAAACTCCAAGATGTTGCTGCTCAACGGTTGGGCAATGCCCAAAGCCGAGAGTTCCATAAAGATGTTCACCACGTGCTCATCCTCCGGGAAGGCGGCTATCTCGTTAATGTAGTTGTCGGCAAAGAGCGGATACCCCGACCAGTCACGGTTGTTGAACCGAAGCGAGATGTCGTCGCTCTTCGAAATATCACGTAAGAGCAATTTCAAGTTGGGTGCCAAGGCGCAATTATACACATAGTGGGGCGACTTCCAACCCAGCACATGCTTGGCTCCCTCTGTGAGCATTCCCTTGAAGCCCATTTGCGAAGCCTGCAAGCCGATGTCATCACTATAAATCAATGAGGAGTTGCGCAACACCTTGGGTGTCTGTCCGAAATACTCCTTAATCTTCTTCACCTGCTTCTGCACATCGGCCTTGAAAGACTCCTCGTTGGCCAATGACGAGAGTCCGTGCGAATAGGGCTCGGCCAGGAATTCCACACACCCCGTCTTATTCAGTTCCTGCAACTTCTCGAGCACCTGGGGAGCATGCATCTCCAATTGCTCGATGCCCACGCCACTGAGCGAGAAGGCCACCTTGAAATAGCCGTCATTTTCCTTGATCATCTGCTCCAAGGTGTTCAGGGCGGGCATATAGCTGTTCTCGGCAATATAGCTGATGGAACGCTCATTCTCGAAGTCGTCGTAATAGTAATGGTCAGTGCCGATGTCGAAGAAACGGTACCTTTTCAGATGGATAATCTGATGTATCTCGAAATATAAGCAAATGGTTTTCATTTCTTGTCTTCTGTTTTGGTTTTCACCTTGTTGTTAAACATATTCTTTCTATTCGATTTCCATAAGGTCCAAGACCAGCCTACTGCCAGCCGAGGGTCTTCAGATAGAGTTGCCGAATCCAAGCCCCCACCTTTTCCCATGTGATCTGTGCCACTTCTTTTTTGCCTTCCTCAGAAAGATAATCGAAGAGGCTCTCGTTGTGACAGATGCTATAAATAGCATCGGCCAGGGCGTGTATATCCCAATAATCCACCTTGAAGCAGTTGGTGAGAATCTCGGCGCAACCACTCTGCTTGGAGATGATGGAAGGCGTTCCACACTGCATGGCCTCGAGAGGCGAGATGCCGAAAGGCTCGCTTACCGAGGGCATCACGTAAACGTCACTGTCCTTGAGACACTCGTAGACCTGCTTGCCCCGCATGAATCCAGGGAAGTGGAAGCGATCGGCTATACCACGCTCGGCGGCAAGATAAATCATCTGATTCATCATGTCGCCCGAACCAGCCATGCAGAAACGTACGTTGCGCGTACGATGAAGCACCATGTTGGCAGCCTCGACAAAGTATTCCGGTCCCTTCTGCATGGTGATGCGTCCAAGAAAAGTCACGACTTTCTCCTTTCCCTTATGGTCCGGACGGGGAATAGCCTCGTTTGCGGCACTCAAAGGATAAACGGCGTTGTGCACCGTGAAGACTTTGCGCGGATCTTGGTGATACTGGTTGATGACCGTGTTGCGGGTAAGGTCAGACACGCACATGATGCAATCGGCATGGTCCATACCATCTTTCTCTATGGAGTAGACGGTGGGATTCACATGCCCACGACTCCGGTCGTAATCAGTGGCGTGGACATGAATGCACAAAGGCTTCCCGCTCACTTGCTTGGCATGAATGCCTGCAGGATAGGTGAGCCAGTCGTGGGCGTGAATAATGTCGAAATCGAACGTGCGGGCCACAACACCGGCAATGACGCTGTAATTGTTGATTTCATCCGTGAGGTTGCCCGGATAGCCCCCGGCAAACTCCATACATCCCAAATCGTTGACATGCATATAGTTGAAATCGGCATAAATATGGTCACGAAGCTTGTAATAAAGGTTCGGATCCATCAGGTTGCCGATACGGTTCTGCACGTAATCGTAATTCACATCGCGCCAGGCAATGGGCACGCAATTCATGGCTACAATTTGGGCAAAGGTATGGTCCTCGTCGCCGAAAGGTTTCGGCAGGCAGAGGATGGTCTCGATGTCGCCCTGTGCATGCAGCCCTTCGGAGATACCGAAATTGGCCGTGGCCAGACCTCCGTAAACATGAGGAGGATACTCCCAGCCAAACATTAATACTTTCATAGTGTTCCTCCTATTTGACGTTCATTTTCTCCAACAGTTCCAAGGCACGCAAAATCTCGCCTACATTCATGGCGAACGACGTGGCACCACGCCCATGGAAGGGCGGATTACCATCGAACAGTTCGCTGATGGTACCTAGGCAATGATAGGACATTTCATCCTCGTAGCCCACCATTTGGCGCTCCAAAAAGCTTAGGCGCGACCGTTTGTAGAGTTTCAAGCAGGCCTCGATATAGAATCCGCCAAGCCACGGCCACGCCGTGCCCTGATGGTAGGCATAGTCGCGCTGGGTCTGCGGACCGACGTAAACGGGATTATAGCCGCCACTCTTGGGCGATAGCGAGCGCAAGCCCTTCGGGGTAAGCAACTCGCGAGTACACACGTCAAGCACATTCTTCTTCTGGTCGAGCGACAGGGGCGAATAGTCGAAAGCCACCGGGAAAATCATGTTAGGCCGAACACTCCAATCTACATAGTCGTCGTCGACATAATCGTAGAGATAGCCGAACTTGTTCATGAAAGTGTCAAGGAAGCTCTTGCCCGTCTTTTCGGCTTCGGCACCCAACCTGTCGGCAACATCCTGCTTTCCTTCGATCTCAGCCAGCTTGGCGCAAAAGCAAAGCGAATTATACCACAGAGCGTTGAATTCAACGATATAGCCCGTACGTGGCACTACCGGTCTGCCGTTGGCCGTGGAGTTCATCCACGTCACAGCCTTGTCGCGCCCCTGCGTATAGAGCAATCCGTTGTCGCGCAACTCCAGGTTTGGATGCTTGTTGGCCTTGATGTAAGTCACGATGTCTTTAATCAGCCGGCCATACTTCTCTAGGCATTTTTCCATTCCCTTTTCACGTGCATACTGCTGCAGCGCCCAAATGCACCAAAGCAAGACATCAGGCTGCTCCATCTCATAAATTTTCACTGACAGGGGTTTCCCGGTAATGAACTCCCGGATACCACGCTCTGCAGTCTTCATCACGAGTTCGAAATAGTCGTCTTCCTCAATAGAAAGGGTGAGACCGGGAAGAGCGATGAATGTGTCACGGGCACGACACTTGAACCATGGATAACCAGCCAGAATGTAGCGGTCGTCATTTTTCTCGTGAATGTGGAACTGATGGGCCGCATTTACCAGGCAATGGAAGAAATTGTCACGCGGCGTACGCGAAGCCAGTTCCTTGTCAAAAAGTGTCTTCAGCCCATGTGTCTTGATTTCCGAAGTAGATGCGGCAAAGACGATACTCTCGCCCTTGCGGATGCTCATCTCGAAATAGCCGGGCACGTAGAGATCCTCATTGGAGGCATAACCGCGCTCCTGCTCCTTGGGGTACTCGATACCCCGATACCAGTCAGGCTGGAAAACAAACTCGTTTTTCTTGCTGAACTGCATGAAGAGGTCGGGATAGCCGGCATACATACAGGTCTTGATGCCATTATCCACAAGTGAATAGTCACGACTGGCCGTACTGTTCTCATGAGTGAACTGACGTACGCTCCGGAAAGCCAAAAAGGGATGGAAGCGCAATGTGGTGGCCGAATGAGCATCATCGAGCGTATAGCGGATAAGAATCCGATCCTCGTAATGCTGGAACACCACTTCCTTCCGGAGGATGACTCCGCCCACACGGTAGATGGTGGTGGGCACCGTGTCACAAACAAACTCGCGAATGTACTTGTGCCCCTTGGGGCTGTAGTTGTTGCCCTGATACTTATGGAGACCCAAGTTGAATTCCGCTCCATGCTGGATGACGGTAACATCTAGCGAACTAAGCAGCACATGATTCTCGTCATCGAGCTCTGGAACGGGCACGACCAACAATCCGTGATACTTCCGCGTGTTACAATCGACTATCGTGGAACAGGAATAAGCCCCCGATCGGTTGGTGCGCAGCAACTCTTTCGGTAGTGATTCTTGCAGATTGGTCATCAACGACCTTTCGAATCTAAGATAGCTCATGTATGTTTAGGTTTAATAGTTTTTACGTTTTTGAGCCGTACGTGCTTTTCATGACGGCATTTTTTATTGGTGCTTCAAAGTTACTGATTTTTTACTGGAACACAAAAGAAAAGATTAGGAATTTTATCAAAAAAAAGAAATTAGTTGCTGAATAATATAAAATTCGTCAAACTATTTACGCAATTAAATATTTTTTATTACTTTTGCACTCAATAGGTAAAAGATTCAAAATAGGTAATGACGTCAAAAACAGAATACATCAAGGCGAAAGCGGTTAAGGACATTAGCAAGCAGATAGGTCCTCTGAGCGCACTAGAGGAAAAGATGCTCGAAGATCACCTTACATTGCAAAAGTATAAGAAAAACGAAATAATCTACAAAGATTTCGACAGCCCGACCCATGCTTTATACCTGATTCAAGGGAAAGTGAAAGTCTACAAGGACGGGATTGGCCGGAATCAGATTTTACGCGTCGTCAAACCTTATGAGTTCTTCGGCTATCGCGCCTTTTTTGCCCACGAAGACTACAAGACCTCGGCTATGGCTCTGGAGCCGTCTGTGGCCGCTGTTTTCCCCATCGAGATTCTTAAAAAGCTCCTTACCGAGAATTTTTCAACCTGCAAGTTCTTCCTCCACAAGCTCTCAGAAGAGCTCGGCGCATCCGACGACCGCACTGTGAATCTTACCCAAAAACATATTCGTGGACGGCTGGCCGAAGCCTTGCTCTTCTTGAAAGATAGCTACGGCGTAGAGGAAGACGGGCACACGCTGAGCATCTATTTAAGCCGGGAGGATATGGCCAACCTTTCCAATATGACTACAAGCAACGCCATACGAACTCTTTCCGCCTTTGCCAACGAAAAACTCATTGCCATCGACGGAAAGAAAATTAAAATCATCGAAGAGGAAAAACTGCACAAGGTGAGCCGGATGGGCTGACACGGGGGCATGCAAACACTAGTCGGGGATGAGGAAATTGACGACCTCCTGCTCGACGCTGATGGTGAAAGGTCCCACCGGCGTGTTCATCAGTCGGCCGTCGATGCCTACAAGTGCATGCTCAGCCTTGTCGACGACGACCCTTCTCGTACGATAAGGATGTACGCTCTTGTGATTTAAGAACTTTCCTTTAACAAACAAATAGAACCCTTCGAAGAGTTGCGTCATCTGTGGATGATAGACCACCGACACGTCGAGCAGCCCGTTGTAAGGCACGGCGTTGGGCGTCTGTCCATAGCCTGTGGAATTTCCCACACAAACCGTCATCACCCGGCGACGGATGACATCGCTGTTGATATGCAGCTCCATTCGGTAGTCGAGACGCTGGAACGTCATGAGCAGGAACGAGCTCAAAAAGGACAGAGAGCGCGAGCCGAAAGCATGGCGGGTTTTCCGCTTCAAATTCATGATAGCGGCAATGAGTCCGATATTAATACAATTGAGGAAATAGCGATGGCACTTCTCGCCTTTTTTATTCGTATAGCGGATAACCCCCAAGTCTATTTTCCTAACACGGCGCAACTTCAACCAATCCACGCACTGCTCGACGGAACTATCACTGAATCCCCAAAATTGCGCGAAATCATTCATCACCCCATTAGGAATCACCCCCAAGGCTATCTGCTGCCGCTTGGCGGCCTCTGTCTGCATGAGGCAATTCACGGCATCATTGAGCGCCGAGTCACCGCCCACGATGACTATCGTCCGATAGCCATTGTTGATGAGCATCTTCACAAGCCGCTCCACGCTGCCCGTGTTCTCGCTTTGTACGAAGTCGAAATCCACCTTTTTCTCGCGCAGGCACTTCTTGATTTTTTCCCAACGCTTACGCGAGTGCCATCCTCCTTTGGGACAATAAATCACCCCCCACTTGCTTTCATCCATCTCTTTTTTTATCTTATCAGTTTCAACACTTCTTCAACTTTTTGCTCCATAGGAAGCGATGCGTCTATCCAATGAATGGAGAATCCACGACGCTGCATGCCCCGAAACCAGGTCATTTGCCTTTTGGCGAACTGGTGGATGGCGATTTCCAATTGCCGGAACATCTCGACGTAAGAAGTCTCGCCAAGCACGTATTCTGTCACATATTTGTATTCCAATCCATAATACTTCAAATCATCGGCATCCACTCCCTGCTGCAACAACGCCCGAATCTCTTCGGCCATGCCCTCGTCAAGACGTTTCTTCAACCTGTCGGTGATTCTCTTCCTACGCAAATCTCGGTCGATGGCAACACCGACGATGACAGAATCTATCGCAGGAAACGGCCGCTCGCTCGTAGGATGTTCTTGATTGTAAGTCTCTATTTCTATGGCCCGTATGGCCCGTTGCGGAGAATCCACATCCGTTGTATTGTGCATCACCGAGCCATTTTTCTGTTTCAAGTCCACCAACACCGCAGTGAGTTCCTCAAGCGATTTTCCGTCAAGGCGGGCCCTAAGCTGAGGGTTTTGCGGAACCGGAGAAAGCTGATAGCCCTTCAACACCGACTCGATATAGAGTCCCGTGCCACCGCAAAGTATCGGTTGTACATGACGTCGCAACAAATCCTCATAAGCCTCAAGGAAGTCAGCCTGATAACGGAACAAATTATAGCGCGTTCCCGGCTCGCAAATATCAATAAGATGATAGGGAATGTGCACCCCATCTACCACATAGTCGTCCAAATCCTTACCTGTTCCGATGTCCATGCCCCGGTACACCTGCCGGCTGTCACCGGAAAGAATCTCGCCATGGAGCACATATGCGACATGTGCCGCCAAAACGGTCTTGCCCGAAGCCGTAGGCCCTAGAATTGTCAGGAGTTTCTTCATCGGTCGTGGAGTCATTGCGGTTTGATGTGGGCAAAGGTAAGAAAAAAAGGCCGCACAGCAAAAACTGTACGGCCTAATTTTATACTTTTGACAGAATTATTGTCACCTTAACGGTATTACTTCAGCTCAGCGAAGTACTTGATGGTGCGAACCATCTGCGAGGTGTAGCTGTTCTCGTTGTCATACCAAGACACGACCTGAACCTCATAGGTGTCATCATCGAGCTTCACCACCATGGTCTGGGTAGCGTCGAAGAGCGAGCCATAACGCATGCCGATGATGTCGCTGGAGACGATCTCCTCATCGTTGTAGCCGAAGCTCTCGTTAGCGTGCTTCTTCATGGTCTCGTTAACGCTCTCCACGGTGACGTCCTTGCCCTTGACCACAGCATAGAGCAGCGTGGTGGAGCCATCAGCCACGGGAACGCGCTGTGCGGCACCAATGAGCTTGCCGTTCAACTCGGGCAGAACCAGACCGATGGCCTTGGCAGCGCCAGAGGAAGCAGGTGTGATGTTGCAAGCACCAGCACGGCTACGGCGGAGGTTGCCCTTACGCTGAGGACCGTCGAGAATCATCTGGTCGCCAGTGTAAGCGTGGATTGTTTGCATGATACCAGCCTGAATAGGATATGCATCGTTCAAAGCCTGTGCCATAGGAGCCAAGCAGTTGGTGGTGCAGGAAGCAGCGCTGATGATCGTGTCCTCAGAAGTCAGATTCTTGTGGTTCACGTTGAACACGATGGTCTTCAGGTCGTTGCCAGCAGGTGCCGAAATCACAACCTTCTTAGCGCCAGCGTCGATGTGAGCCTGGCTCTTGGCCTTCGAAGTATAGAAGCCGGTGCACTCCAGCACAACGTCGATATCAAGAGCGCCCCAAGGCAGGTTGGCAGCATCCTTCTCCTTATAGATGGTGATCTTCTTGCCATCCACAGAGATGAAGCCAGCAGCCTCCTTGCCATTCTCCGTGAAGGGAGTGTCATCGTAACCAACGGTATGAACCGGCTTCTCGCCGATGACGCCCTGATAGCCACCATGAGTGGTATCATACTTCAGCAGTTGGGCCAGCATCTTCGGGCTGGTGAGGTCGTTGATAGCCACAACGTCGTAGCCGGGGGCTGCGAACATCTGACGGAATGCGAGACGGCCGATGCGACCGAAACCATTAATTGCTACTTTTACCATTTTACTTTTTTGTTTATAAAGGTTTATAAAATGTATTCAAAAAATGAACTTTTTCCTTTTTTCAAGTGCAAAGATACAAATTATTTTCTAATTTTGCAACCGGAACGAGTATTAAATAATTTAAAAATGGCGACTGTACCGTGGGCAAGCTGCCCATCACACATTGCGTGCCACGTGATTGGCAAGTCGATATTGCAATAAGCATTGGAAATCGGCTTTAAACAATGGAAACATCACATTATTAAAATAAGACAAACAAATCGATTTATGAGCAAATTCATTCAAGAATTCAAAGACTTTGCCGTTAAGGGTAACGCAGTCGACATGGCTGTTGGTGTCATCATCGGCGGAGCGTTCGGGAAGATCGTATCTTCTATTGTTGACGACATCATCATGCCTCCCATCGGCTGGCTCATCGGCGGAGTAAACTTCTCCGACTTGAAAATCACGTTGCCCGCCGAGAAGATTACCGACGGTATCGAGATGAAGGCCGCCACCATCAACTATGGTAGCTTCATTCAAACGCTTATCGACTTCGTCATCGTCGCTTTCTGCGTATTCCTGCTTGTCAAGGCCATCAACAAGTTGGCCAAGAAAAAGAAGGATGAAGCGCCCGCAGCACCTCCCGCACCGTCGAAGGAGGAGGTGCTACTCACCGAAATCCGCGACCTGCTGAAAGAGAAAAAATAGTCGCCTCTTCCAACAGGATATTGTCTCGTGGTAGGAGACTAAGCTACGACTATATGTGCTTGTCTCCTACTTTTTTACGGACTCCCCCAACACCAAGCTTCCTACTTTCCGCCCCTCCTTCCGCCCGACGGACTTGAGATATTTTGCATTCTCTCCCGCAGTCCGCCCACTCTACCCGCACAACGCCCCGAAAGCTAGAAACGCTTCACGCCCCTATCCAACAGACAACCGTAGCCATCCACCATGATTGGCATAAGTTCGGTGTAAAAGCCAACGATATCACAAGTTGCAATAAGCAGCAAAAAAACACGTGGTAGCGTTGAACGCTTTTTACGTCCCCTACAAAATAGCCTGACACGAAACCTACGAAAGTCTTACATTCGCATCACACTCCGCCACTCCTGCCTTTTACAGAATGTCGGAATAGAAGCATTTTCGTGACATTCTGAGAGGTATTCCAAGGCGTAACCCTTCAATTTTACAAAGAAGTAAGAAAACATAAGGAAAGAATACAAGAACGGCCCTGTTAACGTCCAAAAACAATTCTATCAAGATGCTTTAACGGCCTTCTGAGAAGTTTAAAAGGGCACTTACACTTTGTCCAAATGCCTTTAAGGCAATTCCAATCTGATTTATCAACAATCCAAGGCGCTTTAAACGAACAGACACCTCCCGAACCATGATTGGCTTTTCCAGGCCGACACTTTTATTTCCATATTACAAAGGCCTACCTCCATACCGAACCCGAACCGAGCTACAGGGCTTTAATTCATTGCAGATTGGCACACTGTAGCCGACATTCCTACCAAACAAAAGCAAAAGCGGGACCGCCATTATGACGGTCCCGCTTAGGTATGGTCTTACTCCCACTCTATGGTCGATGGTGGTTTCGATGAAATGTCGTAGCACACGCGGTTCACCCCCCTCACCTTACGGATAATCTCATTGGACACGTCGGCCATGAAATCATAGGGCAAATGGGCCCAATCAGCGGTCATAGCGTCCTGACTTGTCACGGCGCGAAGGGCTACGGGATGCTCATAAGTACGCTCATCACCCATCACGCCCACCGAGCGGATGGTGGACAGCAAAACTGTTCCAGCCTGCCAAACGTGGTCGTAAAGGCTTGTTCCGTCAGGCATACGGTATTGATGCATCTTCTCAATATAAATGTCATCAGCATCTTGCAAAATGCGAACTTTCTCACGAGTGATGTCACCCAAAATGCGCACAGCCAGTCCCGGACCGGGGAAGGGATGACGCTTGATGAGGCGTTCGGGCATTTTCAGTTCATACCCCACACGGCGCACCTCGTCTTTGAAAAGCCACTGCAACGGCTCACAAAGCTTCAGCTTCATTTCCTTGGGCAATCCGCCCACATTATGGTGGCTCTTGATGGTCATTCCCGTAATGCTCAAGCTCTCAATGCGGTCGGGATAGATGGTGCCTTGAGCGAGCCACTTGGCATCGGTAATCTTCTTAGCTTCGGCGTTGAACACCTCTACGAAGTCACGACCGATAATTTTCCGCTTCTGTTCCGGATCAGTAACTCCCTGCAAATCAGTGAAGAACTTTTCTGAAGCATCCACGCCAATCACATTGAGTCCCAGCCCCTGATAGGCCTCCATCACCTTGCTGAACTCGTTTTTGCGCAACATGCCGTGGTCAACAAAGATGCACGTCAGATTATTGCCTATGGCACGATGAAGCAAAGTGGCACACACCGAAGAGTCGACACCTCCCGAGAGTCCAAGGATAACGCGGTCGGCTCCAATCTGCTCGCGCAATTCCTTCACCGTAGACTCGACAAACGAGGCGGCGCTCCATTGCTGACGGCTGCCACAAATGTCGACCACGAAATTCTTCAGCAGCTGCTTGCCCTGCAAGGTGTGATAGACCTCCGGATGGAACTGCACGCACCACACCCGCTCGTCTTCATTGGCAAAAGCGGCATTGTGCACGTCTTGTGTCGAGCCGATGACATGGTACCCCTCCGGAATGGCCGTAATGGTGTCGCCGTGACTCATCCACACTTGCGAGCCCTGCTCGAAACCGTGGAAGATGGGAGACGACGTGTCAACCTCGGCCAGATTGGCCCGGCCATACTCTCGTGTGCCCGTAGGCTCCACCTTGCCTCCCTGCGAGTAAGAAATGTACTGTGCCCCATAGCAAATTCCCAGAACGGGATACTTGCCAACAAACTGGCTCAAGTCTACCTTGAAAGCCTCCTTGTCATGCACGGAATAGGGACTTCCACTGAGGATGACGCCAATTACCGACTCGTCACCGACGGGGAACTTGTTGTAAGGTAGGATCTCGCAGAAGGTGTCGAGTTCGCGGACACGGCGGCCTATGAGTTGCGTCGTTTGCGAACCGAAATCAAGAATGATAATCTTCTGTTGCATATAATGTATTTGAATGATGTTTGAATAAAATCCTATAAAAGCTAATCAAATTGCCCTGCTGGTTCACTTCAAGGAGAACCCATTGTCCGAAGGTTGTCGCAAGGTGTTGAGAAAGTCTTCGGCCTGGCGCAACGTGTCCTGTTTGCCTACGTCCATAAGCCGCAACCCCTCGGCCACACGCCCCCAAATGGGAACCTGGTCGCAATGGTCGAGATAAAAATCCATGATGGGAAAGCGGTCGGGGCACGATTTCATGAGTGCGAAGAAGGCCGGGGGGAACACATGAATGCCACTGAAGGCATAAAGATGGAAAGCGCCCACACGGCATGGTTCGTTGCCAACGGACAATGGATAAGACAAGGCCGACAGGATCTGACGTACGTCGGCAAATGGGCTTTTTACCTCGCCCGACTCTACATTCACCCATCCCACAAGCTTCATATCGTCACGGAAGACCAAATAGCGCTTGGTCTTCCGCCACGAGACAAGCAACGTGGCCCCTCCGGGGCGTGCTTCGGCGTAGAGCTTGCTCAAATCAACATTGCTCAGTATGTCGACATTGTGGATAAGAATAGGACTGTCCGCATCAAAAAGCGGTGCGGCCTTTTTCAGTCCGCCTCCCGTGTCAAGCAGTTGGTCACGCTCGTCACTGACTTGAATATCGAGACCGAAATTTTTGTTCTCGCCGATATATTCGGTAATTTGCGAGGCAAAATGATGCACATTCACCACCATCCGACTAAACCCCGCATCGGCCAGTCTATCTATGACGCGCCTCAAAAGAGGCACGCCGCTTACCGGGACCAAAGCCTTGGGCATATGGTCGGTAAGGGGCTTCAGGCGGGTGCCGAGCCCAGCGGCAAAAATCATGGCCTGCTTTATCATACTAATCGTCCCGAACAAAATTTCACATTGGCAATCGCTTTGGCGTCTCCAGCAAAGCCCACCTGATTTTCCACGATCACCACACCATTGTTTTCCGTTTCCACCTCATACAACACTTCGTGGGTCTGAGCGTGGAGTCCAACCGAACATAGCATGGCAGTTACCGTTAGGAGGAATGTTTTTAAAACACAGTTCTTCATTTCTCTCAATTTGGTTATCATGCGGATGACTTTGTTTTTGCTGGCAAAGTTACACATTTTTTAGGAGAAAGAAGCCTCCAAACCGATAGAAACATCACCAACCTACTTTTTCTAGCGCCATCACCCTTCTACATTCCGAATCATTTCTCACCGACACCGTTATTTTCGACACGCCTCCGAAGGATCGTGTGAATGCCCTGCTCACGATGGGTAATCTCCACCTCCACCCCATATTTCTCGTGGATATGCTCAGCCAAATGCTGTGCACTATACACGCTGCGGTGCTGCCCACCCGTGCATCCAAAGCAGAACATCAAGCTCGTGAACCCACGCTGAATGTAGCGTTCCACATGATGGTCGGCCAATGCATACACGGACTTGAGAAATTCCAAAATTTCCCCGTCGTCCTCTAGGAATCTGATAACTGGCTCATCGAGTCCCGTAAGTTTCTTGTAAGGCTCATAGCGGCCGGGATTATGTGTGCTGCGACAATCGAAGACATAGCCCCCGCCGTTGCCCGAAGGATCATCGGGAATACCTTTCCGATAGGAGAAGCTATACACCCGCACCACCAACGGTCCCTTCCCATCGTATTTTGAGTAGGTGGCGGGGCCGTCTTCGGGCCTTGAGGAATAGATATTGTTCTCCGCCGTCTTCAAACCATCAACGCGATTACGGGCCGGAGCGTCGATATGAGCCCATTGCGGAAGTTCGGTCAACCGCCTGAGCATATCCATCATGTAAGTGTAGGGGAAAAAGCGGGGACCCAAAGCCACCAAGTCACGTAAGTTCTGGATGGCGGGCGGAATCGAATCTAGGAAATGCTTCTTACGCTCGAAATACCCTCGGAAGCCATAGGCGCCCAACACCTGAAGCGTGCGGAAAAGCACGAAAAGTGACAATCGGTGCACGAAATGGCGCTCCGAGGGCACCTCGGTATAGTTTTTCAAACTCTGATAATATGCATACACCAGTTCCCGACGCAACTTGAACGAATAATGCGCCGAAGCCTGCCAGAGGAAAGAAGCCAGATCGTAATAATAAGGGCCCTTCCGCCCGCCTTGGAAATCAATGAAGAAAGGATGCCCTTTGGCGTCAAGCATGACGTTGCGTGCCTGGAAGTCGCGATAGAGAAAGCTCACCATGGGTTCCGAGGTCAGGTCTTTGGCAAAGAGTCTGAAGTTGGCTTCAAGCTTCATTTCATGGAAATCGAGCTCGGTCGGCTTCAAGAAGCAGTATTTGAAGTAATTCAAATCGAAAAGCACACTGTCGGTATTAAACTCCGGCATAGGGTAGCAATTGCTCCAATCGAGCCCACGCGCCCCCCGAATCTGCACATTGGGCAACTCGCGTATCGTATTGAGCAACAATTCCTTCTCATGCTGATTATATCGTCCGCCAGCCTCTCGTCCTCCGCGGATGGCGTCATAGAGCGAGCACTGACCCAAATCCGTCTGCAAATAGCGCAATTCATCATCGCTCACGGCCAGAACCCGAGGTACGGGCAGCTGACGCTTGGTGAAATGGCGTGCCAAATAGACAAAGGCATGGTCTTCGTCGCGCGATGTTCCCACCACCCCGATCACGGCGCCTCCATCAGCATCATAGAGGCGGAAATATTGCCGGTTGCTCCCCTGTTCGGCCAACCGCTCTATACGGGCGGGATGCTTTCCGGCCCAACTTTGATACAACTGAATCAGTTTTTCCACAACTTACAGATTATCAAAACATTAAACTCAATATCGGATTCAAGCCAAGACCAGTCGCATGCTCATGCCTCTCCACCCTCGCGTTTGCTCCGCTCACGGTCGCGCCGTTTGATTTTAAGCCTGTAATCAGCTTCCCGAGCTAAGGCGTCACCCACAAAAAGAAGGAGCAAAACACCAAGCGTCGCGAGGAAGGGATGGGTCAAACGTAGCAAGGCCGACATAATGAAATAGATACCTCCTACGACAAAGAGGAACAGCAACGCTATTTTCCAATTGATTTCGAGTTTTCGTTTCATAGGGGCAAAAGTACAAAGATTCTTCTAAAAGAGCAAGAAAAAAGCATGGAAAACGAGCGGGGACACGCACAAACGCGCATTGACATACGCACACAAAAAAAATCGGATATCATCACGACAGCCGATTTTCAAAAACAAACTACTTAAAAACTAATCTACTAAAACAAATCAAAAAATATTATTGAAGGCTCTAAAGCCTAAACTTTCTTTTTAGTTGCAATCATTTCTATTGTTTCTTCATCTGCAAAGTTATTCCAAATTATTCAAACCTCCAAATTTTTTTGGCAAAATTTGC
Organism: uncultured Prevotella sp.; assembly: GCA_964420715.1. Classification (GTDB taxonomy): domain Bacteria; phylum Bacteroidota; class Bacteroidia; order Bacteroidales; family Bacteroidaceae; genus Prevotella. Next base: position 50,402 of record CAYQUN010000010.1, on the reverse strand, counting down.
AGTAATCATATCAAAAAACAAAAGAAAAAGGGCCGACCCGAAAGTCGACCCTTGATTTTGAAAAGTCTAGATTGCAATCCTTACATCATACCCTGTGCACCGGCAGCAGGCATGGCAGGCTTCTCTTCAGGCTTATCCACCATCACGCACTCCGTGGTAAGGAGCATTCCGGCAATCGAGGCAGCATTCTCAAGTGCGACACGCTCCACCTTGGCAGGGTCAACGATGCCGGCCTTGTGCAGGTCCTCGTACACCTCAGTACGGGCGTTATAGCCGAAGTTTCCTTCGCCCTCACGCACTTTGTTCACCACTACCGAGCCTTCACCGCCAGCATTAGCGATAATCTGGCGCAAGGGTTCCTCCACGGCGCGACGCACGATGTTGATACCCGTCTGCTCGTCGGCATTGTCACCCTTCAGCGTGTCGAGAGCCTTTTGGGCGCGGATGTAAGTAGTTCCGCCACCCACCACGGTGCCTTCCTCGATAGCGGCATCGGTAGCACGGAGAGCATCGTCCACGCGATCCTTCTTCTCTTTCATTTCCACCTCGCTGTTGGCACCTACATAGAGCACTGCCACGCCACCCGACAACTTGGCCAGACGCTCTTGCAGTTTCTCTTTGTCATACGAGCTCTTGGTATTGGCAATCTCGTTTTTGATTTGAGCCACACGGTCAGCGATATTCTCTTTCGAGCCATTTCCGTTGACGATAGTGGTATTGTCCTTGGTCACAGTCACCTTCTCAGCCGAGCCAAGCATCTCCAGCGTGGCCTGCTCAAGTTTCAGACCCTTGTCCTCGCTGATTACCACACCACCCGTAAGTACGGCAATGTCCTCCAGCATGGCCTTGCGACGGTCGCCGAAGCCAGGAGCCTTGACGGCGCAAATCTTCAGTCCGCCACGCAGACGGTTCACCACCAGCGTTGTAAGAGCCTCAGAATCAACATCCTCGGCAATCACCAGCAAGGGGCGACCACTCTCGGCAGCAGGCTGCAGAATGGGCAAGAAATCCTTCAGATTGCTGATCTTCTTGTCGTAAATCAAGATATAAGGATTGTCCATCACGCACTGCATCTTCTCAGGATCTGTGACGAAATATCCGCTGAGATAGCCACGGTCGAACTGCATGCCCTCTACCACGTCAATGTGGGTATCACGGCTCTTGCTCTCCTCGATGGTAATCACGCCGTTGTTCGACACCTTGCGCTTGGCATCAGCGATGAGTTTGCCAATCTCGGGATCGTTGTTGGCGCTCACCGTAGCCACTTGCTCAATCTTGTCGTAGTCGTCGCCTACCTGCTCAGCGTTCTCCTTGATGTAGTCCACCACGGCGTTCACGGCCTTGTCAATGCCGCGCTTCAAATCCATGGGATTTGCACCAGCCGTGACATTCTTCAGTCCCTCGTTCACGATGGCCTGCGTCAGAATGGTAGCGGTCGTGGTGCCGTCACCAGCATCGTCGCCGGTCTTCGAGGCCACGCTCTTCACCAACTGTGCGCCAGTGTTCTCGAACTTGTCTTCGAGTTCCACCTCTTTGGCCACGGTAACACCGTCCTTCGTAATCTGAGGTGCGCCGAACTTCTTCTCGATCACCACATTACGTCCTTTCGGCCCCAGTGTCACTTTCACTGCATCAGCCAGTTGGTCCACACCCTTCTTCATCAGGTTGCGAGCCTCAACATCATATTTCATTAACTTTGCCATGATTCTTTTCCGTTTTAAATTGTTGTTTTTTCCGATTGATTATTCCAAATTAGCACTTCCGTGGAACTTAGTCCTCCACAACGGCAAGCACGTCACTCTGGCGCATCATCAAGTACTTTTCGCCCTCGTTCTCGAGTTCTGTACCCGAATATTTGCCATAGAGCACCTCATCGCCCACCTTCAGCACCATGGGCTCGTCCTTCTTGCCACCGCCGACGGCGATTACCTTGCCACGCTGCGGTTTTTCCTTGGCTGTATCAGGAATAATGATTCCACCTACTTTTTCCTCGGCTGGATCGGGAAGTACCAGCACTCTGTCTGCTAATGGTTTAATATTCATAATCCTATTATATTTAAATGTTGTTGTTTCAATCTGCCCATCCCTCTACGAAAACCGTGCCAAAACTGTCATCTCCCTTGGAACATGACAATTTTGGCACGGTCCGACTGACATACATGTCAGCTATACTCTATTCCTTATAATACTAAAAGGCAAGGCCGGCTTACTCCACGTCGCACAATTGCACAAACTTTCCCCGGGCCTTGCGCTCTGCAATAAGCCTTTCGAGTTTGGCCCGCCGTTCTGGCGCAATCCACTTGCGGAAGAAGATGTTGGGAATGGCCACACCCACGGCGATGACGAGAATCACCAGCAAGCCGTTGATGGCATTGTGGGTGGCGAATGTCACTTCGCCCACGATGCCCTGCATATCAATAAGTCCATACAGGGCCCGATACATCAACACGCCGGGAATCATCGGGATGACCGAGGGGATGGTAATTACCTGGTGCGGCGTGTGCACCACATGCACCATCTTGATGTTGATGACGGAGATGAGGGCGCTTCCCACAAGCGAGCCCACCATCAGCCCCAGGCCCAGGCCCACGTTGCCACTGTCAGGACCGAGGTTGACAAAGTTGCGCGTACACACGGCAATGATTGCCCCGATGGCGATCCACGGCATGAGCCGCTTGGGCGTGTCATAAATGGTGGCGAAACCGAATCCCGAAATGGCTGCCGCAATGGCATAGGAGACAAACGAGTTGTGGGGCGTCATGCTCAAATCCTTCACGAAGTTGTCCACGCCACACACCTCGATAGCCGCAGCGATGCCAAAAGCCATGGCGACAATCATCAATAGCGTGTTGGTGGCACGCACCAGTCCGGTTTCAATATGATTGTCGAGCATGTCGTCGACGAAGTTTATCAGCGGTACGCCGGGCACGATATAGAGCGCACAGGCCATGATGGGATGGTAAGGCGTATCGGAATGGAGCGCCGAGGCCAGCCACTGGGGAAGCACCGAGGCCACGGCGGGGGTGGAAAGGAACGTGGTGAGCCATGCGATGATGGTGGAGACGAAAGTGGCGCAGGCGATGTTGAAATACACGTTCGAACCCATCTTGTTCATCCACATCCGCAAGCGGTTGCCCAAGATGGCGGCAATGGAGGCATAGAAGAAAGCCGTCCAGTCGCATCCGAACTGCACGCAGAAGCCACCACAGGCAAAGCCAGCGCAAATGGCAATCACCCAACTGCTGTAGAACTGCGGGCCATGGGCAATGCGTTCCAACTCGTCAGCATACTGGTCGAGCGAATAGTCCTTCTTGATGGCACGCCATGTGAGTTTGGAAATCTCTTGGAGGGCGTAGAAGTTGATTACATGCTTGTCGCACCTCTGCATCTTCGAGAACGAGTGCGCTTCGTCGCTCAGGTTGACTTGCAGCACATAATAGTCGGCATAAATGTGAAGATTCTCCTCATGGAAACCCATATAAGCGGCGGCACGCTTCATATTGCGCATCACTCGGCTCGTATCCGCACTGCTCTCCATCAGAATCTGGCCCGTACGGAGAAGCAAATCCAATTTGCGCATAACCACGGCTTTGGTTTCCGCATTTTGTGTTTTATCGTTATCCATATTGTCTATTGGTATTTTCCCCATCAACGAAATCGCTGCAAAGATACAAAATATTTTTCACCCGACAAAACAAAACTGATGTAGAAGGATTTCCGAAAAATCACAACAACGTATAGTGGGAATTGTCATTGGGCCGTGGAGAGGACGTCACTTGGGGCAAGTGAGGGGCTCATTCGGGGCAAGTGAGGGGCTCTTAAGACCCAAGTTAGGCTCTCACAACGCCCGTTTTACAAACCACTGATAACAAAGAAGTTAGAAAAGCACACAAAGGGAAGAGCCTATGAAAAGCGGAGTAAAAATATCGAACATAACAAGGAACTCTGAATCGATTTTCTCCCCATTTTCCACCCATACGAATCCCAACATCCATAAATCGTCCGTCTCCACATCCCGTCATGAGCCTATATGCACCGCCCGCAACGCCCCGACTCGCACCAAGCTGCCCAAGAAGTGGTTTCGCTACATGCTCATCCACGACCGTCTTTCTTCACAATCCATCTTTTCGATGGCATAACGCAAGGTTGTCCTCGACATCTCATGAACGTGGCTTTGCAGAAACTCACGCAACAAGTCCATACTGACGCGCTTGCCCATCTCACGCAACATCCATCCAACGGCCTTGTGCATCAAATCATGAGGATGGTGCAAGTGTATCTCGGCATACCGCAGACACCACGACGGATCGCCCTCGGCCGAAGTCTTCCAAGTGCAAACCATACTCATGCGCTGCCTCCAAAGGTTGTCGCTATAAGCAAGCCGGTCTATCGCCTGCCGCTTGTCGTCCAAAGTGGTGGGAAGCAGAAGCCAGTGGCCAAGTATTTTGGGGGCCGACATATCCACCAAATCCCAATTGTTGGCCTGATCGGCAAACTTCAAGTACCCTTTTACGATTTCATCACGCCCGCGAATGGCCGACTCATCGTCCCTTAACCTTTTTTCAGCCAGTCGTTCGAACTTGCTGACCATGATTAACAATCCACACAGACGTACCTCGTGCCATTTAGATTTCAATAGGGAGGGTACTTCTGACAAAGGTAAATCTCTAGCAACAAGCCTGACGATTTCCCGCGTCTGCGGAACTTTCAATCCCAAGAAGTCGTCGCCCCAGCCATATTCGCCAGGCGAAGTCTTGAAGAACCGCATCAGATTGGTCCGTTGTTTCTCATCCCGCAACGATTCCATATAGCTACTGATGTCGCATGCGGTGGTACCTGTCATGTCATATCCTTTCTTAACCATCATAAGCCTTTTACTTCTTTTCTCTCCACCATTCTTTGGTTACCCACTTGCACACATTCACCATGGTGCGGCAAACTGGCCGGCAGAGAGGTTGCCAAAAGCAAGGGCACCCTCCTCCCCCATACGGCCAACGGAGGAAGAGAGTGCCCTGTTTCATTCGCATCATCGGAACAATCATGCCCGGAGACGTTCCTTTACTTCAAATTTGGGGGCAGTTCGGCATTAACGACGTCCTCAAGGAGCACGGCGGGACGTCCATCCGGGCGCAGAAGGCGGAACTTGACATCGTTAACCCGGAGTCCGTCGACATGACGCGCATAAAGGCCATAGGCCGGAGTAGGACCAGCCCATCGAGGCTCAGGATAGTTAGTGCCCTGCTCGCGATAGCTCTTGCCCTGGGGATAGGCCTTGCCCCCGCCCTTGAATCCAAGCGAGATGTGGTTCAAGGAGATGTTGCGGAGCGGATGTCCCGGCATTCCCGTGACGATGATGCTGCACAACGAGTCGCAATCGGTGGCAACCACATTGCTGATAGAGATGTCGCCGCCATAGCTCACATCGGTATTCTCCTTAGGTCCACGATTGCGGCATCCCGTGGTGATATATATGGGATAATGGTGAACATGATTCATTGTGATGTTGTTCACCACAATATTCTCCATGCGGCCCTGGTCCACCTCCTCAAAAGCCAAGCCGCTGCTGTACATCATCGTACAATTAGAGATGCTTATGTTGCGGTATCCCCCATTGCTCTCAGTGCCAAGCTTGATGCGTCCGCACACCCAGTTGACAGGTTCGGGCACGTATTCTCCCGAAAGGAACGTACCATCCTTGAAGCCCGTAATCAGGCAGTTGGTAATGGCTATGTGCTCACAAGCCACGGGCCGCTTCAGCGCATAGCTGGCCTTGAGCACGAGAGCGTCGTCGCGTGGCGTGTTGATTTTACAGTTCGACACGGTGAGATACTTGCATGCGTCAATATCGATGCCATCCCGATTCGTGTCGATAGTGACATTATCGATGGTGCCCCGCTCGCATCCCGTAACGATAATGGCAAAATGGCCACCGCGGAAAATCGTGATGTCACGAATGAGGATGTTACGGCACTGCTTCAGGGCAATGGCCTTGTCGCCCATGCCGATGCTTCCACCCTGCACGTTGCCACCACGTTCGGTGTCCTTGCGGGTAAGCCCCTTGCCGTCAATACGCCCCCGCCCGGTAATGGAGACGTTCTCCTGGCCAACGGCCCAAATGAGCGAGTTATGGAAATAGGTGTGTCCGCCATCTTGATATTCAGGGAAATTGAACTCCTCACTAGGGTCGTAGGCGGTCTTGTCACCTGTGGCAATAATGGTGGCCCCAGCCTCTATGCAGAGTTCTATGTTGCTCTTCATCCGAATACTTCCACAAAGATACTTCCCCGCAGGAACTACGACACGGCCACCGCCCTCACCCGCCGCCTTCTCTATGGCGGCATTGATGGCATGACTGTCAAGGGTGACACCGTCGCCCTTGGCCCCGAACAAACGCACGTCGTAAGTAGAGGCATGGCCCGCAAGCGGGAGGATGAGCATGGCAAAGAAAAGGGACAAGGCCCTGAAGTAATTATAGGAACTATGGGTATGATTCATTTCTTTGGGGAGTTTATCACATTATTGATAATAATGGCCATTTGTCGCGCACCTTTCTCATTGGGGTGAACATTGTCACCCTGCATCTGCCCGTCGGGCTTAAAGAGTGTGTGCAGGTCAATCAAGTTCACCTTGTTCTTCTTGGCAACTTTCTGGATGAGAGGGATAATCTCGTCGGAAATAACCTTGTCGGTGATGCCCCACGACTCATGGTTACCAGGAATGGGGGTACAGATATAAATGGTCGGCTTGGTGGGCAGTGCTTTCAAACTGTCAATGAGCTGCTTATAGTCGCTCATGAACTCATCTTTGTGTGCCCAGTTGTGAGGCTTACTGTCATTGGTGCCCAACTTGACTATGGCAATGTTGGGATTGAAAGCCAGGGCATCGTGCCATGCCTCTTCTTTCATATAGGGATAATCGCCCTTATTGAGCAACGTGCGTGCCGACACGCCAAAGTTGCGCACCTGGTATCCAGTGCCAAGAAGTTGCTGCAACTGGGCGGGATAGCCCAGCGCATCGGCCATATCTATGCCCATTCCGTCAGTAATGCTGTTGCCAATACAGGCCACACGGACAGCATCGGCCTGCGGTGCCTTGAAGCTGGACAGCCACGTGGTGAGGTCGGCAAGCATGGTGTCGTGGAACTTCCATTGCTTTCTGAACCCAAAGCCATGACCACCGGAAGGATAGACATAGAGGGCGCACTCGTTTCCGGCACGGCGCATAGCACTATAGTAGGCCACCCCGTTGGTCACAGGGGGCACAGCACGGTCGTCATTGGCCAGCAGGACAATGGCACGGGGCGTGAGGTGGCGTTGCACGGCATTGAAGTTGCTCCACTCCCTCACCAGGTTCTTGTCCGTACGCGCTTCGCCAAGGAAATTGACCACACTTCCCTTGTGGGTGTCACGCTCTGTCATGGAGACAACGGGATAGAACAGGATGGAGAAGTTGGGACGCACATTCCAGTCGGCATGGGTGCTCACCGACGAGGCCAAATGGCCGCCTGCCGAGAACCCCATGATGCCCACGTCGTAGGGATTGATGTTCCAAGATGCCGCCGAATCACGCACGGTGCGCAACGCACGGTAGGCATCGCCGAGTGGAATATTACGGTCGCCGTGGGGCATTCGGTATTGCAGGACAAAATAGGCTATGCCTTGGCGATTGAAATAATCGGCCCACTGATGGCCTTCGTTGTCCATCGAAAGATGACTGTAACCTCCCCCAGGGCAGTCGACTACGGCCCGCCCCGTAGCTTTGCCGGGGGCTGGAAGATAGGCATAGACTATGGATTTCCCGTCTTGAGAGTTGTTCCACTGAAACCGACGTGCCGTCTGGGCCATGGCGGTGGCCACGCTCAGCAAGAGTATCAGCGAAAAGATTGTTTTCTTCATGGGTTGTTGGGTAGATTTGTTTTTATCCATGTTTTATTTGTATACAAATGCAAAGATAGCAGAAAAGAAAGAGAAGGCAAAATTTTAGGGGCCTAAAAATGAAAACATGTGCTCCATCTTTTCATTTTCAAGCCCCCATGGTGTTTGTCGCTTACACCTTATTATATTTATTATGACCGTGCGACGAAGAGTAGATGGTCTTAACGTTTCTGCAGGAAATCGACCTCGACAATGCGAAGCTCAGTCTTGCCCTTGGCGGTAACGAAACGGTCGAGTTCTCCCGTCGCACCACCTGCAAGTTCCTTCACCCGGCCAAACTTGCTGCTGTTTTGTGAGGGACCCAACATCTTGATGGTGAGCTGGTCAGACTTCACGGGCTTGGGAATGGCAATGTGGACATAACCAAGCGTGGCGTAGGTCAAGCCTTCCCAGACCTTCTTCTTCCCTTCGTAAATGGCCAATGGGTACATCTTGTTGCGCCATCCCGTGAGCTTGATGGCTATCTCGTCAATCTGCATCTTGCGGTCAAAGGTGTAGGTAATCCATGCATTGTCACGCTCGCCATCACTCTGCCATTGCGACGTTTCATTGTCGTCGACACTATTCTTCACGTCAGCCTGATTGCTTCCCGCCTCAATGTCCTTCACGCGAGCTGAAACGAAATGCTCTTCATAGGAGGGCGAAGATGGCGTCTCACCACGATCGAGCCGTCCCTTGAGCGAAAAAGCGGGAAGATAGGAACTCAGTCCTCCCGACACGGCGACAGGCTCGGTGTGGAGGGTGCAGGTCACAGGCTGAAGCCCCTCGGCACTCATAGTGAGACGGATGTCACCCGACTGAGGGGTACTGCGCACAAGCACGCGATTGACACCACACTCCACGGGCAACGACGTATGGCGGATATAGTTGTCGAAAGTAGACACACTCTGCGGTCCATCGAGCATTCCACTTTGTCCGTTGTCAAGGTTCACGCCCGTGGATGTAGCTGCGCCATTGACAAGTCCTTGCGGACGGGCCAAGCCGCCAAGCCACTCACCGGGGCCGTCGAGACGGAAGGAAACCATGCGATTGTCAAGCGGACAACGACGGCCCTGCTTGTCGACCACTTCAAACTGCACCAGGGCCATATCGGCTCCATCAGCCTTGAACCCTTCGGGGTTCGCAATGGCCGTCACCTTCAGATGATCGGGCTCGCCTGCCGTCTCCAGGGCATAGCGGCTCACTTCGCGACCGTCACGATAGCTCACAGCCTCTAGTTTGCCGGGGACAAAGGCCACATGGTCGAAAGTGAAAAGATAACGATACTGCTGCCGGCCACGCCCGAGGCTCTTGCCATTAAGCAAAAGTTCGACCTCGTCGCCGCTGCTAACCACATAAACAGGTTTCACCGTGGAAGCATCATAGTTCCAGTGACCGACGATATAGGTGCGGTCGCGCTCCGGAGTGACCCATCCGTCCCACATCACCTGCATGGCATAAAAAGCATCCTTGGGAATACGCATGGCATCGACCACGCCGCTGGAACGATAGTTGGCCTCGCCACGATAGTGGGTATTGGTATCGGAGAAGATGATTTTGGCTCCACCGGCGTTGACACGGCGGCCTTGGCCGGGACGCTCCAAATAGTAGTCGTACCAGCGCTCCACTTGCCCGCACGCAAAGACGTCCATGTTGTGATTGTAGTCGGGGGCCTTGTCGCCGCGATAGAGCGGACCATCGCCCTCCTTATGGAAAGGATAGGAGTATTCGTCCCAATACTTGCGCAAGCCCTCGTCACGATAGTATTCCATCTGCCAATAGGGCTTGTGCTCGCTTTTATTCACATAAAGCATTTCACCACCATACTCCGCCTCGTCGATGTTGAGCATTTCACGGCTACCAATGGCACGCCCACCATGAGGATCGTATAAATCGCGGATTTTCTTCATCGCCACCATGTGCTCGCTCGAAACGCCCTTGTTGCCACTCTCATAGAAGAGGATGCTGGGATTGTTGCGGTTGTAAATGATAGCATCGCGCATGAGCAGTTCACGCTGCTCCCACCGGCGGCCTTGCACATCTTTCTCCGCATCGCCGGCCGGCATGGCTTGAATAAGTCCCACACGGTCGCAACTCTCCACATCCTGCTTCCAGGGACAGACGTGCATCCAACGCACGAGGTTGCCCCCCGACTTGACAAGAAGGTCATTAGAATAGTCACTCAACCACGCCGGTACGCTCATACCCACGCCGGGCCATTCGTTGGAAGTGCGTTGGGCATAACCATGCATGACAATGACACGGTCGTTGAGCCACACCTTGCCCTCGCCGAAGCGGGTCTTGCGGAAACCGGTGCGCGTTGGCACTTCATCAATCAGGCTGCCGTCGTCGGCCACGAGGCGGGTATTGACGGTGTACAGATAGCCATAACCCCACGACCAGAAATGGACATCAGACAAAGGGCCACTCAGGCTCACCGTGCGAGTCTGCCCCGGTTGCAAGGTATAGCGGTCACCACGGAAGGAGGCCACCTGGCGACCATCGGCGTCAGTTATCGTGGTTTGGAAACAGAATGAACGCGGACGAACATCATCGTTACGCACCTGGGACTCGGCATGAACGGTGACACGACGGCCGGAAATATCATAATCGGTGCCATAGATGTAGGTGCCAGTGGTACCAAGATTGCTGTAAAGGGGAAGCGTCTGATAGACCAAGTCGCTCACGTGGAGAAACACGTTCTTGGGCATTCCGCCGTAGTTGGCGTTGAAATTACGGTCATTCCATTGGAATGTGCTTCCTGACACACGCTCGTGATAGCGCCAATCGTTATCGGTGCGCACGGCTATGACATTCTCTCCCTGTCGCAGATAGGGCGTGAGGTCATAACCCGAAGCCATGACACCATTCTCGGTAATGCCAAGGCTATGGCCATTGAGCCACAACTCTGCCCCAAAACGCACGCCCTCGACTTCAAGGAAGTACTTCCGCTGGGCAATGGTGTCGAGGCGGAAGTGCTTACGATACCATGCGATGGTGTCGGAAAGTTGGGCTATGGACAATTTGAAGGCTTCATCCTCATTCCAAGCACGAGGCAGGGAGACGGGTTTCCACGCACTATCGTCGAAATGTTCTTGACTAGCGCCGATGGCTTCTCCCACATAGAGCAACCATCCGGAATTAAAATTGAACTTCCGGCGCTCAACGCCATAAGCACTCGAAAAAGCAAAAAGGGCAATCAGTAATAATGCCAGTTTCTGTTGAATTTTCATTGGTTTTAGTCGATTTGATGTTGCAAAGATAATCAGACCAGGCCATCGGCAACGGGTAAAAATCTACCTTTCGTGGTAATTTTGTACACGCAAGCCCACCCCGTACTATTTTACAAGGCAAAGATAGGCTTTTTTTAGCAATACCGCAAGGCGCAAGGGCTCTTTTTCCCAAACACAGAAGGGGAAGGAACGGGGGAAAAAGGATTTTCGAAGTTTACGTTTGGACTTGTCAGCAAATCTTGCTACTTTTGCATTTGCAATCCAAATGAAAGAAAAAAAATGAATAAAACCCAACTTACAGCAGAGGTGGCCCGCCGCGCCGAAATCAGCAAGGCACAAGCCGCCAAAATGGTGGACACCGTACTTGGCGTAATCGCCGACAACCTGACTGCCGAAGAGGGAGATGGCGAGGTGGCCCTGCCCGACTTCGGACGATTCTTCATCAAATCCGTCCCCGAGCGCCAAGCCTTCAACCCGATTACACGTGAACCCATCAAGGTCGACGCACATGAGAAGGTGGTCTTCAAGCCATCAGGCAATCTGGATATCTTCTCGCGTAAACACGCTGGATAAGCCTCCTCGGAAAGGCGACGAGAAGATACGATAAGCTAACACTCTCAAACTTCAGACAAGCCCAAACAGACCGGCATTGGGGAGCTATACAACTTGTAGCCCTGCGAGCATCCGCCAGTCTGTTTGGGCTGTTTCTTTTCATCAAAAGAAGGGAGAAAAATCGACAAACCACCGAACGAGGACGCCCCCAGAAACCCCTGTAAAACAGGAGAGAACTCACTGATGGTGCAATTTTCCACCTTTATAGATAAAAAATCCACCCTTTTCTGCCAAGATTTCATCCTCGCTTTCACTTTATTTTCATAATTTTGCAATGTTAAAACATGAACAACGCGACATTCTTGCACGGTTTGGCCTCGGCCTTAATGGTTTTGCTGCTGGCATCTTGTGGACACAAGAGCGCAAGCAAGCAAGAACTTTGCGGGGTGAAATGGGATATGGACGAGCAACGTTTCCACGGAATTACCGGTAACTGGATGCGCGACCATAGCGGGGGTGGCATGCCACAAATGGGCTCCATGAGGTTGGAAGACGATGGAATAAATCCAAAATTCAACCATGGGGAACTTCAAGGATACACCATCAGTTTTGCCGCATTTGGAAGCAGCAGGCCTCTCAACAGAAAGCAGACCGACTCCATCGGGAAAGAACTGAATATGGTGATACATGAAATCGAGAAGCTCTATGGACACACCACGATCCTAACAAGTACCGATGAGGCTCTTGCCAACGACGGAATCCACAAGCTGGCCTTATGGCAAGGGACTGACGCCGTGGTAACGATGTGGATGGACACACAACCCTTTGAACAAGGCAAGGGACACAGAGCACGCATTGACGTACAACGAAAAAAAATGAGATGAGTGGAACACACGGTAACACTCAGGACGTTTTTAACAGAAAAGACCTAAAAGAAAACCTGACATACAAAACATGAAATCAAAGCAAAAACTTCTCGTGGTGGCCATGACCGCATGGGCCGCATGGGCCATGCCCAACGCTGCAATGGCACAACAGGAAAAGCAGCCCGCCTTCCCAGGCGCCGAGGGATTCGGAAGATACGTCTCGGGCGGACGCGGCGGAAAAGTATACCATGTTACCAATCTGAATGACTCGGGAGAAGGATCGCTCAGATGGGCTCTTTCGCAAAAGGACAATCGGAAGATTATTGTGTTTGACGTGGCCGGAACCATCCAGTTGAAGTCGGCCTTGCAAATCGGTTCCAACGTCACCATCGCCGGACAGACATCCCCCGGAGGAATCTGCGTAGCCGATTATCCAGTAACCATCAAGGGAGCCAACGTCATCGTTCGATATATGCGATTTCGTTTGGGAAATGACTACGTGACTCAGGACGGAGCTGACGGATGGGATGGATTCGGAGGATTCGATACGCAAGACTTGATGATCGACCACTGCTCGGTGAGCTGGTCGATTGACGAATGCCTTTCGGTATTGGGCAACAAGAATACCACCGTGCAGTGGTGCTTGGTGTCTCAAAGTTTGGTAAACGCAGGACACACCAAGGGGGCACACGGATACGGCGGAAACTGGGGCGGAGACCATGCCTCTTTCCATCATAACCTGATGGCACACCACACTTCACGCACACCGAGGCTTGGGCCGAGGCCAACCACGCAAATGAGCGAATATATGGATATGCGCAACAACGTAATCTACAACTGGGCTGGAGAAGGTTGTTACGGAGGAGAGGGCATGGATGTGAACATCGTGAACAACTACTACAAACCAGGACCCGCCACAAACAAGCGCAGCACAAGTGTCCAGCAACGCATTGCCAGTATTGGGATCCGTACGAACAGCTATGTAAATACATACCCTGCCTACGCGCCGGCACTGCACAAGTGGGGACACTACTATGTAGACGGAAACGTGAACACGAAATACAACAACGTGACAAAGGACAACTGGACGTATGGCATCTACAACCAAATCGACAACAGCAAGTGTGACAACCTCTATACGGCCAAAACCAAGGACACTATCCGACTGAAAGCGCCACTCGATATTATCACGACAACAACGCATTCTGCTGAAAAAGCCTATGAGTTGGTGTTGCAATATGCAGGAGCAAGCAACTATCGGGATGAACTGGATGCCGTCATGGTGAACGATACCGAGAACGGACTGGCCACGTATACCGGCAAGGGGCTGGCAGACGGACTGATAAACTCGCCACACGACCTCGGCAACGATCCGTGGCCGACCCTTACCCAACAATACAGGACACCCGCTGACACGGATGGCGACGGAATTCCCGACAATTATGAGGACATGAACGGTCTAGACCCTTCGGATCCCAACGATGGTGCCTTGACTGCTTCCAACGGATATACCAATGTTGAGAATTATCTGAACGGACTGGTGAAAAACATCACAACGGCGCAAAACGCAGACGGGGTGGCCGTGGGAAGCATCGAAACCACGGGGGCTACGGAACAAGAACAAGACTGGGAACTGAGCAGCCTGACCTGTTCAAATGCCAAAGGAACTGGTTCGCCCTATATCTTCAATGACGGATTCACAATTACCAATACCAAGAACAAGGGATACGGACCAGGCTCGAATGGATGCATCAAATACTCCAAGGGCGTACAATGGACAATTCATATTCCCGACGGCATTTCAATCACAAGCGTCAAGATCAAAGGATATGGAAACCACGGCGATGCCTACCTGAGCGAATTGGGAGGAAAGGAATTCAACTCGACCGACTATCCGTTCCTCAACGGAGACGGCAAGGCGGAAGCCGACTACAATGAATATACGATTACGCTTGACACTCCTGTTACTGGCGCACTTACCTTCACCAGTGGGAAAGCCTCTGAACTGGTATTGAAAATGACGCTCCACCACTCTGCTACCACGGGTATCGAAACACTACAAAGCGAATTGGATAATACCAGAAACAACGTATATACCATTGATGGACGGCTCGTACGGACCAATGCTACGCCAGAACAAGTGAGAAACTTGAAGAAAGGCGTCTATATCTATCGTCACAAGAGCTTTGTGGTGAGATAGAAAAAAAGAAGCTGTAGGAACAAAGAAAAGCACAAAAAAGTTTTTAACAAACTAAAAAATGCTTATTTTTGCAAAACTACAGCTTCGATGAAATATATCATCCTCTAATACCACGTATACTATAAAACAAATCAAAAATATGAAAAGCCTTAGAAGAATGAGATGGACGGCAGCCACGATTGTGCTGGCTTCATGCATGCTATGCTCTTGCTCTGACTCTGACGACTACTTCGACGTGCCCAGCTGGATTGGCGGGTCATGCTACGAAGAGCTGGCCAAGGACGGCAACTACAGCATCTTCCTGCAAGGAGTGGATCGGGCCGGATACAAGCCCGTGATGGACGGCAAGTCCATCGTGACCGTCATCGCGCCTACTGACGCAGCCATGACCGAGTATTTGCAGACCAACTACAACACGACCGACATCAGCCAGGTGCCGGAACAAGAACTGAAAAAACTTATCGGATTCCATATCCTCTACTATGCCTTTGACAAGGAAAAGTTCACGAACTTCCGACCGGTGGAGGGCGATGGAGCAACAGAGGAGGAAAAACTGCTGAATGCCGGCTTGTACTACAAGTTCCGCACACACAGCCAGGATCCTATCAGTGTTGAGCAAAACGTGACCGACTCGACAAGCTATCCAGTGAGCGTGTATCACTTGGAACGCTATTTGCCCGTCTTCTCTTACCGGATGTTCCAAACCAAAGGCATCGACGCTAAAACGAATTACGAGTACTTCTACCCTGAAACAGGATGGAAAGACGATGCAGGATTCAATATAGCCAATGCTGGGGTTGACGAATATGCCGACATTGCCAACAATGGATATATATATAAGGTGGATCGTGTCGTAAGACCTTTGGAAACGATCTATACCGAATTGAAGAAAGCTGGAAAATATTCGAAGTATCTCGCCTTATACGACCAGTTCTCGCAATATCTGAAAGATGACAACCTCACCTTGGAATATGGAAACGGAACCGACCTCTACCAGCATTATCATAACAAGAATAACTCCCCCTTGGCACCTATCGCATGCGAATGGCCTGTGACAAGCTATACGCAAGTGGCGGCATTAGCCATGCAAGCCTACAGCGTGTTTGCACCTACGGACGAGGCTTTGGACAACTTCTTCAACGACTATTGGAAGTTGGGTGGATACGAGAGTCTCGACTCTGTTGCAAGTAGCAGTATCCAAGACCTGTTGCTCAACAGTTACTCCAGCCAAAGCATTGTCTTCCCCGAGGAAATCACCAAGGGATTGATTGAGAACCCGAACAACGACAACTTGCCAATCAAATTCGACGTAAACTCGGTAGCACCGGGTGATCGGGTGATGTGCACAAACGGTGTTCTCTATGGTCTCTCCGTACTCACACCGCCAGCAAAATACATTGCCGTAACGGGACCTGCCTACCAATACAAGAAGTTCAGTTCTTTCTTGAACATGCTGTCTTCATCGGGCATGGTGGGAACTCTTTCGACCGATGCTGTAAAATATATCATGCTGTATCCCGACAACGACCAAATGATGGCCAACGGCGGATATCACTTGGAAAACGTGAACGGTAACGAGACTCTTGTCTCAACAGAGAATCCCAAGGGCGTTGGCAGTGGACTGAAAAGCTCGTATGTATATGCGCATATAGCTGCGCCCGTGGACGGCAATACCACCTTGCCTGCCTCGGGAAAGAAAGTGTATAAGGCCATGACCTCTGCCTTCAACCTCTACTGGTATGTAAAGGACGGACGCATCACCACAAGTATCCGCCACAATGATCTTCTGAAATACGAGGGTAATACCACCACCGAAGACGATGTCTTCTCGCGCTTTGAACCTCTGGCCTACCGTGGAGACGTGAACGGATGGTCAAACGGAAACGCCTATACCTACGAAAAGAACTTCTTCGATGGAAGCTATGACAACGTGACCAACAGCCGTTTCATCCGCACTATGTGGAGCCACCGCCTCGACACGACTACGGAATTCTATGCATGGATAAACCTCCTTGACAAGGCAGGACTGATTAACCGCAGCGCACAAAGCATCGTTAGCAACGTGTGGACGGAAAACTGTCTGATGTTCGTTCCCGTAACCAACAAGCTTGAACAAGCCATTGTCGACGGACGTATTCCCGGCATCAAGGCTGGCGACACTGCCATAGGCGAAGAGGGATTTGTCACTGCCTGTGAAGTGACCGACGAAGCCGCCCTGCAAGCCTATTTGAAAGACTATTTTATCCCACTCTCTACGGCAACGATAAGCAACTATCCCTATGTGGGATGGGGTGAGAATACAGAAGCCGCCGGCGGACTTGTCACCTTAAACCAATCGACAACGACCGAAGGTATCCAATCGGTAAATCTGAACATCTTCGATGACGGAACTAAACTGAGCGTTGCCCTGGCAGGTTCTAGTCATCGCGTTGACGTGACCGCTGATTATGACTACTTCCCCTTCATCTTTGATGATGGACCAGCACATTTCATCGACGGTGTACTCGAATAACCTATAACCTATCATGAACATGTTTATGAAAAAATATATCTATATCACGATACT
Source organism: uncultured Prevotella sp. (assembly GCA_964420715.1). Lineage (GTDB taxonomy): Bacteria > Bacteroidota > Bacteroidia > Bacteroidales > Bacteroidaceae > Prevotella. The sequence continues at coordinate 33,072 of CAYQUN010000010.1, read as the reverse complement.
CCTCCTGGCAGGATTCGTCCAGACGGCACTAGCACAGGAGCAAATGGTATCAGGTACGGTGACCGAACTTATCGGCAACCAAAATGAGCCTTGTATCGGCGTCAACGTGACGTTCGTAAACAAGCAGAACCGTATTGTCATCGGTACAGTGACCAACATCGATGGTAAGTACTCGCTCGCCGTGCCCAAAGGCGAAAGCAACCTCTCGCTCACTTTCTCCTACATCGGCATGAAAACACAAAAGTTCAAGTACACAGGACAGACCACACTGGATGTTGTCATGAAGAACGACGACCACGTGCTCAACGAGGTGACGGTGACTGCCAGTAGGAACGACAACAACGAATTTGGAGTGGGAAGCCGAGAAATGGCCTTTGCTACACAGAAAGTGAACATGGACCAACTCACGGCGACATCGCCAGTAACCTCGATTGAGGAAGCCCTGCAAGGTCAACTCGGCGGTGTTGACATCGTGGCTGCGGGAGATCCTGGAGCCAAAAGCTCTATCCGCATCCGTGGAACAGCCACAATGAACTCTAATGCCGACCCTCTGATTGTGATCAATGGTATCCCCTACTCCACAGACATCGATGACTCCTTCGACTTCAACACGGCTTCACAGGAAGACATGGCCCAGATGCTGAGTTTGAACCCGAACGACATCGAAAGCATCGAAGTACTCAAGGACGCAGCATCAACGGCCGTCTATGGTACAGCCGGTGCTAACGGCGTGCTTCTCATCACAACCAAGAAAGGTGCCATGGGCAAGACACGATTCACCTTCTCGACAAAGAACTCGGTGAAAATCGAGCCTGCAAGCATGCCGATGCTCAATGGTGACGAGTACAAAAGCTTTATTCAAGACGCCATTTGGAATGCGGCCAATGCACGTGGATTGTCCACCAACTCTTCATTACTGGAATACTTATTCGATACTCCGGAAATCAACTACAATCCTAGCTGGAGATATTTCGATGAATACAACCAAAACGTCGATTGGCTTGACTATATCAAAAAGAACGCTTTCACTACCGACAATAGTTTCTCAATGAGCGGCGGTGGCGAGCGTGCTAACTATCGGTTCTCCCTCAGCTATATGGACGAGGGTGGCACGACCGTGGGAACAGATTTGAAACGCCTTACCACAAGTTTGAACATCGGCTACAAGTTCTCCGACAAGTTCAGGGTTGATGCTGAATACACATACTCCGACACGGAAAAGGACGCTCCATTTACCGACCGAGTTCGCTCGGAGGCATTGCGCAAGATGCCTAACAAGAGCCCTTACTACATTGACGACGAGACTGGAGAGATGACCGACACTTACTTCACCCGTCAGAATGCCGACGAATTCCAAGGCGCCTATGATGGAAAGAAGAACTTCCACCCCATTATCATGGCTCACGACTCTTATAAAGATTTGAGCACAAAGGAGCAGAAGATGAATGTGAGGGCCAACTGGTATATCACCCCCAAGTTGACCTACTATGGCTACGTCTCAATGAAATACAAGACAGTCAAGACAGATGGTTTTCTTCCTCAGACTGCTACAGGTGTTTCAAATGAAAGCACCTACTCGAATCAAAGTATCAACTCCTATTCCAACAACTTCTCTTTGCAAACAGAGAATAAAGCAATGTATCGCGGGAGTTGGAATGAAGAGAAGCACAAACTCGTTGTGACGGGACTTTGGCGTACGCAATTAAGCAACAGTTCCACCTATTCAGCCACACGCTATAATGTGGCCAGCCAACACATCTCTGACCCGAGTTCCGGTTCTGGCATGCTGCTTGAGCAAGGATCTGGCACATCGAAGGTTACCACACTTTCGGCCATCGGAAGTATTGCTTACACCTTATTAAATAGATATACCGTCAACGGAACCTTCAACTACGAAGGCAAATCATCACTCGGCAAAGACAACCGTTGGGGATTCTTCCCATCTGTAGGTGTGAGCTGGCAGGTTCAAGACGAAGCATGGATGAAGTGGGCCAAGGAAAGTTTCCTCACGCAGTTCAAGCTTCGTGGCAGTTGGGGTACATCAGGAAACGCCCCTTCAGGCACGTCGCCTTACGTGGGAACATACTCCTCCATCGGAAGCTATATGGACGGAAGCGCCATTGCTCCTGCAACAATGCAACTGAACAAGCTGAAATGGGAGACCTCTCACGAAGTCGACCTGGGTACCGACATCAGCCTTTGGGACGGCAAACTGACAGCCACCTTCGACTGGTATCAGAAAAAGACAAGAGACTTGCTTCAAAGAAACGTCACGATTCCCTCTTCCACGGGTTATTCATCGGCCAAGATGGCTTGGTATAACTCAGGCCGGCTAAAGAACGAAGGTTGGGAGTTCCGCATTGACTATAATGTCTTGAAAAATAAGGACTGGGATTTCCGCGTAAACTGGAATATCAACCGCAATATCAACACCATTGTAGAGTTGCCATCAAATATTGCTAGTGAACAATTCTCTCTCAAAAACGGCCAATACGCGCAAAAACTTCTTTCAGGCACAGCCGTAGGTTCATTCTTCGGTTTCCGCTACAAGGGAGTCTATCAGAACACAGAAGACACCTATGCCAAGGACGCCGATGGCAAAGTGATGACCGACTTGCAAGGGAAACCCATCGTGATGCGCAACGGCACTTACACGTGCTATCCCGGCGATGCCATGTATGAAGACGTCAACCATGACGGCACCATCGACCAAAACGATATTGTCTACATCGGTAACTCCAACCCCATTGTGAGTGGTGGTGGCGGCTTCACTCTGAAATACAAGCGCCTATCCATGACCGTATTCATGCATTATCGCCTCGGCCAAAAGATTATCAACTCGGCTAGGATGAATGCAGAGTCGATGATAGGAAGCGACAATCAGTCGAAAGCCGTGTTACGCAGATGGCGTAACGAGGGCGACGACACAAGCATTCCCCGTGCCCTTTGGAACTACGGACTCAATTATCTCGGCAGCGACAGATTCGTTGAAGACTGCTCCTTCGTGCGTCTGAAGACGCTCTCGCTGAGCTACAACTTCCCCAAGAAGTTCTGCCAGCACCTGGGACTCAGCTCTCTCAACATGTTTGTCACAGGATACGACCTTTTTACATTCTCCGATTACACGGGACAGGATCCTGAGGTCACGTTGCCCAGCAAGGTTACCGATTTGGCCGAAGACAATGCCCAGACACCACGTTCAAGACGTTTCTCCATGGGTATCACTGTAAACTTCTAACCGAATAAGAAAATGAAAACCATAAAATATATCGTCATGTCGGCCCTCATGCTCGTGGGCTTGGCATCATGTAGCGACTATCTCGAAATATATCCCGAGAATGTGGAGCCCTCAGACAAATTCTGGAAATCCAAAGAAGACGTCGAGGCGGCCCTCAATTCCGGCTATTACTTCTTGCGCGCCTCTGTTGAAAGTAACCTCATTCCTTGGGGTGAGCTCCGTGCCGGATGCGTCTATGACCGGCGTGGAAGCGCTCTACAGAAGCTGGAAGTGAAGCCCACGAACAACAGTCTTGTCGACTGGGGGCCAATGTACAAGATTGTCAATGTGGCCAACCTTGTACTCGCCAATGCTGACAAAGCCCGCGGAAATGACCGCACCTATACCGAAGAAGAAATGCGCTCGCACATGACGGAGGCTTACTTTCTCCGCGCACTGGCTTATTTCTACATTGTTCGTAACTGGCGCGACGCACCACTCATCACCGAGCCTTTCGAGACCGACGAGATGCCTCAAAACGTTCCGCAAAGTTCCGACACCCTCATCATAGCTCAAATCAAGAGCGACTTGGAGACAGCCATAAGCCTCAATGCTGCCAAAGAAGCATTCAACACCACTTGGGAGACCAAGGGACGTGCCACCATTTGGGCCATCTATGCACTTGCCGCCGACGTGAGCCTATGGAATCAGGAATTCGACAAGGCCATAACCTATTGCGACGACATTCTGAACGCCAGGTCTTCCAACGCCCCCCGCTTCATGTCGACCAACACTCATGCTAGCTGGTTCTCCATGTTCAACCCCGGCAACTCCAACGAAAGCATCTTTGAATTACAATGGAGTCACGAGAAGTTGGACGGCACGGCCTACCAGACCAACAACCTGCCCGACCTCTTTAATGACCACTCAACCAACTCATCCATCAAAGATGCCTATGCCATCTGCGACCAAATGACGCAAGACTTCAACCAGGAGTATATGAGCATCATCGAGAAGTATCCCGAAAACTATACAGACATGGCCGTACGCACCATGTATGGAGGATATTTCGTGGGCAACAACGCCTCGTCGTATATGTCGGCCCACATGAGCTATGTGTGGAAATACGTCGGTGGAACCACCACCACGGAGAAGCGCACTTCCACTTATTACGACCCCAACTTTATCATCTATCGTGTAAGCGACGTGATGCTGATGAAGGCCGAGGCACTGGTCATGCGCCATATGGGCACCGACTTTTCCGATAATCAGGAAGCCATCGCACTGGTAAATCAAATCCGTGAGCGTACCAACCTCGACGCTCGGGAAATCTACGACAACACGGATTTCAAGGAAATCATGGACGACATCCTTTACGAAGAACTTATGGAATTCGTCGGCGAAGGAAAAGCATGGTACGACCTATTACGCGTGGGACGCTATACCGATCCCACGGGAGTCATCAACTTCAAGCGTGACTTCCTTATCGAATATGTCGTGAAATACAACTCTCAAGCTAGCGAGACTTGGATCAACTCCGTGCTGAGCGATGAGAACGCATGGTACCTGCCTGTTTCCGACAACGAAATCAAGACCAACGGCAAGTTGGTGCAGAATCCTTATTACCTCTAAACCGAACTCAACATGAAAAAGATATTTTTTAGCTTAACACTGCTCTTGGGACTGGTCGCAAGTTGCGACGACCCCAATGAGGGGGAGATGTTCGTCACGCCCACCAACATCCAGTCGGAGATGTCCATGATTGACATTCTCGAAAACGACCCCAATGAAAGCATGTGGATTGACTTCCTGAAATACGCCGATTACTACAACGCACTAAAGGATGCCTCATCCACGGCCACAGTTTTCTGCCCTACCAACGAGGCCATGCGCAAATTTCTGGACGAGCGCGGAGTAGAGAACATCACCGACCTTGACCAAAAGTACGCACGCGAAGTGGCTCAAGCCCACATCATCCCCAATGTGGAAATCAGCGACAGCACATTGAACGACTATGCCGAATCCAACAGCTATATTCCTACTCAATGCCTGTTCAACACTTACCTGTCACTCCGCTATGGTTACACGAAGACCGATGTCGATGACGCCGAACGTACCGACGAACTTTTCAACACCGACTCGGTTTATATCAACAACCAGGCCAAGATGGACAAGTTCACAGGCATCTCCTGCGCCAACGGGCACATATTCACCATGGCCGATGTCATCCGCCCGCTTTCTGAGACCATTCTGCAAAAGCTCCAGCTTGACGACGATTATTCCATCTTCGCCAAAGCTATCACCGACTGCGGATACGATTCCGTTGCCAACAAAGTACGCGACACCACAAACGTGATTGGTGGCGGACAGGTGGTGAACAATTACTTCTACACATGCTTCGCCGTTCCCAACGAATATTATCATCAGGCCGGCATCAATGATGTCGAAGGGCTCAAAGCATGGCTGGTCAACAACAGCAATGGTGAGGAAACAGACGGCAACACCGCTCTTTCCAACTATATGCGCTATCACTTCATGGCACGCGAATACCCCACTTCCGAACTCTTCGACTTCCAAATTCCCGGGCAGACACTCATCTTCGAGACCAACTATTCGGGACAGGCGCTGATTACCGACAGCATTGAAGGACACAGGGTCATCAACAAGAGCATTCCCGTGCTCCGTAGCGATGTGGAAGCACGCAATGGCCTCATCAACAAGGTGGGCGGAATCATGCCTGTCTATCATCCGGCTCCCGTCACCGTGCGCTGGGACTTCCTCAACTCTGCCGACATCATAGCCATTGCCAACGCTTTCGGCGCCGCCAAGGGCTACGGCCAGCTCTTCACAGCACCTCTAGCCAGCAGCGAACGTCGCGTCGACCTCTCCGACGACCACTACGACGGCAACTACGGCAACATCACCTCCTTCACATACAAGGCCAACAGTTCGGCCGCACGTGTGAGCAACTACCGCCGCGTCGGCTTCTACAAGGAGAAGTACGCCAACGCCACCCATCGTGACCAAGGCCAGTACGGAGCCTACATGAACAATTATCTCTGCCTGAACCTAGGCTATGCCGGATGGATTCAGATGACGTCGCCCACCATCATCGCAGGCAAGTACAAAGTTGTGCTCCACTATCTGAAGGACATCACGCAGAACAAGCTCTTCGCCGGTGGATCGCTCACCCGCTTCGACCTTGACGACAACACCACCAGCCAGTACGTCTTCAAAGGACTGAAGACGATGCCACTCTACGGCACTGCCGAACTCACACTTTGGAACCAATTGGAGTTTGAAGGCTCCGGCAATCATACGTTCAAGGTAACCATGATGGACATCAATGCCAAAGAGAGTAACACCTATCACCAGATGCTCGACTATCTGGAGTTCATTCCCATTGAATAAAATAAAAGCAACATGAAAAAGATATATTATTTCCTGCCCATGCTCGTAGCCCTGTTCGTAGCCTCCTGCTCCGACTGGGACGACCACTTCGACGAGAGCGGCATCAAGACCGCCGACATGGAGATATACGATGGCGACATCGTCAGCTACATGAAGAATACGGCCGACGTGAGCCAAATGTCGGCCCTGTTTGAGCAAAACGGCATCTACGACAGTACCTACACCAGCAAGGACTACACCTTCATCGTGTGCAGCAACGAGGTGCTTGGGGCTACGGCCGGCCGCACCTTTGCCGAGAATTCCGTTTCCGACGAAGCCGTATCTCCCTCCTCGCTCACCGACGGTTTCGGCATCAGCACGCGTAGCGGAAAATACATATGGGTCTATGGCTCCGGCCTTCAAGCCCATCTCGATGTAAGTAGCATCGTCAAGGCCGTAAAGACCGACAATGGCTACGTATACTATGTTGACCAACCCATTCCCGTACGCCAGTCGGTTTATGAATACTTGAAGGACCTTGGCGGCGATTATGCCGACTTCAAAGCCCTTGTTGAGAAATACGAGCAGCGTTGGTTCGACCGTGAGCACAGTTCGGCCATTGGCGTCAACAATGCCGGCATGACGGTCTACGACTCCATTTGGACAACTCGCAGCGAGCTCATGGACCGCTACACCGAGGCCGGAATACCTTCGTGGAACATGCGCGACGAAAACTATGTCACCACCATGTTCATCCCCACCAACGAGCAGATTTCGACGGCCATCAACAACGCACTCGACTCCATTCCCGTATGGCTGAACCGCGAGGCCACCGAAGCCGACCGCGAGAAGTTTGAGCAATGGATTGTGAAAGCCTGCTTCGTCAACCGCCGTCTCAGCGACAACGAAGTGGATCGCACCGGTGCCGACTTCACCTGCGTAGGTGGCTACCAGCAGATTATCAATGAGCAAGCCGACGAGACCACCTACAAGGAAATCGATCCTGCCTATTGGCGTCCGAGCGTTCAGACCGTCAACACCTCCAGCCGTGTCGACCTAAGCAACGGCGTGGCCTACTACACCACCAATTTGAAGATTCCCAACCACATCGTCATCTATCGTGTCAAGTCACGATTCTATGAGTTGTGGAATGCCATGACCACCGCCCAGCAGAACCAGTACTTCCGTTGGACCAATTGGGAACTGCCCATGATTATCAACGACTGCCAGGGCGAATTCACCCTTTCGCCTTCACTCCCCACGATGTATTATCATGAGCTCACCGCCGCCCCCTCCGCCCAGGCCATAGCCGACTCGCTCACCTGCTCGGTCGACTATGACGGACTGGTCTATGACGAGGATGCCGATGCCGTCCACGAGGTACACCTTCCAGCCGGCGAGTACTATCTGCGAATGGGCTTCAAGCACTCATTGAAGTATAGCGTCAGCATCTACTTCAACGACTCCCTGCTGGTCAAGGACATGGGCCTCAACGGAACAGGTAGCAACTTCCACTTCGACCGTGGTGCGGCCAGCGAGGTGCCCAAGTATGGTCTGGGTGGCATTTCCTATCCCGAAGGCTTCGATGTAGACTATTGGCAAGCCCTTGACCCGAAGGCCATTGCCTATGACACTGACGGCTACACCGTCGGCATCGTCCGCCTGACCCATAGCGGAAACTTCCACATCACCGTTTCCAGCTTCGACAATGCACAGAACTATCCCCAGGGTTCCATGCAGCGCAACAAGAACAACATCCAGCAGCTCATGATGTATCATTGGTGTCTGCGTCCCACTATCAACAACTACTAAGCTCGTCCACAGACTATGAAGAAAATATATATACTTGTAGCCGCCTGCTGCATCGCCATGTCGGCATCGGCTCAAAAAGCAATAAAGTCGCAGGTCAGAAGCACCGATAGCCAGCCTATCAATGGTGCCATCGTCTCTGTTGTCGGCGACACCGTCTCAACCTTGACCGACGACAATGGTTTTTTCAAGATTCCCAACCGCGGCAAAGCCATCGTCAACATCAGTGCCGATGGCTACTACTCCCAACAGTTCCCCATATCCTACTTGCAGAAGAAGTCTGACGGCGGGAATTTTGTCATCACGCTCGTACCACGAAACGAAAGCGACTACAACGGCTATGTGGTCACCCCCTTCAAGACCGAGAACCGCGGCGAGTCAACGGCCACCAATGCGGGACTGGAAAACAAGGACTTTTCCGAAAAGCTGAACATTGGTGCCGCCGTGGGCAACGACATTGCCGGCCTTCAGGTGATTGAAAAGAGCGGCGCCCCCGGGGAAGGCTCCTACCTGAACGTACGAGGCATCCATACGCTTACAGCCGAAAACAATCCGCTGATTGTCATCAACGGAGTTCCCTTCTTCACCAATCAGAACGCCTCTGACGTCATCAACGGATACAGCCGTGACCTGCTCTTCGGCTACGACCCCAAGGACATCAAGAGCGTCTCCGTGCTGAAGGGAGCCGATGCTGCCGCCTATGGCTCACTGGGGTCCAACGGGGTCATCGTGATTGAGACCCAGCAGGCCACACGCAACAATCTGAGCACGCGCATCAGCTTCAGCGGACAATATGGTCTCAATTTCATGAACAACGCCCTGCCCGTACTCGGTGCGACCGACTTCAAGAACTACATGAGCGAACTGGGCATGACGCGCTATCCCTCGCTCACCAGTCTCACTGAGGATTATCCATTCCTCCAGAACACCAACAATTATTACCACAACTATCTCTTCAATGAGAATACCGACTGGATGAAGGAAATCGACCGCACGGGATTCGTCACCGACAACACTTTCCGCGTGGAGGGTGGTGACCAAATAGCCAAGTACAACATTTCATTCGGCTATATGGGCAACAAGGGGACGCTATCCGGACTCGGCACCGACAAGTACCACACGCTCATCTCTGCCGACGTACTTGTCACACGCAAGTTCGACATCCAGGCCAACGTCTCGCTGGCCTATATCACCAGCGACTTGCAAAATCTTGGCATGGACAACGAGTACAATCCCCTCATCTCGGCTTATCACGCCATGCCTCTGCTCAGTCCCTATCAGAAGCAGCCCGATGGCGAATATCTGCAGGATTATGCCACCTACGACGGTTGGAACGTAAACGCCAACCCAAGCTATGCCTACGACAACGTGAGCAACCCTCTGGCCTTGGTGAAGACCGTCGAAGGCACCGACAAGATTTATGACGCCAACACCAGTCTGAAGCTCAACTTTCATTGGAACGACTACCTCACGCTCTCCGGACTGATCAACCTCTACTACAACTACACCGAAGAGGCCATGTTCGTGCCCGGTGTGACAGACCGCGCCATCCTGCCCAAGTTCTTCGGTTACGGCCGCAACTACGTGGCCGAGGGCGTGCTGCGCCAGTCCACCAACACCTATCAGGGCAAGGCCGACTACCACCGCACGTTCGGCAAGGTGCACGAATTCAACGCCTCGCTCACGGGGCGGTTTATCACTCACTCCCTCGAAACCGACTTCTCGTCAGGCTACAATACGGCCAACGACTACTACAAGACCCTCGACGCCACGCAGGATGAGAAAATCTCAAGCGGCAACAACCTGAAGTGGAACTACATGAGCTGGATGCTCCATGCCGACTATACGTGGAACCGCCTCCTCAAAGGCTCCTTCTCGCTGTCCATGGACGGCAGCAGCGCCTCGGGCTCTGACGCCTCGCGCATGGGCTTCTTCCCCTCGGGCGGAGTCACCTTCATGGCCGCCAACACCGGAGCACTGCCCTCGTGGGTCGACCGGCTCAACCTCACCCTGGAGGGAAGCCTCACGGGCAACAGCCGATTCTCGCCTAACTATGGCAAGAACTACTATGTGGGCAAGAACCTCTTCAACATCGGAACCATCGAGCGTTCGAACGTGCCCAACCTGAAGCTCACTTGGGAGAAGAACCGCCAACTCGACCTTGGGCTCGACCTCTCGATGCTGAAAAACCGTGTCAACTTCGGGTTCAACTTCTACACCAACACGGCCTATGACCTGCTGGTGAACAGCAATCCCTCGAAGGTATACGGGTCAACCTACTATTATGACAACACCGCCGAAATCAGTGGACACGGCGTGGAACTCAGCCTCCGCGTCAACCCCATCCACACCAAGGACTTCGACCTCGTAGTGGGTGCCAACCTATCCACCGTGAACAACGAACTGAAGAAACTGGGCGATGAAAACCAGGAAGTCATCAACTTCAAGAACTACAACAGCGACGATGCGGAAGTCATCATGAAGGTGGGACAAAACCCTTACGAGTTCTACGGCTACCGCACGGCCGGCGTCATTGCCACGAGCGAGGAAGCAGCCGCCGCCAACCTCACCAATCGTAGCGGCCATGCCTATCAGGCCGGCGACATCAAGTTTGTCGACCAAAACGGCGACGGCGTCATCAACGACCACGACAAGGTGAGCCTCGGCACGGCCCAGCCCGATGCCTTTGGATCGGTCAACCTCATGGTGCGCTACCGCCAGTTTGAACTTTCGGCCAACTTCGGCTATCAGATCGGTGGCAAGATTTATAATGCCACAAGGCGGCAGATGGAGTCGATGAACAAGTTCTACAACCAGAGCACCGCCGTGCTCAACCGCTGGCAGGTGGAAGGCCAGGTCACCAGTATGCCGCGTGCGGCCTACGGCGACCCATCGGGCAACGCCGTGTTCTCAGACCGTTGGATTGAGGACGCCGATTACTTCAAGATGCGCTCGCTGAAGCTTGCCTACAACTTCAACAAGCTCTTCAACTTCGTGCAGTCGGGCTCCGTCTTCATTGCCGCCGAGAACCTCTTCACCATCACCAAGTATTTGGGCAGCGACCCCGAGTTCATGTACTCCTACAACGAGAGCATGCGCGGTTTCGACTATGCCAAGCTCGCTCTGCCCGTGACCGCAAAAATTGGATTCAACTTAAACTTCTAGACTGGATATGAAAACAATCAAAATACTGTCGCTTGCATTCCTGCTCGCCGCCGCGGGCGGATTGTCGTCCTGCTCTGACTACTTCGAAACTGAGACCAAGGACGTCATGGACGACGACAAATACATCGGTACCGAGGATGAGATGTACAAGGGATTCCTCGGCATCCTCAACCGCATGCAGGAAGCTGGCGACCAAGCTATCTTCCTCACCGACACACGTGGCAACTTCCTTGAGACCACGCCAAACGCACCCGTTGCCCTGCAAGACATCTACAACTACGAGGGTACCGACGGCAACGAGTACGCCGACCCCACTTGCTATTATGCCATCATCATTGCATGCAATGACTACTTTGACAAGATGGCTGATTATCACCACAATGTGGGTGGCATGAGCGAGACGGCCGAGAAGCACTTCGTGCCCCTGCTCTCCAGCGCCATACGCATCAAGGTGTGGGCCTACTACATGCTCGGAAAGATTTATGGACAGGCCTACTGGTTCGACGATCCACTCCGCCAGAAATATCCCCTCTCTGACACCAACATCTTCACCAAGTGCGACATGCAACAGCTCACCAACAAGTGCATCTCGCTACTCGACAACGGCATCGACGTCGACGGTATCCACATTGACGCAGACAAGGTGATGAACTGGTACGAATGGCTCGATCCGGAAAACCAGGACCAGTCGGCTTACGTCCGCTGGCAGTATCTCACCCCGCCCTTCCTGCTTCTCCGCGCCGAGCTGGTGTCGTGGCGGTGCAACTACGAGAGCGAGGAGGCCGCGCAGGGTGACTGGCTCTGGATTCGTGACAATCTGCTGCAATACATGTACAGCCTGCACATGGCCGAGGCCGGCTCTAGCTTCCCCCTGCCCGGATGGGACATCTCCACATCCTCGTCGGCCGACATGAACGCGCTCGGATACATCTATCAGACCAACATGATTCTCCAGGCCGACGCCACCGGTGCCTACAGTCGCATCTTCTCAAATGAGGAGGTGGGCAACCGCTACCAGCTTGTCTCGGGCATCATGTACGACTACAGCAACCACCAGCGCAATAGGCTCGTGCAATACTTCTGCCCGCAATATCCTGGCGACGGTTTCTATCTGGAGCCCTCTAAATACGGACAAAGCCTCTATCCCGAGACCGACATCCGCTCGCTGACGCAGAAGATGGTGATGAATACGCTCGGCGGACAGGTGGCCCTGACCAAGTATTACTACACCTACAACTTCTCTACACGTCAGTTCGGCTACATCCGGGACAACATCTTTGAGATTGAGCCCACCATCATCACCTTCCGTGGACACGACTTCCACTTCCTCATTGCCGAGGCCGAAAACCACCTGGGCAACTGGGACCAGGCCCGCACCATCCTCAACAACGGCCTCATGAACCGCTTCGTCGACCAGCATCTGCCCGCCGACGGCTCGTGGAGCCACTACTACGAGAGTTGGTTCGCACCGCGTGGAGGCTACGGCGACATCGGCATTGCCGGAGCTGCCAACGGCACACGCTACAATCTGCCCACGCCCGACGACAAGGACTACAACCTGACCGAGGAGCAACGCAAGCAAATCTACGACTGGGCCCTGGCTGACGAGTATCAGAAGGAATACACCGCCGAAGGCAAGAGCTATCCCTACCTGTGCAAGATGGCCGAGCGCTGGAGCCATGCCGGGCGTGGTTCCGACAGCGAGGCTCGCTTGCAGGTGGCCAACCGCATCGCTCCGAAATACAAGACTGCGGCCATGCAGCAGAAAGTGAAAAACTATCTTGAGGGCAACGGCTACTTCATCCAGTGGAACTTGAAGGATGCCGACGTTGAAGCCTCGTCCGACGCCAGCGCCGAATAAAAGGCATCATACAAACCCAAAAACTCATCGCAACCCATGGAGGGTGCGCCGTCACGACCGTGATGGCGCTCCCTTTTTTGTTGCCATCTACTCCAACAGGTTCCATGAAGAAAGCCGACGAGGGAAGAGGCTTCGATAGTACGCACCTCAAAAAACGGCCGTTTGACAATCAGAAAGGAGAATGCCCCTACCTCCGACAAAACGGCACCTAAACCCGTGCAAGAACTTACCTATTTGTTAAACTTTCCGAAAAGATGGTATGAGGTTCCAAGAAGGGCCTCCAGACCTTCTCGTTTGGGCCTTCAGAGGGGCTAAGAACGGCCTTTTTACATCGCAAGAAGGCCACTTACACTTTGTCATCGGGGGTGACACGAATTTTCGCCAACTAGCCCGCCCTATTCCACACCAGTAAAGAAAAAAAATCAACTCACGTTTGCTTAATTGAAAAGAAATCACTACATTTGCATCAAACAAACCTAAGAGAGCTAAAACAACGTCAAAAGAGGAACTCTTTCCGACAATTATTCCACATATAGAAACTTTCAACTCCGTATCTTTGCAAGTGGAATCTTTCCGTCTTAAAATTTAAACTGGGATTTATACTACTTTACTAACGAAATCATAACAGACATGAGAAAATTTACTTCTTTATTGGTGGGTCTGATGGCCCTGGCTCCCGCGACCACGTTCGCTGACAGCTGGACCAAGACCGTAACCAGCAAATCTGAGTTCAACGATGCATGGAAATCCATCGGCGAGGGTGTGGCCGGAGAGACCTACACCATCATCTGTGACTGGCCCGCCGACCAGGTGCAGAACGTCGGCAATCTGAACAAGGACAATTGTGCACAGCACGCCGGACGCATCGTCATCCGCTCTAACCAAACCGACTATGCCAAGATGCCGGCCATGACCGTGGCTTTCGACTTCAGCAAGGACTTTGGTGCAGAGGACCACTTCTCGCTCATCTTCGAGAACATGAACCTGCAATACCGCGCCGGCAAGGGTGCGACTTCGGGCCAGATTGTCTATCAGAACCAGAAGGCGAAACTCTATGGCGACACCATCGCTTTCCGCAACTGCGACATCAACAACTTCGCCCGCACCATCTTCCGCTCGGTGCCCAGCGGCGAGGACGTGGGCGTGCTCGACTGGCTTGAAATGACAAGCTGCCGCGTGCATGACGGAAACGTCCTTTCCGGCAACAACTGGTACCTGCTCTATCCCGGTTCGGCCGTGAACCACATCAAGGTGGAGAACAACATCATCTACGACCTGCCCTACTCGCAGGGTGTGGTGCTCATCTCCAAGGCCGGCGACACGGGTGTAGCCGCTACCGTGGAGTTCAACAAGAACACCGTGCTCAACGCCTGCAGCAACCCTGCTGAGGACGGAAGCAACAAAGGCAACCGCTTCGTGGTAATCAACACGGGCAACAACCTGGGCCAAGCCGCCAATTACTACATCAACGACAACGTCTTCCTGGCACCGAAGGCCGGTCTGCAACTGGCTCCCGAAGGCTACAAGGAGGGTGGAACGACACTTCTCGCCTGCGAGGGTGGCATTCTCTCTGAGTCGAACAACGTCATTGACAACACCTACTATAAAGGCTGGGTAGAGGGCAACAGCAGCGAGGGCACCTCGAAGTTTGCCGCCGAATTGCTGGGTGGCATGGACGGACGTCCCGACCTCACCCCCGAAGAGGCTGGATTCACCTCTTGGGAGGCTGGACAGGTGTTCCAAGACCCTGAGAAGTCCATCTACAACATGCTGAAGAGCCACAAGGCCTACACCGCCGGATTTGACAGCTACACCGATGCCACCGGCTCCCCGGTCTCCATGCCCGGCACGCAGCTGGGCGCTGCCGAGCTGTATATTGACGCATTCCCCGTCAAGGCCAACGTGAATATCAACATCAACGGCGGACAATTCGTCACCTACACGGTCGCACCCGAGCAGCCTGTCTACTATGTCAACGACGAGATTACCGTCTCGCTGAACGACCACAACTCGAAGTACCGCACCTTCAACACCTTCAAGGGCTGGAGCGACGGCAGCACCGAGACCACCCGCACCATCAAGCTCACCGGCGACCTCGACCTGACGGCCAACTACGAGGCCACAGGCAACGTGATTTCCGCATTCGACTTCCAGGGTGCCAGCGGAAACAACCACAACAGCTATGACGCCAACCTCTATGTGGACGAAGCACACAAGGCCGTGGCCTACGAGATGATGCCCGACACCGCAGGCGTCGGCGCCGGCACCGTGGCCGCTCCTTTCGAAATGAAGAGCAGCAAGGACAACACCGAGCTGAAGTTCCAGATGCGCGCCAACAAGTTTGGTGAGGATGCTGAGGAAGACCAGATGGGCATCATGTCGCGCCGTACTCCCGCCGTGGCTCACCAGGCAGGACAGGTGGACTACGCCGTCTACGAAATCAGCACCAAGGGCTACAATACCGTCAACTTCTCCTGCTTCGTCGGCACCGACAACTTCGGCTTCAAGAAGCAACTGGCCGAGTACTCACTCGATGGCACCACTTGGACCAAGTTTGCCGAGGTGGAGCTTACCGCACGCGAGGCTAACTTCGCCGGCGTCACGGGCAACCTCTATGGCTGGGCCGAGCTGAAAGGCGCCCTGCCTGCCGAGGCTGGCAATCAGGACAAGATCTACGTGCGCGTCATCAGCGACCCGACAAGCGAGGCTTTGATCAACACTGCCGCTGGCGAGATTGACACCAAGATTGCCGACACCTTCGAGTATATCGGCAACGTGCTCTTCTCGAGCGACGACGCCACCAACGGCATCAGCACGCTGGAGGCCAAGAAACTGAATCCGAACGCTCCCGTCTATACCATCTCGGGGGTACGTGTGAGCAAGACCGGTCTGGCCAAGGGTATCTACATCCAAAACGGCAAGAAATTTGTGGTGAAATAAATTTTCATCAAACTATATTTTTTTAAAAGTTCAACAAGCGCTCCGCCAATCTTCATATTGGCGGGGCGCTTCGTTTTTATGTTTTCCACGGGGATGACGGGAAGGAACCATTCCCAAACAAAAAAAACAGACCTTCACCCACACTACTTATGAGTTTTTTTTCATAACTTTGCACACAAATCCGACAAGCAATGGAAACCAAGCAAATCAACAGGGTGGAACTTCGCCTGCTCCAAATGAGCGACTATGATCAACTGGCCAAGTCGTTCCGACGCATTTATGGCGACAGCGACGTGTTTTGGACACACGCGCAAATCAAGAAGCTCATCACCATCTTTCCCGAAGGACAGGTGGTGATTGTGGCCGACGACCGCATCGTGGGCTGCGCGCTGAGCATCATCGTCGACTACAATATGGTGAAAGGCGACCACACCTATGCACAGGTGACGGCCAACGAGACTTTCGACTCGCACAATCCTCACGGAAACATCCTCTATGGCATCGAGGTGTTCATCCATCCCGACTATCGCGGACTACGTCTCGGCCGGCGCATGTATGAGTACCGCAAGGAACTTTGCGAGAAACTCAACCTGAAAGCCATTATGTTCGGCGGCCGCATTCCCAACTATCACAAGTACGCTGACCGGATGAGGCCCAAGGAATACATCGAAAAGGTGAAATCGCGCGAGATTTACGATCCAGTGCTCAACTTCCAACTCTCCAACGACTTCCATGTGCGCCGCGTCATGCGCAACTATCTGCCCAACGACGAAGAATCACGCCACTATGCCGTGCTCTTGCAATGGGACAACATCTACTATGAGCCACCTACCGAGCAAAAGGTGGTGGAACGCAGGCCCAACGTGCGCATCGGACTGGTGCAGTGGCAGATGAGGCCCTATAAGGACATCGATGACCTGATAGAGCAGGCCGAATTCTTCGTCGATGCGGTAAGCGACTACAAAAGCGACTTCATCCTCTTTCCCGAATATTTCAACGCGCCGCTCATGGCCCCGTACAACAAGATGGGCGAAGCGCAGAGCATCCGCGCATTGGCCCAATATACGGACAAGATTCGCGACCGCTTTCGCGAACTGGCCATATCATACAATATCAACATCATCACAGGCTCCATGCCCTACATCAAGTCTGATGGCGGACTCTACAACGTGGGGTTCCTCTGCCGGCGCGACGGCACAATGGAGATGTACGAGAAAATTCACGTCACACCCGACGAGGAAAAGTTTTGGGGCCTGAGCCGCGGAAACAAGGTGCAGACCTTCGAGACCGATTGCGGACGCATCGGCGTGCTCATCTGCTACGACGTGGAGTTTCCCGAACTCTCGCGACTCATGGCCGACGAGGGCATGCAAATTCTCTTCGTGCCCTTTATGACCGACACGCAGAACGCCTACTCACGCGTTAGGGTATGCGCACAAGCACGCGCCATAGAGAACGAATGCTATGTGGCCATTGCGGGAAGCGTGGGAAACCTGCCCCGCGTACAGAACATGGACATCCAATATGCCCAATCGGCCGTGTTCACGCCATGCGACTTTGCCTTCCCAAACGACGGCAAGCGGGCCGAGGCCACACCCAACACGGAAATGATTCTTGTGGCCGATGTCGACCTAAGCCAGCTCTCCGAACTACACACCTATGGCAGTGTACGCAACCTGCGCGACCGACGCACCGACCTATATGAAACTAGATTCAAGAAATAACGCACAGACTGCCTTCCGGACATTATCCCCAAAAACGATTACATGAACGATATCCGCACTCCCCTCGCACGGGAAAAACAAAGAAACTCCAACATCGAACTACTCAGAATCCTAGCCATGCTGCTTGTCATGGTTGCCCATGCCTGTTTTAGGAGCCTAGGCACGCCCACGGCAGAAGACTTGGCCACACTACCTCTAAACACTTTCCTGCGCATACTCAGCCAGTCGGTTTCCATCATCTGTGTAAACCTGTTTATCTTCATCTCCGGATGGTTCGGCATTCATGCCAAGATAGTGCGGTTTTCTGAATTTCTCTTTCAAATATACTTTTGGGGCATAGTCATGTATCTTGCTCTTTTACTCACAGGCCTTACCACTCCCATGGGTGTCCAAGAATGGGTTGGCCTGTTGATTGTTCGTGAGCGTTGGTTCATCAAGGCCTATATCGTTCTTTATGTTTTCGCCCCCGTCCTAAATGCTTTCGTAGAGAAAGCCGACAAGACAAAAATGCAATGGTTTCTCATCGGCTTCTTCACCATTCAAACACTACATGGATTCATCAACGACTCCAGCTGGTTCTCTTGCGGATATTCGCCCTTGTCGCTCATGGGCATATACATGCTGGCACGATATATGAGACTCTACCCCAACCGTTGGACAAACCTCAACAAATATGCAGACATGACCGTCTATCTCGGCATAACCCTGCTCAACGTCATCCTTTGTCTGATTTCCATCTCTATGGGACATGGTACATGGAGGCTCTTTGCCTATTCGTCACCCTTGGTCATTCTGCAAACGGCCTTTTTCTTTCTCTTCTTCACCAAACTTCATTTCAAGAGCCGCATGGTCAACTGGGTGGCCATTTCAAGTTTTGCCGCCTATCTGTTGCATACCAATATAAGATTCTTCAACCCCTATTATGTCAAAACGATTCGCACGTGGTCTGAAACAGAGTCCACCATGACTTTCCTTCTATACACATCAGTGTGGATAGCCGGACTTTTCATACTTGCCATTATCATTGACAAATTGAGAATCGCACTATGGGGCCTGAGCTTGAAATGGGTGGACTTTCTGTCCAATACACGGAAGCAGAAACTCCACACCTAAAGTTTTTTTAAAGCCCAGTCTACAGAGAGAGTAGCGTGCCGGATGAAAATCGATGCCACATCCGGCACATTTGATATTCGCCGTCCCTATCAGATTCTGTAAAGCAAACCGTTGCGGAGTTCGTCCTTGGCCGTTTCCTTGATACGATTATGCAATTTCTTGCCCGTAGCATTGCGTGGAATTTGTGACACAAAACGATAGAACCGGGGACGCTTGAAGTTGGCTATATCGGGACTCGCCTTGCAGAAATCATCCAGCACCTCGGGAGTAAGCGTTCCGTCGGCAGGCACCACATAAGCCGTAACTACCTGTCCGCGCATCTTGTCGGGCACAGAGGTCACAATACAGTCTTTCACCTTGGGATGCTGGTTGAGCACGGCCTCAATCTCTGCAGGATAGATATTTTCGCCAGAGGAGATAATCATATCGTCCTTACGACCAAGGATGGTGACAAACTGGTTGTCATCCCATGTGGCCAAATCCCCCGTATAAATGAATCCCTTATAATACTTGCGGGACGTTTCTTCTGGATTGTTATAATATTGGTAAGGCGACTTGGCCGGCGAACAAATAATGACCTCACCAATCTCGCTTCCGTCAGTAGCCACAAGGTCATCAGGCTCGGCACGCCGATCGTCATAGACCCTCACCACACGCACATCGTCATCCACACATGCCGCCCCAGCCGTGCCCGAATTGTCAGGCAGGTCGAAAGGACGCAGAAAGGTGTTCCAAAGCGTTTCAGTAGTGCCATAACCATTGAAAAGATTGGGCGTGAGCACACGCTGATAACGTAAGCACGCTGACCGCTCGAGGGGACTTCCCATAGTGACTATACCCGAAAGGGTGGACAGATCGTAACCGTTCTGCTCCTGAATGTCAGCAAGTTCTTCGAGCACCGTGGGTACACCAACAAGGAACGTAATCTTGTATTTTGAGATATAACGCAAGGTCTTGCCAGCATCGAACCTGCTCATCACGACCATCGCAGCACCGGCATAGAATGTCGGACAAGGACCTCCGCAATGAAGCCCGCCACGATGAAACCATGGCGTGGTGTTCATGGTGGTGTCCTTGTAGCTCATAGGGAAATGAATCATGATGTCATGAGCCGAAAGCACCTCGTTGATACTGGTCAGGGGAACACCCTTGGGACGGCCGGTCGTACCTGAGGTGTAAAGACGGGTAGTTTCATCATATATATTATAAGGTGAATCGCTCACAGGTTCGCACGATGGGAAATCCTTCACGTAATCGCTATAAGAAAGCACTTCGGCATCGCTCTCGCCATCGGTCACGATAAGCCGTTTAGGAGTGTATCCCGCCATCTTCACAGCCGCGAGCACCACGGGTTTACACGTTGAGTCAAACACCAGCACCATAGGCTTTGAATCAACAAGGTTCATGGCCAATTCGCCCGGGCTCAGTCGGAAGCTTACCGGACTAAACACACCGTGCACTTTCTGCGTAGCCACATAGGCAAACGCGAACTCCGGACAGTTAGTCAACTGCACCATCAACACGTTTCCTTTACCGAATCCATCGGCCTGCAAGGCATTAGAGAGCCGGTTCACCTCACCATTCAATTCACGATAGTTCCATTGACGAGACATGTCCGGATCGATTATGGCCAAACGCGAACCATACCGACGTACATTGCGCATGAAGCCTTCGAGCCAAGTGTAATGACTTTCGAAGATTTCCTGAAAAGAGGGTTGCTTGTTTTCTTCCATTGGCGTTCTACTTTTTTCCTCTGCAAAGATACAACTATTCCCAAGCATAAGAAACAAAAATCTAAAAAAAGTCGCCCCAAAATAAATCTACAGATAATCCAGTCAAACTTTCCAACAGGCGTACGACCGTTTTATCCACTCTGAAACAACTTTCCACCTTTTGTGAACAGAATTCCACCGTACAATTGTATTGAAAAGTTTAATTTTGCACACATAAACCTTAAAAACAATAACATCATAACAAAACAAACCAAAGCCTATGAAAAAGCTTACTTATCTGTTGGCATTGGGAATCATGTTGCTCATGCCGTTCACGGCAAAAGCCGATTGGACGCAGCATGTGAGCGATAAAAATGGATTTCTCAATGCCATTGCAGCCCTGGAAGGTACACCGGGTTCCGTCGACTCCATCATTGTGGACGGCGATAACAATACGGTAATCAATGTGGGGCGCGCCACCATCACTGCTACGGACGGCAAGGTGGTGATTACCAGTAAACAGAAGAACATCAACAAGGTGCCGCAACTCATCGTGGAGTTTTATGGCTCCGCCTTGAAAGACGGCAACAAGTTCTCGCTCTTCTTTGAAAACATCGGCCTGCGCTATCGGGCTGGACGCGATGCTAGTTCTGGACAAATTATCTACTTCCAGAAAATCTACGCCCCAATGGACTCGCTCGTGTTCCGCGGCTGCGATATCAATCAGTTTCCGCGCACACTCTACCGCAACGAGCCCGTGGTGAACAATGACCTGCCGGGCAAGCACGAGCCGGGTGGACAAATCCAATATTTGGAGCTGTCGGACAGCAAGATTCACGACGGTGTGATGAACAGTGGAGAATACTGGTCGCTCTTCGTGCTCGGACAAAACCCACAGGAAATCAACATCAAGAACAACATGTTCTATGACACCCCCTATCAGAAGAGCATGTTGGAGATGAGCAACTGCACTCCCGATGGATCAAATCCCGTAATCAACTTTGAAAACAACACGGTCCTTTTGGGCAATGGCCCCTATATCTCGACCAAGGGGAACAGCATTGCCTATAAGATTTTTGATACCAACAACTCTTTGGGCGTTACAGCACAATACAACATTCGTAACAACCTGTTCTGGAGCCCGGAAGGTGGCGGAAAGGCCGACACGGGCGCTGATTACATTTTGCCTTCATACAATGATTCTACCCTTGTGGTGAACACTGTGGGCGGACTGCTCTCGGCTCAAAACAACATCCTGAAAGGATACATGACAGATTGGAACAATGGACACGACGCCGAAGACGCAGACAACTATTGGACATATACTGACGTACAGAACACTTATACTCTTGACGACGCTAATCTGAAATGGGCCGACTTCTATGACCCTTCTGCCTCGAACTACATCCTGCTGAAGTCGTCGAAGGCCTACACCATGGGTACCGACGGGCAGCCTATCGGTGCTCCGATGATGTATGTGGATGAATTCCCGAAAGAGGTTCCCGTAACTGTTACCATCGAAGGCGGAACCGGCGTTGAATATACCATCTCGCCTGTCAAAGCCAAATACTACAAGGACGACGAGGTTACCATTACACTCAACGCACATAACTCCAACTACCGCAACTTCAACACCTTCAAAGGATGGAGCGACGGCTCACAAGACCTTCAGCGCACCATTATACTCGGTGACGATGGTTTCAATCAGACCGCCAGCTTCGAAGCCGGAACCGATGGCAAGATTCTTGCCGCTTACGACTTCCGAAGCGTGGGTGGCGACAAGGCCAAATATGACGCCGACCTCTATTTAAACAACCTCGACAATTACAAGTCGACCCTGAAGCAAATGTCGTTTGCCGAAACCCAGACGGTCATGGACGCCGACACCATCGTGAAAAACAGCAAGGGCAAGGACTCGACCATCGTAGTATTGCTCGATGCTTACAAGGAGAAGGTAGCCTTCCAGACGCGTGCACAGAAATTCGGCGACAACGAGGAACCGGCCGAGAAGCATATGGCCGTCATCTCGCGCCGCACTCCGGCCATCGCAAAAGAAGCTGGCAAGATGGATTATGCCTTCTTCAACCTGAACACCAAGGGCATCAAGGGCATTCATGTAAGTGCCTACACGGGATCAGACAACAATATCTTTGAGAAGCAGAATCTCGACTACTCGCTTGATGGAGGAAAGACATGGACAAACTTCGGTGGAGGCACCGTCACTGGCATCCTCACCTGGGCCGAGCTCACGGGCGACCTGCCTGACGAGTGCGAGGGTAAGGATACGGTGCTGGTTCGCATCATTTCCGATCCCACAACAAAATACTTCTATAATCCCGCAGCTTATCCCGACCTCTCGGGCGAGGCTCTCGACGCCGCCGTCAAGGCTCAAGACGGGTTCGCCTACGTGGGCAACATACTCGTAACCTACGAAGAAGCTAATCCCGCATCGCCTGATGAGAAGACCAGCTGGAAACTCAATGCCGAGACGCTGAACTCTGAGAAGAGTGACAAGGCTACTTGGACCTTCGGAGACGGATTTACCATCACCAACACGGCTAACAAGGGTGCAGGTGCAGCTTCGGGCAACACTCTGAAGTATTCGCGCAATACCCAGTTCACCATTCACGTACCTGCCGACAAGACCGTCCGCGCACTTGTTTTCAACGGATATACCAATGGTTCGGCTGCTGACGGAAGCTACTCCTATCTTGGCGAACTTGCAGGAAACCAGATTGACATCAAGACCGATGACAAGAGCTCGGAGTTCATTTCGCAAAAGCAAGCCAAGTATGACTTCCCCGGCGCCGTGGGCGCAGAAGAGGTGCAGGGCTATGGCAAATATGCCATCGTGCTCGACCAGCCTGTTTCGGGTGCCGACATCACCTTCACTTTCTATGGCACCAACCAAGTGGCCGCCGAGATTGAAGCCTTTGCGAATGCTCAGGAGGCCCTTGACTTGGTAAAGACAAGTTGGACACTCGATGAGACCACTCTCGATGCCGACAACAGCGACAAGACGACCTGGACTTTTGCTGACGGATTTACCATCACCAACACGGCCAACAAGGGCGCTGGCGTAGCTTCGAGCAACACTCTGAAGTATTCCCGCAACACCCAGTTCACCATCCACGTACCTGCAGGAAATACTGTGGCAGCCATCGTCTTTGACGGCTATACCAATGGTTCGGCCGCAGACGGAAGCTACTCTTATTTGGGCGAATTGGCTGGAAAGCAAATCGACATTAAGACAGACGACAAGACTTCTGACTTTATCTCGCAGAAGCAGGCCAAGTATGGATTCCCTGGTGCCGTCGAGGCCGGACAGGAACAAGGCTTTGCCCAGTATGCCGTCACACTCGACGAGCCTGTAACAGGTGGAGACATCACCTTCACTTTCTATGGAACCAATCAGGTGGCAGCCAAGATCAAGCTCTTCACCACCGCCGAGGAGGCTCAGCAGACCGTGACAGGCATCAACCACGTGACCGTCAACGCTCCCCAAGCCGACCCCAATGCCCCCATCTACACCATCTCGGGTGTACGCGTGAGCAAGCAGAACCTGCAAAAGGGCATCTATATCCAAAACGGGAAGAAGTTTATCGTCAAGTAAACATCCAGAATGAAAATCTCTAAAATCATTGGTGCGCTCATACTCGTGAGCGCACCTTTTTTTGCGAAAGCGCAAGTGGCGCCTTTCAATGTGGCTCCCGGACTCTTCGACCAAACGGATGAGAACACTCTCGGACTCACCGAAGCTCCCGGAGCACAATCCTTCACTGTGTTTGCTCCATCAGCCACAACCGACCATTTCAGTCATGGCGTGGTGATGGCCCAGTTCAAGGGGGCACTCTACTGTATGTGGCAAAGCTCGGCCAAAGACGAAGACGGAGATGACACATGGGTGGCTTACGCCCGTTCCACCGATGGTGGCGAAACGTGGAGTCAACCCATGACACTGGCCAAGGATATCGACAACGGCTATTGCACATCGGGTGGATGGTGGGTTACGTCCGACCGACTTGTAGCCTATATCAATGAGTGGCACACCAACATGTCGCCCAAAGGAGGATTCACACGATATGTGATGTCTACAGACGGCATGACGTGGACATCTCCACAACCTGTCACCATGAGCGACGGCACGCCCCTCGACGGTGTCATGGAGCAGGACCCTCACGCTCTTGCCGACGGGCGCATCATCTCGGCCGCCCACTTTCAACCCGGCACCATGGTCTGCCCTATCTATACTGATGATGCATTGGGAATCAGCGGATGGAAGAAAGGGGCGTTTGATGCCACAAGCAAAGGAACGTCGACGCGCGAAATGGAGCCCAGCCTCTACTTGCGGGGTGACAGTGTTATTATGATTTTCCGTGACCAGAACTCTACCTACTACAAATTGGCCTCTGTTTCCACCGACCGAGGTGAGACATGGACCAAGGCCGTAATCACCAACATGCCAGACAGCCGGCAAAAGCAGAGTGCAGGCAATCTACCCGATGGTACCGCCTTTTTCGCCGGATGCCCCATCCTTCAGAAAGTACGCTATCCGTTAACTTTGACTTTGAGCGAAGATGGATACCTTTTTAATCGGGCTTGGCTCTTACGGAGTCGAGACAGCAGCAAGCCCATGCGCTATGCGGGCAAGAACAAGCACGACCATTATTACAGCTATCCGAAATCGCTCGTCACAAACGATTATCTCTATGTCGCCTATGCCACAAACAAAGAGGATGTGGAATACACCCGCATACCCATATCGGCCATTACGACAACCATTGCCACTGTGCAGGCAAAGGGCACCACAATCGATGCGTCATCCCCCGTCTACAACATCTCTGGCACTCGTATGATGCCAGGCAGGCTACCCAAAGGTATCTACATTCAACACGGACGGAAATTTGTCGTAAAATAGTTGCAATAACAGCAATCTAGCACAGAAGATAAAAAGGACAAGACAACAAACTAACGAATGGGCACCATTGAGGCTTTCTTGTACTCAATGGTGCCCATTCCTCTTCGGCCACACATAGACAACACAGACCGTTGCAAAAGCCATGTTTCCGTAGGCCATGTTTCGACACCTCTGTTTCCGAAATACGATAATTAAGAGTTACCACATAACCCAACCGGTCATTTCGTCTTGATAACAGAAAGAATTACCATAATCATGGTACGTCAAATACCCAAAGTTTACGATTCCATACCCTACTTTTTCTACCTAACTTTGCAAATGAAAAGAAAGTTGAATAAAATGAAGAAGATTTAGCAACCGCCGGCAGGCCGTCTCACCAAGGCCGCCACTGACACACAGGACCATGGAGAGTGGTGACGGAGGCTTGAAAAAGAAAGGAGAACGGCATGACAGGAAATCGCAACTTTATATTGGCCGACAATCAAGAACTTACACGACTGGGACTTAAGGCCCTGCTCTCCGAATTCGGCAATCAGAAGACAATAGTAGTAGAAGACAAAGCCAGCCTGGTAGCCCATCTCAAAGAAGACAGTCACGTGGTGATTATCATCGACTTCACGCTGTTCGACTTCACCGATGAAGACAACCTGCTCATTGTGAGCGAACGATTCCCCAATGCTTATTGGTTGCTCATTAGCGATGACTTACGCCATGACACCATTAAGAAGTTCATTTATCTGTCAAAACATATCAGCGTAGTGTTCAAGGACACATCCTTATATATATTACGCGAGGCCATCAAGGTGACAGCCTCAGGAAGCCGCTACATTTGCCAGCACGCGACCGAGGCCCTGCTGGCCGCCCAACAAGACGAACACGACACACAATCGGCCCTCACGGCTACCGAGCTGGCCGTGTTACGCGCCATAGCCCAGGGACACACCACGAAAGAGATTGCCGCCGACCGTTGTTCCAGTGTACACACCATCAACACCCACCGTAAAAATATTTTTAGGAAGTTGGGAGTCAACACGGCCCACGAGGCGGTGAAATACGCATTCCGTGCCGGACTCATCGATACCTCCGAATTCTATATTTGAAGATAATGAAAAATTACGAGACCACCATTCTGGAAACCCCGTTCATGAGGCCCGACGCTTACGGGGCCCTCAACTTTCCCGTGTATTATTCAGCCGCTTTTGGTTTTGACTCGGCGCAAGCCACGAGTAACGCCTTCGCCGGACGCTCCGCCGATCACGCCTACGCCCGCATCTCTAACCCTACAACACAATACCTAGAGCATCGAGTTCAGCAGGCTACGGGAGCACTGAGCGTCACGGCACTAAACTCGGGTATGGCCGCCATCGCCTATGCTCTGACGGCGCTGGCCGGTAAGGACGTGAACATCGTTGCATCCAAGCACCTCTTTGGCAACACCGTGTCGTTCTTGTCTGATACCTTGGGGAGCTTCGGGGTAGAAACTCGCTTTGTAGATACCCGGAAGCCCGACGAAGTAGAAGCCGCCATCGACGACCACACAGGAGCACTCTTCTTTGAAATCATCACCAATCCACAACTCTACGTGGCCGACATCAAGGCGCTGTCCGAAGTAGCTCATCGCCATAACGTGCCACTGCTGGCTGACTCTACAGTCGTCCCATTCACAGTATTTCATGCCAAGGATTTCGGTGTAGACATCGAACTCATTTCCAGCACGAAGTACATCTCGGGCGGCGCCACCGGACTTGGCGGGCTGGTGATTGACCACGGAACGTTCAACTGGTCACATTCGGCCAATCCCGTAATTCGCCGGATGGTCAAGCGATATGGTCCCAAGGCTGCCTTCTCCGCCAGAATAAAAAACGAACTTATTACCAACTTAGGGGCTACTATGGTGCCACAAGTTGCCTATATGGAAACCTTGGGCCTCGAAACACTCGATTTACGCTTTCGTCGGCAAGCACAAACAACGCTTTGGCTGGCAGGCGAGTGTGAAAAGCTAGCCGGCATCGTACGCGTGAACTATACCGGACTAAAGGACAACCCCTACTACGAACTAAGCCTAAAGCAGTTCGGTCCTCTGCCTGGTGCCGTCTTCACCTTCGACTTGGAAAGCAAGGAGGCGTGCTTCAACTTCATTGACCGGCTAAAAATCATACGGCGCGCCACCAATCTTTTCGATCACAAAAGTCTGGTCATCCATCCGGCCAGTACTATTTTCGTGCATTTTTCGCCCGAGGAGAAAGCCGCCATGGACGTGTCTGAGCAGACCATACGCCTCAGCGTAGGACTAGAGGCTCCCGACGACCTGCTCAACGATATCCGCCAAGCCCTGCGTGGTTAACACTTGGGGAATCCATCACCAACCATGGCGAGGCAGAATACCACCATTGTGGGATTACGCACCTTATAGAAAGAAATTAACTTTGCAAACAGGATTTTTAAAAATAGAATCACAAATATTCAAAGGAAAAACTATGGCACAGATTATTGTGAACGACGAGAAACAGGAAATGGAGCTCCCCATCACACTGAGTGAGCTCATTGAGAAAAACGAGGTGTTCCAGCCCGAAATGGTCACCGTGCAAGTGAACGAGGAGTTTGTGGATCGTGACGATTGGGACAAGACCACACTCACAGACGGCGACCACGTCGACTTTCTGTATTTCATGGGAGGAGGACGCGCATGATAGACTTCACCGAACAGCAAGCAGAACGATACAGTCGCCATATCTTGCTGCAAGACGTGGGCGTCGAAGGCCAGGAGAAGATTCTCCAGGCCAAAGTACTCATTATCGGTGCAGGAGGACTCGGCGCGCCCGCAGCCCTCTATCTGGCCGCGGCAGGCGTTGGCACCATTGGCATCGTGGACGCCGATTGTGTAGACTTGAGCAACCTCCAGCGGCAAGTAATTCACTTTACGGCCGATGTCGGCAAGCCTAAAGTAATCAGCGCCAAAGAGAAAATGGAAGCCATCAATCCCGATGTAAAGGTGAACGCCATACAAGAATTCCTCTATAGCGGCAATGCCCTCGACATCATCAAGGATTATGATTTTGTCATCGACGGTACCGACAATTTTCCCGTTAAGTTCCTCATCAACGATGCTTGCGTGATGTTGGGCAAGCCATTCAACCATGGTGGCATCCTCCGCTTCCGCGGACAGACATTCACCCATGTGCCCGGCTCAGCTTGTTATCGGTGCATGTTCAAAGAGCCGCCCCCCGTGGGTGCCGTGCCTACTTGTTCGCAAGCTGGCGTCTTAGGCGCCATTGCCGGGATGTTGGGCACCATACAGGCCGCAGAGGCCCTGAAATATATCATCGGCGTGGGAGACCTGCTCACCAACAGGCTGCTCACCTTTGATGCCAAGACCATGAACTTCCGCACCATTCCCGTACACCAGCGCGACACGTGCCCTATCTGCGGAACCCACCCCACCATTGACCACCTCATCGATTATCAGCAAGCCGCATGCGACCTACCCAATCATTGAAGTGAAAACATCAAGATATGAAAATAGGACAAGACATCATCAACGAACTCATTGCGCAAGCGCGGAAAGACGCCCCCCTGGAAACTTGCGGATACTTGCTGGGCAAAGATGGCGTGGTGACCGAGAACTACTGGATGGAGAACATCGATCACAGTAGCGAACACTTTTCCTTTTCACCGCGGGACCAATTCGCGGCCTTACGCTACGCCAGGAAGAACGGCCTGAAGATTCTCGCCAACTGGCACAGCCATCCGGCCTCACCCTCCAGGCCGTCACAGGAAGACTTGCGACTGGCTAACGATCCCACCATCCGTTATGCCATTCTCTCACTCTACCAAGGCGTACATCTCAACTCATTCGGCATTCGAAACAATCAGGTGGTAGACAAAGAGGTGCATTATGCGGAAGAATGACCCCTCTGTATGACAAGACAACCAAGGGAAAGGCGAACGGCCAATCACCCCAAATGTGAAGCAGGCGGCATCGGGACGTGTGTCGATTCGTGATGCAACAAAATAAGTCCGGAATGGAATGGCGTTGTAAGAAATGACAGGTAAAAATACAGAAGAACAAATTGAGGCTCTCAACGAGCAGTTCAACACGGCCACACCCCAAGAGGTGCTGGCCTACTTCCTCAAGGAATATGAGGGCAGAATAGCACTAGCGTCATCACTATCCGTGGAGGACCAAGTGCTCACACACATGATTGCGCTCGAACATCCCGACACACGCATCTTCACTCTCGACACGGGGCGACTCTTCCCAGAAACCTACCAACTTATCGACCGCACCAATTTGACCTACAACATCAATATCGAAGTGTTCTTTCCCGACTATCACAAGGTGCAACAGATGGTGTGCGAAGAGGGCGTCAACTTGTTCTACAATAGTGTAGAAAGCCGTCGCCGCTGTTGTGCTATCCGCAAGATGGAACCGCTCAAACGGGCCTTGCGGGGCTTGGACGTCTACATTTGCGGACTGCGACACGCACAAAGCATCATACACAAGGGCGCCAAGCTTGTGGAATGGGATGATATAAACGGGCTCATCAGGCTCAGCCCCCTCGTCAACTGGAGCGAAGACGATGTATGGGAATATGTGCACAGGCACCACGTACCCTACAACAAGCTGTACGACAAGGGCTATCCGGACATAGGGTGCGAACCATGCACCCGGGCCGTGAAGCCCGATGATGACGCTTGTTCGGGACAGTGGTGGTGGGAGACAAGAAACCTGACGTTACGTGCGAGAGATTCATGAACAGGCTGTTAGTGCTTTTCTAAATTCATCGAATTCACGTTAACATATATGAAAACACTCACCATCCATTTGCAAGAACCATTCTTTTGACATATCTTTGCGACACTAAACAAAAGAATATATTAAAGGAATGAAAATCTCTAAAGGTCTTCTTTTTGCCATTTTGGCGATGCTTGTTTCCACCACGTGTCATGCCATCGGACACAAAGACAACTCCAGCATAATCAAAGGCGTCGTGATGCGCAATTATTTCTTTAATAACAACGCCGACATGCCCACTTCGCCCATGATTACCACAAAGCAGGAGTTTGACACGTATTTCAGTCCTGCGGCCTTTATGGGCAAGGACGGACTTCCGACACCGGTAAACTTCAAAAAGCAGACAGTGGTGGCCATCATCCTGCCATCAACTGACCGCGACGTCATCATTGACTCGGTACGCCTCAGCCAAGCCGGAGCCCACCGGCTTCAACTGAGCTATGTGGTGAAAGAGGGGGCACGGCGCAGCTATTCCATTCAGCCTATATGGCTCATGGCCATCGGAAAGCAATATCGTAATTATCAGATAGACGTAAAGTCACGCACCATCAAAACGGTGAGCGAGAGCACGGCGGACTATCGCTTTGTCGCCTATAACGACGCAGGCCGCAACACGACCTTCACTGTGGACTATCCCACGGGAGGTGACCAGACTGTTGTAGACAGCATACGAGCCTATATCGGTGGACGCATCGAAAGGTTGCAGGCCATGTGGATGTCCCAGGAACAATCCCCCACCCGACTCCAATATCCGGGCAATCCGGACAATGCCCAAGCGTTCGTGGAATATGCAGTGCAAACAACAGTATCGCAAATGCTTGGCGCACTCGACTCTTTCTCTATCGCCGAAGGCCGGTATGCCATCCAAATGGACATCAAGCGCGTCGACGAGGATACCACACACGTATCTTATCAGACTACGGGCTACGTCTACCTTGGGGGCGCCCACGGACTGGGATTCAAGGACGGCATCACCATCGACAAGCGTGACGGGCATCGGACAAACTTCGTCAAAGATTCCCCCGGATTGCGACGCATGATCACCGAACAGTTGCATAAGACTTATTCCGACATTCACTTCAACGACGAGCCCGTGCCAATGCCTTCAGCCGCTCCCTACCTCAACGACGGAAAAATAGTCTTCGTGTATCAACCCTATGAAATCGGCCCATACGCTATCGGCATGCCCGAATGCAGTTTCTATCCATATGAAATCGAGAAATTCCTTACCGAGGAGGGGAAAAGAATAACGAGATAACACTTTGTTATCTCTTAGCTTTTCTTTATCTTTGCAGTGACAAACTAATCTAAAACAACAATGAAACGATTTGCTTTCAAAATGTATCTCAAACCAGGCATGGAAAAAGAATACGCCAAGCGACATGCCGCCATCTGGCCGGAATTGGTGAAAATGATTAAAGAAGAACAGGGCGTTAGCAACTACTCCATCTTTTGGGACAAGGAGACGAACCTGCTCTTTGCCTACCAGGAGTGTTCCAAGGATACCAACAGCCAAGACACAAGCCACGTGGATCCGGTGACGCAAAAATGGTGGGACATGATGGCCGACCTGATGGACACCAACAAGGACAACAGCCCGGTGAGCATTCCCCTGGAAGAACTCTTCCATTTGGACTAAAATGTAAGGAAGCCATGGAATCACTCAATAAGAGAAGGACGATTAGGAAATACAGCAACCAGGATGTGGACGACGGACTGCTCGCCCGCCTGCTGACCGAGGCCGAGCGGACCCCTACCATGGGCAACCTGCAACTCTACAGCGTGGTCATAACCCGAAGCCAAGAGGGCAAGGAAGCGCTGGCTCCCGCCCATTTTAACCAGCCCATGGTGACATCCGCCCCCGTGGTGCTCACGGTGTGTGCCGACTTCCGCCGAACATCCAAGTGGGCCGAGAACCGAAAAGCCCAACCGGGTTACGAAAACTTTCTGAGCTTCATCAATGCGGCCACTGACGCCCTGCTCTATACGCAGACATTTTGCAATCTGGCCGAAGAGGCGGGATTGGGAACTTGCTTTTTGGGCACCACGGTTTATCAGCCCGAGAAAATCATCGAAGTTCTCCAGTTGCCCGAACTAGTGATGCCCGTGGCCACCATCACCTTGGGATGGCCCGACGAGCAGCCTGCGCAAGCTGACCGATTACCATTCAAAGCTATCATACACAACGAGCATTATGCAGACTACACACCCGACAAGATCGACGATGCTTATAGGGAGAAAGAGGCTCTGCCCGAAAACCGCCATTTTGTGGAAATCAATCATAAAGAAACTCTAGCCCAGATTTTCACAGATATCCGCTATACGAAGAAGGACAACGAAGCCATGTCGGCCGGGCTCATTGCGGCATTGAAAAGGCAAAAGTTCCTCTAGGCCTCCCAACATGGACGCAGCAGGCCGTACCACCAAG
>CAYQUN010000009.1:29308-93422 GCA_964420715.1 uncultured Prevotella sp. | reverse complement strand
AACAAATACGTAAGAAATCCGGCGGGGGCGCATGGCAGATTGCACGGATACGACCCCAATATGTAGCAAAGTGAAAAAGCAAGACAAGGGTGGGCTGTGGCGAATCCCATGAAAAATGTAAAGGAATATCCCATCCGGAACTACGCTGCGCCCTGGCCACGCAAACGGGGAAACAGGCACGGATTGCCAGCCGCACAATGACACAAGAAGGACAAGCCAACCTTGGAACGGGCCTTTGCTCACCGTTCCATGGACGCAAGACGGGAAGAGACGGACAACCACGGTGCGGGCTGCATGAACGCCACCACCCGACACGCCCAGAAACCTGCACGGCACACAACATCCAACCCGTTGATAGCGAGGTATTTGCAAGCCACGCATGATCAAACATGAGAAACGAGAAAAAGAAACAATCCACCAAGCCGCAACCCTAACAAGAAAAACAAGTCTGGCAAAAGCCAAATAGAAAGAAAAATATAAATGAATGTGTGCAGAATTAAAATAAAATATGTACTTTTGCGCAGTGAAATTTTGAGAGTAACGTAATTGTTGTGTTATGAGGAAATTTACTGTAGTCCTGCTTGTGGCCATGTCGATAATGACCATAGCCCTGGGAACGGGCAGTTGTACCGACAAGAAGCCCGTAGGCGTGAAGGACTCGATGGCCTTGGACTCGGCGCAAATCGATTCCGTCCTGGATGATTCGGCCGAGAGCATCATCGCAGAAACGCCGATGCCCAAGGCCGCCGACGAGTTGTTTGACGACTTTGTCTTCAACTTTGCCGCCAACAAAAAGCTCCAGTTCAATCGCATCCACTTCCCCCTGCCCGTCTATCGCAACGGCAAGGTGGCCAAATACATCACGCAACGGAAGTGGAAGATGGAACACTTCTTCATGCGGCAAGACTTCTACACGCTCATCTTCGACAACCACAAACAGATGAACCTGGTGAAGGACACCACCGTGAGCCACGCCGTAATCGAGAAAATCTACCTGCAGGAGAAGCTCGTGAAGCAATACCTCTTCAACCGTGTCAACGGCAAATGGCAGATGACCTCGATCAACTACAAGTCGATGCACGAGAACCAGAACTCCAGCTTCCTGAACTTCTACTCCTCCTTCGCCACAGACACCGCCTTCCAGCGGCAACACCTGCACACCCCCGTGAAGTTCAGCGGTCCCGACCCTGACGACGACTTCGAGACCATGACGGGCGACATCGCTCCCGAGACGTGGCCCGCCTTCGCACCGCCTCTGCCTTCGGGAATGATTTACAACATCATCTACGGACAAAAATACCGCGAGAGCAACCAGAAGCTCTTCGTCATACGCGGCATCGCCAACGGCCTGGAAACCGAGCTCACCTTTAAACGCGTGAAGGGGAAATGGCTGCTCACACAACTCAACACCTGATTGCCAATGAAGCGAGAAAACAACTATAACCTGCTCGGTCACAACACCTTCGACATCGAGGCCCGTTGCCGGGACTATATGGAATATGAGTCGGCCAGCGAGGCCGCAGACATATCGGATGCCCTGCAGGCCTACCCGCATCCGCGACTCGTGGTGGGCGGAGGAAGCAACCTGCTACTCACCCACGACTTCGACGGCGCCGTAATCTCGCCCGCACCACGCTTCGACGTGGAAGTGTCGGGCGGGGAAGGCGACGAAGCGCTGGTGCGATGCTGGAGCGGAACCACATTCGACGACCTCGTGGACTGGACCGTCGGCCACGGCTATCACGGGCTGGAGAACTTGTCGGGCATTCCTGGACAGGTGGGTGCGTCGGCGGTGCAGAACATCGGAGCCTACGGGGCCGAAGCCGGAGAATTCATCGATAGCGTGGAAGCCGTGGAACTGTCGTCCGAAGCCAGGCTCGTGGTAATACCACAAAGCGAGTGCCACTACGGATACCGCCAAAGCCGGTTCAAAAAAGAGTGGAAGGGAAGGTTCCTCATCACCCATGTGACCTACCGGCTGAGCCGCTCCTTCCGTCCAAGGCTCGACTACGGGAACATCCGCCAGGCCCTGGTGGAAAAGTTGGGAACGGACGTGGAAGCCATGGAGGCAAGCGTGACACCACGAATGCTGCGCGACACCATCCTGGAAATCAGGAACGCCAAGCTGCCCGATCCCAAGGAATACGGCAACGCCGGCAGCTTTTTCATGAATCCCGTGGTGGACGAAAAGAAATTCAACGAACTGAAAAAACGTTTTCCCGACCTGCGCTATTATCCGGTGGAAAGCGACGACGGCATACAAAGATACAAGATTCCCGCCGGATGGATGATCGACCGGTGCGGATGGAAGGGGAAAACGCTGGGCCGCGCGGGGGTGTGGCCCAAGCAGGCACTCGTGCTCTACAACACCGGAGGAGCCACGGGAGCCGAGGTGCTGGCCCTGTGCAAGGCCATACAGCACGACGTGAGACTCACGTTCGGCATCGACATCTATCCGGAGGTCAACATATGCTAGTCACCCTCCTGGGCACCGGAACTTCGGGCGGAGTGCCGGCACTGGGCTGCACATGCCAAGTGTGCCGGTCGAAGAATCCCAAAGACCACCGGCTGAGGACGGCGGCACTGCTCGAGACGGCATCCACCAGAATCCTCATCGACGCCGGACCGGACATCCGGCAGCAACTGCTTGGCGTGGAGTTCCGCCGCATCGACGCGCTGCTCATCACGCACATCCACTACGACCACGTGGGCGGAATAGACGACCTGCGGCCCTATTGCTACGCCTTCAACGGCGTCGACGTGTATGCCGAGGAGCAAGCCGTACGCGGCCTGCGCCGCATGATGCCCTACTGCTTTCCAAGCGACCCGGAACAACTCTATCCGGGCGCGCCCATCCTGCACCTGCACACCATCGCGCCCCACGAACACCTGCACTTTGGCGACATCGGGGTGGAGCCCGTGCGCGTGCTGCACGACATGATGCCCATCTTGGGATTCCGCTTCGGAAAGTTCGCCTATATCACCGACATGAAGTCGATGCCCGACAACGAATACGCACACCTGCAAGGCGTGGAAACGCTGGTCATCAACGCCCTGCGCTGGGAATGTCCCCACCACAGCCACCAACTCGTGGCCGACGCCATCAAGGCCAGCCGCCGCATAGGCGCACACCACACCATCCTCACGCATATGACACACGACATCGGACTGTACGACGAGGCCAACCGACGGTTGCCCGACGGCTTCGAACTGGGATACGACGGTATGAAGATAGAAGTGTGAGCGGAAGCCTACCTCTTCTTGAACTTACGATAAAGCTTCCACCCGAGCATGAAGGCGTCGAGCACACCCGCACCCGTCTGCCATACGGCCGAGAGCCTGCGCGATCGGCGCGACAACGCTTGCTCGGCGGGCTTGTGGAACAACGAGCCCCACAGGGTCTTCACCTTGCCCTCGTCCTTACGTATACCGGCAAGCAACGCCTCCTTGCGACTTCTGATGTCGGCAAGCGAGTGGTAAGCCACGGGAGTTTCCAAAGAATCGTTCATATATAGAAAAGCTGCCTTGCCGCTACTTTTGCAAAAGCAATCCGGCAAGAAATTTCACCAAAGGCCGCTCTATCCATCTGTGGCGGAAGCAAAAGAACAGGATGAGAACGGCAAGATAAAAGCATCCCACCAACAAGAAAGCCTCAGCCATGCCCACAACGGGAGCCAGGGCAAAGGCCGCGGCAAACGAGAAATAGACCATCGACACCAGCAGCAAGGTGACGATGAACAGCGCCACGGCAATGGCCGTGATCAGGCGTGTGGACTTATCCACCACATCGAGCCTGACGTATTCCGACTGAAGCCCGATGTAGTGGCGCAATACTTCCACCAGCTGCCCGATGGTCTCTATGTTCCGGTCGCTGCTGAACATTATCCAACCTCGGGGGCTGCGTCCTTAATATCGTCGACGAGATCGTCCACCTCCTTGCGCGAAAGCTTGATGTCATGCTTCTTCAGGAAATTGTCGACGGCGTCGGTAATCTTCGTGCGCGTCTCCGTTCCCTTCTCAGGAGCGATCAGTAATCCAAGGGCCGCGCCTGCAATGGCACCACCCAGAAAAGAGCCAATGTAACCTAGTGCTTTCATAACTTGATAGTTTTAAAATTAAATCCATGTCCGGCCCCCATAGCCGCACCTCCCCGGCTTGCAAGGGAAGCAGCATCGGCGTGGAGCCTCGCGCTGTGAAATTGTGTTGCCAAGCCTTATCTAAGGGCAAATTTAGGAAAAACTTTCCAAACGGGCAACGAATATTCCTTAATTTTTTCTTAAATAAGTTGTATTTCATTGATTTAACAAACTTTTTGCAGACAATGGTTTCGTTTTTGAAAGAAAAAGCGTAACTTCGCACATTGAATGATAAAAAGGAATATATTAACCCGTTAAATCAGAAGGAAATGATGAAGAAGTATATGGTGCTGTGTGCAGGCCTCTGCGCCGCAATGGCCATGACGAGTTGCAAATCGAGCGAGAGTGCCTATAAGAAAGCTTACGAGCAAGCCAAAGCCCAAGAGTCGCAGCAGGCCTCCCAGGGCCCCATTGCCAGCGAGACACCCGTTGTGACACCGCTGGAGACCAAGCCCGCCACGCAGACCACCGTGATGGACAATGTGGACAACGCCACCTACCGCACCGAGAATGTCACCGTGGTGAGCGGCGCAGGCCTGCAGGCTTACAGCGTTGTCGTAGGTTCCTTCTCGCTCAAGGCTAACGCCGAAGGCCTCCAAAACACCCTCAAAAGTGCCGGATACGACGCACAGATCGCCCTCAACTCGGAGCGTGGAATGTATCGCGTAATCGCATCCACCTTCTCCGACAAGGCCAGCGCCGTACAGAGCCGCAACCAGTTCAGAGCCGGCAACTATCCCGACGCATGGCTGCTCTACAAGAAGTAAACCCCGAACACTGCTTACTAGCCGCACTCCAAGGCACCCAAGTATGAGAATACTCTCTATCGACTACGGCAAGAAACGAACGGGGCTTGCCGTATCCGACCCCTTGCAAATCATTGCAGGCGGACTTGAGACGGTGCCCACTCACGCGCTGATGACATGGCTCGAAGCCTACATCAAGCGTGAGGAGGTGGAGCGCGTCGTAATCGGGAAGCCCATACAGCCTAGCGGAGCTCCAAGCGAGAACCTGAAACGCGTGGAGAACTTTGTGGGACAATGGCGCAACCGCCATCCCGAAGTGCCCATCGAGTACTATGACGAGCGGTTCACTTCCGTACTGGCTCACCGCGCACTCATCGACGGGGGGGCAAAAAAGAAAACGCGAAAGGAAGACAAAGGGCTGGTAGACGAGATATCGGCCACCATTATCCTGCGCGACTATCTCGAAATGAGAAGGCATCTCGGCCGAAAACCCATGGGTCCGGAGCCGGGAGCGAGCAATGAATGATTATCATGATACTACCTATTTATATATACGGGCAACCTGTTCTTAGGAAGGTGGCCCAAGACATCACTCCCGATTATCCCGACCTGAAGACGCTGACGCAGAACATGTGGGAAACGCTGGACAACAGCAACGGCGTGGGACTGGCGGCTCCACAGGTGGGAAAATCAATCAGGCTGGTCGTTATCGACCTCGACGTGCTCAAGGACGACTATCCCGAATACGAAGGCTACCGCCGCGTATTCATCAACGCGCACATTCTCGAGGCCGACGAAGAGGCCGGCACAGAGACTCTGGAAGAGGGATGCCTGTCGATTCCCGGACTCGCCGAGAACGTGACGCGCCCCAAAAGGGTGCACGTGAAATACGTCGACGAGGAATGGAAAGAACACGACGAATGGGTGGAAGGCTATGCCGCACGCGTGATGCAGCATGAATTCGACCACCTGGAAGGCGTGCTCTATGTCGACAAGGTCAGCCCGTTGCGCAAGGCCTTGGTGGGCGGAAAGCTCAAAAACATGATGAAGGGCAAGTTCCGCGCCCACTATCGCACCAAGGTATACAGGAAATAAGCCTGCCGGAGGCCCCGCCACACAGCCTCCCCCCACAATGGCTGCACCCCATCGAAGGTGTATCGGTTAATGGTTGACAATCAGAAGAAACGCACCACGAAGTATCGGTCCCACGGCCGGAGGGACACCTTCTCCCGTAGACTGCTGGCGGCACTGCTGTGCTGGATGGCCCTGACGGCATCGGCACAATATCGTGTCGACAGGCTTGTCCGTGCCGGGCAGAGTGCCCTTTACTATGAAGACTACGTCCTCTCCATCCAGTATTTCAACCAAGCCATCTTGTCCAAACCCTATCTCTATCAGCCGTGGTGGTACCGGGGCATGGCAAAATACAACCTTGACGACTTCAGTGGAGCCGAGAAAGATGTGAGCGAAGCCATCAAACTGAACCCCTACATAGAAGAGATGTACGACTTGCGCGCCGTGAGCCGTATCAGGCAGGAGAACTACCGCGGGGCCATCAGCGACTATACCAAGGCCATCGCCCTGGCTCCAAGAAACCAGCGATACTGGTATAACCGGGCCGTGTGCCGCATGAACGACAAGGAATACGCCCAAGCGGCGCTCGACCTGGACACCATCATGCACCGCTGGAGCGACTATGCCGACGCCTACACGCTGCGCGGACAGGTGGCCCTCTACGAGCGCGACACCACGCAGGCGGCCCAATGGCTCGACAAAAGCCTGCAACTGGACCCCTACAACGCCAACGCCTGGGAGGCCAGGTCCATGATTAGCGTATCGAGACAACAATGGCGCGACGCCGACAAATTCCTCACCAAGACCATCGGGCTGAAGCCGCGAGAGGCCGGCCTGTACATCAACCGCGCACTTGCACGCATCAACATCAACAACCTCAGCGGCGCCATGACCGATTATGACATGGCGCTCGACATCGATCCCAACAACTTTCTGGCACACTACAACCGCGGACTGCTACGCATGCAGCTCGGCGACAACAACCGCGCCATCACCGACTTCGATTATGTCGTGAAGATGGAGCCCAACAACTTCATGGCCATCTTCAACCGCGGTATCCTGCGCGACAAGACCGGCGACTTGCGCGGGGCCATCAGCGACTACAGCCGGGTGATTGCCACCTTTCCCAACTTCTGGACCGGACTCTCCTACCGGGCCAACTGCTACCGCCGCCTGGGCATGACGGCCAAGGCCGAAATGGACGAATTCCGCATCTTCAAGGCACAGATGAACAAGCACGTCGGCATCCAGCCGCGGTGGAGCAGCCGCACGAGGAAGCTCATGCGCAAACGCTCCGAGATTGATCCGGAGAAGTACAACCAGATTGTGGTGGACGACGAACCCAAGCCCACCAATCCCTACAAGAGCAAATACCGCGGGCGGGTACAAGACCGCGACGTCGAGCTGGCTTTCCTTCCGATGTTCCAGTTCTCCTACCTTCCCTACGCCAACGGCCTGACCTCATACCAAGCCTACGACGCCGAAGCCGAGCAATTCAACTCGGAGAGCCACCCGCGCCACAGGATTTACCTGGCCTGCTCGCGCGAACAACTCAACGAGGCGCAAAGCCTGCAGCTCTTCCAGCTCATCGACACGCTTTCGGCAGGCATCAAGGCAAGCCGGACTCTGGCCGTGGCCAAGCCCTTGCTGATGCAGCGGGCCGTGGCCTATGCCATGCTCAACAGCTTTGACGAGGCCATCGACGACCTCACATCGTACTTGCAAATCGACTCCACCAGCGTCATGGCACGATGGCAGAGAGGCGTCTGCCAGGCCATGGTCAACGACTTCAACGCATCGCAGGGCCTGAACGACAATCTGAAGGCCGCCGGAACACTGGCCGACTTCGACTTGGCCGTGAGCCGCGCACCCCGCAACGCCTACCTCTATTACGACCGGGGCAACCTCTATGCGCGCCGCGAAGACTACAACAAGGCCATAGACAACTACACCCAAGCCATCCAACTGGACGGGAGCCTGGCCGAAGCATGGTATAACCGGGGCATAGCACAGGCCAAGAGCAACAACAAGAAGGAAGCCATCAGCGACTTGAGCCGGGCCGGCGAACTGGGTCTTTATGATGCCTACGCCGTCATCAAGCGGCTGCAATGACCCTTGAAAAACATAAACTCGAACGCGGGCTTGGTGGTTTCACTTCTTTTTCGTAATTTTGCACGCAGAATATTCTAAGCCAGGACGGACTATGTTATTGGATAAAATAGAAGCAATGCTTCAAGACGTGAGCCAGCTCACGGCGCAAAACGCCGCCGACGTGGAGCAGCTCAGGCTGAAATACCTCAGCAAGAAGGGCGAAATCAACCAGCTCATGGGCGAATTCCGCAATGTGGCCAAAGACCAGAAAAAGCAAATCGGAATAAAGATTAACGAGCTGAAAGCGGCCGCCACCGAGAAAATCAACACCTTGCGCGACCAATTGGCCGAGCAGGAGGCCACCTCGGACGACATCGACCTGACGCGCTCGCCCTACCCCATCGCACTGGGCACGCGCCATCCGCTCACCATTGTGAAGAACGAAATCATCGACATCTTCGCACGCATGGGCTTCACGCTCTATCAGGGACCCGAGATTGACGACGACAAGCACGTGTTCACCATGCTCAACTTTGCCGCCGACCATCCCGCCCGCGACATGCAAGACACCTTCTTCATCGAGCAGAGCGACCCAAGCGACGTGACCAAGAACGTGCTTCTGCGGAGCCACACCTCGGGCGACGAGGCCCACTTCATGGAAACCCACGAGCCTCCCATCCGCGTGCTCTGCCCGGGCCGCGTGTATCGCAACGAGGCCATCTCGGCGCGCGCCCACTGCTTCTTCCACCAGGTGGAAGGCCTGTATGTGGACAAGGGCGTGAGCTTCACCGACCTGAAGCAGGTGCTCCTCACCTTCGCCCGCGAGATGTTCGGTCCCGACACCAAGATCCGCCTCCGTCCGAGCTACTTCCCCTTCACCGAGCCTTCGGCCGAGATGGACATCAGTTGCAACATCTGCGGAGGCAAGGGGTGCAACTTCTGCAAGCACACGGGATGGGTTGAGATCCTCGGATGCGGCATGGTGGACCCACACGACCTGGCCGCCTGCAACATCGATCCCGACGTCTACACGGGTTATGCCTTCGGCATGGGTGTGGAACGCATCACCAACTTGAAATACCGGGTGAGCGACCTGCGCCTCTTCTCCGAGAACGACACGCGGTTCCTGCGCGAGTTCGAAGCTGCCAACTGATTATGATTCTGGCATCACGCCATCTACAAACCATCCGCCGGAGGCTTTCCCTCCGGCGGATTTCTTTTTGTGCGAGTACACACCGACGCCCCAAGCACCACCCCAAGCCGTCTGCCTACGGCCCACAAGCCATGAGGCCGGGCCAGAGGCGCTCCCTCCACATCCTCCTTCAGGCACCTTGCCCGCCAAGCCTTCCATGCCCGGCCGGACACCGCCGACATCCCGGCATGCACGGACCCACTGGGACTGGCTAATCTTCCGACCTGACAATGATGTGATGACGGCCCTATCCGGCACCGCCTTGCCATCGCTCTTGAGCATGTAAATGCGGTTGGACCCGGAGTTTTCCTCAACGAAGACGATGGTCAGCCCGTCACGTCCGTTCCGCGTAGTCGACTTGTCATGCCTTTTAGTCTCACGGCGGAAAGCAATCACAAACTTCCCCGCCTGTGTGGCATTGACTTCCAGGCGTTTCACAACCTTCTCCACCTTGCTCGTCTTGGGATTGCGCTGCACGGCGGTGGCGAACGTCGATTCCCCAACAGAAGAACGCTGCTCCACCATACGGTCGATGCCGCTTGCGCCCCAAATTGTCACCGTCACGAAAAGAGACGTCAACATAGTAAGAAAACGTTTGCTATTCATATAGGATTATTGTTTATTTTAGTAATTGCTCTATATCCTCACGCTGCCCGGGACTCACGCTCTGCAAGACCGCCCGCCCCGCCTGCTCCACGAGGTCGGCGCGCCCGACCATGCGCTCTATCTTGTCCGATGCGGCCAACACGAGCCGCATGGGTGGCATGGATTCGCGCGTACTCGAATAATAACGAACAAAATGAGTCGCCGGTCCACGCAGCCGATTCTTCACAAGTGTAAGCCATCTGGGGGATATTCCGACAATCCGACTCCTTTTCACGGGGATTTACTTACAGCTTTGTAAGGACTTCGGAAAAAGTCGTCCCGAAGGCTCTCCACGCCCAAACGAGGGCCTCACTTGGCCCAAATGAGGAGCTCGGAAAGGCCTTCCCAGCTTCTCTCCACGGCCCTTTCACATGGCAAGTGAGGCTTTCTTGCATTTTCTCTCCAAAGATTTGACACTTTCTCCGCAAAACGACTGGTGTGTCACCACCCTACGGCCGACTTGCATCCCGTGGCGACACCACCCCGTGACGGTCTTGAAGAAGGAGAAAGCTCTAACCACAGGCGGACGCCGGACGGAGACGCCATATAAATAGGTATAGGCCTCCCGCCACGCAACCGGCACACCGGCGAAGAAAAAGCGGCGCCGCAAGCCATATCACAAAAGGACTGAAAATTCCCAAGGAAAAACGATGGCGGAATGAAAGAATTGTATTACTTTTGCGGTAGATTAAAGAAAATCAATTTGTATTATGGTTAAAATCACATTTCCGGACGGCTCCGTGCGCGAATACGAGCAGGGAGTAACCGGGGCTCAAATCGCAGAGAGCATATCGCCGGCTCTCGCCCGCAACGTTGTATCTTGCGGGGTGAATGGCGAGACGGTAGAACTCAACCGCCCCATCAATGAGGATGCCAACGTCGAACTCTACAAGTTCGACGACGACCAAGGCAAGCACACGTTCTGGCACACATCGGCACACCTCATGGCCGAGGCGCTGCAAGAGCTTTACCCCGGCATACAGTTCGGCTTCGGACCAGCCATTGACAACGGATTCTTCTATGACGTCATGCCTGCTCCGGGACAGGTGATTTCGGAGAACGACTTCCCCAAAATCGAGGCCAAGATGCTGGAACTGGCCCGCAAGGACGAGCCCGTGGTGCGCCACGAAGTGCCCAAGGCCGAGGCCCTGAAGGAGTTTGAGGCCGACGGACAGAAATACAAGGTGGAACACATCGCACAAGACCTGAAGGATGGAACCATCACCACATACACCCAGGGCAACTTCACCGACCTCTGCGCCGGCCCCCACCTGGTGTCGACAGGGGCCATCAAGGCCATCAAGATACTCAGCGTGGCCGGTGCCTTCTGGCGCGGCGACGCCAAGCGCGAGCAGATGACGCGCATCTACGGCATCACCTTCCCCAAGAAGAAGATGCTCGACGAGTACCTCGTCATGCTCGAAGAGGCCAAGAAGCGCGACCACCGGAAAATAGGAAAGGAGATGGAGCTCTTCATGTTCTCCGAGCGCGTGGGCAAGGGACTGCCCATCTGGCTGCCCAAGGGCACACAACTCAGGCTCCGCCTGCAGGACATGCTGCGCCGCGTGCTGAAGCCCTACAACTACCAGGAGGTGATCACGCCGGGCATCGGCTCGAAGAACCTCTACGTCACCAGCGGACACTACGCCCACTACGGCAAAGACGCCTTCCAGCCCATCCACACTCCCGAGGAAGGAGAGGAGTACATGCTGAAGCCCATGAACTGCCCGCACCACTGCGAGGTGTACGCCCGCAAG
This sequence comes from uncultured Prevotella sp., assembly GCA_964420715.1. GTDB lineage: Bacteria > Bacteroidota > Bacteroidia > Bacteroidales > Bacteroidaceae > Prevotella. Next base: position 81,781 of record CAYQUN010000009.1, on the reverse strand, counting down.
CCCCGCTCCTACAAGGACCTGCCGCTGCGCATTGCCGAGTTCGGCACCGTGTTCCGCTATGAGAAGAGCGGCGAGCTGCACGGACTCACCCGCGTGCGCACCTTCACGCAGGACGACGCACACATCTTCGTGCGCCCAGACCAAGTGAAGGCCGAGTTCGAGAACATCATCGACATCATCCTGAAGGTGTTCCACATCTTCGGATTCAACGACTTCGACGCGCAAATCTCGCTCCGCGACCCCAAGGACACGGAAAAGTATATCGGCTCTGACGAAATCTGGGAAGAAAGCGAGAACGCCATCCGGCAGGCATGCAAGGAAAAGGGACTCAAGGCCCACGAGGAAGTGGGCGAGGCCGCCTTCTACGGCCCGAAGCTCGACTTCATGGTGAAAGACGCCATCGGGCGCAAATGGCAGCTGGGGACCATCCAGGTGGACTACAACCTGCCGCAGCGCTTCAAGCTGGAATACACGGCCGAGGACAACTCGAAGAAGACACCGGTGATGGTGCACCGCGCTCCCTTCGGATCGCTTGAGCGCTTCACCGCCGTGCTCATCGAGCACACCGCCGGACACTTCCCCCTCTGGCTCACGCCCGACCAGGTGGCCATCCTGCCCATCTCGGAAAAATACAACGACTACGCCCTGAAAGTGAAGCAATATCTCGACTCGAAGGACGTGCGCGCCTACATCGACGACCGCAACGAGAAAATCGGCCGAAAGATTCGCGACAACGAAATCAAACGCGTGCCCTACATGGTGGTCGTTGGCGAGAAGGAGGCCTCTGACGGACTCGTCTCCATGCGCGTACAGGGCGGCGGCGAGCAAGCCACGCTCTCGATGGAAGACTTTGCCAAGCGCATCAACGACGAGGTGGCCGCACAGCTCAAGACCATCGAATAACGGCCGGACACTCACTATAAACCATTTATAATGAGCGATAAAACCTGAAAAAAGTCGGGAATCCTTTGGCGGTTTCCCGACTTTTTTGTAATTTTGCACGCTGAATTGGGTAAATAGTGCCCTTTCGTCAAAGAATTCACACAAAGTGAGTCTACGTTACATTAATATAGTTGGATGAAGAACGACAAAAACAGATTGAAGAACCAGTATCGCGTGAATGAGCAAATCCACATCCGCGAGGTTCGAGTAGTAAGCGACAGTGGCTCTGAAGTGATGCCCACGCGCAAGGCCCTGGACTTGGCCCGCCAGCAAGGAGTTGACCTGGTGGAGATCTCGCCCAATGCCCAGCCGCCCGTATGCCGTCTCATCGACTATTCCAAATTCATCTACCAGCAGAAGAAACGCCAAAAGGAGATGAAGCAGAAGCAGGCCAAAGTGGACATCAAGGAAATCCGCTTCGGACCGCAGACCGACGAGCACGACTACCAGTTCAAACTCAAGCACGCGCAAGAATTCCTCGAAGACGGCAACAAGGTGAGGGCCTACGTCTTCTTCCGCGGAAGAAGCATCCTCTTCAAGGAACAAGGCGAAGTGCTCCTGCTGCGCTTCGCCAACGACCTGGAGGAATACGGCAAGGTGGAGCAAATGCCCAAACTCGAAGGCAAGAAGATGTTCCTCTACCTCGCACCCAAGAAGGCCGGACAGCAAAAGAAAAGCCAGCAAAAGCGCGACCGCGAGGCCGCTGACGCCGAGGCCAAGCAGAAAGCCGACTCCGAGGCCAAGCAGAAAGCCGAACTCAACGGGCTGCTGGCCAACGCCAAGGGCGGAGACGCCCTGAAAAAACTGGCCGGACAAGAGGACTAGACTGAAAACACTGAGTGGTACCGCCCGGTATATGCGTTGCCACCTTTTATAATAACACTTTTAAATTACACAAAAATGCCAAAAGTAAAGACCAACTCCGGCGCCAAGAAGCGCTTCTCCTTCACAGGCACCGGAAAGATCAAGCGCCACCACGCTTATCACAGTCACATTCTGACTAAGAAGACCAAGAAGCAGAAGAGAAACCTGGTACACCAGACTCTCGTTGACCGTAGCAACATCAAACAGGTGCGCGACCTGCTGAATCTGCGTTAAAAAAAACTTTTTAGTCGAACCCTTAAAGAAAGAAAACTATGCCAAGATCAGTAAATCACGTTGCATCAAGAGCAAAAAGAAAGCGCATCCTGAAGCTCACCAAGGGCTACTATGGAGCACGCAAGAACGTGTGGACCGTCGCCAAGAACACCTACGAGAAGGGACTCACCTACGCCTATCGCGACCGCCGAAACAAGAAGCGCAACTTCCGCGCATTGTGGATCCAGCGTATCAACGCCGCCGCACGCCTGGAGAACATGAGCTACAGCCAGCTTATGGGCGCACTGCACAAGGCTGGTATCGAAATCAACCGCAAGGTCCTCGCCGACCTCGCAATGAACAACCCCGAGGCTTTCAAGGCCATCGTGGACAAGGTGAAGTAAATTTCGTGATACAAAGAATCGCAAAAGCGATTTCATAGAACAAGCATCACAATCTTAACAAATATTAAAAATGCGTTCCCCAAGAAGGGAAACGCATTTTTTTAGGCCCAAAATTTGCTTTTTATCCTCAAAATCTATACTTTTGCAATACGGAAACGCTTCTGTACAAGAAGGTGTGAGAATGCGTTTACTGCATTCAAAACAGAGTGGCATGACATAACTAAGTTGTCCACTAGAAGTTTGAAAATGCGGGCGGTTACAAGAATACTAATTGTAAGCGAGAGGCCAAGTGGGGATTGATAATTACCTTCTTAAGTTATTAGCTTTGCCACACCCACACCAAGCCATCACTTATTTTATTCTTGGGCCGCCCTCAATTTTTACCCATTCACACGCGTCCCGCCCCTTCGGACACCCCGTGACACGGGGCCCCACACGACATCCGTGAATCCCACGAAAGACACGAGGGGACAAACAACACCCACACTTGGACCATCTGGGAGGACGCCCACGACCAAACAAGCATGACGGAACCCTGGCGCTTAAACTTTTCAACCACGAAAAGCCAACCCAACCACGCCCCTCTATGATAGCAAATCGGTCATATTTCATGTCAAAATGTTCAATTCTACGTTTGAAAAAATAATATTTTGAAGATTCCTTTGATTTTTAAACAGAAAATCGTAATTTTGTCCCAACAAGTGCACAACATGCGCCTAAACACCAACCCAATTTTTCTAAATCATGGCAAATACAGAGAAGAAAACACTCAACGGGAACTTCAACAAGCACAAAGCACTGTTGATGCTCATCACCGCCATTCTAACCATCGTGGTATGGAACCTGCCCCTAGACAGCTTTGGCATAGCGGGCCTCACCATAGTGCAGCGCCGCGTGATAGCCATCTTCGTGATGGCCGTCGCACTATGGCTTACCGAAGCCATTCCGGCGTGGGCCACATCAGTCACCATCATCTTTGTCCTACTATTCTGCGTGTCCGATTCGGCGTTCAACTTCATGCAAGGCTCCGAGGGCGAAACCGGAAAACTACTCGACTACCAGGGCATCATGGCCTGCTTCGCCGACCCCACCATCATCCTCTTCCTAGGCGGATTCATCCTGGCCATTGCCGCAACAAAGTCGGGACTTGACGTACTCATGGCCCGCACACTAATCATCCCCTTCGGCAAGAAGTCGGAAAACGTGCTGCTCGGCTTCATCCTCATCACCGGCGTATTCTCCATGTTCATCAGCAACACGGCCACCGCCGCCATGATGCTCACCTTCCTCACACCAGTGTTCAAAGCCCTTCCCGCCAACGGCAAGGGACGCATCGCACTGACCATGGCCATCCCCATCGGCGCCAACCTCGGCGGCATGGGAACCCCCATCGGAACCCCGCCCAACGCCTTCGCATTCAAGACCCTCAACGACCTGGGCATGGGAATCGGCTTCGGACAATGGATGGCCATCATGGCACCAACGGTAATCGTGATGCTCATCGTGGCGTGGATCATCGTGAAGAAGTTCTTCCCCTTCTCGCAAAAGACCATCGAGCTGAAAATCGAGGGGAACGTGGAGTGGAACTGGCGCACGTGGGTGGTGGCCATCACATTCTTCGTCACCATCGTGCTTTGGGTCTTCGGCAAGAGCCTCGGCGTCAACGCCAACACCGTAGCCATGCTCCCCATCGCCGTCTTCGCCTTCACCGGGGTGATCACGGCCAGTGACTTGAGGGAAATCGACTGGGGCGTCATCTGGATGGTGGCCGGCGGATTCGCCTTGGGACTGGCCATGAACGGCACCGGACTGGCCGAGAACGCCGTGAAGAGCATCCCCTTCAACGAGTTCAACCCCATCGTCATCCTCGTCTTGAGCGGACTGCTCTGCTTCGCGTTGAGCAACTTCATCAGCAACACGGCCACCGCCGCACTGCTCATCCCCATCCTCACCGTGGTGTGCCAGGGCATGGGCGACGCACTGGCTCCCATAGGCGGCACCGCCACCGTGCTCATCGGCATCGCCGTCGCTGCCAGCTGCGCCATGTCGCTGCCCATTTCCACACCACCTAACGCCATCGCTTACTCCACGGGACTCATCAAGCAGAATGACATGCTCAAGGCCGGACTCACCGTGGGCGTAGTGAGCCTCGTCATCGGCTACGCCGTGCTCATCGCCTTCTGCAAGATCGGCTTGCTCTAAGAGAGCACGACAAACATACAGGCTGGACACGGCTTCAAAACCATGCCCAGCCTTTTTCGTACACCATGAAAAAGGACCGAAGCCGAAGGCAAAAGCAAAAAAAACGATAAAAATAGGAGCCATCTCATATTTTTATGCTACTTTTGCACATTGGTTTTCACCGACAGCCAACAAGAAGACAGCATGCTTCGCATTAAGAAACTAGACATATTCATAGCCCGACAGTTCGGCCTTCTCTTCGTGGGAACGTTCTTCATCTGCCAATTCGTGCTGATGATGCAGTTTTTGTGGCGCTACATCGACGAGCTCATCGGCAAGGGACTCTCGGTGGAGGTAATGGCCGAGTTCTTCGGATATATGAGCATCATGCTTGTTCCGCAGGCGCTGCCACTGGCCATCCTGCTCTCATCGCTCATCACCTTCGGCAACCTCGGCGAGAGCAGCGAGCTCACGGCCATCAAAGCCGCCGGCATCTCGCTCATGCAGGCTTTCCGGTCGCTCATCGTCATCACCGTCATCATCATGGGACTGTCGTTCTATTTCCAGAACAACGCGGGTCCGAAAGCCAACATGAAGATCACGCAGCTGCTCATCTCGATGAAGCAAAAGAGCCCCGAGCTGGAAATTCCACAAGGCGTCTTCTATGACGGCATACCCAACTGCAACCTCTACGTGCAGAAGAAAGACCTGCGCACAGGCAAACTCTACGGCATCATGATCTATCGCATGAGCGGAAGCTACGAGGACCAAGCCATCATCCTGGCTGATTCGGGAATGCTGCAATCCACGGCTGAAAAGAAGCACCTGCTGCTCAGACTATGGAGCGGCGAGTGGTTCGAGAACATGCAAAGTCAGGAACTCGCCGGAAGCGCCGCCATCCCCTACCGGCGCGAGACGTTCGCATACAAGAAGATCGTACTCGACTTTGACGGCGACTTCAGCCTCACCGACGCCTCCAACCTCTCAAACAACGCCAAGGCCAAGAGCCTGGCCGAAATCCGAAACGACGTGGACTCGATGAACCTAAGTTATGACAGCATCGGCCGACGATACCTGCACGACATCCGGCTCTCATACCTGCGGCTCCCACACGTGGAGAAAGGCGACTCCATGCGGCAAGTCAGGCTGGCGGAAGGCAAGACCTACAACATTGACTCCATCTATTCCCGCCTGCCACAGGATGGAAAGATCAGGGCCGTCAACGAAGCCTTGTCGCAAGCCCAGATGGCCGTGAGCGACTTGGAGTTCAAGTCCATGATCACCAACGACGGCGACAAGCTCATACGCCAACACAAGATAGAAGCCATCAACAAGTTCACCGTGGCCTTGTCGTGCCTTATCTTCTTCTTCATAGGAGCCCCACTGGGCGCCATCATCCGCAAGGGAGGCCTGGGCGTGCCCGTCATCATTTCGGTGCTCGTATTCATTGTCTACTACATCCTTGACAATTCCGGCTACCGGATGGCCCGCCAGGGAAGCTGGTCCATCGGGTTCGGCAAAGGACTGGCACCAGGCGTGCTTATCCCATTGGCCATCTTCGTCACCTACAAGGCCAACCACGACTCGGTGGTGTTCAACTTCGACCTTTACCGCAACTTCTTCATCAAACTGCTGGGCCTGCGCCTCAAGCGGCACGTCTACGGCAAGGAAGTCATCATCCAGGAGCCCGACTACGAGGCCGACGCGAACCGACTGGCCGAGATGAACCGGCAGATTGCCGACTACAACCAATCTCACAGCCTCGTCCATGCCCCCAACCCCATCGAAGTGTTCTTCAAATACGTGCCCGACCACGCCATCGAGGAAATGAGCGCCGAACTGGAATCCATCATCGAGGACCTGTCGAACACTCACGACAACATCATCCTGAGCGAGCTCAACCACTATCCGGTGCTGTCCGTAAAGGCCCACACACGCCCCTTCGAGCGCCGGTGGCTCAACATCATATCCGCCATCATCGTGCCCTTGGGCGCCTTCTTCTACATCCGGATGTGGATGTTCCGCCTGCGCCTGCTACACGATCTGCGCACCATCAAGGCCACCAACAACATCATCATCACCCGAATAGCCAGCCCGAAACTGGCCAGATAAGGGTTTCAAGCAAAACAAGAAACAACGGAGAAAAAGATATGGAAGAATTCAAACTGAGCAACATCGAAGACGCCATCAAGGATTTCAAGGAAGGGAAATTCGTCATCGTCGTCGATGATGAAGACCGCGAGAACGAAGGCGACCTGATTACAGCCGCCGAATTAATTACTCCCGAGAAGGTGAACTTCATGCTGAAGAATGCCCGGGGCGTGCTCTGCGCCCCCATCACCCTATCACGCGCCGACGAACTCGACCTGCCTCACCAGGTGGAAGACAACACCTCCATGCTCGGCACCCCGTTCACCATCACTGTCGACAAGCTCGAAGGATGCACCACCGGAGTGTCGGCTCACGACCGGGCCGCCACCATCAAGGCCCTGGCCGATCCGGCCTCAACCCCGCAAACCTTTGGCCGCCCAGGGCATATCAACCCTCTCTACGCGCAAGACAACGGCGTGTTGCGCCGGTCAGGGCACACCGAGGCAGCCGTCGACCTATGCAAACTGGCCGGGCTCTATCCCGCCGGAGCCCTGATGGAAATCATGAACGACGACGGCACCATGGCCCGCATGCCCGAACTGCTAGAACGGGCCAAGGAGTGGGACATGAAAGTCATCACCATCAAGGACCTCATTGCCTACAGATTAAAGAAAGAGACAAGCATCGAAGTGGGCGAGGAAGTCGACCTGCCCACCGTCTACGGGCACTTCCGCCTCATTCCTTTCCGGCAGACCAGCAACGGGCTGGAGCATATGGCCCTCATCAAGGGCGAGTGGAAAGAAGACGAGCCCATCTTGGTGCGCGTACATTCATCGTGCGCCACGGGCGACATTCTGGGCTCCATGCGATGCGATTGCGGCGAGCAGCTGCACAAAGCCATGCAGATGATTGAAAAGGAGGGCAAGGGCGTACTCGTCTATATGCAGCAGGAAGGACGCGGCATAGGCTTGATGAACAAGATCGCAGCCTACAAGTTGCAAGAGGAAGGGCTCGACACCGTCGATGCCAACATTCACCTCGGATTCAAGCCCGACGAGCGCGATTATGGTTGCGGGGCACAAATGCTGCGCCACTTGGGCGTGCACAAGATGCGCCTGATGACCAACAACCCCACCAAACGCGTCGGCCTGGAGGCTTACGGACTGGAAATCGTGGAGAATGTCCCCATCGAAATCACGCCCAACAAATACGATGTGGCCTACCTCCGCACCAAGCGCGACCGCATGGGGCACAGCCTGCACCTGCAATGACGAGCGACCTCAAGACCGTCTTGGGGCCGCCAGCAAAGGCATGACCCTCAGACCGTCAGTGCGAAAAGATAGTCACTCATGCGGTTCATAAACCGCATCACATCACCGTCGAGCGGATACATGCGGCTCATGGCCCACATGCTGCGCTCGGCGGTGCGCGCTTTTGTACGGGCCACGTGCAGGAAGGCGTTGGCCAGCGAGTTTCCGGGAATCTGGAATCCGAACGCGCCACCTGCCTGCCGGGCGTCAATAGCCTCTTCCATCATGGCCGTCAGGCCAGGCAAGTCGGCCTTGGGGTTCAGTTCCCCACCAGCCACGACGCCCATCACAGCCATGAGGGCACGCTGCAAGCGGTCTATTTCCGCCTTCACCGAGGCATCGTCCTGCGAGGCCTTCACCACGCCGAGGGCCGCATTCAACTCGTCAATCTGTCCATTGGTATCGATGCGACAATCATCCTTATCAACCCGCTTGCCGCCGAGAAGCGACGTCTTGCCATGGTCGCCTGTCTTCGTATAAATCTTCATACGCTTTTCCTCCTATTATTTTCTCATCAGAATCACATATATAATTACCGGTGCGCCCACCAAAGGAGTCACTGCATTGAGCGGTATCACGCCCGACGAACCGGGCAACGAGCAGCACAGGTTGCACGCCAAAGCCACCACGGCGCCCACCAGCAACGTTGCCGGAAGAAGGACCGCATGGTTGGCCGTGCGCACGATCAGGCGCGCCATGTGGGGCACGGCCAACCCGATGAAGGCCACGGGGCCGCAGAAAGCCGTCACCACCGCCGTGAGCAAGCCAGTCACAAGCAACAGCACGTTGCGCACCCGGCGGATGTTCACGCCCAGGTTCTCGGCATAAGCCACACCCAGCAGCAGTGCGTTGAGGGGCTTCACGAGCATGATCGAGGCAACCAGTCCCACGAGCACCACGCCCGTGAACATGGGCAGCAATGCCAGCGACACGCCCCCGAAATTGCCCATGCCCCACACCATGTAGCTCCGCACGCCCTCCTCGGTGGCAAAATAGTTGAGCAGGGTGATGGCCGAACTGGCCAAATAGCCTATCATCAGACCGACGATGAGCAACAACACGGAATTGCGCACTACCGATGACAACCCAAAAATGAGAGCCGTAACCGCCATGGCGCCTGCAAACGCCGCCACCAGCACGGCCACGAAGCCCGATACAGAGAAGGCCCCCACCGAGATGCCGCCCCCCATGGCCAGCATGACGAGGGCCACTCCGAGCCCCGCCCCACTGCTGATGCCGAACACATCAGGGCCTGCCAGCGGATTGTCGAAGGCCGTTTGCAGCAACAATCCGCTCACTGCCAGGGCCGCGCCTGACAGCAACGCCGTCACCGCTTGGGGCAACCGCGACTCCACAACGATGTAGCGCCATGTGTCGTGAGCCTCGCCATGCCCCATGAGGATGGCGGCCACATCATTCAGAGGAATGCCGACACTGCCCACGAAGAGGCTCAAGGCGAAGAATGCCACGATGAGCGCCGACAACAGTATCATTGTCAGCGGTATGCGCCATTGACATCCGCGAGGCCTGCCTCCGTTTTCTTTTCCACGAATCTCCGTATTGTCCATTTGCTCCATATTCATCTATTCACATATCTCGTAATGTTGTCCATACGGCCTTGACATTCTCATGATGTTTGCAAAATTATAAAAAAACAAGCAAAATGCAATAATATTAGCCTTGAAAACATCATCAAGACAAGATTTTTCCACCATCTCCCTACTATTCCTGCGCCCAGGGACCAGCATGCCGCTCCCCCTCCCGGCACCACACGGACACGCCTTGGCATTCCCCATACATAATCTTGTTTTTTGGAATCATCCACAACTTGCGGACGATTAACATTCTTTATACCACATAGACACGGGAAAGAGCCGTTTTAACCGTATATTTGCACTCTAAAACCATCTTCTATCTTTCGAAACAAGAGTTTTAAACCATGGCAAAAGTCAAGAATCTTCACCTTATCGAAGTCAAAGTAGTCAGGACCGATGAAAGTTCCCACGAGTTTATCGTAGAATATGACGACAGGTTTTACCGCGTGCCCCAGCAACCCTTCCAACGCGAAAGGGAACAACCGCAAGTGTTGAAATGCTATGTAGAAGAAACCCCGCAGGGCGGCCGCCACTTGAGGCAAGATTTGGAATCGCTCATCCGCAAGTTTTATACAGAAGGCGACGACGCCGAATTCAGGATACAAAGGGCCATAGGCAATTATTACATCGTTGAGGAGAGCCATGGCTTCACGGCCAAGATTCCCCACGACCTGATTCCCAATCCGGCCCTCACGCCCCACTTGAAGTGCCGCATCGAGCGCATGAACGCCTACGGCATGAAAGTGGAACTGGTGGAGAAAAGGCAACTCTCAGAGAAAGGATTCTCCATCACTGACGCCCAACTGGCCTCTTACATCGGCGACATGCCTTGGAACACGCCCTCGCTCAGGAGCCTGCTGCTCACGAGCAACATCTCGGCCGACGTCTTCGACACCGAATGCCACAACTGGCTCGACTCCATGACCAAAGCCTCTACGGACAAGGAAGAGGACGACCTGATGGACGATCTCGACAACCTGTGCGACCGGCTGCTCTTCGCCCTTGAGGATTCTCCCATGCTGAACCAGTGCAAGGCGAGCGAGCGCGAGCTCATCGAGCAACGCTTCACCACGATGATCGAGCAGGCCAGCTACTACCGCTGTGCCGCCAATCTCATCCGCAAGGGCAAGGCCGAGGAGCGCATCGAGAAGGTTCTCCACACCCTTGACACCTGCTGCTACCTCTACCATCCCACCAAGAACTTCTACATCCTCACCTGCATCTTCCAGTTACAGTTCCCCTTCTTCGAGAAGTACATGCCCCAGATGCTCGACATCCTGCGGCGCCACGACGCCTCGCTATGGAAGCGGAAGCCGTTCCGCGAGCTTTGGATCAAGCTGATTGACTATTACGTGCAGCAACTCTATGCCAAGCCTGACCAGCTGGCTGCCGACAACGTGCACGTGCGCACCATGATTCTCGCCCTGACACAGGAACTGAGCCTGGCCGACAACGCCCCCAACGCCCTCTTCGACGTCACCCTGATACGCAGCATGCTCTACCGGCTTTGCTCGCGCATGAACGTCTACCAGCCCCAGCGCCTGCTCGAAGAAGCCCTCTACACCCTCATCCAGGGGGCCGACGCCGCACCCGTGTACACGCTGGGGGGCGACGATGCCGAGATGACCGCCAACATGATCAACAACCAGGTGGCCGACGTGCTCGGCCCGGAAAGCAACTCCGTGGGCTACACCACGGACAAGGCCCGCCTGCTCGTCAAGGACGGACGCATCAGCCTTTCGGCCAACGGCGTGACGCGCGACAACGTCTACACGCCCATGTTCACACGCCTGAACTTGTGGCACGGACTCGTTATCAGGCTTGCCGAGAAGCCCGCCGCCGACATCCGGGGCAGCAACGACAACACCATTCCACACTACAAGCAGCTCTGGGACTTCATCTACAAGTCCTTCTTCAGCGGCACCCACGACCAGGCGCTCAAAGAGAAGAAGAGGCTCCTCGACGGCGAGGAGGTGAGCATCATCGTCAGGAAGAAGCTTTCCGACGGACTGCTCTTCGAATGCGAGGTCATCGACGAGGGCAAGGAGGGCATCCGAGGCACGCTCGACGCACAGAACGACGTGGTGGCCTACTATCCCGGAAGGCTCACCGTGGCCGACTTCGAGATGAACGGCTACCCGCTGGTGTTGTCGGCCATCACCCGCGTGAACGACGACGGAACCTACAACTTCACCATGAAGGACTTTGTGGAGGACTTCATGGAGGAATACCGCCTGGACCACCTGAATTTCAACAGCCACATGACCGTGCAACTCAACACCGCCGGGCAGGGGGCCCGGCGCCTGCCGGGCATCTCCATGGAGGGGCTCTCGGTGTCGGTCGGCGTTGATCCGGAAGGCGACTGGAGCGTGCTCCAGCCCAACAAGGTGATCGAAGTCTACCGCCCGCAAGAGGGCCCGCGGCCCTACACCAACGCCACCTACCTGCGCGACATGCCCGAGGTGAAGTTCAGCGTCTCCGAGGCCTTCCACACCTTGATGAAGAACTACGCCTACGAGGAGGTGTACACCGACGTGGGGGAACAGGAGGACGACACCGACGTGGAAACCATCGACACGCTCTATGTGGCCGAGCTCATGAACATCATCGAGGCTTACGCCAGCACCGAGAGCGACTACATGAAGGCTTACAACGACATTTCCTTCTGCCGGATGATGGCCCACATGATTGCTTCCGACCGCGAGGAATACTACGTGAGGCGCCTGCAACTCATCGAACTGCTCAACGACTTCGCCGTGAACAACCGCTTCACGACCGAAAGTCTGGAGAAGCTGCAGGGTGTCGAGGCCAGTTCCTTCTCCGAGGACAGCGCCCTCTACGCCGAATTCAGACGCATGCAGGTGGTGTCGTGGCTCAACGACGACGCCCACTACCAAGAGCTCTACACCCTGAGCATGAACCAGACTGACAGCAAGCTGCAACAACTGGCCTCGCTCGTGCTGTCGCACAACCTGGTGAAGAAGTCGGGGCTCGCCGAGCAGGCTGACAGCATCCTCAACAAGATACGCTCGCTGCTGGAGCTGAAGACCAACGACACCACCAAGAAGTATTATGGCAAGGAGAGCTTCACCACCGAATTCAAGACCTCGCTGGTGTATCCCGAAAACACCATGCGCGCCAACATGGCACAGCAAACGCAAAAGGTGCTGGCCGAAATCTGCGCCTTCCTCAACGCCGAGGGTGGCACGCTCTATCTCGGCGTGAACGACCAGGGCTATGAGGCCGGACTCGACGAGGACTTGAAATACACCTACTTCAAAGGCAACACCGACCACTACGAGGACTACCTGCACAACCAGATTGCCATGCGCCTGTCTATGGAAGCCGACCACCACGTGCACACCAGGTGGGACGACGAGGCCGAGAAAGACGTGCTCGTGGTGGAGATAGCCCCCTGCCCCAACCCCATCAGCCTGGACGGGAAATACTATGAGCGCATGGGCAAGTCGTGCCGGATGGTGAACGACGACTACAAGCAGGCCTTCCTCGACAACCGGAGGCAATGGGCCCTGGAGCACCGCCTGAGCGCGGCGCCCGACGAGCCAGAGGACTCCGCGCCCGCAATGGCCCCGGCGGCACCCCACACGGCGCCCGCGAAGACCGCCGAGGAAGACCGGGTGAAGACCAGCCTCTTCCGCAACAACACCATCCACGAGTACGAGCCCGACTACATTCCCACCGTGGCCTACATCTGCTTCATGGGCGACGACGAGTACAAGGTCATCGAGAACGATGACTATCAGACCGAGGACTACCGTCTGGAGCTGGCCGTCCATGACGACGAGACCCACGCATGGCTCGTGCTGGTGTATGCCGACGGCCATGTGGTGAAGACGAGCGTGAGCGAGCTCCTCGGCCGCGAGAAAGGGCGGCCCTTCAAGCGATACAGCGGTCAGAAGCTCGTCTTCGCCTCGATTGCCGGCGACGACCACGACCTGCTCCTGGGTTATGTCGACGGCAAGGGCGGCAAGCGCATGCGCTTTGACGAGATTTCCAAGATTGCCGAGACGCGGAGCATGCAGGACTATGGCGTCACGTTGTGCGACGTGTCCAACAACGGCCTTCACTATGTGGAGGTGATGGCCCAAAAGGACGTGCCCTCATGGGTGACGCCCAATCCCAAGCGCACCGACCTGGGCACGGTGCTCCGCACGGTTCACGGGCGCGAGATAGCGGCCATGCTCCCCGGATGCGAGGTCTGAGCCCCGCACGGGGGAAGGCGCCGGGCGGCCCGTGGCCGTCACGGCTCACTTCTTGAACTCGAGCACCAGCCGGCCCACGAAGGCCCCGTGCTTGCCGTTTTGGTCGTCGGCCACGGGGTGCCCGTCACGATTGTCGAGCCACTCCAGACGCCTGAAGTAGGTGTGCGAATGGCCGCCGAGCACCAAGTCGATGTCGCGCGTGGCCGGAATGAGTTCGGTGTCGTCGGTGCCGAAGACGTTCCATCCCAGATGGGAGAGGCAGATCACCACGTCGCACTTCTTCTCCCGCTTCAGCATCGAGGCCACCTGCTGCGCCTTCGCGATGGGGTCCTCATAGCGTATGCTGCCATAGTTCACGGCCGACACCAGTCCGTCGAGCTTCGGCCCCAGTCCGAAGACGCCTATCTTCAGCCCGTGGCGCCTGATGACCACCCATGGTTTCACCAGTCCCTCCAGCGGCGTTCCGGTGAAATCATAGTTGGCACAGACGATGGGGAACTCCGCCTTGCGGAAGATGCGCGCCATGTTGTCCATTCCAAAGTCGAACTCATGGTTGCCTATGGTGGCCGCGTCATATTTCATGAGGTTCATCAGTCCCACCTCCACGTCGCCCTTGAAGAGCGTATAGTAGGGCGAGCCTTGCGAGAAGTCGCCGCTATCGAAGAGCAGCAAGTCGGGATTCTTCTCGCGCTCGTCGTCCACCAAGGCCACACGCCGCACGAATCCGCCCCGTCCGGCCAGCATGGTGTCGGCCAGATTGCCGCCGAGGGGCATCACGCAGCTGTGCGTGTCGTTGGTATGCAGCACCACCAACTGCCTCTGTGCCAGGGCGGCACACGCCGGAGCCAGGGCCAGCATGACCGCCAGCAGGGTGCGGACCGCGCCTCCCTTCATCATTTTCTTCATCATTGCTTGTTTGTTCATTTGCCGATACTCCTTTCCCCTGCTCATTTCACCACGATGCGGCCCTCCAGGCTGGCATCCACGGCCAGGCCCTTGCGGGCTTGTTCGCCGAAGTAATCCATAATCAGGTTTCTCACGTTGTCTTTCTTGCCCCGCGGCGACACCACGTCCGTAGAGGCCTTGAAGGCCGTCATCTGGTCGTTGCCCTCGGCCACATAGTCGAGCGTGGCGATACGGTAGTCGCGCGTCCTGTCGACCGGCTTGCCACCCACCTCGGCGCTCACCAGTTGGCCGGCGGGGCTGATGACGAGCCTCACGGCATGGCTCACGCCCTCGCCTCCGCGCATGGCGATCTGGCCGAAGAGTTCCAGCACCTTGTCACCGGTGAGGGTGACGAAGCAAATCTTGTTCTCGAAGGGTGCCACGTCGAGCACGTCGCCATAGGTCACGTCGCCCTTGGCAAACGCGGCCCTCATGCCGCCGATGTTGTAGACCGCGAAGTCGGGATGCTCGCCAAACCGCGCGCCACTCCACACGAGGATGTCGGTAAGCAGGTTGGAGAGCTTGCTCTCAGGCCGTCCGGCCGCGAGGACATCGGCCGCCCGGCCCACGACGGGACTCATCAGGCTGTCCACCTGGTGCTTGTAAGGGGCGATGAAGGCCGCGGCACGGGCGTCGGGCCGGGCGTCGTAGCGGCTGTCCACCACGATGCGGCTCCGGCTGATGCCTGCGAGCGAGTGGCGGGTGGCGCAGCCCCCGAGCGTCAGGGCCGACGCCAGAGCGATGATGCTCCAATGTAGTTGTTTCATACGAAGTTGTACTGTGTTTCTCCTGCAAAGATAAGCAAAGGGCTCGGGGTATGCAAGAGACCCGACCGGATTTTTTCAAGACGAGCCGGATAATTTTCTTTCCGAATTCTGAAAATAACGTACACTCGCAAGACTGGGAGCACCGTTCCAAAGCGCAAGCTTCCACCCAGGACAACAGAAGAATTGTCTCTTGGCCGTTCTTGCAAAGTGTAAGCGGCTTTCTGACGTTGTCTCAACGGCCTTGAGAGACCGTCTGAAGGCCCGAATGAGGGGCTCTGAAGGCCGTTGAGAGGATGTCTTTCTCGAATTTCCACAACCTTTACAAACACGTAAGCAACCGACCTTGTTTCGCGGACATTTTGTCACCAAATGCGACTCTTATCCGTCATTTTGGGAAATCACCCCTCGGTGGTCCTGCTACGAGAGTCGGGACCGGGCGGGCATCGGACTTTTCAAGCGAACGGAGGCGAAATAGTTTTACATCCGGAAATCCACATCCACAAGTCTGGAACGCAACAACTTCACATCAAAAAAGAGAATGCGGAACACAAAGCGACACCACGACAAAGGCACAAGACACAGCCCCGGCGGACCATCCGAAGCGGCCGCAAAACCCACAAGCGGGCAAGCCGAGTCCACGCCGTGCTAAAAAATTTTAAAAACACAATATTTTGCAAAGTGTGGTTTGCAAATTTAAAATATTGTATTAACTTTGCATGAAAAAGGAAAAACAAGCTATTGCACTTATGGAAGAAGCTTTCTTTCGCACACACGACTACCTGTTAGAGCATACGAACGCCCCCGTCCGCCGCACACTGATGGACGAGATCGACTGGAGCCACCGTATGATTGGCATCAAGGGGACACGCGGCGTGGGCAAAAGCACGTTCCTGCTGCAATACGCCAAGGAGAAGTTCGGACCGGGCGACCGTTGTTGCCTCTACGTGAACATGAACAACTTCTACTTCCAGGGACACGGCATCGCCGACTTCGCGGGCGACTTCGTGAGCCACGGCGGCAAGGTGCTGCTCATCGACCAGGTGTTCAAGCAGCCCAACTGGAGCCGCGAACTGCGCAAATGCTACGACCTCTACCCGCAACTGAAGATCGTCTTCACGGGAAGCAGCGTGATGCGCCTGAAAGAGGAGAATCCCGAACTCAACGGCATCGTCAAGAGCTACAACATGAGGGGATTCTCGCTGCGGGAATACATCAACCTGCGCACGGGAAACCACTTCCACCCCTACTCGCTCGACGAAATCATCAACAACCACGAGCACATCGTCAAGGAAATCCTGCCCAGCGTGAGTCCGGCACAATACTTCGACGACTACATGCAACACGGCTTCTACCCCTTCTTCCTGGAGAAGCGCAATTTCTCGGAGAACCTGCTCAAGACGATGAACATGATGATCGAGGTGGACATCCTGCTCATCAAGCAAATAGAGCTGAAATACCTTTCAAAAATCAAAAAACTGTTCTACCTGCTCGCCGTCGAGGGCACCAAGGCGCCCAACATCAGCCAGCTGGCACAGGAAATCGACACCAGCCGCGCCACGGTGATGAACTATATCAAGTATCTGGCCGAGGCGCGCCTGATCAACATCCTCTACCCCACGGGGCAGGAGTTCCCCAAGAAGCCGGGCAAGGTGATGATGCACAACCCCAACCTGATGTTCGCCATCTATCCCATCAGCGTGGAACGGCAAGACCTGATGGAGACGTTCTGCGTGAACGCGCTGTGGAAGGACCACACCGTGAACGTGGGCAGCAAGGAACACTACTTCACCATCGACGGCACGAGGAAAATACGCATCTGCGACGCAAAGACCCGCAACAAAATCAGAAACAACCCCGACACGGTGTACGTGAGATACAACACCGAGGTGGGCAAGGACAACCGCCTGCCGCTCTGGCTGCTCGGATTCCTCTACTGACAACGCGGAAGACACTGCAAGAAGGCACATACAAAGACATTGAAAAACCATATACATTAACATTTATACTTATCAAAATGGCTAAAGAAAAAAAGTTTATCACTTGTGATGGCAACACCGCTGCCGCCCACGTGAGCTACATGTTCACCGAAGTGGCCGCCATCTACCCCATCACCCCGTCGTCGCCAATGGCAGAACACGTAGACGAGTGGGCCGCCAAGGGCCGCAAGAACCTTTTCGGCCAGACCGTCACCGTGCAGGAGATGGAGTCCGAGGGTGGCGCCGCCGGTGCCGTCCACGGCTCGCTGCAGTCGGGCGCACTCACCTCCACCTACACGGCCTCGCAGGGATTGCTCCTCATGATCCCGAACATGTACAAGATCGCAGGCGAACTGCTGCCTTGCGTGTTCAACGTCTCCGCACGTACACTGGCCTCGCACTCGCTCTGCATCTTCGGCGACCATCAGGATGTGATGGCCTGCCGCCAGACCGGCTTCGCCATGTTCTGCTCGGGTTCCGTGCAGGAGGTGATGGACCTGTCAGCCGTGCCCTACCTCTCAACGCTGGAAAGCAAGGTGCCGTTCATCAACTTCTTCGACGGATTCCGCACCTCGCACGAGTACCACAAGGTGGAGGAAATGGACATGGAGGACATCCGGCCGCTGGTCAACCCGGAGTGGATCACGGACTTCCGCAACCGCGCCCTCACCCCTGAGCGCCCCGTCACACGCGGTACGGCCGAGAACCCCGAGACCTTCTTCACACATCGCGAGGCATGCAACGAGTACTACGACCGCGTGCCCGAAATCGTGGAGAAGCACCTGGCCGAAATCTCCAAGATTACCGGACGCGAGTACCACCTCTTTAATTATTATGGCGCCGAAGACGCCGAGAACGTCATCATCCTCATGGGTTCGGCCACCGAGCCCGCACGCGAGGCCATCGACTACCTGGTGAAGCAGGGCAAGAAGGTGGGTATGGTTGCCGTACACCTCTATCGCCCGTTCTCCGTGGAGGCCATCCGCAAGGCCATCCCCGACACGGTGAAGCGCATCGCCGTGCTCGACCGTACCAAGGAGCCCGGAGCCGAGGGAGAACCGCTCTACCTCGACGTCAAGAGCGCACTCTATGACGACCCGCGCAAGCCCCTCATCGTGGGCGGACGCTATGGCCTGGGCTCGAACGACACCACGCCCGCCAAGATCGTGGCCGTGTTCAAGAACCTGGAACTCCCCACGCCGAAAAACCACTTCACCGTGGGTATCGTCGACGACGTCACCTTCACTTCGCTCCCCGAGGAGCCCGAAATCCCCATGGGTGGCGACAGCCTCTTCGAGGCCAAGTTCTTCGGCCTCGGCTCTGACGGTACCGTGGGCGCCAATAAGAACTCGGTGCAGATCATCGGAAACAACACCAACAAGTATTGCCAGGCTTACTTCTCGTACGACTCGAAGAAGTCGGGCGGCTTCACTTGCTCGCACCTCCGCTTCGGCGACGAGCCCATCCACTCGTCTTACCTGGTGAACACGCCCAACTTCGTGGCTTGCCACGTGCAGGCTTACCTCCACATGTACGACGTCACACGAGGACTGCGCGACGGTGGAACGTTCCTGCTCAACACCATCTTCGACGGCGAAGAGCTCATCAGCTTCATCCCCAACCACATCAAGAAGTACTGGGCTGACCACAACATCACCGTCTACTACATCAACGCCAGCAAGATCGGACAGGAAATCGGACTGGGCAACCGCACCAACACCATCCTGCAGTCGGCCTTCTTCCGCATCACCAAGGTCATCCCCGTCGAACTCGCCGTGGAGCAGATGAAGAAGTTCATCGTCAAGTCGTATGGCAAGAAGGGCGAGGACATCGTGAACATGAACTACAAGGCCGTCGACCGTGGCGACGAATACAAGCAGCTCAACGTCGATCCGGCATGGTCGAACCTGCCCGAGGACGAGAAGCTGGTCGACGACGCACCCGACTTCGTGAAGGAGCTCGTACGCCCCATCAACGCACAAAGCGGCGACCTGCTCAAGGTGTCTGACTTCGTGAAGCACGACACCGTGGACGGAACGTGGCAGAACGGCACCGCCGCATGGGAGAAGCGTGGTGTCGAGACCTTCGTCCCCGTGTGGAATCCCGACTTCTGTATCCAGTGTAACAAGTGTGCCTTCTGCTGTCCGCACGCTGCCATCCGTCCCTTCGTGCTCAACGACGAGGAGGCTGCCGCATTCAGCGCCGACACCATCGACATCGTCGCTCCGAAGCAGCTCAAGGGCATGAAGTTCCGCATCGAGACCTCGGTGCTCGACTGTCTGGGCTGCGGCAACTGCGCCGACGTCTGCCCCGGCAAGAAGAACCGCGAGACCGGCGAGGTGGAGAAGGCCCTGAAGATGGTGCCCTTCAACGTCGACGCCGAAGACATGAAGCAGGAGGCAAAGAACTGGGAATACCTGGTGAACAAGGTCTCGTCGAAGCAAGACCTCATCGACATCAAGCAGAGCCCCAAGAACTCGCAATTCGCCCAGCCGCTGTTCGAATTCTCGGGCGCATGCTCGGGTTGCGGCGAGACTCCTTACGTCAAGCTCATCTCGCAGCTCTTCGGCGACCGTGAGATGATTGCCAACGCCACGGGTTGCTCGTCCATCTACTCGGCCTCCATCCCTTCAAGCCCCTACACCACCAACGCCAAGGGCCAGGGACCGGCCTTCGACAACTCTCTGTTCGAGGACTTCTGCGAGTTCGGACTCGGCATGGCACTGGGCAACAAGAAGATGCGCGAGCGCATCACCGTGCTGCTCAATGAGAAAATAGCCAGCGACAAGACTTCGGAGGACTTCAAGAAGGCCGCTCAGAACTGGATTGACAACAAGAACGATGCTGACGGCTCGAAGGCCGCAGCCGCTGAGTTGAAGCCGCTTATCGAGAAAGACGCCGAGGCAGGATGCGAAATCGCCAAGGAACTCAAGACGCTCGACCACTATCTGGTGAAGCGTAGCCAGTGGATCATCGGCGGCGACGGTGCTTCCTATGACATCGGCTACGGCGGTCTCGACCACGTGCTCTCCACCGGAGAGGATGTCAACATCCTGGTGCTCGACACCGAGGTGTACTCCAACACGGGCGGACAAAGCTCCAAGTCGACGCCTCTGGGCGCCATCGCACAGTTTGCCGCACAGGGCAAGCGCGTACGCAAGAAGGACCTGGGACTGATGCAGACCACCTATGGATACATCTATGTGGCCCAAGTGGCCATGGGTGCCGACAACGCACAGACGCTGAAGGCCATCCGCGAGGCCGAGGCCTATCCAGGACCGTCGCTCGTGATTGCCTACGCTCCCTGTATCAACCACGGCATCAAGGGCACCAAGAAGCTCAAGAGAAACATGGGTAAGAGCCAGATGGAGGAGAAGCTGGCCGTGGATTGCGGCTACTGGCACCTCTGGCGCTTCGATCCGCGCCTGGCCGAGGAGGGCAAGAACCCGTTCCAGCTCGACAGCAAGGCACCCAACTGGGAGAACTTCCAGGACTTCTTGATGGGCGAGGTGCGCTATTCGTCAGTGGCCAAGGCTTATCCCAACGAGGCCAAGGAGCTCTTCAGCGAGGCCGAGCGCATGGCCAAGCTGCGCTACCAGTCGTATGTTCGCAAGTCGAAAGAGGACTGGAGTGACTCGCTCGAGCAGGAGCATACTGCTGAATAAGTATTCAACGTGGGTGGGGCTTGCAGCCCCACCCCGCTTCCTGACACCAATATTCCCAAGAGAAAGAACTTTTCACACAAGTCTTCCCTTGGGATATTTTTTGTTAAATGATACAAAGATTCATGTCAACTTCCATTCTTTTCTCTTATATTTGCGCACGAAAAAAAAGTTGAAGGCTTACCTCACCAAGGAAGGCCGCACCCTCCCCTAAGGATACGGACACCCCTCTTTAAAAATGGATAGACACCAGCCCCAGACCGAAGAAGACACGATTCTGCTGGAGGAATGGCGCAGGCAAGGAATCCGAAAGGCAAGAATAGCAAATCAAGAGGAAGGGGAAGACAAGGCATAAGGAAGAGACACGTATCGCACAAGGCAGGAAAGCGAAGGCCTGGAAACGGGAAAGCGCAAGCCGAAAGGCGGGAAGGCGTGAATCGAAAGAAAAGAGAAAAAGATTATAAACCCTATAAAGAAAAGAAGAAAATGAAGAAAATCATGTTCATGTCGCTTGCACTTGCCGCCCTGACGATGGCAAGTTGCGGCAACAAGGCACAGGCACCAGCCAGTGAAGCCGACTCCGACTCGGTCGCCGCAACGGTCACCGAGGGCGACGCCACAGTGCAGAAACTTTCCAGCGAGTCGCAGAGCACGGTGAAGAACCTCACCGCACAGCTTTCACAAGCAGTGAAGGACAAGGACAGCAAGGCCACCATCTCGGTTCTGGCCAACCTGCAGACCATCTATAAGAACCTGGTTGACGCAGGAAAGATTGACGAGGCAAAAGCTTACGGAACTGCCGTGAAGAACTTCATCAACAGCAACGCCGAGACCATCAAGACCCTGACATCGGGCAATGCCACCATCGCCAGCCTGGTGGAAGGCATCAAGAATCTGCCCACAAGTGCCTCGGCAACGGCCGACGAAGCCAAAGCTGCCGTGGTGAGCGATGTGGTGAGCCTCGCCTCGCCGAGCATTGCCAAGGGTGCCACGGCCGTAGCCACAGCCCAAGCCGCCGCCGAAGCCTTGAAGAACGCGCCCGCCAGCGTGCAAGCCGCCGCTACGAACGCAGCCTCCAATGCCGTAAGCAAGGCCAAGTCGACCGCCGAGGAAGCCGCTACCAAGGCCGTGAACGACGCGCAAGAGAAGGCCGCCGAAAAGGCAAGCAAGGCTCAGGAGAAAGCCGCCGAAAAGGTGAACAAGGCCCAGCAGAAGGCCAACGAGGCCGTGGACAAGGCAGCCGGAAAGGCTCTGAAAGGCCTTGGCCTGTAAGCGGGAATATATTCCGGCGAAGCCTCCCCACCGTGATGGGTGCTAAGGAGGCCTTACCTTACAAACAGGGAGAACCCTCAGTCCGAGCCGGAAGGCTTCGGACTGAGGGTTCTCTTATGATTTATTGCCTTAAGAAAAGGCCGGGCGGCCGTGTCTGATCAGCGTATCCGGTCCATCGACCGCACCAGCTCGTCATCTTTCTTGATGCCCGAATGAGCCATGGCATAAAGGATGATGGAGACCAGCGGGATGCAGAGCGTCCAGTTCATGGAGAAGCCTCCCATCTCAGAGAAGGTTGAGAGGAGTCCGTAAATGAAATAGGCATACCAGGCCGCGTTCAGCGCGATGCATCCATTGCAGAGCCTCATCTGTGTCTTCCGCGACTTATAGCATGCTATGGCGGCCACGTCAAGCAGGCATGTGGCGAGCAGGATGACGAACGGAATCCACCCCACATACCCCGACGCCTGGATTCCGGAGATGCCCAGGTTGTAGACAGGCACCCCCGCCCCCATGAGTTTGGGTTCGATGACGCCCAACGGCAATGACATGCACACCACCGTAAGCACCAGCGCGAAGACGAGGAAGACCGTTTGCTTACGCTGCCACATTATTCCTCGTCCTCCTTGGTTTTTGACGGATCGCGCCAATACACGTTTCCTTCCAGGAACTCTTGCGTAGCCAGAAGCGTCGGCTTAGGCAGTTTCTCGTAATAACGTGAGATTTCGATTTGCTCCCTGTTCTCGAACACTTCCTCCAACGAATCGTTGTAAGAAGCAAATTCGGCAAGCTTCTTGTTCAAGTCCTGCTTGATTTCTGAGGCAATCTGATTGCTTCTCTTGGCGATGATGGCCACGCTCTCATAGATGTTTCCCGTGGGAGCCCAAATGTCTTTCAGGTCGCGGGTGATGGTATTCACCGGCGCTTTCGACTTCTTGTAATCCATATCTTTCGATGCTTTAATTTGTTCTTGCGTTGTTCAGCATTTTGTCGGCCTCGCTTTCGTGCGTAGAGATGAACTCCTTGCATTTTGCGATATACTTTTCGGCATTAGCCCTCTCCTTGCTGTCGGGGTATTCGTTGATGAATCCATAGCACTCGTCCTCGGCGTCCTCGTACCGTTCCATCTGCTTCGCCGGCACCGACATGTTGGCCAGTTCGAACTTGCTTTTCATGATGAGCACGGCAAACTTCTCGCGCATGGAGCTATAGGGATAATCCTTCAGGGCGTTCTCGGCCGTGATGACGCACGCCTCATAGTTGTTTCCGCCCTCGAGGCAATTGCCGAAATAGGTGCCCAGATTATAATAGAGCTGTGCCGAAAGGAACTCTTTCTGCACGAGCACGTCCTGCAACTGGAACAGCCTGCTTTGGGCCACGGCCTTGAGCTTGGCGTCAGGGAAGAGGTCAAGGTATTCCTGATAAGCCGCGATGGCCGCCACGGTGGGTGTCTGGTCGAGCGCAGGTTCGGGCACGCTTTGGAAGAGGCTCTCGCCCACATAGAACTCGGCCATCTCGGCATAGGCGCCGTGAGGATAGCTCTGATAGTATTTCTTGAAATAGTCGGAAGCCGTCTGATAGTCCTTCATGCCATATTCGGCCATGGCAAGCATATAGAGGCACTCCTGCGCGTTCTCGCTTCCCTTCTCCACGGTGACGAGTTCTTGCAGCAGGGTGACGGCCCGGCTATACTTGCCGGCGGCAAAGCATTCCTTGGCATATTCGTACTTATAGGCATAGTCGCTCGACTTATACACCTGGTTGAACTCCTTGGCGCAACTCGACAGGAGAAGGACGACACAGAGGGGAATCAACAGAAACTTCTTCATAATCTGCACTTTGAACTGCAAAGTTACTCATTTTCCACCGACTCACAAAACCGAAACCCCATTTTTTATGATTTTCTTAACGTTTGTTCCCTCTTTCTTGCGCTTTTTATCATGAGGATCGTTTGTTTTTTCGTATATTTGCAACCCGATATGGATTTCAAGCTTACATCGAAATACAAGCCCACCGGCGACCAGCCCGAGGCCATCAAAGAGCTTGTCGCGGGCGTGAGGCGTGGCGACGAGGCCCAAGTGCTGCTCGGCGTCACCGGCTCGGGCAAGACCTTCACCGTGGCCAACGTCATCGCCCAGGTGAACAAGCCGACGCTCATCCTGAGCCACAACAAGACGCTCGCCGCCCAGCTCTACGAGGAAATGAAGGGTTTCTTTCCCGAAAACGCGGTGGAGTACTACGTGTCCTATTATGACTACTACCAGCCCGAAGCCTACCTGCCCACCACCGACACCTATATAGAGAAGGACCTGGCCATCAACGACGAAATCGACAAGTTGCGCCTCGGCGCCGTGTCGGCCCTCCTTTCGGGTCGCAAGGACGTGGTGGTGGTGTCGTCGGTGTCGTGCATCTATGGCATGGGCGGTCCCGTGGCCATGCAGGAAAGCGTCATCAAGCTACGCAAGGGCCAGCGCCTGGACCGCAACGAGTTTCTCCGGCAGCTCGTGGCCGCGCTCTATGTGCGCAACGACATCGACCTGCAGCGTGGCAATTTCCGCGTGAAGGGCGAGACCGTCGACATTGCCATGGCCTACAGCGACAACGTGCTCCGCGTGACTTGGTGGGACGACGAGATCGACGCCATCGAGGAGGTGGACGCCGTCACCTTCCACCGCATCGAGAGTTTCGAGGCCTATGAGATTTATCCCGCCAACCTCTTCGTCACCACGCAGGACCAGACCAACCGCGCCATACGCCTCATCCAGGACGACCTGACCAAGCAGGTGGACTTCTTCAAGGAGCAGGGCGACGACATCAAGGCCCAGCGCATCAAGGAGCGCGTGGAGTACGACATCGAGATGATCAAGGAGCTGGGCCACTGCTCGGGCATCGAGAACTACAGCCGCTACTTCGACGGGCGGCAGGCTGGCGAAAGGCCTTACTGCCTGCTCGACTTCTTTCCCAAGGACTTCCTCATGGTCATCGACGAGAGCCACGTGAGCGTGCCGCAAATCAGCGCCATGTACGGAGGCGACCGCGCCCGCAAGCAGAACCTCGTGGAGTACGGCTTCCGCCTGCCCGCGGCCTTCGACAACCGCCCGTTGAAATTCGACGAGTTCCACAGTCTGATACACCAAGTGATTTATGTGAGCGCCACGCCTGCCGAATACGAGCTCAACGAGGCCGGCGGCGTGGTGGTGGAGCAGCTCATCCGCCCCACGGGACTGCTCGACCCCGAAATCGAGGTGAGGCCGAGCGAGAACCAAATCGACGACCTCATGGACGAGATTCTCACCCGCAGCCACAGGGGCGAGCGCGTGCTCGTGACCACCCTGACCAAGCGCATGGCCGAGGAGCTGACCGAGTATCTGCTGCAACACGAGGTGCGCGCCACCTACATCCACAGCGACGTGGCCACCCTGGACCGCGTGAAGATCATGAACGACCTCAGGGCGGGCGTCTACGACGTGCTCGTGGGCGTGAACCTGCTGCGCGAGGGGCTCGACTTGCCCGAAGTGTCGCTCGTGGCCATCCTCGATGCCGACAAGGAGGGATTCCTCAGAAGCCGGCGGAGCCTGACCCAGACGGCCGGGCGCGCGGCAAGAAACGTGAACGGAAAGGTAATCATGTATGCCGACACCATCACCGAGAGCATGCAGCAGACCATTGACGAGACGAGCCGTAGGCGGTCCATCCAGCTGAAATACAATGAGGAACACCACATCACGCCCAAGCAGATAGTGAAAGAAATCAAGCAGGTGCTGCCCCAGGGCAAGGGCGAGGAGACGGCCATGGGACGCGTGGCCGCGCAGAACACGGGTGCCCCGAGGGCCTACATGGAGCCCGAGGCCGGTGCCTTTGCCGCCGACCCCATCGTGAGGTCGATGACGACCGAGCAGCTCCAGCAGAGCATAGACCACACCACCGAGCTGATGAAGCAGGCGGCCAAGGAGCTCGACTTCATCCAGGCGGCTCAATACCGCGATGAAATCATCAGGCTGCAAGGCGAGTTGAAAGCGAAGAAATAAGCGGCGGGGGAGAATGGCGGCGGTCTCCGAAAAGCGGAAAGCAATCGGGCGGAAGCGGGGCAAAGGCCCGGAGGAGAGGCCTCCATCATGTAAAGATACTTCCATTCTCATCAAACAAGACTTCAAGAACGGCGTCCTTGCAAAGTGAAAGCTGCTTTTCGAGGTTCCAAGAAGGCCGTTCTTAGACCCTGAGAAGGCCCAAGTGAGGTGCTCACTTGGGCCTTCTTGCATTGTCTACCTCCTGTTTTCAGAATCTTTACAAAGCCGTAAGCAAACCGCCCCGTCGGGCTTTCACTTTGCAACGACACGGCGCAGCCTGCTTTCTTTTTGTCAAAAGCGCGGTTTTCCGGAATCCACACATTTCCCGCCACAAGCCGGAAAAAAGTTCAAGAAAAATACACATCCATCCTCATGCGGCCTCCCCCGGGGTCAACCTCTGAGCCGCTGGCGGAGCGAGCCGCTCTTGCGGAGATAGGCCATGAGCAGGAGCACGCTGGCAAAAGCCACGCCGAGCGATACGACATAGGCCAAGTCGGCAAACGAATCATAAAGCCCGTGGAGGGTGGCGGGAATGGCCAGCGCAAGCAGGTAGAGCGACTTGCGATAGCGCGGGTAGAGTCCGGCCATGCCCACGAAATATCCGCTGATGCCCGCCCACACGGCGTGGAGGAAGGGCAGCGAGGTGAGCCGGGCTATGTTGAGCAAGAAGGCCGTGGTGTAGTCGGCCGCGATGTTCACCGTGGTTTGATACTGCACGCCCTCGAAGACGCCGAAGGCGATGCCCGAGATGAGTCCATAGTAGACCATGGTTTGTGGGAGCATGGGCTCGCGCGAGCGTTTCTCGATGAAAAGCAGCGGGGCCATCTTGGCGAACTCCTCGGTGAGTCCGACGCCGAGGATGTAGCCCACGATGCTCAGCGGGAAGGCCGCGTGGGTGAAGACGTAGAAGAAGTTGAGGCTGTTCAGGCCTGAGAAGATGAGGAAAACGCCCAGCTGGGTGAGGAAGAACGTGGATACGGAAGTCTTCCACGTCACCTGCCGCGTGCGGAAGAAATAGGCGAAGAACATCCCCCAGACGACCGAGAAATAGAGCGAGATCACATAGAACACCATGTATCCGCCGATGGGCAGCAGCATGATGACCGAAAGCGAGAGTCCCACGATGGCGAGCAGGAGCAGCCTCTTGTCCTCCATGAGGCTGTGCCGGCGTAGGTCGTCGCGTGGGAAGATGAACTCCGAGCCGATGCGCCTGAGCTGTTGCGAGAGCGTCCCCCCGCTGCCCACGCGCGGCCTGATGCCCTGCCGCATGAGCAGTTCGCCCACGGTGCCCTGCCGCCCCGTGAGGGGGTCGCGGGCCTTGTCGTGCATCAGCAGGCGGCCCTCTTCCACATAGCGGGCCACCGTGTGCTCGTCGTAGGGTCCATAGTCGTTTTCGTTTCGGGTTATGATGATCATGTCTGGATGGTGTAAGGTTGTTGGTGATGTCTTTTCGGGTGTGCCACCCTCCCGTGGCCGCATGCGCGAGCTTTCGCCGGACGCGTCCTCGTGGAAGGTTGCCGCGTGCAAATATAGCAAGATTTTTTTGATTACGCAAGCATTCCCGTGTTTAATGTCAGCACCCGTTTCCGAGCCCCTCCGCACCCCTCCGGCGCCCTGCCTGCCCCCCTCAGCCCGCTCTTCCGCCCCTCAGGGGGGATTGCCTCCGGCCTTTCCCGATGGGGAAAAAGTATCAAAAAAGAGTAGAAAATGTTTCATTTCGTTTCATTTTACGCATTTTTAAGACCAAACGCTTGCCTGTCTTAGGAGAATTTTCGTAAATTTGCTTGTCGTTAACGAAATCAATGCTTGCACCAATGGAACTCTCCAACACCCAGCACGAAGTCGTCGCAGACTACTATCAGCGCCATCGCGACGAAATCCTGAACTATGTGGCGTCGCGCACAGGCAACGTGGACGATGCCGAAGACATCGTGCAGGACACGTTCGTGCGCCTGCTCGCCATGCCCGCCATGATTTCTCCCGTCACCCTGCCCAGCCTCGTCTACACCACCGCGCGCCACCTCACGCTCGACCGGTGGCGCCACCGCCAGCGTGTCGAAGCCTACGAGCACCACATTGGCGCAGCGTCCAAGGGCGCCGCGGGCGAGGAGACGGTCGAAAGCGTCTACTCCGTGAGCGAAATCACCCAGCTGCTCGAGCACGGCGTGGCACGTCTCGCACCCCGCCAGCAAGACATCTACCGCATGAACTTCTATGAGGGCAAGGGCGTGAAGGACATCTCCGTGCAGCTCGGCATGAGCGCCAAGACGGTGGAAAACAGGCTCGGCATGGCGCGCAAGGAGGTGAGGGACTTCATCAAAAAAAGGTATCTGGCCGTATAGCCGACGCCGGAGGGTCATTATTTTTAGGTATTTTGGCATGTATTTTCAACATTACAACAAGGTTGCCAAATTATTGTTGTAATTTTGCAGTAATTAAAAGGCAACCAACAATATGAAGTTAAGCGAACTTAAGACTGGTGAGAAGGCCGTCATCGCCAAGGTATACGGACATGGCGGATTCCGCAAGCGCATCATCGAGATGGGCTTCATCAAGGGCAAGACGGTGGAAGTGCTGCTCAACGCCCCACTCAAGGACCCCGTGAAATATCGCATCATGGGCTACGAGGTGAGCCTGCGCCATAGCGAGGCCGACCTGATCGAGGTGGTCTCGCTGGACGAGGCCCGGCAGATGGAACAGGAGGCGAAGGCCGACGAACCCGGCAAGTCCAACGTCGTGGACGCCCCCAACGACCCCGACGAGCAGCCCCTGACCGACAAGCAGTGGGCCGACGCCGCCGAACGCAGGCACAAGAGCATCAGCGTGGCACTGGTGGGAAACCCGAATTGCGGAAAGACCAGCCTCTTCAACTTCGCCAGCGGGGCACACGAGCGGGTGGGCAACTACTCGGGCGTGACCGTCGACGCCAAGGAGGGGCACGCCTCCTTCCACGGATACGACTTCAAGCTCGTCGACCTGCCGGGCACCTACAGCCTCTCGGCCTATAGCCCGGAGGAGCTCTACGTGCGCAAGGAAATCATCGAGAAGACGCCCGACATCATCATCAACGTCATCGACACCAGCAACCTGGAGCGCAACCTCTACCTCACCACGCAGCTCATCGACATGCACCTGCGCATGGTGGTGGCCCTGAACATGTTTGACGAAACCGAGAAGCGCGGCGACAAGTTCGACCTCAACCGCCTGAGCGAGCTCTTCGGCGTGCCCATGGTGCCCACCGTGTTCACCTCGGGCAAGGGCGTGGAAGAACTCTTCCAGACCGTCATCGACCTCTACGAGGGCACCGAGGACCAGAACCCGCACTTCCGACACGTCCACATCAACCACGGACACGAAATAGAGCACGGCATCAGCGAGATACAAGACCACCTGAAGAAGGAGGAAAACCTGCGGCAGCGCTATTCCACACGCTATCTGGCCATCAAGCTCCTCGAACACGACAAGAGCGTGGAGGACTTCGTGGGCAAGCTGCCCGACGCCAAGGAAATCATGAAGCACCGCGACGAGGCGGCCCGGCGCGTGATGGAGGAAACGGGCGAGGACAGCGAGACGGCCATCATGGACGCCAAGTACGGATTCATACACGGAGCGCTGAAGGAGGCGGGATACAAGGTGGGCAACAACCAGGACACCTACCAGACCACCCACATGCTCGACCGCGTGCTCACCAACAAGTGGGTGGGATTCCCCATCTTCTTCCTCGTGCTCGTGGTCATGTTCACCACCACATTCCTCCTCGGACAATACCCCATGGACTGGATTGACGCGGCCGTGGGCTGGTTTGGCGACATCCTGGGACGCCTCCTGCCCGAAGGACCGGTGAGGGACATGCTCGTCGACGGCATCATCGGCGGCGTGGGAGCGGTCATCGTCTTCCTGCCGCAAATCCTCATCCTCTACCTCTTCATCTCCTTCATGGAGGATTGCGGATACATGGCGCGCGCCGCCTTCATCATGGACAAGCTCATGCACAAGATGGGACTACACGGCAAGAGCTTCATCCCACTGATCATGGGCTTCGGCTGCAACGTGCCCGCCGTCATGTCCACACGAACCATCGAGAGCCGGCGCAGCAGGCTGGTGACCATGCTCATCCTTCCGCTCATGAGCTGCGAGGCCCGCATACCTATCTATATTATGATCATCGGCACCTTCTTCACCGGCCTGTGGCAGCCCGCGGTGATGATGTCGCTCTACATCCTCGGCATCATCATGGCCGTGATCATGAGCAAGCTCTTCACCACCTTCCTCATCAAGGGCGAGGACACGCCCTTCGTGATGGAGCTCCCGCCCTACCGGTTCCCCACGGCAAAGGCCGTGGTGAGGCACACGTGGGAAAAGGGCAAGCAGTATCTGAAGAAGATGGGAGGCATCATCCTCGTGGCCACCATCATCGTGTGGGCCCTGGGATACTTCCCGCACAACGACAAGCTATCCATGCCCGAACAGCAGGAGCAGAGCTACCTCGGACACATCGGCAAGGCCATCGAGCCCGTGTTCAGGGCCCAGGGCTTCGACTGGAAGCTCGACGTGGGCCTGGCGGCCGGCGTGGGAGCCAAGGAGATTGTGGCCTCGACGCTCGGCGTGCTCTATAACAACGACGAGAGCTTCAAAGACGACAACTCGGTGAGCTCGGACAAAGGCAAGTATGTGAGCATGCACCAGAAGATCGTGACCGACATCGCCAAGGCCGACGGCATCCCGGTGGCCGAGGCCGAACCCGTGGCGCGCCTCACATGCTACTGCTTCCTGGTGTTCGTCCTGCTCTACTTCCCTTGCGTCGCCACCATCGCGGCCATCAAGGGCGAGACGGGGTCGTGGAAGTGGGCCGCCTTCGCCGCAGGCTACACCACCTGCCTGGCATGGCTCGTGTCGGCCATCTTCTTCCGCGTGGGCCTGCTGTTCCTCTAAGCCGGGGGACGGGCGCCACCCCCTCCCCAGGCACCGGGCGGCACCCCGCAATGTGACGGCCAGGCACAAGCCCGAATTGTTAAATCATGAAAAATTAGGCTGAATGCATGGCTTTCAGAACTAATTTTATTAACTTTGCCCGGTAAACTATAGCAAGCAGAAATGATGAGAAAAGGATTCATCGTGGCCCTCATGGCCCTGATCATGCCGCTGGCCGCGTCAGCGCAGGACTATCAGCAGGCCGACAGGCCGCGCGGAGCGCTCTTCGGCTCACATCATAACAAGAAGAAAAACAACCAGGCTGACGAAGCCAAGTATCTCGCCGGAGCCGTCCCCGTCGACAACAGCGGCAAGGTGGTGTTCCACAAGCGCATCGAGGCCCAAGGGCTCTCGGCCGACGAGGTGTTCAACCGGATGAAGCAAAGCGTCGAAGCCCTCACGCAACAGAACAAGGACCTGCAGGGCAACGGCATCGTCCTGGCCGACGCCCAGAAGCACGAAATCGTGGCCACCGTAAAGGAGTGGCTCGTCTTCACCAACAAGCCGCTCAACCTCGACCGCTCCATCTTCGGATACAACCTCGTGGTGAACTGCGGAAACGGCTATGCCGACGTGCACATGACGCGCATCTACTATAATTACGAGCAGGACCGGCCCACGGGATTCCAACTTCCCGCCGAGGAGACCATTACCGATGACAACGCGCTGAACAAGAAGAAGACGGCGCTAAACCGCGCCTTCGGCAAGTTCCGCCGCCTCACCATCGACCGCAAAGACCAGCTGCTCGCCCAGTTTGAATCGGAGTTGAAGTCATGAGGAAACTTCTTTTTGCCCTGGCACTGCTCGTCCCCGCCCTTGCGGGTGCACAAGCCGTGCTCACGCCCGAGCAGCAGCTCCAGCAGGCGCAGCAAGCGCTGGAGCAGGCCAGACAGGCTCTGGAGCAAGCCGAAAAGGCCAAGCAACAGGCCGAGAAGGCCGTGGAAACGCAACGGCAAAGCGAAGCCGTCAAGGCCAAGACCGACAGCCTGAGACGCGAGACCGAGCGCATCAAGGCCGAAACGGAGCGCATGAAGGCCGAGACCGAACGCATCAAGGCGGAGACGGACGCGCCCGTGCAGCCCGAGCCGGCAGCGACACCGGCCGCCAAGCCCACCGAGTGGCAGCTTCCCTCGGCACAAGCACAAGCCCCGAAGAAGAACACCGCCAAACCGGAAGAAAAGAAGAAAGACAAGACCGACCCAAAATATCTTGACGGCGCCGTCACCACCGACGCCGAAGGCAAGATAGTCTTCAAGCGCTTCATCCCCGTTTCAGGCCATTCGGCCGACGAGCTCTACAACGCGGCGCTGACTTTCATGCAGCAACTCGTAAGTTCTGACAACCAGCTCGATGGAAGCCGGCTGGCGCTCGTCAACCCCACCGACCACAGCCTCGTGGCCACGGTGAAAGAAAACATGTTGTTCTCGTCGTCAGCCATATCCATCGACCAGACCGAGGCCGACTACGTACTCATCGTGAAGTGCGGCGACCGGGGAGCCGACGTGGAAATCAGCCACATCGCCTTCAACTATGAACCGGGACGCCCATCGGGATTCCGGGAAAAGGCCGAAAACGTGATCAGCGACAAGATGGCCATGAACAAGAAGCACACCGCCCTGAACCGGATATTCGGCAAATTCCGCCGGGGCACCGTGGACCGGGTTGACCAAATCACCAGGCAACTGGCCGACGCACTACAATTCTAACGCAAAAAATGACAATGACAGAAGCTGACAACAACCAGAATAAGACTCAGGACGAGGCCTCGCGCACGACAAGCGGCGTGGTGCGCCCGGACCACCGCATGCACCACACCAACCCGATGTACCGGCGGGGACGCTACTTCAAGTTGCGCAACACGCTCAACTTGCTTTTCATGGTGCTGGCCGTGGCCGGCTTCGTGGCCTACATGTTCACCGAAGCCAAGACGCTCGCCATGGTGCTTATGCTCGTCGGCGTGGTGCTGAAGATGGTGGAAGTGGCAATCCGAATGTTTCTTAAGTAATGAGAAAGCTACTCGCACTGGCGCTCGCCTGCGCCATGAGCATTCCGGCGGCAGCGCAAGGCAACTTCGAACGGAGCTTCAACCAGATTGACGAGGGGGGCAACATCACCCAGCGCTCGGGACGGGTCAGCCCCGACTCGCTCGGCTCTGACAAGGAAATCCCCATGGGCATGCACGTCTGGACGGTGGACGAACGGTTCGGGGACCGCACGACCGCCGAGATCGA
The DNA here is from genome assembly GCA_964420715.1 of uncultured Prevotella sp. Lineage (GTDB taxonomy): Bacteria > Bacteroidota > Bacteroidia > Bacteroidales > Bacteroidaceae > Prevotella. Next base: position 48,067 of record CAYQUN010000009.1, on the reverse strand, counting down.
CACCATGCCCCACATGTTCCAAAACAACATGTTCACCACGGGACTGAGGGGCGAATACAACACCACGGGAAACCTCGGAGCGCCACGAATCGCACGAATCGCCATAGACAGGGCGGAGCCGGCGCAGTTCATCTTTACCCAGCCTTACGACTTCTTCGTGCGCCCCGTGGGCACGCACCGCTTCACCAACACCTACTCGCCCATCACCAACATAACCTACAACACCGCCGGCGACCGCACCAACGGCGAAGATTACTTCAGGGCGCTCTATGCCGTGAACGCGGGAAAGCGCATCGGTGCCGGATTCCGCTTCGATTATCTCTACGGACGGGGATACTACGACAGCCAGAGCACGTCGCACTTCGGCTACACCATGTGGGGCTCCTACCTCGGCGACAGGTATGAGGCGCACCTGCTTTTCTCTACCAACCACCAGAAGGTGACCGAGAACGGAGGCATCACAAGCGACGAATATATCACGCATCCGGAAAGCTTCAGCGAGGATTTCCAAACCAGCGAGATTCCCACCGTGCTTGAACGCAACTGGAACCGAAACGACAACCAGCACATCTTCTTCTCTCACCGCTACAACGTGGGATTCAACCGCAAGGTGCCCATGACCGAAGAGGAAATCAAAGCCCGAAAGTTCGCCATCGAGTCGAAGAAGCAGAACGATGCCGCCAAACAGAAGGAAGAGGAGGAGAAACGGGCCCGGAAGGAGGGCCGCGACTTCGACGAGGAGGAATACGACCGGCGGCTCACGCCTTCGGGACGTCCCGAGGGCGCCACCATCGCGGGCGACGAGTCGTCGCTTGTGCAAGAAGCCAAGGCCGACACGGGACGCATTGCCGTGAGCGGGAAAGCCATGGCCGACAGCCTGCTGCAAACGCACCAGCAGGCCGAGGCCGACACCAGCTGGCTGAAAGACGAATACGTGCCGGTGACGAGCTTCATCCATACGCTGAAATTCGACAACTACAAGCGCATCTACCAAGCCTATGAGACGCCCGACGGATACTATCTGAACAACTACTTCGACGCCGGAAAGCTCACGGGCGACTCCATCTACGACCGCACACGGTTCTACCACATCCGCAACACGGTGGCCATAGCCTTGCTCGAAGGATTCAACAAGTGGGCCAAGGCCGGACTGAAGGCCTTTGCCAGTTACGACCTGAGGCACTTCGAGCTGCCCGACAACATGGGTGGCATAGAGAAATACAGCGAACACGACTTCAGCGTGGGAGGCACTCTCAGCAAGAGCCAGGGCTCCATGCTCCACTACAACGTCACGGGCGAGTTCGGACTCATGGGGCAGGACGCGGGCTTCATGAAGCTCGACGGACGCGCCGACCTCAACTTCGCCTTCCTCGGCGACACCGTACAGTTGGCCACGAACGCCTTCATACACCGCACCTCGCCCACGTTCTACTTCAGGCACTACCACGCACGGCACTACTGGTGGGACAACAACGACCTGGACAAGGTGCTGCACAGCCGCATAGAAGGCTCGTTTACGCTGAAACGCACGCACACCCGGCTGCGCGTGGCCTACGACAACCTGCAAAACTACACCTACATGGTGCAGAGCTACGACCGCGTGGCCAGCGGAAACGACTTCTTGATGAAGAACAACGAGGTGGCCGTAAGGCAGAACGGGGGCAACATGAGCCTCATCACCGCCCAACTTTGCCAGGACTTCCACGTGAAATTCATTCACTGGGAGAACGTGCTCACCTATCAGAAATCGTCTAACGAGGACGTCCTGCCCGTGCCCGACTTCAACATCTACAGCAACCTCTACCTGAAGTTCAAGATTGCACGCGTGCTGAGCACCGAGTTCGGAGCCGACGTGCGATACTTCACCAAATATTACGCACCCGACTACAGTCCGGCCCTGGGGCAGTACACCGTGCAGGGCAACGGCGAAAACCAGCGCACGCAAGTGGGCAACTATCCACTGGCGAACGTCTATCTGAACTTCCATCTCAAGCACACCCGGTTCTTTGTGATGTTCAGCCATGTGAATTGCGGCAGCGGAAAACGTGACTACTTCTTCACGCCGCACTATCCGCTCAACGAGAGAATCCTGCGCTTTGGCGTGAGCTGGAACTTCTTCAATTAACCCAAAGCCGACAATGATTGACGAAAACCATATCAAGACCAATTCTGTTACGGCGTGGTTTCTTGCCGCAAGACCCAAGACCCTTTCCGGAGCGGCCGTTCCCGTGATGATCGGGGCCGCCCTGGCCTACAAGGCCGCCGGAGCTGGCTTCCAGGTCGCACCCGCCGTGCTATGCTTCCTGTTTGCCTTCATCATGCAAATCGACAGCAATCTCATCAACGACTACTTCGACTGCGTTCGGGGCAACGACGACACGGCCACACGCCTCGGCCCCAAACGGGCCTGTGCCGAAGGTTGGATTACGCTGCCCGCCATGCGCCTCGGCATGGCCCTGACAACGGCCGCGGGCTGCCTGGTGGGGCTCCCACTCGTCTGCTTCGGCGGCTGGGACATGGTCGTCGTGGGCGCGCTGTGCGTGCTCTTCGCCTTCCTCTACACCACACGCCTGTCTTACCTCGGCCTGGGCGACGTCTTGGTGCTCGTCTTCTTCGGCATCGTCCCCGTGAGCTTCACCTACTATGTGACCGTCCCTGCCCAATACCAGCACTTTTCAACCGAGACCATTCTCACCGGGCTCTGTTGCGGACTCATCATCGACTGCCTGCTCACCATCAACAATTTCCGCGACCGCGACAACGACCGGCACGACGGCAAGATCACCCTTGTGGTGCGTCTGGGCGAGCGGGGGGCGTTGTGGCTCTACAAGCTGCTTGGCGTGGTGGGGGCCGTGGGCACCTACCTCGTCATCTACGGCGGCTTCCACACGTGGATAGCCAAGGCCGTCAGTTTCTTGCTCTTCGCCCTATACGTCTGCTTCCATGCCACAACGGCACTGAAGATGCAAGCCATCAATCATGGCAAGGAGCTCAACCAGGTGCTTGGCATGACAGCCCGCAACATGTTCCTGTATGGGCTCGTAGCCGCATTCTCCATCGTGTTCGGCACATATTGCTGAGGCACGCCTACACTTACAAAACCTCCTAATGATGAAACCCCACATCAACTTGGAAATCATGTCGTTCGTCGAAAGCCAGATTCTTCCACAATACGCGGCCTTCGGCGAGAGCCACGGCTTGCGCCACGCCAACCGGGTCATCAAGAATTCCATCCAATTGGCACGCCAGACGGGTGCCGACCTTGACATGGCCTACATTATTGCGGCCTATCATGACCTGGGCATGTCGGGGCCCCGCGCCATACACCACATCACCGGAGGAAAGATTCTCGCTTCGGACGCACGGCTCAAAAGATGGTTCACACCCGACCAAATACGCATCATGAAGGAGGCCGTGGAGGACCACCGCGCCTCGGCAAGCCGTGAGCCACGCAGCATCTACGGCAAGATTGTGGCCGAAGCCGACCGCGACCTCGACCCCACCGAGGTGTTCACCCGCGCCATCAAATACGGACGCGAGCGACATCCCGAGTTGGACAAGGAGCAACAATGGCAAAGGTTCGCACAGCACATGGACGAGAAATACGGTCGGAACGGCTATATCAAGCTTTGGATTCCGCACTCACCCAACGAATTAAACTTGAAAAAGATACAGGACCTCATTGCCAACAAGCCCGAGTTGCGGCGCATCTTCGACAAGCTCTACACGTGAAAAGGCCGCCCTGCCCTTTCACGCCGGCAATGCTTCCCATGACCCAGGCACCACGGCCAACCCAAAAAGAAGGGGGCAAAGCCCGAAAGCTCTGCCCCCACATGTAAAAAGGGTCGCCCGATGATGTGATGAAACTCCGAGTATCAAAAGAATTTTGAGGACTCTCCGCTTTTGTAATCCACCGGCTTTACAGCTTAGTCGCAAATGCGATTTATATGGCCCGCCATCGGCTAGAGAAGTCATCTCGGTGTTGATTGTTATTTGATGAGTATCCCGATCAAACCGGAACGACCCGAAAGGCTTATCTCTTTAGGGCAAAGTTACGAAATTCCAACATACGCTCCAAATATTTTCGCACTAATTTTATAGCAATCCAATTATTTTCGTTATTTTTGCACAACATTACATAAAACGACAAAGCAAAAGAAAGGAAGATGATATGTTCTCAGGAATCGTAGAAGAGATGGCCACGGTCGTGGCCATCAGGAAAGACCGCGAAAACGTCGACTTGACACTGACATGCTCGTTCGTGGACGAACTAAAGATAGACCAAAGCGTGTCGCACAACGGAGTGTGCCTCACCGTGGTGGACATCAAGGACGGAAACTATACCGTCACGGCCATGAAGGAGACCCTCGACCGCTCTAACCTGGGGCTGCTCAGCGTGGGCGACAAAGTGAACGTGGAGCGCTCGATGCTGATGAACGGCCGGCTTGACGGACACATCGTGCAGGGCCATGTGGACGAGACGGCCACATGCACGGCCATGGAAGACGCCGACGGCTCGACCTATTTCACCTTTGAATACCCTCTGAACAAAGAGATGGCACGGAAGGGATACTTCACCGTCGACAAGGGCTCGGTGACGGTAAACGGTGTCTCGCTCACCGTATGCGAGCCCACAGACAACTCGTTCAAGGTGGCCATCATCCCCTATACACGGCAGAACACCAACTTCGCCGACATCCACGTGGGCTCGGTGGTGAATCTTGAATTCGACATCATCGGCAAGTATATCGCCCGCTTGCAAGCCCTCTGACATGGCCACACTACACGTTTTCAATCCCGAGCACGACATCGCGCTGGCCGCTCACCAACGCAATTTCACCGCACCTCATGCCGGACGCCAACTGCGTAGCGACCTGGGCTTCCTGCCCGCGCTGTGGGCCAAGGGCGACGACGTGGTGCTCGTCGACGATGCCGAGACCGCCAACGAGCACCTGAGACATCTGCGCAAGGTGATGGCGTGGGCGGACAAGCCCATGCCGCAGGCGCGATGGGGAGAGAAAAAGGCCTTGCACGGACTCCGCTTCGACCACATCGACCCTTGGGGATGGGACGAAAGCCTGGTCGGCGAATTGCAGAGAATCATGCCCGAGGAGGATGCGAAAGGCTTGATGCCCAGCGACGAACGGCTGGCCGGGATACGGGAACTGAGCTCCAGACGGCTGGCCGCAGAGCACTTGCAGCATGGGGCGGCAATGGTGACCGACTTGGACGTGCTGAAAGCCAAGGTGGCCCAGAGGAGGCAATGCGTGTTGAAGGCTCCATGGAGCTGCAGCGGACGCGGAATCCGATACGTCAACCTTGACGCCTCTCCCCTGTCCGCACAACTGCTCAACTGGGCCGGCGCCGTCATCAAGGGCCAAGGCGGCATTGTGGTGGAACCCTTCTTCCACAAAGTGGCCGACTTCGGACTGGAGTTCGAACTCACCCCCGACGGCCAGGCCGTCTACCGAGGACTCAGCCTGTTTCAAACCGTGAAGGGCGCTTACAGCGGCAACGTGCTCGCTACGGAGGCAGACAAGGAGGAGATGCTGGCGCCACTGGTGACCCCAGACAATCTGAGCCACCTGCGCCTGACAATGCAAAAAAAGGTGGAGCCCTTGCTCAAGGGACGCTATGCCGGACCTTTCGGCATCGACTGCATGGTGGTGAGCAACGACGGGAGCATGGCCTCGACCCTCCGAGTGGAGGTGGCCGAACTCAACCTGAGACGCACCATGGGCCACGTCGCCCTAGCCTTGAGCCCGGCCGAAAGCCGTCATCCAAGACTGATGCGGGTGGAATACGATGGTACACACTATCATTTGCGGGTGTATGCCACCCGGCCCGGACTAGACGAGGCTTAGCCGATGAAACACGACTTCTGGCAGACCTGCCCGTTTCTTCGCATCACCTTGTTCTTCATTCTAGGCATCTTGTTGTCTGACATGACCGGCAACAGGATGCCTTTCGGCTATGGAGCCGGCGCGGTCATGCTCCTTTTGGCCATTTACGCCTTGCTCTGCTCTGGCGGACGACGACATCCCGAACGGGCCAGAGCCAAGACCTTGTGCCTCCTCTTGGCCACGACGGCCACCGGCGCACTCGACATGGGCGTGCAGGAAAGGCCGCGGCGCCCGTTGCCCGACCACTACGAGGCCGTGTTGGTGAGCCAGCCCGTGGTACACGGCAAGGTGGTGATGTTCGACATGAAGCTCACGCAGGCACCCTTTGCCGGCCGGAGGGTCCACGCCAACTTGCTACGTGACACGCTGGACAACCGCTGGCGGCAACTCCACGTAGGCGACGGCATCGAGGCCTGCTCCTCCTTCGAATCCACCCGATACCATGGCGACGAGGCCCAAACCTTCATCTACACGACCAACTGGGTCAAACGCAGCATCAGCCTGACGGAGCTCAGTGTGCTCGACCGTACCCAGATTGCCGCCATGTGCCTTCGCTCCCGACTGATTGACCACATCTTCCCCAAACTCGACCAGCAGTCAGAAGCCATCGTCTCGGCCATGGTGCTGGGCGACAAGAGCTATCTCGACAAATCGACCAAGGAGGCCTTCGCCATCTCGGGCGCGTCGCACGTCCTGGCCCTGTCCGGCCTCCACCTGGGCATCATTTACGGAGTATTGACGTTCGTCCTGGGCGGCGGGCGGCGACGCCGAATCTACGGGGTCCCCGCCTTGATACAGACGCTGGCCGTCAGTGGGGCGCTATGGTCATTCGCCTTCCTGGTGGGAGGAACGCCCAGCGTGGTCAGATCAGCCACGATGATTACCCTTTACATGATTGCGAGCCTGCTCGGACAACGGCGGATGTCGCTCAACACCATCTCCTTCACAGCCTTCGTCATGCTCGTGATACGCCCCGAGAATCTTTTCGACATCGGCTTCCAGCTCTCGTTTGCCGCCGTCACCTCCATTGTCACCATCATGCAAGGCAACTGGAGCAGGCGACTGCCATGGCCGTTGAGCTGGATAGCAAGCTGCGCGGCCGTCTCCATCACAGCCCAACTGGGCACGTTCCCGCTCGTCATGTATCACTTCGGCCGCTTTTCATGCTACTTCATCCTCACCAATCTCATTGTCATCCCCTGTGCGTTGGCCATACTCGTCTTGGCCGTGGCCCTAGCCGCCACGTCGTTCTCCACCCTACTCACAACCCACATCGTCCATGCCATGGTGGCCGTGGCCCAAGGAATGAACGCCTGCATAAACGCGGTGGCCCAGTTGCCGGGTGCCTCCATCGAGCACGCCTACATCAACAAGCTGCAAGTGGCAGCCCTCTATGTGGCCATTGCCTGCGCGGTCTGGCTCGTCAGAAAGTACGTCAGATGGGGCAAAGCCAGCCGGCTGGTATGAACTTGGCACGCCTTTTGCTATTTGCCAACATGGAAATCAAGAATAAAAACAAAACAAATGGCTAAGAAAGGTAATATCGGGGTTACTACAGAAAACATCTTCCCCGTCATCAAAAAGTTTCTTTATTCCGATCATGAAATCTTCTTGCGCGAGATGGTTTCCAACGCCGTCGACGCTACGCAGAAGCTAAAGACTCTGGCCGCACAGGGAGACTTCAAGGGCGAGTTGGGCGACCTGACCATCCATGTGGACGTGGACGAAAAGGCCAAGACACTGACCATCACGGACCGGGGTATCGGCATGACCGAAGAGGAAATCGACAAATACATCAACCAAATTGCCTTCTCCGGCGTCACCGACTTCCTCGACAAATACAAGGAGAACGCCAACGCCATCATTGGACATTTCGGACTGGGCTTCTATTCGGCCTTTATGGTGTCTGACCGAGTAGACATCATCACCAGGAGCTACAAGGACGGAGCCAAGGCCGTGAAGTGGACGTGTGACGGAAGCCCAGCCTTCGAAATCAGCGATGCTGAAAAGGAAGACCGCGGGTCGAGCATCGTCCTCCATATTTCCGACGACAACAAGGAATATCTGGAGAAAAACAAGATTCAGGAATTGCTCAACAAATACTGCAAGTTCATGCCCGTGCACATCGCCTTCGGCAAAAAGACGGAGTGGAAAGACGGGAAGCAGGTGGAAACAGCCGACGACAACATCATCAACAACCTGGAACCGCTGTGGACCAAGGCTCCGTCGACGCTGAAGGACGAGGACTACAAGAAGTTCTATCACGAGCTCTTCCCCATGCAGGACGACCCCTTGTTCTGGATTCACCTCAACGTGGACTATCCTTTCACGCTCACTGGCATCCTCTACTTCCCCCGCATCAAGAGCAACATCGACTTGCAACGCAACAAGATCCAGCTCTATTGCAACCAGGTTTTCGTCACCGACCAGGTGGAAGGCATCGTGCCCGAGTTCCTCACGCTGCTCCACGGCGTCATCGATTCGCCCGACATTCCGCTGAACGTGAGCCGCAGCTATCTGCAAAGCGACGCCAACGTCAAGAAAATCAGCACATACATCACCAAGAAAGTGGCCGACCGCCTGCAACAGACGTTCAAGGACGACCGCAAGGGATTCGAACAGATGTGGGACAACCTGAAGATTTTCATCAACTATGGCATGCTCTCGCGCGATGAATTCTATGACCGCGCCAAAGACTTCGCCCTCTTCAAGGACGTCGATGGGAAATACTTTACCTTGGACGAGTACAAGACGCTCATCAAGGACAACCAGACTGACAAGAACGGCACCCTCGTCTACCTCTATGCCACCGATAAGGACGCACAGTACACCTACATCGAAGCCGCCAAGAACAAAGGCTACAACGTGCTCTTGCTCGACGGACAACTCGACGTGCCCATGGTGGGGATGCTGGAACGCAAGCTCGACAAGTGCAGTTTCGCAAGAGTAGACAGCGACGTCATCGACCGCCTCATCGTGAAAGAGGATGCCAAGAAGAACGACTTGGACCCCACGACAAGTGACAATTTGGCACAACTCTTCAGTTCGCAAATGCCCAAAGTGGACAAGGCCGAGTTCAACGTGGTCGTACAGCCGATGGGTGCGGAGACACAGCCCGTGCTGGTGACGCAAAACGAATACATGCGGCGAATGAAGCAAATGAGCCAGTTTGAGAGTGGCATGAGCTTCTACGCACAGATGCCCGACAGCTATACCATGGTGCTCAACAGCGACCATGACTTGATCAAGCGCGTTCTCGACGAGGCCGAAAAGGCCACCGCAACACAACTCAAGCCTGTGGAGAGCGAACTGAAAGGACAAGAGGCACGCCTCGCTGCCCTGCATCAAAACCAAAGCAAGAAAAAGGCTGAGGAGATTACGCAGGAGGAGAAAGATGACTTGAAGAACACCGAAAAGGCCATCGAAGACGAGAAAGCAAAGAAGCACGACATCATCGCGGCCTTCGGCAAGGACAACAGCGTGGTGCACCAGCTCATCGACCTGGCCCTCTTGCAGAACGGAATGCTGAAGGGTGCCGCCCTGGATGCTTTCCTGAAGCGTTCGGTCGACATGATTCGGTAATTACGGGGAAGACCGATACTCCTGCCACCGGGGCTGAACTGACGGCCACAAAAGGTATCAAAAAACGGTGGCAAGTTTTTTTTAAAAGAGCCGGGGTGTATGCATCCCGGCTCTTTTTGCATAATCCCCCTCTCGTGGGGCGGCGCAATTTCGGCTCAACGGATATTTCGGGTTGGCAGAGCCCGCTAATCAAGAATAAACAAAGATGTACCTTTGGCGCATAGTAAAGTGTGAGCCAGCCCCCATGCGCCCCAGCGCGCCTCCATGATGCAAGACATAAAAAAAGTTCCCAACAAAACGTTGAGAACTTTTTCGTGACTCCGCTGGGATTCAAACCCGGAACCTTCTGATCCGTAGTCAGATGCTCTATTCAGTTGAGCTACGGAGCCTTTTAAACATTTCATTGCTGAATTGCGAGTGCAAAGGTAGCCATTTTTTTTTGAACGGCCAAATATTTGGCCCACTTTTTTATAGAAAGGAACAAAATCGAGCCTTTCGGCAAGTGAGATTCCTGCTTTTTGCTTCGCTTTTCAGCCTATTGGGCAACAACAAGGGAGGAAGTCGGCACGTGCTTCCGGCCCCATCGTTCGCCGTAGCGAAAGTGTCAACGACACTCACTCCGCCTCATTGTTTCCATCCTCGGCGTGAAGCAGAGGCAGGCTGATGTGATAACGCACGGCCAAGAAACGGATGGCACACACCACCACAAAGCTGACAACGACCGTGATGTAAAGACTCACCCCCAGCATCCACAACACCCAATAGGCCACGCCTCCGAGGAAGCAAGCCATGGCATAGATTTCCTTGCGGAAGATAACGGGCACGCTGTTGAGCAACACGTCTCGAATAACGCCGCCCGCCGCGCCCGTGATGCATCCCATGATGATGGCCACCCAAAAGGGCTGTCCGAACGTCAAAGTCTTCTGGATGCCGGCAATGTTGAACAGCGCCAGGCCGAGGGTGTCGAAAACAAACCATGTGTTGTCGAGCCGTTTCAAATAGTGATGGAACACAATGACCACCACCTGGGCCAGAATGGTACAGACGATATAGATAGGCGAGGTCATCCAAAAGGGTGTGGTACCCAGCATGACATCGCGGATGGTACCGCCGCCGATGGCCACGGCAAATCCACATACGAATCCTCCGAACCAGTCGAAGCGCTTTGCCGCCGCCTGCCGGATGCCCGACATGGCGAAGGCGAACGTTCCAATGAACTCAATGATCTCCTGCAGATTGCGTACAAATAAAGGGTCTTCGTAGAGCACGATGTAACGATAAGGTTAAGCGTTAACTACATTGATGGGGGCTCCACTGATGAAAGCTTTCAGATTGTCCACACAAATATCGACGAGGCGCTGTCGGGCTTCCACGGTGGCCCAGGCAATATGCGGCGTGATGAAGGCGTTGGGCTGGACCAGGAGAGGGTTGTCGGCGGCAGGAGGTTCGTTCTCCATCACATCGGCCCCATAGGCACCCAGTCGTCCCGATGCCAGAGCCTCGGCCACGGCCTGCTCGTCCACGAGCGGTCCGCGTCCCGTATTGATCAGTATGGCTCCCGGCTTCATCCTGGCCAGGTTCTGCCGGTTGATGAGTTGATGCGTTTGCGGAGAAAGCGGGCAGTGCAGCGTAAGGATATCGCTCACGGCAAAGAGTCCGTCCATGGTGGTCTTCTGTATACCAGGGGGCAGGCTTGCCGCGTTCTTGCTGGTATAGGCGAAGACATCGAGTCCGAAGTCGATGGCGATACGTGCCACCTTGCTGCCGATGTGTCCCAATCCGACGATGCCCAGCGTCTTTCCGGCAAGTTCGTGCAGCGGCGCGTCCCAATAGCAAAAGTCGGGATTGCCACTCCACCGCCCGTTACGGTTCTGCCGTGCGTAGTGGTCCACCCGGTTGGTGATGTTCAGAATGTGCGCAAAGACCATCTGCGCCACACTGTCGGTGCTGTAAGCCGGAATATTGGTCACCACGATGCCCCGTCGGCGCGCGGCTTCCGTGTCTACCACGTTATATCCCGTGGCCATCACGCCGATATACTTCAGGCGTGGCAGTTGCGCCAGCGTGTCCTCGTCAAAGACCACCTTGTTCGTCAGCACGGCATCAGCCTCGCGTGCCCGTTCCACTACCTTGTCGGGGCTGGTGCGGTCGTACACCGTAAGCTCGCCAAGTGCTCTCAGCCCATCCCAACTCAAGTCGCCGGGATTGGCTGCATACGCATCTAATTCTACGATTTTCATATTTGCATTCTCCTTCTTTCCACCGGTGATACCTCCTCTCCAGCCGCCAACCGGCAGTCTTCGTGATATTATTTCTCAAACCGCTTGCCCCAGCACGCCTGCATCCATCGGTAAAGTTTCTCCTCAGCGGGGCTGTGCTGCGCATGCCATATGCGTCGTTCCTTCACCTCATCGGGCAGGTATTGTTGTGGAGTGAAGTGTCCAGGGTAATCGTGCGGATACTTGTACCCATCATGATAGCCCAATTGGGCCATGAGTCCTGTGGGTGCGTTGCGCAACGGCAACGGCACAGGCAGGTTCCCGGTTTCGCGCACGAGCGCCATGGCCGAGTCTATCCCCATGTAGGCCGAGTTGCTCTTGGGGCTTGTGGCCAGATAGACCGTGGCCTCGGCCAGGGGGATGCGTCCCTCGGGCCAACCTATCTTCATCACCGCGTCAAAGGCCGCATTGGCTAGCAAGAGGGCGTTGGGGTTGGCCAGTCCGACATCTTCGGCGGCACTGATCACCAGCCTCCGTGCGATGAACTCGGGCTTCTCGCCACCCTCGATCATCCTCGCGAGCCAGTAGAGGGCCGCGTCAGGATCACTTCCACGAATGCTTTTGATGAAGGCCGAGATGATATCGTAATGCATATCACCCTGCTTGTCATAGGCCAGGGGATTCTGCTGCAATTGTTCCTCCACCATTTTGTCGGTGATGGTGATGTCTTCGGCATCGGCAGCGTCGACAACAAGTTCCAGAATGTTGAGCAACTTGCGGGCGTCGCCTCCGCTATATCGCAGCATTGCCCCCGTCTCAGCCAGTTCGATATGTTTCTTTTTCAGTTCGCTGTCAGTGTTGACAGCCCTGTGCAGGAGCTGCAACAAATCGTCGCGCCCCAAGGGCTGGAGCACATAGACCTGGCACCGCGAGAGCAATGGTCGGATGACTTCGAACGAGGGATTCTCAGTGGTGGCTCCGATGAGTGTCACCACCCCTCTCTCCACCGCACCGAGCAGGGAGTCCTGCTGGCTCTTGCTAAAGCGGTGAATCTCATCGATGAAGAGAATGGGCGACTGGGCGTTGAAGAAGCGGTTGTGGCTGGCCTTGTCGATGACCTCACGCACGTCCTTCACGCCGCTGGTCACGGCACTGAGCGTATAGAAAGGCACGTCGAGCCGGTGGGCGATGATTTGTGCCAGCGTGGTTTTCCCCACGCCCGGCGGTCCCCACAAGATGAACGAGCTCACATGCCCGCTGTCAATCATCCTGCGCAACACGCCCCCTTCGCCCACGAGATGCCGCTGCCCGACATATTCATCGAGCGTGCGCGGCCTCATTCTTTCAGCCAAAGGCTCCGCCATGCCCGTCCTCCTTAATAGTCGGTCTCGTCTTCCTCGGCGATGTCCTCGGCCTCAAGATTCAGGTCCTCGGGGTTCTCGTCAATGGTGGTGCGATAGCTTTCTGCAGTGAGTTTGGCGTCGTCGAAGGGATCGTCGTCCTCATCAGGATCGTTATAGTGGTCTTCCACCTCGGGTGCGTCGTCATCGTCCTCATCAGGCAGGTCGGGCTGCTCGCCTTTCCGGTCGAGGTCGTCAATGTCGTCAAACTTCATGCGCACTTTTTCCACCTTGGGCTTTTCCTTGGCGAAGATAGCCTCCACCCACGTACCCTTGGGAATCTCCAAGACCTCGTAGCCGTCGTTCACTTTCTTCTCATACATTCCCCCGGGCTTGTGCAACCGGTCTTTGGGCAACGTGGTGGTGCTGATATCGAATCCGCTCTGGATGATGTCCTGGATGCTCTGCGACAGACTTTCCCATCCCCCGCCGAAGTTCCTGTCGACAACCTCTAGCAGCTTGGCCGCCGAAATATGGTGGATGTTCTCATAGGTAAGGTCGGTCACGCGCATGATGGGACGCTTCTTGATGGCCCAACGCGTCTTTCCGTTATCATTGAGTCGCACCTGTCCGATTTTGAATCCGCGCTCCTCGTATTTTTTCAGCACTTCCGGCTTGTCGGTGTTGAGTTCCTCGATATCGAAGGCACTCCGAATCACATCAATGTAGTGACGTTGGTTGTCGCGCAGGTCAGCGTCCTTCTCGGCCGCATCCCACATGCGGAAGACATCGTTCTCCTGAACATCCCACACGTTGCTTTTGGTGAGGGTCTTCAGGGTTAACGCTTTCTTTTCTTTCATACTCATTCTCTAGTTTGCTGCAAAAATAAGGACTTAATTCTAATTGAGCAAACATTTGCTTAAAAAATTTGGATGTTTCGCCGAATAAGGACCATTCCCTTCGCCGTCATTCCGGCGCACCCCTCCCGCCCGACGGCGTGCGTGGGGAGTCACTCGTCAGCGCTCTTCCCCAGCAACTGCCGGAGCAGGTAGGTTGCGTTTTGGTTTCTTGCTACGCCTGGAGCGATGCGGTAAGTATAAGTAATGTGACTCCCCAACTCGATTTCGAAGCAGAAATTATGGAACCGGTCGGGATGTTCGTCGGCCATACGCGACAGTTCCAAGTCGTGCGTGGCAATGACTCCGCTCACATTGCTGTGGGCGATGGACTCGAGGAAGAGTCGCGAACCGTTCAACTTGTCGAGCGAGTTAGTGCCCTTGAGAATCTCGTCGAGGATGATGAGCGTGGGGTGCGAGGGATGGGCTTCGACATAGCCGATGAGTTGCTTCAGGCGCAGGAGTTCGGCGTTGAAGTAGCTGATGCCGTGGACCAGGTCGTCGCTCGTGCGCATGCTGGAGAAGAGTTGGAAACGCGACACCCTCAGCCGCTCGGCAAAGACGGGCAGTCCGCACATGGCCAGCACATAGTTCACGCCCAAGGCACGCAGGAAGGTGCTCTTGCCCGCCATATTGGCCCCGGTGACGATGTAGTAGTTCCGGTCGGCAATAGTGAAGTCGTTGGCCACGGCGCCAGCGCCGAGGAACGGGTGCCAGAGTCCGCGAGCCTCATAAACAAGGCCCTTGTCCTCAGAGATTTCAGCTTCGTGGGCCTCAGGATGGTTGAAGGCGAACGTAGCCATAGCCACGCTGGCATCCATCTCAGCCACGGCGTCAAGCCAATCAGGCAGGCGGTCCATATAGGACCTTTGCCACTTGAGGAAGCCGCGCACCAGGAAGAAGTCGGTGAGTCCGAAGACGTTGAGCACGATGATACCCACGAAATTGTCACGGCGGTCCAACCCGCGCAACAACCGTTCGAGCCCCCCAAGCGACTCCATGGCTCCCACAAGGCATTTTTGAGCATTGCGGCAAGGCTCCGTGGCGAACTTTTGCCCACCCACGAGGCGGGCCAGGGCCGAAAGGCCGGAAAGTTGGCGGTGGAGATTTCCGATGGCCTTTCGCACGTCAGCCAGTGTGCGCGAACCCGCAAGGATGACAGCCATGAGCTGAACCGTGCCCCACCACACGGGCACT
Source organism: uncultured Prevotella sp. (assembly GCA_964420715.1). Taxonomy (GTDB): domain Bacteria; phylum Bacteroidota; class Bacteroidia; order Bacteroidales; family Bacteroidaceae; genus Prevotella. The sequence goes on along the minus strand of CAYQUN010000009.1, from coordinate 32,930 downwards.
GCCGCCGGCACCACGCCCACCAGGGCCAGCAGGAGGGTCACATAGAATCCGGCCAGCACCACGACAGCCGCGCCAAGGGAGCCACGACGGGTGGCCACGGAACTAACGTGCATCTGGCTCACATGGCGCAACACCTCGTGCATGGCACCTGTGTCTATGCGGCCACCAATGCCTTTCGACATGAATTCCGCACGGAAATCGGGCTTGCCAGCCAGTTCCTTCAAGGCCCGTCCCATGGCGCGAGGGTTGGCCGAGGGCTGTTCCAGGCGCCGTGCAAGCACCCGGCTTCCCCCGGTGGTGACGGTGCGGTCGATGCGGTTGAAGAGCGAACCGGGGCCGAAGATGTCGAGGTCAAGGCTGTATTCGTGTTGGGGATTCACATACTCGGCCCCATCGCCGAGCACGGAGTAGTCGCCTTCGAGGGTTTTCACTTCGCGCAGGGCCACCGAACGCAGGGCCTCGAGGTGGTCGGTGAGCTCCTCGTTGCGCTCGTCAAGCCGCCTGACTCCGACATAGACGGGCAGGCAGGCTCCGGCCAGAAACCACCAATAGATGCCATGGTCTGTGGAAAAATGGGCCACCACCAAGGCCACGAGGAGTATGAAGCTGGCCACCTCGCCGGCCACAAAGGCCGCATTGCGACGGTGCCGACGGCCGATTTCCATCGACAACTGGTCAATTTGTTGTTTATATAGGTCAGTTTTTTCCATACATATGGTTCATTTTTTTGACTTTTTTCTTTGTTGTTTCATACCATTTCATTACTTTTGCCGCACGTTTAGTATAGGAGTTGATGTTATGAAACGCAATTTGAGACTTCTCATCGGAGAAGTGGAACACAAGTTCGGCAAGAAAATCAACTGGAAAGTTGATTTCAACGAGCTTCTGACTCTGTTTCGTAAGTGCCACCTCACGCTCGACTCGCTCTCGCCCCGCAGCAAGGACCGCCTGGCCCTGCTGGCCGGCTATCCCAGCTGGCGTGACTTCCAGGAAGCGCTCTCGGGCGACGCTGACGGGCAAGCCAACTACGATATTGACGAGAAATAGGTCCAAAGGGCAAATCTCGCCCCGTGGCGAGACAAGAAAAAAAGGGATTCCTTTCTTGAGTGAGAGGAATCCCTTTTTCCGTTGAACGAAGCACATGGGCGACGAGTCCTTACTCGCCGCTGATGGTTCTCTTCTCGCGGATGCGGGCCTTCTTGCCCGTAAGCTTGCGCAGATAGTAAAGCTTGGCGCGGCGCACCTTGCCTCGCTTGTTCACCTCAATGCTGTCGATGTTGGGCGACTCGATGGGGAAGATACGCTCCACACCCACGGTTCCCGACATCTTGCGCACGGTGAAACGCTTCTTGTCGCCCTCTCCGCTGATGCGGATCACGACGCCACGATACAGCTGAATGCGCTGCTTGTTACCCTCGACGATTTTGTAAGCGACAGTCACAGTATCACCTGCCTTGAACTCAGGGAACTTCTTGCCGGTTGCAAATGCTTCCTCAGCAACTTTAATCAAATCCATTTTGCTATTTATTAAATGTTGTTTGTCGTTCCTGCTCAACGTAGCGAGCCACTCGTCTGCTGCCAGCGGTTAAGCCGAAAAGCGGTGCAAAGGTACGCACTTTTTTCATTATTGCCAAATTTTCAATTGCTTTAGTTTGACGGGAATTCATTTTTTTTGTTTTTTCATCCATCCGCTCGTGCCATTCTGCCTTTCCGACAATGTCCTCCACGCTCACGTCAGAGGGCGGAGAAGACAAGGAATCCGCCTGCAGAGCAAGTCTACAAACTCCAGTTTCAGGTTACGGAACCAACGGGGCACGCAAGGCGCAAGCACACCAAAACCAAGAAAAATAAGTAAAAAAACTTAAATAATAAGAAGAAATGTGTTCTCTAACATAATAAAAAAGTTGCAATATAAGGGAAAAGTATTTACCTTTGCAGTGTTATCCTGAATACAATCTTTTTACCTTAAAAAGGCTAATACCTATTGAGACAAACGCCCTGTTCTGTGAAGAACGGGGCGTTTCGTTTTTTTTTCAACCCAGACGGACATTTCCAGCGGTCACATCTGACGGTTTATGGCTAAAGGGTTGACCCATAGGAACATCAAGAGTCTGAAGCCTACAACGTCTTCAAACTGGGCACGCAAGCCCCTCTACCTTGACATTGAAAGATTTTGCGGAAGCGTTTGCCAACCTCCTTTCAAAGTAGATGCGGACGGGTGGTAAGGGCCTCCCCCCCCCTTCTCCTCACTACCCCTTCGGGCCGGAATCGCCGTTCCGCGCCTACTTGATGCCGCGCTTGTTCAGCGCCTCGGAGTATCGGGCTGCATTGCGGAGATGTTCTTCATAGGTACGTGCAAAGTTGTGCGTACCGCTGAAATCCTCCTTGGCACACATATAGAGATAGTCATGGCGCACGTGGTCGAGCACGGCGTCGATACCAGCTACCGACGGGATGCGGATGGGACCTGGGGGAAGTCCGGGATACTTGTAAGTGTTATAAGGACTGTCGATGGTGAGCAGATTGTGATAGATGCGCTTCAGGTCGAACCGCTTCCAAGCATACTTGATGGTGGGGTCAGCCTGAAGGGGCATGCCGTCGGGATATTCGGCGTTGCGAAGCTTGAGCCTGTTATAGTACATTCCCGCAATCATTGGCTTCTCGTCGTCATTGGCCGTCTCCTCGTCGACGATACTTGCCAGCGTAATCACCTGATTGGGCGTAAGGTGCATCTCGGCGGCCTTCTCCTTGCGCTCGAAACTCCAGAAACGGTTGCTCTCCTTCTTCATGCGGTCGAGAAACTTGTGAAGGCTCACGTTCCAGTAGATGTCGTAGGTGTTGGGAATGAACATACAGGCAATGGTGGTGGTGTCGTAGCCATACTGGCGGCACGAATCCTCGTTGGAGAGGAATCGGTAAAGGTCGTCACCGTTGAGCAGCAGTTTCTTGTCGACGGCGTTGCAAAGGTCGCCCAAGGTGCGCACCGAGGGAATGGTGAGGTCAACGGGCTCCTGCATCCCGTTTTTCAGATGGCGGAAGGTGACGAAGGCTCCCACGCCGGGCTTCAGCGCATAGCGTCCCGAGCGGATGCGGTCGGCATAGTGGCTGTGCCGCACAAGGGTCTTGAAACCATGAAAGGCGGCTTCATTGCTCTGGGGGCGTATCTTGGCATAGACCGAGTCGATGGTGTCATCGTTGTCGATATATACGTATTGCGTGGTCGAAGCCGAGGTGAGCGATGAAAAGAACCAATAGTAGACGAGTCCGGCCACAATGAGCAAGCATACTCCCGCGCCGACGATATACTTCTTGCAAGATTTCTTTTCCATTTTTGTTTTCTCTTTTAATCGCATGCAAAGGTAGTGCAAACCTAAGACAAAACAAAAAGAATCGGGGGCATTTTTTTGAAGGAAAGCATGGCCGCACCCGCAAGGGTTGCGCGGAGGGCGTTACAGGCATGACGGATTCCACACACGATTCTTCCTACTGCATAGGCTGAAGCCTAACAAGAGACGGACGAAAAAGGCTCAGGGAATGAGAATGATGGAAAAAATGTGCCTTCCCGCATACCTTTTTCAAAAAAAATATGTAAGTTTGCATAAGATTACCTGCACTCGGGAGT
>CAYQUN010000009.1:7145-29208 GCA_964420715.1 uncultured Prevotella sp. | reverse complement strand
TTTGCATAAGATTACCTGCACTCGGGAGTCTTAAAGCAAGCTTTCACTCTCCCGGCAGTCGAATCTAAGCTTGTGAAATCGAATAGGGATGCATCATGAAACTAAGCTTCAGTATTGAGTACAAAACCGCCTGGGGCCAATCGCTCCACATCCTGCTTTCATACAAAAGAGGCGAAGAGACGGTAAGACAAGTAAACCTTCCCATGCAGACGAGCGACGGACGGACGTGGTTGCTCGACGCGGCTGCCGTGGACAACCGGCAACGGCCGGCCAGTCACATCGTCTACTACTACCAGGTGGAAAACGGAGACGGCACGGTGGAACGGCGGGAATGGACGAAGACATCACGTTGCTACACCTTCGACAGCGCGCATGATTACATCTTCCACGACTTCTGGCTCGAGGAACCGCTGGAATTCAAATACGGACACGAGAAACCTTCGAGCAAGCGGAGATTCAACCCGGTGCCCGTCTACCCGCGCACCATCTTCTTCGCCGTGCGAGCACCATACCTCCGGGACGACGAAACGCTGGCACTCATCGGAAACCATCCCACACTGGGCAACTGGAATCCTGATCGCTACCTCATGATGACCGAGGTGGGAAACGACGAGTGGCAACTGGCCGTGAACGTGTTCGCAGTGGATTGTCCGGTGGAATACAAATATGTGATTATCGATAAAAATACCCGCAAACTGAAGTTTTGGGAAAAGGGAGACAACCGCAGGCTGGGCAAGGCGCAGGTCTACGACAACGAGGTGCTGGTGGAAAACGGAGGCGAAGTGCGCATGATGCCCGAAAACAAGGTGGCTACGGTGAGGGTACTGACCAGCCATCCACGCGAGCTCGTGACACTACTGGGAACGTTGGACGATGTCAAAATTGCCGACTTCGGATGGCAGAAGAAGACTTTCGACACGTTTATTTTCGACCTCGACGGAACGCTCCTCGACACGCTGACTGACCTTGCCGCAAGCTGCAACTATGCCTTGCGCGAATCGGGAATGCCTGAAAGAACCATCGACGAGGTGCGCCAGTTCGTGGGCAACGGGGTGCGGATGCTTATGGTACGGGCAATTCCCAATGGTGACGACAATCCGAAGTTCAAGGCCGCCTACCGCCTCTTCCGACAACACTACTTGGTGCACAGCCTCGATACGACGAAACCGTATCCCGGCGTGATGGAAACCTTGCGGAAACTGAAAGACGAGGGCAGGCAACTGGCCGTGGTGAGCAACAAGTTCTATGCGGCCACGCAGGAACTCGTAAAGCACTTCTTCGGCGACTTGGTGACCGTGGCCATCGGCGAACGCGAAGACATTCGCAAGAAGCCCGCACCCGACACCGTGAACGAGGCTCTGAGGCAACTGGGTGCTTCAAGGTCTGGCGCCGTCTATGTGGGCGACAGCGATGTCGACATCGAAACGGCACGAAACAGCGGGATGCCCTGTCTGAGCGTGTCATGGGGATTCCGCACCCGTGACTTCCTCATAAAGCATGGGGCAACAACGCTTGTCACACGACCCGAAGAACTGCTTGACTTCTAATGTGGGAAACGGGTCCTGACCCGACATGGGAACTTGCCCAGTGGCATGGCAAGACCATGCCGAGTGGCACGGGCACTATGCCGAATGACGTGTTAGGAAATCTTGCACGCTCGCCTTATAGGTTTCAGATACGGGGATGAACTCATCCTCGTAGACCAGGCGCATCCGGTCGACCACTTCCAAGTTGCGCATATTGCAGATGTATGACCGGTGCACACGCATGAACCAAGGGGTGGGCAAGGCTTCCTCCATCGCCCTGATGCCTACCTGGCTCAGCAAAGTCCTGCCCCCGAGGAGATGAAGGCGCACATAGTCCTTCACCCCCTCGACGTAGAGAATCTCGTCAAGTTTGATTCTCACCGTCTTGTACTCGCTTTTCAGGAAGATTATTCCGTCGCGGGCTATTTCTTCTTGCTTCATATTATTCATATCTGATAGCTTCTATAGGATCGAGGCGGGCAGCTTTCTTGGCCGGATACCAGCCAAAGAAGATTCCCGTGAATGTGCATACGGCGAAACTCATGATGATGCTCCACGGCTCAATGACCATGGCCGCATGGAGTCCGTACTTGATTCCCAACGAAATGCCCACGCCCAGAAGCACCCCGATGATGCCTCCCGTGACGCTGAGCATGATGCTTTCGATGAGGAACTGGTTCATGATGTCGATGCCCCGGGCGCCGACGCTCATGCGGAGACCAATCTCGCGCGTGCGCTCGGTCACGCTCACATACATGATGTTCATGATGCCGATACCGCCCACGAGAAGCGAAATGCCGGCCACGGAGCCCAAGAGAATGGTCAACGTGTTCATCGTGGAATTCATCATCGACGAGAGTTCCTCTTGTGAACGGATGGTGAAATCGTCATCGTCGGCCTCCTGCGTATCGCTGGCGTCCCTGAGTTTGTGGTTCCGGCGCAAGATTTGTGAGATTTGTTCCTGTGCCGGCGCACTCGCATTCTCGGTGATGGCCGAGCAGACGATGCCCTGCAGATAAGTCTGGGCCAGGATGCGCTTCATCACGGTGGTGTATGGAGCCAGAGCCAAATCGTCCTGGTCCATGCCCATGGAGTTGTAGCCCTTCTTCTTCAACACGCCGATTACACGGAAGGGAATGGAGCCGAAGCGCACCACCCTGCCCACGGGGTCGGTGCCGTCGGGGAAGAGGTTGTCCACAACGGTCTGTCCGAGCACGCACACCTTGGCCGCGGTTTTGATGTCCGTGTCGGTGAACATCTCGCCGTCAGCCACCGAGAGCTGGCGTATGGTGAGGTAATCGGCATTGACGCCATAGATGGTAGAGGGCGTGTTGTTGTTTCCGTTGATCCACTGCCCGCTGCTGTTCACCGTCGGACTGACGGCCGAAATGTAGTTACACTCGTCCTTGATGCTCTGATAGTCGGCCTGCTTGAGCGTCTCCATCGACGACGCATCCTGCCTCACCCCGCCCCTCATGTCGGCTCCGGGCGAAATCATAATCATGTTGGAGCCCATCTCCGAGATGTTGTTTTTGATGCTCGCCTTGGTGCCCTGGCCTATGGCCAGCATGGTGATGACGGCCGCAATGCCGATGATAATGCCCAGCGCCGTGAGAAACGAACGCAACTTGTTGGCGGAAATGGCCCTCAAGGCTATTTTGAATAGATTCGCGTAATTCATGTTCTACTTACTTTATGTTCTTTTCCCCTCTGTCGGAACGGAGCCTCCACAGCCCATCCGTCGTGGTCCAGAGCCTACTCGTCGCTGTTGGCGGGCAGGGCGTCGAGCCCATCCTGGGCGTTAAGGATGTTGTGGTTGATGTCGTCGGCAATGATTTTCCCATCACGCAACTGGATGTTCCGGCTCGAATAGTGTGCGATGTCAGGGTTGTGCGTCACGAAGATGATGGTCCGCCCCTCGGCGTGAAGCTTCTGGAAGAGCACGAGAATCTCAAAGCTCGTGCGCGTGTCGAGGTTTCCCGTGGCCTCATCGGCCAGGATGACGGCCGGATTGTTCACCAGGGCGCGCGCTATGGCCACGCGCTGCATCTGGCCACCCGACATCTGGTTGGACTTGTGATAGAGCCGGTCGCCCAGTCCGACGGCCTTGAGCGCGTTCACGGCACGGTCAAACCTCTCCTTGGCCGACACGTCGGGATTGTACATCAACGGAAGTTCCACGTTCTCAATGCTTGTGGTTTTTGGCAAGAGATTGTAGTTCTGAAAGATGAAACCAATCTTCCGGTTACGCAACACGGCACGCTGCGAACGGCTCATGGTGCGCACCGAAACGCCATCGAGATAGTATTCGCCACTCGTAGGTGTGTCTAGACACCCCAGCTGATTGAGCAAGGTTGACTTGCCCGAGCCCGACTTTCCCATGATTGTGACGAACTCGCCTTCGTAGATCTTGAAGCTTACGCCCCTCAGCGCGTGCACGATTTCGTCGCCCACGGGGAAGTCGCGCTTCACGTTGTCCAGTTCTATGACAACCCTTCCGTGGCTGCCTTCCTTCTCCTTTATAGCCATCTTCTGCCTTTTACTTGTTCTTGTTCTTATTGCCACGCGGCCTCGGTCCGCCACCGATGAGCCCCTGCTCCTTCTCCTCGCCGTCGGCATCGTCGTCGGTCTTCACCACAATCGACGTGATGACAGACTTGCCTTTGGCGATACCGCCGAGCACCTGCGTGTGCGTACCATCCGTCTTGCCTATGTTCACGCGGTGAGCCACCAGGCTGTTGTCCTCGAGTGTCCACACCTTGTTCTTGCCGTTGCAGTCGACAATCTTGTAACTCTTGCCCACGGTTTCCTTGGTGGGGGTGAAGCGGAGAGCCTTGTTGGGCACGCTCAGCACGCCGGCCTCCTCGGCGGTGAAGATGGTAACGTTGGCCGTCAGGCCCGGCTTGAGTTTCAAGTCGGCGTTGGGAGCGCTGATCACCACCTCGTAGGTCACCACGTTGTTGGTCGTGGTGGCCTCCTGGCGCACCTGCTTCACCACTCCGGTGAAGGTATCGTCGGGATAGGCGTCAACGGTGAAGGTAACGCGCTCGCCCTCCTTCACATTGCCGATGTCGGCCTCGTCGACGTCGGCCACCACCTGCATGTTGGTCAAATCCTGCGCTATGGTGAAGAGCTCAGGCGTGCTGAAACTTGCGGCCACGGTCTGTCCTTCCTCCACGCTCTTTGAAACCACAATGCCATCGATGGGCGACGTGATGGTGGCATAGCCGAGGTTTGTCTGCGCACGGTTCACTTCCTCTTGTGCAGAGAGCACCTGGTCATGGTTGGCGTTGACGCTGGCCGAGGCCGTCTGAAAGCTCAGACGGGCCGACTCGAACTGGTCGGCCGAGACGAGTCCCTTCTTATAGAGCGTCTGGTAGCGTTCGTAATTGGCACGCTGATAGGCCAGCTCGCTCTGCGTGCTGCCCAGCTGGGCCTTGGCCTGCTGCAACTGGGCCTTGGCCGAATTGAGCTGGCTGATCAGGTTCGACTTGTCAAGCTCGGCTATCACCTGCCCCTTTTTCACAACGGAGTTGTAATCGACATAGAGCTTGCTCACGATGCCGCTCACCTGCGTACCCACCGTGACCGACGTCACGGCTTCCACGGTGCCCGTGGCGGTGATGCTGCTTTGCAGGGTATGGGGCTGCACCTTCTCCTGCGTGAACGAAATCTGCTCCTGGCCTTTGTCGCGGCTACAGAATCCGATGGCCAACGCCACGACCACGATGGCCGCGACAAGATACCAAACCTTGCTGATGTGCTTGAAATTTATCTTCTTCATTGTCTGACTTTTGTTTTTTTCTTTTAAATGTTTCCACTTCCCGGCTCACGCCCCGACACTCGGGAGCCCACCGAAGGTCAATTTTTCAGCGTGCCGTCCTTGTAGAAGTTGAGCATGTTGATGTTCAGGATGGTCAAGTATTTGGCCTGCAACTCGTTCTGCTCGGCGGCGAGGAGATTGTCCTTGCCCGTACGCAGTTCGGTGATGTCGGCCAGTCCGGCCTTGAACTTCTCGCTCACCAGGTCGTAACTGGTCTGCGCGCTTTCCACACTGGCCCGTGCGGCCTTGAACTGGTTTTGGTTGGTATTGGCCTGCAACCAGTAGTTCTCGATGGTGGAATAGAGCGTGGTCTGCTCGTTCCGCAGGTCGAGCAAGGCGCTTTGGCGCTGTATGAGGGCCTTATTGGTGGCCGTGCGCTTCTGCCTGTTGTCAAAGATGGGAATGCTCAGGGTGAGCCCCGCACCTGTGCTGAAGTTCGCCTTCATCTGCTTGCCCCACACCAGGTCGTTCATCGACGTGGTGCTCGTCGTCACGCCGGCATTGGCGCTCAGTGTGGGCAAGTTGCCGGCCCTGGCAATCTTCAGGCTCACGTCGCTCTGCGCGATGGCGTTCTGATAGCTTTTGATTTCAGGCCGGTTGTCGAGTGCCGAGGCGTATACGCCGCCGAGTGCCGGAATGGCCTGCAGGGCCATGGCGTCGGTCGTAGCCGGTATGGCCACGTCGAAATCCTCGTCTGTGAGTTGGAGCAATTGCTTCAGCTGGCGCTTGTAGTTCTTCACCTGGCTTTCGGCGGCCACCACGTTATACTCGTCCTGCGCCCGCTGGGCCGTGAGCTGGGCCACGTCGGCCTTGCTCATCTTGCCGTTTTTCAGGAATTCAAGCCCTCGCGCCTCATTGCCCTTGCTCGACTCCAGGCTTTTCTGGTTGGTGGTTACAGCCTCTGCAGAATAGAGAATCTGCACATACAACTGGGCGATTTGCTCCTGAATGCTACGGGCCTGCGTGGCCGAGTCAAGAGCCGCCCGCTCCTCAACGAGCTTGTCCAGCTTCACGTTGTTGCGGTTCCGGTTGCCGTTCCACACCGTCCAACTGGCATTGATGCCATAGCTTCCATTATAATAGAACTTGTCGACCGAGGCGCGTGAGAATCCGTCGCCGCTGATGCCGGTTTCCACCCATGGCGTGTAATTGATGTTCTGCGAGGTAGAGGCGTTGAGCGAAGGCAACAAGGCGGCCTTCGACTGCAACAGGTCTTCGTGGGCGCTCTGCTTGTTGAGCACGGTCTTGCGCAACTGGATGTTGTTTTCCACCGCATAGTCTATACACTGTTGCAGGGTCCATTGCCGGGCCTGCAGGCTTGTAGGCAAGAGCATGACGACGAGACAGGCTTGCGCCAGTTTCCATTTTTTGTTCATAAACGAATCTTCTAATTCAACTTTACTACGCATTTTGATGCCGTTCATGGACAAAAGTTTAATGTTCATCGGTTAAATTAACATTACTTCAAAGTAATCAACACTGATAAACAAATTACCGACCAGGCTGCCACGCTCTCCGTTTGGAGAGGCGTGGACATCCATCTACCCACCCTCCTACCTATATAAATAATAAGGAGGGCACCAAGGCGAACGCAAGTCACCATGTCGACACGGGGCGTCCGTCAGGCGTGAAGCCCATGGCCGACACCGTCATGTGGCGTGAGGTGGAATTGTTCTTGAAGCTCAGCGTGGCACGGCCGGAAGTGTCGAGCGGTACGGCGGGATTCCAGTAGAGCGTACGGCGATAGTCGGCACCGGCAAGGTCAGTGTCCATGAGGGCCGTCAGCCAGGCATAATCCTCGGGGAAGCTATAGCCCGTGAAATGCGTGCGGCGATACCCCTTGGGCGTGCGGGACTGCGATTCGGGCAGGGAATAGATGAAGATGGTGGCTATGTCATGGCCTTCCAGCTGGGGAGCCGCGACGAATCGCCTCCAGTCGTCCCTGGCCGTCGACACATAGACGGAACGCACCTCGGCGATGCCGAAGGGGATGTGCTCGCTCTCGGTGGCCCTTTCGGGATTGTCCACAATCCACATGATGCCTTTCTTGCCATAAGACGGCCCGTCGCCATGCACGTTGTTGTAGGGATTGGCCGAACGATATTCGCCCGTGATGTTGTCGGGACCCTCTAAGAGCGGATTCTCTGCCTCAAGCCACTCCACGAGCGAGGGCTCGGGCTCGCCACGATCGGCCACGGCGTCGGCGGCGCGCGTCATGTCATAGCGTATCGACGCATTCCTGGCTCCGAGACTTTCACGCGCCCAGAATTCCTTCGGACTCTGCCAGACACGCTTTCCTTCCACATCCACCTGACCAAGCCAATGGGCCCGCAAGTGGGCGGGGATGCTGTCGATATGGGCCGAATCAACCTGGAAGTCAAGGTTGGGACGAATAGGCGCGTCGTCGTAACGGGCGTCATAGGACGCAGGAAGCACTTCGGGCGAGAAGTTCCGGTTCACGGTGACGCACCTGATAGAAGCCCGACTGGGTGTAGCGGCCAAGCAGGAACTCGCCATGAGCGGTGCCGCCACTGACCAGGCACTTCTTGGTCTCCACCACCTGGCCGCCCGGATCGACGAGCTCCACATAGAGCACACGGCTCAGCGCCCCCAGGCTGTCGGTGTCGGTGCGAAGCAGATAGGCCTTGAACCAAATGATTTCGTTCAGATAGTAAGCGGTGTTGTCGAAGTGCACGAACACCTTCTCCTGTGGATAACGGCTGTTGAAGGCGTTGACCACTTCGGCCACGCCGGCCTCTTGGCCTACGACCCGCCTCCAGGGAAGCAACAGCAGGAAAGTGAAAAGAATCCATTTCGCTCTCATGACATAAGCAGATTAGATTACTGCACAGATAAGACGAAACGGGCGAAAAAGCAAAAGATTTTTCCTATTCAAGCAGAGGGAGATCCCTATGACATCCCCAAAAACATCCGGGCCCGCGAAAGACGGGCCCGAAGTGGGGTCTATAGGCTCTCGTCGTCGGGCCGGGGGATGCTTCCTCCCGACGCCGGCTTGCCTTTGGCCGGTCGGTGCTTGCGCTTGCGAAGCCACTCGGCCTTGCGCTCTTCATAGTCGCGGCGCTTGCGCTCCAGGAAATTATCGGCCATGAAGAACGAGCCTAATTACTGTTGAAACGGCTGTAAATGCACGATATGCGAATGGGCGCGACAGCGTTCTCGCTGCCCCCGACAAGCCTTGTGGAGCCCAGCGACATGTCGTGATACACCTTGGTGACCACACCCGTGGAACCCGTGTCATATTTCACGGGAATCACCACGGCCTTGTTCCAGTCTGCTCCGTTGCGGTGATGATACATGTAAGTCACCAGTCCGCTGAGGTTGCTAAAGGTGTAGCCGTTGGTGGTGGAACTATAAGTGGCCACGAACGACGTGCGGTTGTCAAACACTTTACCCTGCTCGAAGAACGTGTACATGCTGTCCTTGGGCAGGATGAGCAGCGTCTTCGGTATGCCCGAAGCGTAACTGCTATGTACAAGGTTGTTCAACCGGGTGAGCGTAAGCTTGGCCGTATTGAGCGTATCACGCTCGTGCCCCGCCATAATCTCGTCGACGGGCAGCGTGATTTCGGTGAAGATGCCGGCAGGCGACTTGATGTAAGTGCAGGAATTGTCAGCTGCCAGGCGCCGGATGGAAGCCACGTCGTTGGTGATGCGGTTCGTCTGCAGGGCCTCCTCCGTACCGGCGAACGACGTCGTTCCGGTGAAAGTCATCACCCGGCCCGAGTCGGGCTCGTAGGCCTGATAAGTGAAGAAGAGGTTCAGCTGGCTGATATTGATGCCCGCCATGGCCCCCTGGCCACCCTCATGGCGCACGTAGAAGCCTGGCACCACATGGTGGACAAAGTTATATACGTTCTTGAAATACTCGGGATGCGCATAATAGGTCTGCAAGATGTAGGTGCCATAGTTGTTCCACGTGGTGCCGTCCTTGGTATAGGGCTTGTCGAGCACGATGCGGATACTGGGCGTATAGGTGGCCGCGTTTCGGTCGTCATCGCTCACATTGGCATCCTCAATGGCATAAGTCTTGGTGGCCTGGAAAGCATTCTCCGTGTCCACATAGCCGTTGGCCACGGGGTCGAAGTTGGAGTAATAGTTCGTCCCCTCGCTCATCGGCCGGGTCATCTCGTAGGCCGTAAGCCGCATGGGAGCAAGTGAGTCGCCCTCGTGCGTGGAATGATAGAGGCGTATTTCCACCGAATCGACGGCCGGCAACCCGTTGTAGCGTCCCACGATGCTGTCGGCATTGGGGAAGGAATAGTCTTCGAGGGTGCTGAACTGCACCATGTAGTCACCCGTGACATAGCTTCCGGTCTCCACGTCCTTCATGCGGCCGAGGTAGCCCGTGTTCGTGCGGGCAAGCACGGAGTCGGCTATCAGGGAGCGCGTCGACACCACGAAGGAGTCTGTCGACACATGGAGGATGTCCTGATTGTCGGTAAGCGTGTTGCCGATGATATCGGTAGTGTCGTCACACGAGGCCATGCAGCATGCCGCAATGGCCGTGAGGGCGATAAACTTGAGTTTCATTTCCAATCTCTCTTCTAGAATTGATTCAGATAATCCTTGTAGGCAGCCACATAGTCGTCACCGGGATAGCGGAGTATGGGCAGCCCCTTGTCTTGTGCGTATTGCAGCAAATCGGCGTTCACCTCGCGTCCGGCCTCGACAACGCCGTCACTGAAGTCAATGGCCATCTTGGCAAGTTCGGTGAATCCGAATTTATCATCGTAGCCGTCGAGGAGCGAGGCCTTGGCCTCACGGAAGTCGACACACTGCTTGAAGTTTTCACCGAAATCGCCTTTCAAGCTGTTGGCGAAGAGCGAAGTCACCACCTTGGAATTGGCAAAGGAAGGCTCCTCGTTATAGGCCTTCTTCACATAGAAAGGCACCACGCCGCTCATCCATCCCTGGCAGACGATGACATCAGGCGTCCAGCGCAGCTTCTTCACCGTCTCGAGCACGCCCCGGGCGAAGAAGATGGCCCGCTCGCCATTGTCCGGATATTCCTCGCCGGTCTTCTCGTCGGTGGCCATCTGGCGCTTCTGGAAGTAGTCGTCGTTGTCGATGAAGTATACTTGCAGGCGCGAAGTGGGGATGGAAGCCACCTTGATGATCAGTGGGTGGTCAGTGTCGTTGATGATGAGGTTCATGCCCGAAAGGCGGATGACCTCGTGCAGCTGGCCTCGCCGCTCGTTGATGTTGCCCCACTTGGGCATGAATGTGCGGATTTCAAACCCCTTCTCCTGCATACGTTGGGGGAGCTTGCAGCCCAGGACCGACATTTCACTTTCGGGGACATAGGGAGAAATCTCCTGGTTGATGAAGAGTATTTTCTTTGCCATAATCTGCTTTCTGTTTACTCATGTGCAAAGGTACGAAAAAAAGTTCACTTTCCCGCATTTTTTCGATTGAAACCCACAAAACCACACCCCGATAGACATATTTTTTAAACAAATTCTTCGTTATTTAAGAAAAAAGTAGTTATTTTGCACCCCGAAAACCATCAGGGGGGCGAAAGCCGCCCGTGGGAAGACTTTTATATTGCATCATGATGAAAGTAGTTAAGAAGATTGTTGACCTTCAGAACGAGTTGTTCTCAGTGAAGAAAGAAGGTAAGAAGATTGGCCTCGTGCCTACGATGGGTGCCCTGCACGAGGGTCACGCCTCGCTGGTGAGGCGCAGCGTGGAGGAGAACGATGTCACGGTGGTGTCGGTGTTTCTCAATCCCACGCAATTCAACGACAAGGGCGACTTGGAACGCTACCCCCGCACCCTGGAAGCCGACTGCAAGCTTCTTGAGGCATGCGGCGCCGACTATTGCTTCGCACCATCAGTGGAGGAGATGTATCCCACTCCCGACACACGCCACTTCAGCTTCCCGCCCGTCACCGACGTGATGGAGGGGGCACGACGCCCCGGACACTTCAACGGAGTGTGCCAGGTGGTGAGCCGGCTGTTCTATATCGTCAAGCCCGACCGTGCCTACTTCGGCGAGAAGGACTGGCAACAAATCGCCGTGGTGAAACGCCTGACAAAGTATATCGGCATGGAGGGGAAGCTGAAAATCGTGGAATGCCCCATCGTGCGCGAGAAGGACGGACTGGCCATGAGCAGCCGGAACTCGCTGCTCAAACCCGAGGAAAGGGCCATAGCGCCACACATCTACCAGACGCTGAAAGAGAGCGTGGAGTATGCCAAGACACACTCCGTGGCGGAAACCCACGACAAGGTGGTGGCCGACATCAACGCCGTGGACGGACTCGAGGTGGAGTACTTCGAGATTGTTGACGGCAACACGCTGCTCGACGTGAAGGACTGGAACGACAGCGACTACGTCGTGGGCTGCATCACCGTGTATTGCGGAAAGACGCCCATCCGCCTCATCGACCATATCAAATACAAGGAAGAAAAAGCATAAGGAAAGACATGCAAATCGAAGTTCTAAAGAGCAAGTTGCATTGCGTCAAGGTGACCGAGGCCAACTTGAACTACATGGGCAGCATCACCATCGACGAGGACTTGATGGACGCCGCCAACTTGATTGCAGGCGAGAAGGTGCAAATCGTTGACAACAATAACGGCGAACGCTTTGAAACCTACATCATTCGGGGCGAACGCGGCTCGGGATGTATTTGCCTGAACGGGGCCGCGGCACGCAAGGTGCAAGTGGGCGACACGGTCATCATCATAGCCTACGCGCTGATGGACTTCGAGGAGGCGCGCCACTTCAAGCCCACCATCGTTTTCCCCAAGGAGGGCAACCGCCTATAGGGACTGCCACATGGGCCGCATGCAAGCCTGGGAAAAAATGAAGGAGGGGGTGTCGAAGTCTTGTCGACACCCCCTCCTTCATTTGAATTCATTTTCCAAAGGAATGTTGATAAATTTCACCACCGGCCTTTCTTCAACCTTCAAGCGAAGCACGCTTGCAACACACTGACTTACAACACATTGCAATACAGCCTTTCAAAGGCTCTCACTTGGGCCAAACGAGGGCCTCACTTGGCTGTCCAAAGGCTCTCACTTGGGGCAAGTGAGAGCCTCTGAAGGCCACGGAAAGGAAATGCGGGAAATCGTGTCAATCTTTTTCAACCACACAGAAAGCGACTCCCCATCGCGTCGACGGCGGTTCGTCCTACCTCCGAGGTCCGCACGATTTCCCCGTAATCCGGCCCGAGATTTTCTTCCAAGCCTACTCGATCACCACGAGGGGGTCTTCCTCCATGACGGCCTGGCCCACCTTGACGCACACGGCCGTAACCTTGCCGTCCTTTTCGGCCTCGATGTTGTTGGCCATCTTCATAGCCTCAAGCACCACAAGCGTGTCGCCAGCCTTCACGTCCTGGCCCACGGCCACGTTCACCGCCGTAATGGTTCCGGGCAGGGGAGCCTTCACGGCATTGGCCGCATTCACGTTGGCCACAGGAGCGGCATCCTCATTGCCGGCCTCAGCCACGGGCTTGCCCAGCACGGGTTTCTCCTTCTTGGGCTCCTCCTTCTTTTCCAGCTGCACCTCAAACTTGTCGCCGTTCACGGTCACGGCGGCCACATTGTTTTCGTCAATCTCGCCGATGGTCACCTGGTACTCCTTGCCATCGATGGTATATTTAAACTCTTTCATCTTACGGTTTCTTTGTAAATTGGAATGGTTTGGCGTTCCACAGCGTGTGACGTTGCTTGATGGTGATGATGCCCGGCTCGACGTCGTGCACATTGTTTCCCTCAAACTCGTACAGCGCCATGGCGATAGCCGCATATACGTTCTTGTCCATAAATGGTATCTCCGTTCGTTTCAGTTTGTCCTATAATAGGTTTACATCGGCATACAGGCATGCTTCTTTGGGGGCAGCGCCTGCCGCTTGGTGGCCAGCTGTGCCAGTCCTCGGCAGATGCGGAAGCGCGTGTTGCGCGGTTCGATGACATCATCGATATATCCGAACTGTGCGGCCTGGTAGGGGTTGGCGAAGGTCTCGGTGTATTCCTCTTCCTTCTCGGCGAGGAACTGCTTCACATCGCCACCTTCCTCTTTCACCTTCTTGGCCTCCTTGCCACAAAGGATAGCCACGGCGCCGCTCGCACCCATGACGGCAATCTCGGCCGAGGGCCATGCGAAGTTCAGGTCGGAACGCAGCTGCTTGCACCCCATCACGATGTGGCTACCGCCATAGCTCTTGCGCAAGGTGATGGTGATCTTGGGCACCGTAGCCTCACCATAGGCATACAGGAGCTGTGCTCCGTGCTGGATGACGGCATTATACTCCTGTCCCGTGCCTGGGAGGAAGCCCGGCACATCCACGAGCGAGACGATGGGAATGTTGAAAGCGTCGCAGAAGCGCACGAAGCGCGCAGCCTTGCGCGAGGCGTTCACGTCGAGCACGCCGGCATAAGCCGACGGCTGGTTGGCCACGATGCCCACGCTCTGCCCGTTGAAGCGGGCGAAACCGGTGATGATATTCTTGGCGAACTTGGGCTGCACCTCGAAGAACTCGCCATGGTCGGTGACGGCGGCAATGACGCGATACATGTCGTAGGCCTGGTTGGGATCGTCGGGGATGATCTCGTTCAGCAGGTCGTCCTTGCGGTCGATGGGGTCGTCGCACTCCACGCGGGGAGCCGTTTCGGTGTTGTTCGACGGCAGATAGGAGAGCAACGTCTTGATGAGGGCGAAAGCCTCCTCCTCGGTCTTGGCCGTGAAGTGGGTCACACCGCTCTTGCTGGCGTGCACCGAGGCGCCACCAAGGTGCTCGGCATCGATGTCCTCGCCCGTGACGGTCTTCACCACCTTGGGGCCGGTGAGGAACATGTACGACGTTCCCTCGGTCATCACGATGAAGTCGGTCAAGGCCGGCGAGTAGACGGCGCCACCGGCACACGGGCCCATGATGGCCGAAATCTGGGGCACCACGCCCGAGGCGAGGATGTTGCGCTCGAAGATTTCGCCATATCCGGCCAGGGCCGAGATGCCCTCCTGGATGCGCGCGCCGCCCGAATCGTTGATGCCAATCACGGGGGCACCCATCTTCATGGCCATGTCCATCACCTTGCACATCTTCTGGCTCATCGTCTCAGAGAGCGAGCCTCCGTTGACGGTGAAGTCCTGGGCGTATACATAGACCAGCCTTCCGTCGATGGTGGCCGAGCCGGCCACGACGCCGTCGCCGAGGTACTGTTTCTTCTCCATGCCGAAGTTGTGGCACCGGTGCAGCTTGAACATGTCGTACTCTTCGAAGCTACCTTCGTCCACCAGCATATCGATGCGCTCGCGGGCCGTATACTTGCCACGTGAATGCTGCTTGTCGATGGCTTTCTGACCACCGCCGAGACGGGCTTGCTCGCGCTTGGCGATCAGCTCTTTGATTTTCTCTACTTGATTGCTCATTGCTGTTATCTTGTTTCTTGATGTTTCAAAACCTGTGCAAAGTTACGAAAATTATTTCATTCCGACGAATGAACCCTTTGATTTTTAGAACTCTATCACCACCCGGCCATTGATCTGCCGCCCGGTGAGATAGTTGGGCACGGCATATTGCTGGTTGGTCACGTCGGTCACCCAATAGTAGCTGTTCACGTTGTCGATGCCGAAGAGGTTAAGGCAGTCGACGCCGAGCCAGATGTTCTTGAACGGCGTTTTCTTCTCCCGCTTGCTGTTGTCGAGCAGCCGGTAGCTCATGCCGATGTCGGCCCGCTTATAGGCCGGAGCCCGGAAGGTGTTGGTCTCCAGTTCGCGGTGCGGCGCCGAGAAGGGCAGTCCGTCGGCATAAGCCAGTTTCAGGTTCATTCGCCAGCGCGTCGTGCCGGGGAAGTAGTCGGTGAAGTTCAGGTTCAGGGCATAGCGCTGGTCGGTGGGCAGGGGGATGCTCTTGCCGTTCAGGTTCATCTTGGTGTCCATCAGCGAGAGCGTCAGCCAGCTGTCGGCACCGGGCACAAATTCGCCGTAGAGCTTCAGGTCGAGGCCCATGGCGTGCCCGCTGGCCTCGTTGTTGCCATAGTAGACCACCTTGACATTGTTCACCGAATAGGGCACGAGATTGTTCAGCGCCTTATAGTAGGCCTCGGCCGTGAAACGGAACGGACGGTTGTTCATACGGAACCGGTAGTCGTATCCGGCGATGAAGTGGATGCTTCGCTGGCTCTTGATCTTGTTGTTGAGCGTGGCATAGGTCACTCCGTCGACGAGCGAGGTGTCGCGCAACTCCTTGAAGAAAGGCGACTGGTAATATAGTCCGGCAGCCAGGCGCAAGGTGGTGTTCTCGCTGTAAGGAGGAAGGATGCCGAGCGAGACGCGCGGGCTGACGATGGTCTCGCGGTTGAAGTTCCAATGACTCATGCGGATGCCATAGTTCAGCGTGAAGTGAGTGTGTCCGCCCGCCGACGTGAAGCGGTAGGTGTCCTGCGCATAGGCTTCGCTCCGGTTGGCGTCAAGCGTATTGCGGGCACGGAGCGAATACACCATCATCAGGTCGCGGCCCGTGTGGGGCACGCTGTATCCGGCCGAATCGCGCATCTCATACTCCACCGAGTTTTCCACGATGCGTTCTTTCTTCAGCGTCAGCCCCACCTCGCTTTCGTGTCGCTGGCCCTTGTGCCTGAGCATGAGTTTGGCGCTGAGCACGTGTGCCTTGAGGAAGTTGCGGGCATGCTCGAAGTAAGTCCCCACGCCGAGGTTCTCCGAAGTCTCGGTCTGGTCGAGCCAATACTGCCCCTGGATGTCGTATTTCTCCCTTTCCTTACTATAAAATCCGCTTCCGATAAGCGACAACTGGGTTTGCTTGTTCACGTTGCGGGTGATGCCCACCGTTCCGAAATAAGTGACGAAGCGGTCTTTCTCGTGCCCGTCGAAGTAGACGCGGAAGCTCTTCACGTTCTCCATCGTGCCGAAGGAAGTCTCCCGGTCCTCGGGAGTGAAGTTGTAGTGATTGTCCGAAATGTTTCCTATCACGTCGACCTTCCACCGCTCATTGGGCGTATAGGTGAGATAGGTCTGATAGTCGAGGAAGTTGGGTTTGTACTCGCCATTGGTCTCGAGCGACCCCAGCAGGTAACGGTTGGTCTTATACCGCACGCTGTTCAGCCACGAGAACTTCTTCGTGGCCACACCGACGTAGGCGTCGGCCCCGAGCAGGCTGGCGGCCGCCGTGCCTTCCACAATCGACTTGCGCTTGCCGGCGGGCTTGAGTTGCTTGTAGGTAATGTCGAGCGCCGAGCTCATCTTGTCACCATACTTGGCCTCGAAGCCTCCGGTGGAGAATCCGATGCGGTCCACCATATACGGGTTGATGGCGGACAATCCCTCCTGCTGGCCCGAGCGGACCAGGAACGGACGGAACACTTCCACATTATTTATATATACGGAGTTCTCGTCGAAGGCACCGCCCCGCACATTATATTGCGACGACAACTCACTGTGGGTGGACACGCCCGCCTGCTGCTGCACCAGGTCCTCCACGGCGTTTCCCGACGCCGATGGCGTCAGCTTCATGTCCTCCTTCTTCAAGTCCTGGGTCTGTCCGGTTTGTATTCGCTGCCCCTGCACCTCCACCTCGGCCAGCGTCTGGTCCGACGGATAGAGCACCACTTGCAGCGTTTGCTTGCCTCGCGGATGCCGGAGCACGCGCGTCTTGGTCTTATAGCCCACCATGGAGAAGCGCACCACCACCGAGTCGGCAGACTGCAGCGTAAGGCTGAACTCCCCCTTGAGCGAGGTCAGCGCCACCTTGCCCTGCTTCACCACGGCCACGGTGGCCAGTTCCACGGGGTTCATATCGGTGTCGACCACCTTTCCCTGCAGCGTGAACGATTGTGCCCGGAGTGTGGCGGCGGCCACGAGGGCCATGAGGATCAATAGAATCTTCTTCATTATCGATATAAACGCACGAACATCCTTTTTATTGCCTTAAAGCCTCATCACTTGCTTCACGCCCTTCACCGCGCGCAGCTTCTTCACCAGGGCCTCGGTCTTTCCGGCGTCTTCCACCAGCACCTCGATGTTTCCCGAGAAGAGTCCGTCGTGACTATCAATATTGATAGACCGCATGGTGAGCTTGTCCTCCTTGGAGATGATGTTGGTAATGTTGCTCACGATGCCTATATCGTCGTTTCCCACGATGCGCAAGGTGATGGCATACTGCGACGAGCCCTTTCCACTCCAGCGCGCCTTCACGATGCGATAGCCGTAGCGCCGGCGCAACTCGGCCGCATTGGGGCAATCCTTGCGGTGAATCTTGATGCCCCCGTTCACGGTGACGAAGCCGAAGATCGGGTCACCATAGATGGGCCGGCAGCACTTGGCCAGCTGATAGTCGATGCCCTTGAGGTCCCGGTCGATGGTGAGCACGTCGTCGCTCTGCCTGGCCAGTTCCTCGTTAGGATTCTCATACTCGAAGTTCTCGGCGCTCTCGGTGGGTTTGGAGGGTTGGAGGTTGAGCTCGTGCTCACGCACCTTGGCATACTCGTCAATCACCTCGTTAGCCTCAAGCCTTCCATCGGCAATGTCCTTGTAGAAGTCAGACGCCTCCTTGTAGCCCATCTTCCGGATGGTGTGGGCCATTATCGACTCGTCCATGTCGAGTTTTCGGTTCTTGAATCGCCTTTCCAGCAGTTCGCGCGCCATCCTCCCCTCCTTCTGTTGCGTCTCCTTGAGCGAGAGTCTGATCTTGGCCTTGGCCTTCGAAGTCTTCACGATGTCGAGCCACTCGCGCTTGGGCCGCTGGTTGCCCTGCGTAAGCACCTCCACCTGGTCGCCCGAGTGAAGCCTTTGCCGGAAGGACACGGCCTTGCCGTTGATGCGCCCTCCGACGCACGTATCGCCGATGTGCGAGTGGATGTGATAGGCGAAGTCGAGTATCGTCGCACCCTTGGGAAACTTCAGCAAGTCGCCCTTGGGCGTAAAGACATACACCTCGTCCTCGTAAAGGTCCATCTTGAACTGGTCCATGAGCTGCAAGTCATCGTTGCTCTCCAGAGCCGAGCGGATGTTGGCGAGCCACTCGTCGATGCCCCCCTCGCTCTTGATGCCCTTGTACCTCCAGTGCGCGGCCAGTCCGTGCTCGGCGATCTCGTCCATGCGTTCCGTACGGATTTGCACCTCCACCCATTTGTTTTCGGGCCCGAGCACGGTGATGTGAAGACTCTCGTAACCATTCGACTTGGGCACGGAGAGCCAGTCGCGCAATCTTTTCGGATTGGGCTGGTACATGTCGGTGACGATGGAATAGACCTGCCAGCACTGCATCTTCTCCTTGTCGGGGGGCGAGTCAAGAATGATTCGTATGGCAAAGAGGTCGTATATGCCCTCGAATCCGCACTTCTGCTTCTTCATTTTTTGCCAGATGGAGTGTATGCTCTTCGTGCGCCCCTTGATGTGGAACTTCAGTCCCGCCTGCTCCAAGTGTTGCTTCACCGGCCCGATGAACCTCTCGATATAGGCGTCGCGCGACGCCTTGGTGGCGTTGAGCTTGTCCTTGATCATGTAGTAGGCGTCGTGTTCCAGATACTTCAGCGACAAGTCTTCGAGCTCGCTCTTCAGCTTGTATAGTCCAAGCTTATGGGCCAAAGGCGCATACAGGTAGCTTGCCTCCTCGCTCACCTCCTGCCTGGCGTCGACGGCGGTCGTGTCTCTGATTTGCCTCATCACGTTCACCCGGTCGGCAATCATGATGAGGATCACCCTCATGTCCTCCGAGAAGGAAATGAGCAAGTTGCGGAAGTTCTCACTCTCAATCACCGGATTCTTCTTGTAGAGGTCGTCGATGCGTACGAGTCCGCGCACGATGTGCGCCACGCTTTCGCCGAACTGGCTGGCAATGGCGTCGGTATCGATTTCGTCATTGGGCTGCGTGGCATAGAGCAGGATGGCAATGGTGCCATCGCGCTTGAGCCCGATTTCGTCGACAGCGATTTGCGCCGTTTGCAAAGCCCGCAAGATGGGGTTCAACCCGAACACGTCCCTGTGAATCTTTCCCGTCGACATGGAGTGCTCTACGCTCTCCTTCACCCTTTGTGTGTCGTCGGGCTTGAGCGTATCGCCGATGGCATCGTGCAAGTGCTGGAGTATCGTTATCGCCTCACGCTCCTCGGCGGGAGCGAAAGAGAATTGTTCATCGTTCATAAGCAAGGGTCTCCTTTCATTTTCAAAACATTAAATACTCTTCCCCATGTCGTGGAATCCATGCCCGGCCGACGCCGCCCGAAGCAGGAGCGAGCGTCTCCGCACCCCGGCTCAGCCCGGCCTGAGAGCGGTGGCGGCGGGACGGGTTAGTCGCCCTCAATCCATCCCCGCCGGATGAAGTCACGCCGGAGCGGTTCGGCCAACGCCTTGGCGTCGGGGTGAGGAACGCCGGTGGTGCCCAGCGCGCGAAGGTCGAAGAAGTGCTTCCAGTCGGCCACGAAAGCCGTGTGCACCAGTTCGGTGTTCGTGTCCAGCGGCAAGATGGCCCGTGCCTCCTGGGGCTTGCATCCCAGCCGGATGAGGTTCATATAGGCGTGCTCGGCGGCCAGATTGGCGAAGAGCCAGTTGTCAAGCTTGCCCCACCACTTGTCGGCCCCCTGTCCGAGCGCCTTCACCAGGTCCGCGAAGGTGGCCTCGCCCTGCTCGGAAGTGTCGCCACCAGGCTCGGCGGCCACCCACGCCGGCCGGTTCACGCTGATTTCTCCACCGAACTTGTTCTTGCTGTAATTGCAATAACGTGTGGACTGCTCGGCCATGGAGTTGACGCGATGCCGGTTAAACTCACGCGTGGTAGCGATCTGCGTGGTGAAGTGCACCGTCACCCTCCGCTCGTGCTGGGGAAGGCACGGACTCAGATAGCGGTCGAGGTCGGCCGCGCGCCGGCCCTCCATCACCACGCGGAAGTTGGTCGACACATAGTCGAGCCCGCCTTCCGAGGCGAAGCGCGAGAAGCGGTTGTAGCGGTAGAAGTCGAGGTTTCCGGCGGGAGCCACGAGCCAAACCGACGCATGCTCGAGCATGGCGAAGTGCTCGTTGGCAATGAGGCGGTTGACAAACGGCCGCGCCGAGTCTTCGGTGACGTGGTTCTCGCTCTTGTAGCACACGCGTCCGACCCTTTCCACCTGCTTGTAGATGCCGTCGACGCCCCCTTCCTGAGGCCAGATTTCGTAAGATGGCTGTATGATTTTCATTGTTGTTCGTCCCTTTCTTTAAAAGTTTTCAGTCCACGGTTGAGGAAGCCGCGATAGTCGTCCACGCTCTCGTCATAGCTGTAAGGCGCCACAAGCGGATGCCCCTGCACGTCTACGGCCACATAGAACGGCTGCGTGTTGGCCCCGAACTTGTGCGTCTGCAGATAGCTCCACTTGTCGCCCACGGTGCGCAAGGTGCGCTTCCGTCCACCCACCATCACCTCGACGGGCTTGGGCAGGGGCGTCTTGTCGTCGACGAAGAGCGACACCAGCACATAGTCGTCTTGCAAGATTCGTGCCACGCGGGCGTCAGTCCACACCGCGGCCTCCATCTTCCGGCAGTTCACGCACCCGAAGCCGGTGAAGTCCACCAGCACGGGCTTGCCCTCGCGGCGGGCCGCAGCCATAGCCTCGTCATAGTCGGTGAAGCGCGCCTTCACCTCGCTGGTATTCAGGTTGAAGTCCTGCGTGCTCATGGGCGGCGCGAAGGCACTCACCGCCTTGCACGGCGCTCCCCACAAGCCGGGCAGCATGTAGACGGCGAAAGCCATCGACGCCAAGCCCGTCATGACCGCCGGCACGGGCATGGCCTTGTGTGGCGCGCCCTCCACATCGTCGCTCGGGAAGCGGAGCCAGCCCACGAGATAGCAGCCCAGGGCGAAGAAGATGACGATCCAGAGCGAGAGGAACACCTCGCGGTCGAGCAAGTGCCATCCGTAGGCCATGTCGGCCACGGAGAAGAACTTCAGCGAGAAGGCCAGCTCGACGAATCCGAGCACCACCTTCACCTGGTTCATCCACGCGCCACCCCTCGGGCTCTTCTTCATCAGCGTGGGGAAGAGGGCGAAGAGGGTGAACGGAACGGCCAGGGCCAGGGCGAAGCCCAGCATGCCCACGGCGGGGGCGAGCCACCGTCCCGACGTGACGGTCTCGGCCAGGAGCAGGCCGATGATGGGTGCCGTGCACGAGAAGCTGACCAGCACGAGCGTGAAAGCCATGAGGAAAATCGACACCAGTCCCGAGGTGCGCGAGGCACGGCTGTCCACGCGGTTGGCCCATCCCTGTGGCAGGCGAATCTCGAACCAGCCGAAGAAGCTGAGCGCGAAGACCACCAGGAGCAGGAAGAGCGCCATGTTGAACACGGCGTTGGTGGACAGGGCGTTGAGCGTGCTGGGACCGAAGAGGGCCGTCACGCCGAGGCCCATGGCCAGATAGATGACCACGATGGAGAGCCCATAGAGCACCGCGTCGCGCAATCCCCGCCTCCGGTCGTCGCGCGCCCGCTTCAGGAAGAAACTCACCGTCATGGGAATGATGGGCCAGATGCATGGCATCACCATGGCAAGCAGGCCGCCCACGAAGCCCATGAGGAGGATGTAGGCCATGGGGCGCGACGCCACCTGCGCGGCCTCGCCACCCATGCGTCCAATCTCGGCGGTCACCGGAGCCCACACGTCGGGTTCGCCGGCGGAGCCTTGGCCCACCCCGGCCGTATCGGTGGCCAGCGGGAGAGCCGCCAGCGAGTCGGACGCCGGCGTTGCCGCCTCGCCGGC
>CAYQUN010000009.1:0-7045 GCA_964420715.1 uncultured Prevotella sp. | reverse complement strand
TGGCCAGCGGGAGAGCCGCCAGCGAGTCGGACGCCGGCGTTGCCGCCTCGCCGGCCTTGGTCACGGCCGCCTCGCCGTCAGTGCCGGCGGGCTCGGGCTTTCCGCCCTTGGGCGCCACCACGGCTGGCGACTTTCCTGTGGCCGAGAAGTCGACCTGCGTGGGCGGAAGGCAGTTTTGGTCGTTGCACGCCCCATATTCCAAATAGGCCTTGATGCGATAATGGGGGGCGGTGAAGCGGATGGGCTGCACGAACTCGACGCTTCCCTCGAAGAAGCGGAGCGTCATGCCGAAGAGCTTGTCAAAGCTGGACTTCTCCCTGCCTACGGCCTTGAGCGGTCCGTCGGTCTCGGCACCCTCGAGCGCGTCGGCCCCGAACGTGGCCGAAACAGGCCCGTCGCTGCCCAGCGCGGTGGAATAGACGTGCCATCCGGGGTCAATCTTTCCGGTAAAGACGATTTCGGCATGTGCCGAACCGTCGGTTTTCAAACGTGTGGTGAACTTCACTGGATCGGCCATCTGGGCCTGCACACAGAGGCACGCTACGAGCGCAAGCAGGACGAGCGCGGCCTTGTGCCATGCCGTCGCACCCTTCAGAAGGGAGCCCGAGAGGCGGCAGGCGGTGGTGGTGGTCATGGGTCGGTGGGTCATCATGTGTTGTTATTGGTTGTCTTTCTCCTTATGATACACTTCGGGCGGGACAGCTCTCGAGCCGCCCCGCCGTGAGTGTGGCGTTGCCCCGTCGCGGGGCCGTGGCCAAGGGGGTTAGTTCAGGTGCAGGCTCTTCTTGATGGCCTCAATCTTCTTCATGCCCTCGGCGTCGAGCCCGGGATATTCGGAAGCGTTGTGCATGACGCCTTTCACCTCGATATAGAACTTGATCTTGGGCTCGGTGCCCGACGGGCGGACGCTCACCTTGGTGTCGTCGTCGCAGAACCACTGGAGCACGTTGCTCGTCTCGGGCATGTCGATCTTGGTGGTCTTGCCCTCGGCGTCGGTGGCCTCCAGCGTCTTATAGTCTTTCCAAAGCACCACACGGCTTCCACCGAGATCCTTGGGCGGATTGGCACGGAAGTCGGCCATCATCTGCTGGATTTCCTCGGCGCCCGACTTGCCCGGCCGCTCCACGTTGACGGTGAACTCCTTTGAGAATCCATACTCGGTGTAGATGCCCATGAGGATGTCGTAGAGCGTCTTGCCCTGGTCCTTGGCAAAGGCGCAAATCTCGGCCAGCAGCGAGCAGGCCGACACGGCGTCCTTGTCGCGCACGAAGTCTTCGGCCAGGAAGCCATAGCTCTCCTCGCCTCCGCCGATGTACTGCTGCTTGCCCTCGGAGAGGCGTATTTCGCGTGCAATCCACTTGAAGCCCGTGTACACGTCGCGCATCTCGATGTTCTGCTTCTCGGCAATCTTGCGAATCACCTCGGTGGTGACGATGGTCTTCACGATGAAGTCGGTGGGCTTGAGCAGGCCCTTGGCCTTGCGGTTCGAGATGATGTACCAGAGGAAGATCATGCACGTCTGGTTGCCGTTGATGAGCACCCACTCGCCCTTGTCGTTCTTGCACGCCATGCCCACGCGGTCGGCGTCGGGGTCGCTGGCCATGAGGATGTCGGCGTCAATGGCCTTGGCGTCGCGCAGGCCCAGGGTGAGCGCCTCGGCAAACTCGGGGTTGGGGCGGTCGACGGTGGGGAAGTTGCCGTCCTTCACCATCTGCTCCTTCACGCAGTGCACGTTGTCAAATCCCCAGAACTTCAGCGAGCGGGGAATCATGGTCATGCCCGTGCCGTGCAGGGGGGTGTAGACAATCTTCAGGTCGTGCTGGCGCCTGATCACGTCGGGGTCGATGCTGAGGGTCTTGATTTGCTCCAGATAGGGCTTGTCCACATCCTCGTCGATGAGCTGGATCAACTCGGGATTGCCTTTGAATTTCACGTCCTCAATCCGCACCTTGTTCACCTCGTCGATGATTCCCTTGTCGTGGGGAGACAGCACTTGCGCTCCGTCCTCCCAGTAAGCCTTGTATCCGTTGTATTCGCGGGGGTTGTGGCTGGCGGTGATGTTCACACCGGCCTGGGCTCCGAAGTGGCGGATGGCATACGAGCATTCGGGGGTGGGCCGCATCTCTGAGAAGAGGTACACCTTGATGCCGTTGGCCGAGAAGATGTCGGCCACGGTCTTGGCATACAGGTCGCTGTTGTTGCGGCAGTCATAGCACACCACGGCGGAAATCTGCTCGCGGCCGGCAAAGTTCATCTTCAGATAGTTGGCAAAGCCCTGCGTGGCCATGCCCACGGTGTAGACGTTCATGCGGTTGGATCCCGCACCCATGATTCCGCGCAGTCCGCCCGTGCCGAACTCCAGGTCCTTGTAGAAGCTTTCGATCAGATTCGTCTTGTCGCTGTCGTCGAGCATGGCCTGCACCTCCTGGCGCGTCTGCTCGTCGAAGTCGGGAGTGAGCCACTGACGGGCCTTGGCTTCGCACTGTGCGATGAGTTCTGTGTTATTTGCCATAGTTGTTGATATTTTATGAATTTCTAAGTTTCTATAGGCAAAGATAATTATTTTCGCCCGTTCCGCCAAAAGATTCGTATAAAAAAAGAATAAATTGAGGGAAAGAGTTGTAAAAACAGCCGCACCCGGCGGGACCTCGGACTACGGGGACTGCGGGAAAGCGGACGGGCGGACAGGGGACGAGGGATGCGAGCGGGGTGGGAAAAGGACGGGGCGAAGTGTGAGAAACGTGTCAGATTTTTCTTGACAACAACCCTCGAAAAAAGGCCGTCGGGACGAGCAAGGCGTCCGCCGGTTGGAAACAGACGTGTTTTCGGCGAAAATGCAACTCCCTGACGCTCTGTTACTTCCGATTCCTTGACACGTAAAACGACTTTAAAAAGCACTCCGAGGGGGTGTCTGGAGGCCGTTGAGAGCCCCTCACTTGGGCCTAATGACAACCTCATTTGGGCCTAATGACAACCTCACTTGGCCCAAGTGAGAATGTCAAGGAGGCGCCACGGGCTTGAAAGGCCTTTGCGGCGGTGCATTTCCCTCGTCGGAACGAGCTGGCTTGAAGATTTTCAAATGTTAAAAAATTCAGAATTATACGGACAAAACTGACACCCCAACCAGGGCGGGGAAGACGACGGCGCCCAAGCAGGCCGAGGCACCCGCCCCCCCGCGCGCAAGGGTGACCACGACCCGACGGCGGAGGGACGAGGCCGTCCACACACACGGCATGGGGGAAAAGTGGTGGATGGATTTGACGAAAAGATGGCGGAATTTCAAATTATTTTTTGTACCTTTGCCCTCGAATCGCACTCCGCACCCTTGACGCGGAGAACACAAGAAGAAGAATCAGAGAAGAAAATCGACTATATCATGGCAAAAGAATTGAAACAACTCACCAAGCGGGCCGACAACTACAGTCAGTGGTACAACGACTTGGTGATGAAGGCGGGACTCGCCGAGACGGCTCCCGTACGGGGCTGCATGATCATCAAACCTTACGGCTACGCCATTTGGGAGAAGATGCAGGCACAACTGGACAAGATGTTCAAGGCCACGGGGGCACAAAACGCCTACTTCCCCCTGCTCATCCCGAAGAGCTTCTTCGCCCGCGAAGCCGAACACGTGAAGGGCTTTGCCAAAGAGAGCGCCGTGGTGACACACTACAGGCTGAAAGCCACCGACGACGGACAAATCGTCGTGGACCCCGAGGCCAGGCTCGACGAGGAACTCATCATCCGACCGACTTCGGAAACGATGATCTGGCACACCTACAAGAACTGGATACACTCCTGGCGCGACCTGCCCCTGATGTGCAACCAGTGGTGCAACGTGATGCGCTGGGAAATGCGCACGAGGCCCTTCCTGCGCACGTCGGAATTCCTCTGGCAAGAGGGACACACCGCACACGCCACGGCCGAGGAGGCTGAAGCCGAAGCCCAGAAAATGCTGCACGTGTATGCCGACTTCGCCGAGAAATGGGCCGCCATCCCGGTGGTGCGCGGCGTGAAGAGCGAGACCGAACGCTTCGCCGGAGCGCTCAACACCTATACCATCGAGGCGATGATGCAGGACGGAAAGGCCCTGCAGAGCGCCACAAGCCACTTCCTGGGACAGAACTTCGCCAAGAGTTTCGACGTGACCTTCCTCAACAAGGAGAACAAGCCGGAATACGTGTGGGCCACTTCGTGGGGCATGTCGACACGCATGATCGGCGGACTCATCATGACTCACTCTGACGACAACGGACTGGTGCTGCCCCCACGCCTGGCACCCATACAGGTGGTCATCATCCCCATCTACAAGAACGACGAGCAGCTCAAGGCCATCACCGAAAAGCTGCAGCCCGCCATCGACGCCCTGCTCGAATTAGGCGTGAGCGTGAAATACGATGACGCCGACAACAAACGGCCGGGATTCAAGTTTGCCGACTACGAGCTGAAGGGCGTGCCCGTGCGCCTCGTGATGGGCGGACACGACCTGGAGAACAACACCGTCGAACTGATGAGACGCGACACGCTGGAGAAGGAGAACGTGCCCTTTGACGGAATCGTGGAACGGGTGAAGAACCTGCTCGACGAAATGCAGACGGCCATCTTCGAAAAGGCACGCAAACTCCGCGACAGCCGCATCTACGAGTGCGATAATTACGACGACTTCAAGACACGCATCAAGGACGGCGGATTCTTCATCTGCCCGTGGGACGGAACCGCCGAGACCGAGGCCAAGATCAAGGAGGACACGCAGGCCACCATCCGCTGCATCCCCTTCGATGTGGACCAGAACGTGGAAGGACTCGTCGACATGGTGAGCGGCAAGCCCGCCAAGCACCGCGCCGTCATCGCAAGGAGCTATTGATCCGGTTAGCCACAACACAAGTTCCCGGCCTCTCTGACTGCCTGAGGGGCCGGGAACTTACGTTTAAAGCCCGTGACACGGGCATCGGGACGGAATCGGGCACGCACACGTATACCATTACCATGCGGACTCTCGCCGAGTTGGGGAAATCCTCCAAAACCGGACTGCCCAGGAAGCCCTGCCGCCCCCTATCCCAACGAAACGCCGGGCCTATTTCATCAGATACGAATCCTTGAAACCAAGGAAATAAAGGATTCCGTCCAAGCCGATGGTGTTGATACTCTGCTCGGCATTGGCCACGACACGGGGCTTGGCGTGGAAGGCAATGCCGAGTCCCGCCTCCGAAATCATGGGCAGGTCGTTGGCCCCGTCGCCCACGGCAATGGTCTGGGCCAGCTTCACCTTCTCCACCTGGGCAATAAGCTTCAAGAGCTCGGCCTTGCGGTGCCCGTCCACAATCTCGCCCACATAACGCCCCGTGAGCTTTCCATCCTCGCCAATCTCCAACTCGTTGGCATAAACATAATCGATGCCGTAGCGACGCTGGAGATACTCGCCAAAGTAGGTGAACCCACCACTGAGGATGGCAATCTTGTAGCCCGCCTCCTTGAGCACGCGCATCAGCCGGTCGGTGCCCTCGGTGATGGGCAGGTGCTCGGCGATGTCCTGCATCACGCTCACGTCCAAGCCCTTGAGCAGGCGCACGCGCTCGGTGAAGCTCTCCTTGAAGTCAATCTCGCCCCGCATGGCCCGCTCGGTGATGGCCGACACCTGCTCGCCCACGCCATGACGACGCGCCAGCTCGTCGATACACTCGGTCTGGATGAGCGTGGAATCCATATCGAAACAGATAAGGCGCCGCATCCGACGGTACATATCGTCTTTCTGCAAGGAGAAATCAATGCCCAACTCGCGCGAAAGGCTCATGAGCTCGCCCTGCATCGCGGGCCCGTCGTTGGGCGTACCACGAAGCGAGAACTCAATGCAGGCACGCACGTTCTTGTTGGGATGACGAATGCTCTGCCGCCCCGTGAGGCGGAGAATGGAGTCGATATTGAATCCCTGCTCGGCAATCACCTTCGTGGCCGCGGCAATCTGCTCGGCCGAAAGGCTCCGCCCCATGACGGTGAGGATGTAGCGGTTCTTGCCCTGGCGCCCTACCCACTCTTCATACCGGTCGTCAGAGATGGGCGAGAATCCTATGTTCACCCCAAGCTCATTGGCCTTGAAAAGCAACTCCTTCATCACCTGCCCCGATTCCATGCTTCCAAGCCGGATGAGGATACCCAGCGAGAGCGTCGAGTGAATGTCGGCCTGGCCGATGTCGAGAATCTGTGCGTGATGGCATGCGAGAATTTCCATAACCGATGCCGTCAGTCCGGGACGATCTTGACCAGTAATAGAGACGAGGATTTGCTCCTTGGTGTCTTCTGCTTTCATTTCTTTATCCGCTTTGGTTGTTTCTTACTATTCTATGATAAGGGTACGCCTCACACAACATGGACGCCCCCACATAATTATATATTAAGGTATAATCAAACGCGACGAAGCGCATGACAATGCAAAAATACGCAAAAACCACGAGTCGAACAAGCCCAAAAAGAACTTTTTCGGAAAAAAGACGGGGAAAAGTTTGGTGGATTAAAAAAATACCTTTACCTTTGCACCGCATTCAAAACAATGCTTGGCAACTCGGTTTGCGAGCCCTGACTGGAAGGATGGGTGAGTGGCTGAAACCAGCAGTTTGCTAAACTGCCGTGCGCATTTCGCGTACCGGGGGTTCGAATCCCCCTCCTTCCGCGCTGGGGGGTACAGGCTTGTGAGAATGACAACTAACGGTCGGTTCATCTAACGGTTAGGATACAAGATTCTCAATCTTGGCATAAGAGTTCGATTCTCTTACCGACTACCCATGTGTCTGCAAATCATTTTTGCGGACATTTTTTTGTTTTCATTCCAAAACAACGCACCATTGATTATCAAGCAGTTACGGCGATTTTACCCAAAAAACACGTTTTTCCCGTTTCCCCCGTTTTACGTCTTGTTTCACCAAAGTGGTGCAAAAGGTAGAGCGGTTTTAGAACGGAAAATTTGGGGGAATCGAAGGAAACTATCTACCACAAGAACACAAAAAAGAAGAGGCTAAAAAGGCCTCTTCTTTGCGTTTCAAAAGGAACGAAAGCG
>CAYQUN010000008.1:0-102984 GCA_964420715.1 uncultured Prevotella sp. | reverse complement strand
GCTCGCCGAGTACGGTCTTGTCGAAGTTCTCGCCCACGACGAGCAGCACGGGCTGTGAGGCGCCGATGGCGTTGAAGATGTTGTTATTCCGTCCCAGCTTGGCGCCGTTGAAGGTGTTGTCGCCCAGGTTGAGCACCTTGAGCTCGGTGCAATGGTCGAGCAGCCGGTCGGTCTCCGTTCCGTTTGCGATGGTGAAGTTGCTCAGGTCGAGCGAGTCGAGGGCCGAGCAGCCCGAGAACATCTGCCCCATGTTGGTGACGTTGGCGGTGTTGAAGCTGCTGACGTTGGCCGACTTGAGGCTTGTGCACTTGGAGAACATCTGTGTGATCGAGGTGACGTTCTCCGTGTTGAAGCTGGCGAGGTCGATGTCCGTGAGGCTCGAGCAACGGGCGAACATGCTGCCCATGACGGTGACGTTCCTCGTGTCGAAGTGGCTGAGGTCCACCCCGGTGAGGCTCGAGCATCCGTAGAACATCGAGGCCATGCTGGTCACCTCGGAGGTGTTGAGGTGCTCTATGCCCTCGATGTCGGTGAGCTTGGCCATGCCGTCGAACCATTGTGCGGTGGAGGTGGGGCGTGCCTCGTCAAACGAGGGGTCGAACACCACCTTGGTGATCCCGCCCACGCTCTTGTTCCAGCCCGGGGTGTTTCCGGTGCTGGCGGCGTTGAAGACGGACTTGCCGTCCACCGTGGCCTCGTCGGCATAGGTGAAGGTGAGGGTCTTGCCGTCGCTGCTGAGTTGGGCAACGGGAATGCCGTCCGCCATCGCTCCGAGTGGAGTGAATAGCAGGCAGAAGACGATGAGCAACGCGGCCCGTATAACGTGCCGTGGATGCTTGTGATAAAGAGTTGAAGTCATTCTCATGTCTCTTTTTATTACAGTTGATAAATCTTTGAAATATGATGTTTATTTCATGGGGCAAATTTACAAAAAATTAGCAAAAATATAACGAAGTATTGCAATTTTTTTCAACTTTGTGGCAGAAACTTCGTTTTTATGTTTAAAACTTGCAAAATCTTGCAAAAAAGAGGGGGCTTAAAGATTTGGATTCCTCTTGAGGGTGGATATTGCAGAGACTTGAAGTCTGTAAGTCGAGAAAGGCGCGTCTCCGTTTTTCATGAGGAAGGCAAAAGAAACGGCCTCAGTGGGGAGGTGTTCGCTTGCCGCAGCTCCATTTTTGTCTAAAAAGTACGGCTTGTCTTGCTGGTTTCATAAAAGTTGTCTATATTTGCAGGTGTAATAACGATTGCCTTATGGAAAAACAGGTACGACTTGTCAATAATCAGTTCGTTGAGAGTCTTTATGGTGAGGAGTCCGGCGAGGGCCGGACATGGAGCGACGACGATCTGCTGTTCATCAGGGTGTCGGGGCGTCATCCGTCTCGCGTGTTTATGAGTGGCCAGCCTTTCCAGCAGGACGACACCTTTGTATGCTTGGTGATGGAGGGAGCCTTCGACTGCGTCGTCAATCTGCAAAGGCGCCATCTGTGTGCCGGCGACCTCCTGCTGGTCACTCCGGGGAGCATCTTGCAAGCTGAGGGCGACGTCGGCGAGTTCCTGTTGCAGGCGCTCCACCTGTCAGACCCGTTGATGACGGAAATCTTCGCCGGGAAGATGCCGCCGATGTACCACCAGCGAATGAACGGTGTGCTGATTCACCCCTCGGAGCAGGAGCGGCGCCTGGCGATCGCCATGCTTGACACGTTGTGGCTGGCCGTGCATAGCGAATATAAGGAAAATCGCAACGCCGAATTGTACAACTTCTTGCTCCTGATTTCCAACATGTCGCTCAGGTGCGATGCTGTCGGGGTGAGCGCGCAATCACGCAACGTGCAGGTGTTCAATCGCTTCGTCAGACTTGTCAATGCGCATTGCGAGCGCCATCGCGATATGGAGTTCTATGCCGACAAGATTTGCTTGAACAAGCAATACCTCAGCAGCATCATCTCGGAAGTGAGCCATCGCACGGCCTCGTCGTGGATAGAGGAGGCGCTGATTACGAGAATCAAGATTCTCTTGCGCCATGACACCCTGACGGTGAACGAGATTTCCGACAGGTTTGGATTCTCGGAACCGTCAAACCTGACGCGTTACTTCAAGCGGACAACGGGCATGACGCCTCTTGAATACCGCAATGCGAAGTAGCCGTGACACAACACCTATGCCGAGATGGGGTGCGGCGCCGCCTTACACCTATTTATATATATGGAGAAAAACTGCTCGTAAGACGTGGGAGCGGCCGGAGTGCCCAAGAGATTGTTAATAAACTTTAAACAGAAGCATTTTTGGGCATTTCCCCTTTGTTACGGCCGACTTTTTATGTACCTTTGCAACCGCAAACCAAATGGTACCTTAGCTCAGGTGGTAGAGCAATGGACTGAAAATCCATGTGTCCTTGGTTCAACTCCAAGAGGTACCACTCCTCCTTTCATTAGGGCGGTTCTCCCAAAGAGGCCGCCCATTTCTATTTTTTGAAAACAATCTACTTGGAAACATGAAAAAGAACATCCTCCTTATCCTTGCTCTGCTGGCCGTGTCCACGTGGTGCGTGGCCGATGACTACGGGCGTTATTACAAGAATCTGCCCGTCGACATGCCCGTCCCCGTGCAGCCCACGATTGCCGAAACACGCCTCTCGCTGACCGAGTGCGGTGGTGTGGGCGACGGCTTAACCATGAACACTGAGGCCTTTGCCAAGGCCATGAGCCGGTTGCAAAAACAGGGTGGGGGACACCTCGACGTGCCGGCCGGAGTCTACCTCACCGGACCCATCGTGTTCAAGGACGGCATCGACCTGCACTTGGACAAGAACGCCATCATCGTGTTCTCACCTGACAAGAAGGACCATTACAAAATCGAGGACGGAAAACCCACGCCGAAGATGGCCAACGCCATCTCAGCCAGCAAGCGCAAGAACGTGTCGATTACGGGACAGGGCACCATCGACGGCAATGGCGAATGGTGGAGGGCCGTGAAGCGCGGCAAGCAGAGCGACGTGGAGTGGAAACGATACCTCGACATGGGGGGCACGGTGTCGGAAAAGGGCGACCTGTGGTATCCCTTCAACCTGAAGCACTTTGACAACGTGGCTCCCACGGCGCAAGAGCAGGAGGGCATGAGGCAGAAGCTAATCAAGTTTACTGATTGCGAGAACGTGCTCATCCAGGGTGTCACGGTGATGAACTCGCCCAACTTCCACATCAACCCGCAACGGTGCCGCAATGTGATCATAGACGGCGTGACCGTGAAGTGCCCGTGGAACGCACAGAATGGAGACGCCATCGACATCGGCAACTGCAAGGACGTGCTCATCGTGAACAACGTGGTGGATTGCGGCGACGACGCCATCTGCATGAAGGGCGGACAGGGACTGCGCGGCGTCGAGGCGGGACCTTGCGAGAATATCAACATACAGGACAACCACGTGTATCACGGCCATGGCGGATTCGTCATCGGAAGCGATTGCAGCGGAGGTATGAAGAACATCCTCGTGAGAAACAACGTCTTCACCGGGACCGATGTTGGACTGCGATTCAAAAGTGCCGTGAAGCGAGGTGGACCCACCGAGAACGTCTTTATCGACCACATCTATATGACCGACATCGCTTCGGCGGCCGTATCCTTCGAGACTACCTACTGGGACAACCACGTGGGGGCGGAAAAACCAAAAACGCTCACCAAGGGCGACTTTCCGCCCGACTTCGGCGACATCCACATGAGCGACATCGTGTGCCGCGGATGCAAGACGGCCATAGAGGCGCACGGCCAAAAGGGCATGGTGCATGGCGTTACCATTACCGACAGCAAGTTCTTCTATACGGAAAAGGCTACCGACATCGACGCCGATTGCGACGTGAGGATGGAACGGGTGGAGATGGCCACCTTCGGACGGTGAGCCCACGGTTGATTTGCGTCAACCCGGCAGGCGGCTTTAAGCACCATTAACAGACCTTTAAGCAGACTTAACGGAAGCCTTTCCCCTTTTTCCTGGGAAAGGCTTTACCTTTGCATAGGCATGAAATATCGGATTTTTTGTATACTGTTCGTGTTCTGCACCGTGGCCGGACACCCGAGAATGACCGGTGGGGGACACGCCAAGGACGACGGGACGGACGCCATGGAAAACATGGAGTGCCGTGGCCGGGAGGAGGCCGTGCCGAAAAACATGGTGAAGGGATTCCTCAAGAGAGGCACGCTGGAATGGGACGGCAAGCGCGTGCCCGACGACATCTCGGACCGCATCGTGGTGACCGGACAGCGCGCTTTCGACAGCATTCCGCCCGGAAACTACAGCGGGCTGGTGAGGCTCTTCGGAAATTACTATGCCGTGGTGTCGGATAAAACCGGGAACGACGGGAAGGGATACTTTGTGTTCAATATCCAAATCGACCAGGAGGGCAACGTCTCGGCGGTGAGGAATTGCGGGTGGCAGTCCCTGAAAGGACGCAACGAGGACCAGGAGGCCGTGGCCTACAATCCTTCTACGAAGCACATCTATATCGGTAACGAGGAGGGCTCCACCATAGAGGAATATGGGCTGGAGACGGACAGCCTCGTGGCCCGGACATGCATTGACGGATATCGTGACCGCGGCCTGCCCAACAAGCAGATAGAGAGCTTGTGCTATGACGTTTCGCGACAATGCTTGTGGACCATCAACGAGGGGCCGCTCAAGGGGGACAACCAGTTGATGCTGCGCTTGACGCAACTCGACGAAAAGCTCGGCGTCGACAAGGAATACACCTACCTGCTCGATGCGCCCCTGGCCGATACCGGGCAGCCCCGTCCCGACAATTACGCCCATGGCGTGGCGGAACTGCTCTCCTTGGACGACGGGACGCTGCTCTCGCTCGAAAGGGAGTTCTACGTGCCACAGTCCAAACTCGGCGCATGGGTGGTGAACAAGGTGTTCCGCATCCATCCCGGCGACCAGGGAAAGCAGTTTGTGGCCGGATGGCGCACTTATTTCACGTTGCTCGACCAGAGCCTGGCGAATTACGAGGGCATGTGCGAGGCGCCTCCCTTGCCCGACGGACGACGGGTGGTCGTCCTTTGCGCCGATAGCCAGGCGGGATACGGGGGCGTGTTGAAGGATTGGTTCCGCACTATCGTGATAGGCAAGAAGAAATGAGCGGAAATGTCGGGGGTGAGGTGTTGGCCCTGTTGCTACAAATCAAGAAAAATGTAGCTTGGGTGATGGAATTTTTTGGATTTTCAAAATCTTGTTCGTATCTTTGCGGCGACAAGCTAGACGATAATTAATTACGGTAAATAATCAAACAATGAAAGCAGCTTTCTTCTTTTTGACCGCTCTCCTGCCTTCCGCCGCAGCGTCCGCACAAGTCGACACGCTGGCCTCGCACCAGCTCGAAGGCGTTGTGGTCACGGGCACGCGCTCCGTCACCGACGTGAGACACCTGCCTTTCACCGTCGACGTGGTGGGCCGTACACAACTCGTTGTGAACCAGCGCGCAAACGTGCTCCCCACCTTGATGGAGGAAGTGCCGGGGCTGATGCTCACCTCGCGGGGCATGATGGGCTATGGCGTGAGCACCAATGCTGCGGGCGGGCTCAGTCTGCGGGGCGTCAGCGCGGGGACAGGACGGATGATGGTGCTCATCGACGGGCATCCGCAATACAACGGCGTCTATGGACATCCCATCTCCGACAGTTACCAAACCATGATCGCCGACCGCGTGGAAGTGTTGCGGGGACCGGCATCGACGCTCTATGGAAGCAACGCCATGGGCGGCGTAATCAACATCGTGACCCGTGGTATGCACGAGGACGGCGTGAGGACCCATCTCAATCTTGGCGCAGGGTCGTGGGGCACCTTCCAGGCCGAGGCCAGCAACCAGGTGCGTAGCGGCAAGTTCTCGTCGACCGTGGCCGCGCAATACGGACGGAGCGACAACCAGCGGCCGCGCATGGGATTCGAGCAATACGGCGGCTATTTGAAACTCGGCTACGACATCACCCCGCACTGGAACGCCTGGCTTGACGCCAACCTGACCCACTTCAACGCCTCTAACCCAGGACCGGAGGAGAAGCCGCTCTTCGACGCGCGCCAGTGGATTACGCGGGGCGAGGCGTCGATGGGTATCGACAACGACTACGGATGGACCAACGGACGGGTGAGCGTGTACGACAACTTCGGACGGCACAAAATCAACGACGGCACGTCTGACCCCATCAACAAGCCGCAAACACGCTACTTCCGATCGAAGGACGCGCTCGTGGGAGCAAGCTGGTATCAGAGCGCCAGGCTCTTTGCCGGAAACCGCACCACCGTGGGGGTGGATTACCAACACATCTACGGACGCGCCTTCTACACGTCGATTGCCACGGGGGAGGTGCTCGACACGCCCAACAAGCAGAGCGGGCACAGCCACCGCAACGAGGTGGCGGGATATGTTGACTTCAGGCAGGACCTCGCCTCGTGGATCACCCTTGATGCGGGAATACGGCTGGACCATCATTCCATCACCGGAAACGAGTGGGTGCCGCAGGGCGGTCTCGTGTTCAGACCCGTGCCGACGGGTGCCTTGAAACTCATGGTCAGCAAGGGATTCCGCAATCCGACCATGAGCGAACTCTACCTTTATCCGCCATCGAATGAGGAACTGAAGCCCGAACGGCTGATGAACTACGAGACCTCGTGGAAGCAGGCGCTGGGAAGGTTCACGTACGGGGTTAACCTGTTCTATATCAAGGGCGACAACATGATTCAAACCGCCGTTGTCGACGGACGGCCGCGCAATACGAACACGGGGGCCATAGAGAACTCGGGGGCCGAGATGGAGGCGGCCTGGCGCGTGAACGAACACTTGAGGCTCACTACCAACCATTCGGTGCTCCACATGGTGCACCACGTGCTGGCCGCACCAGAATACAAGGGATATCTGGGTGGCGTCTGGCAGCAAGGAAGGTGGACCATCACCGGAGGCGTGCAACAGGTGGCGGGACTCTTCATCTCGACCGCCGGAAAGGGAGTCAAGGAAAACTTCACCCTGCTCCATGCCACGGTGAATTGCCAGGTCAACCGCAGGTGGGGACTATGGGTGAAGGGCGACAACCTGCTGGCACAAAAATATGAAATCAACGACGGCTTCCCCATGCCTAGAGCCACCTTCATGGGCGGCGTCAACATTAGCCTGTAATGCGATAAAAACGATAACGTTATGAGAAAGAGAAAACTTTGGTTGTCATTGGCCTTGATGCTTATGGCTATGACAAGTTATGGACAGTCGAAGGTGTATCTCACACGCGAGATCTCGCCCGAGGCCCTGGTGAAAATCTACAAGGCCCTGGGGGTGAAGGCCAAGGGACGGGTGGCCGTAAAGGTCTCTACGGGCGAGGGGGCCAATCCGAACTATCTGAAGCCCGAATTGATCAAGGACTTGGTGTACGAGGTGGATGGCACCATTGTGGAGAACAATACCGCCTACGGAGGCGACCCCAACGACGTGCGGAACAACTCGGCCAATCACTGGAGGGTGATTGAGCGGCATGGATTCACCAAGTACTTCCCCGTAGACATCATGGACGAGTATGACGAAATCCGCATCCCAGTGCGCGACCACACGCATCTGAATTATGATATCGTGGGCGGACACATGGCCAACTATGACTTCATGATAGCCTTGAACCACTTCAAGGGACATCCGATGGGTGGATATGGTGGCGCGTTGAAGAACCTCTCCATCGGGTGCGCCAGCCAGAACGGAAAGGCCTATATCCACTCGGCCGGAAAGATGAGCAAACTCCGTATGGACTCGCTTTGGACACCCAAGTACATCGGCGACCAGGACGGATTCTTGGAGAGCATGGCTGCCGCGGCGCAGGCCGTGGTGGACTACTTCGAAAAACAGGACGGCATCATCTATATCAGCGTGATGAACAACATGAGCATCGACTGCGACTGCGTCGACCATCCGGCACCGGTGAAGTTGAAGGATTACGGCATCCTGGCTTCTACCGATCCCGTGGCGCTCGACCAGGCTTGTGTCGACATCATCAACCAGCAGAAGGTGACCGCCGAGAACGACCCTACCGACCTGCTCAAGCGCATCGACAAGCAGCATGGGACGCACACCATCGACTGGGCCGAGCACATCGGCCTCGGCTCGAAAAAGTATACCATCGTGAACATCGATAAGTGATGGCGGGCGAGGGGGAAGGCTAAAATACGAACTTGGCCTCGCCGCCCTCAACGCGGAAGCGAACCTCTACTCCCTTGAAAGTGAAACCATACACTTTCGAGGGAGTTTTTTGATA
Organism: uncultured Prevotella sp.; assembly: GCA_964420715.1. Taxonomy (GTDB): domain Bacteria; phylum Bacteroidota; class Bacteroidia; order Bacteroidales; family Bacteroidaceae; genus Prevotella. The sequence continues at coordinate 94,707 of CAYQUN010000008.1, read as the reverse complement.
TTGTGGGCGGGGGTCTTCGGCTATCACGTCGCATAGCTGGGACACATCGGCCGCGTCAAGGCCAAGCCCGGACAGCGCCTGTTGGGTGGTAGGCGTAAGGGCGACCTTCAGCCGGTGCCAGTCGTGTTGTCCCGCGAAGCCCGAACGGGCCTCGCCGTGGCTGTCGGCATAGGGCATGTAGGGCTTGATGTCGAAGATGGGGGTGCCGTCCATCAGGTCGGCTCCGAGCACATGAAGTATGGGGCCCCTGGAGGTGGACCATTCCACCCGCTCCAGGCGAACGGCCGAGAGGCCGAGCCCGTTGGGACGGAACGGACTCCGGCTGGCGAAAACCCCCACGCGCTCGTTGCCGCCAAGCCTCGGGGGACGCACCATGAGGCTAGTGGGGGCGTGGCTGTTGGCCGAGAATCCCCAGATCAGCCAAAGGAAATCAAAACCGTCGATGCCGCGCAACGCGTCGGGGTTGCGATAGGCGCGTTCGAAGACAATCTCGCCCCGAAGGGTGGGCACCACACCCGCCTGGCGTGGTATGCCGAACTTCGAGGCAAAGGGGGAATGAAAAGTCGCTACGGGGCGGATTTCCATCGTCATGAGTCGTGTATGTGGCATGGTGAGCCGATTGGGATGCGATAGAAATAGAAACTTAGTTGTGCGCGATATTGTAGATCAGGGAAATCACGCTGGTGGAGAGTCCGGAGACCGAAAGCCACAACGTTGTGGATGCCCCCATGTCGGCATTGCCCTTCTTTACGCCGTTAGGTTCCACGTAGACCACGTCGTTTTGGTCGAGATAATAATACGGGTCGTTCAGGATGTTGGCGTCGTTCAAGTCGTAGCGGTGCACCACCTTGGCCCCGGACGCGTCCTCGCGAATGAGCATCACGTTGTCGCGACGCCCGTAGATGGTGAGGTCGCCAGCCTGCGCAATGGCTTCGAGTATGGAGATGCGGTCACCCGTGACGTTGATGACCTGGGGACTGGCTACCTCGCCGGTGACGGTGACAACGAAATTCAAAACTTGCACCTTCACCACGGGCTGGTTGTGGGCCGTGAAATAAGGCGAAATCTTCTTTTGTATCAAGTCTTCGCATTGTGTCATGGTGAGCCCCACCACCTTCAACTTGCCAATGACGGGGAAGTTGATGGTGCCGTCGTTGCTGACGCAGTAGGTTTGCTGGTCGCCATAGTTTGAGCGATAGGCTCCGTTCGACGAACTCGCCTCGAGCGTCGATTTGTCGGGTGTGCGCAGGTTGAAGGGCGCCGATGCCGACATGTCGGTCGAGGTGACGTTGATATTGAGATAGTTCAAGGGCTTGATTTTCATATCATAAAGGCCGCTCGAGGCTTCCAAGTCCACCTCGTCGGCGTTTTGGAAATAGGCCACCTTCTGATAATCCTTCGACGAGGCACACCCCGCGAAGACGAGCAGAACGCCCATGACCAGGCTCGAAACTGCTATTTTCTTCATTGTTTTCATTTGTCTTCTCTTTCCGTCATTACCCGTTAGCCGGGTCTCTCTATATGTCTGGCCCTAAGCCGCTCCCCCTCCGGTTCCATGTGGACGTGCGCCGGCTTCCTTTGCGTGGGGGACGGATGGCCTTTGCAAAGGTACGGCAAACCAAATGAAAAACAAAGCCAAATCCGAAATTTAACGTATAATATTTAACGAAAGGGATGATTTCGTCCGTCCTCTGCTTCTCGCAGGCCTATGATGTTCGTCACTTCGAGGGGCGCACATGGGTGGGGTGTCAATATATATGGTTTGGAAATTGAGGCGTGTTTTGTGTTTTTTCGTGAAGCGTTCCTGTGTCGCGCTCTTGGACTTTTGTCGGAAAAAGAACAGAAAGGAGACCTGGTAAAACGTTGCTCTTTTGTCGTGTCTTACATTTTTATAAAGATGTTTGGGGTGGCGTGGGCGTGCATGAACGGCTTACTCCTGAAGCCCGATAGTGTCATGCCTACACTCGACACTCAATTTACGCATTGTCCGTTTGAAGTGCTTTTTTCTTCCAATTTTCCTTAAAATCATTCTTTTTTAATTTTTTTTCTTCTTTTTTCTTGTGTTTGTCATTTAAATTGTCTAAATTTGCAAAAAGTGGCAAAGATCGATAAAACTATTTAATCTTTTATAGTTTATGGCAAAGTATAACATCACAGAGAAGAAGGAAAAGGAGGCTGCTTATCGTTCCCTGGTCAGCCCCCAGCTCATGGACGAGCTGAAGGGAAAAATTCTGGAGATTATCCTTATCCAGAAGAAGTATAAAGATAAAAATTATTCGGCAAAGAAGTTGGCCGAAGACTTGGGTACCAACACACGCTACATCTCGGCCGTTGTCAACGTGAAGTTCCACATGAACTACACCTCGTTTGTCAACAAGTACCGCATCGAGGAGGCCATGACCCTGCTCAGCGACCGTCGATACAAGGACCTGAACATGGAGGACATCTCCGACATGGTGGGATTCTCTAACCGGCAGAGCTTCTACGCCTCGTTCTACCGCATCAACGGTACGACGCCGCGCGACTATAAAATTCACCATATGCCTCCGGCGGCTGAGCGCAAGTCGAAGAAGAAGGCATAGCAAAAAGAAGATTCTGGTAAAAATGCAACAAAATGATTTCAGCTACACCGGCGAGAAGTTTGCCGACTTGCAGATGCTTCGCTACCGGCTCAAGGGGTTCGAATCTCTCTCGCTGAAGCAGAAAACTTACATTTATTGTCTCGCCAAGGCCGCGCTTTATGGGAGGGACATTACTTTCGACCAACAGGGAAAATACAATCTGAGCATCAGGAAACTCCTTGAGACGATCTATACCAACTATCCCGGCGAGCGGGAGTCGGCCGATTTCAAGGCGCTTGAAGTCTATCTCAAGCGCGTATGGTTTTCATCGGGTATCTATCATCATTACGGTTGCGAGAAATTTTCACCAGACTTCTCTGAAGCCTTCCTCAAAGAGGCTGTCGAACACATGGACGAAAAGGACCTGCCCATGAAAAAGGGTGAGACCAAGGACGAATTCGTGGCAAGGCTCTTTCCCGTGATTTTTGACCCTGATGTGTTGCCCAAACGTGTGAACCAGGCCGATGGAGAGGATCTGGTGAAGACTTCGGCGTGCAATTTCTATGAAGGAGTGACCCAAGATGAGGTGGAAAAATACTATCAAGACAAGAAAAGCGCTGGCTCCGATGAACAACCCTCGTGGGGACTCAACTCCAAACTGATCAGGCGCAACGGATTGCTCACCGAACAGGTGTGGTGTGTGGACGGTATGTATTCCGAGCCGATACGCCTCATTGTGAGATGGTTGCAGAGGGCTGGGGAATATGCCGAGAATGACGGGCAGCGACATGTAATCGACTTGTTGGTGAAATACTATCGTACGGGAGACCTGACGGTGTTCGACCAGTACTCCATTGCTTGGGTCGGCCAGCAGGAAGGGATGGTCGACTTCATCAACGGCTTCATCGAAGTTTATGGCGATCCGCTCGGACTCAAGGGGACGTGGGAGGGACTTGTGGAATACAAGGACCTCGAGGCTACACGCCGCACGCAGACCATTGCCGACAACGCGCAATGGTTCGAGGATCACTCGCCCGTCAACCCGAACTTCCGCAAGCCCGTGGTCAAGGGGGTAAGCGCACGCGTGATATGCGCCGCAATGCTGGGAGGCGACGAATATCCGGCCTCGGCCATCGGCATCAACCTGCCCAACGCCAATTGGATCAGGCAGGCATATGGAAGCAAGAGCGTCACCATCGGCAATCTCACCGAAGCTTATAACAAGGCCGCACGCGGCAATGGATTCCTGGAGGAATTTGTAGACGATGAGGCCACGTTGGGCCTTGTCAGGAGCTATGGCGACTTGTGCGACGACTTGCACACCGACTTGCACGAGTGCCTGGGGCATGGCAGCGGACGGCTGGCGCCCGGCACCGACCCCGATGCCCTCAAGGCTTATGGAAACACCATCGAGGAGGCACGCGCTGACCTCTTCGGACTTTATTTTATAGCTGATCCGAAACTGGTGGAGCTGGGGCTCCTGCCCGACGGGGAGGCATATAAAAGCCAATATTACACCTATTTATTAAATGGGCTCCTTACTCAGACCGTACGCATCAAGCCCGGAGCTGACATCGAGGAGGCGCATATGCGCAACCGCGCCCTCATCGCATGGTGGGCCTTGGATTTGTGCAAGGCCGGCGGCACCCCCGCGGCGCGCATAGTCGAGCGTGGTGGAAAGCACTTCGTGAAGGTGGACGACTATGAGGCCTTGCGTGGCGTGTTCGCACAAGAGCTATGTGAAATCCAGCGCATCAAGAGCATGGGGGATTACGAGGCGGCCAGAAACCTCGTGGAAAAATATGCCGTACGCGTAGACCAAGGACTCCACGCCGAAATGCTACAACGTTATGGAAAGCTTGGAATAGCTCCCTACAAGGGATTCGTCAATCCGCGTCTCACACTCACCTACGATGCCGGGGGCGATGTGGCCGACGTGCTTGTGGATTATTCCGAATCCTTTGCCGAACAAAACTTGAGATATTCCAAAGAATATGCCACACTGATATAATCATGACACCAGAAACAGAACAAAAGCTGAAACAAATCAAGCAGTCGTTCCGCCTGATGATGAACGGTCCTGCTTCGCAATCTATGCGCCAACGCGGGCTCGACTATCGCGTAAACTGGGGGGTGCCCTATGTGGAATTAAAAAACATGGGCCGTAATTATGGAAAAGACTTTGACCTGGCTATCGCCCTTTGGAAGGAAAACATCCGTGAGTGCAAGATTCTCGCGACAATCATCATGCCTCCCGAACGTATGTTGCCCGAAATCGTAGACGTGTGGATGGAGCAGGTCACGACACAGGAGATGGCCGAGATGTTGGCCTTCAACCTCTTGCAACACCTCTCTTTCGCGCCCCTGTTGGCCTATCGGTGGATAGCCTCCGATGCGCCCTTGTATCAAATCACGGGCTATTCGCTTCTGAGCCGACTCTTCATGAGAGGGCAGGAGCCCAACGAACGGGGAATCAACGAGTTCGTCGACCAAGCCGTGACGGCCATGTCCAGCGACCATGCCGGGGTGAGGCACGCCGCCTCTAATTGTATGCAGCACTTCGCACAAATGGGCGAGGTCTACCATAGAATTGCCTCGTCGGCCATGAAACGCTTGGCTCCCGATACTTCCATTAACATACATTAGGCAAATTCTTATTCTTACAAATTTTCATATCCCATAAAAAAACCGTAACTTTGTGCGGTCGATGTGAATAGGGGGGCGAATGCTAATCATGATGCCCCCGGACGACGTGCGAATGTGCGAACGGAGGTGAATAAAGGAAAGAATGGAATCTGACAACAAAAGCAAGGCGAGGCAGGTGCTCGATGATTATCTGGAAATGAATGATCACCGGAAAACGCCAGAGCGCTATGCCATTTTGGATGCCGTATACAGCATCGAGGGCCACTTCTCACTCGACGAATTGGATAACGTGCTCGCGCAGAGAAAATTCCCCGTGAGCCGGGCCACCCTCTATAACACGCTCAAGCTCTTTGTCGAATTGCATCTTGTGGTGAGGCATCACTTCCAGTCGGGCACGCGCTACGAGGCGTGCTATGACAATGTCAACCATGTACACCAGGTGTGCACCTCTTGTGGCACGGTGAGCGAACTGCAAGTGCCCGCCATCGCCAAGGCTATCGAAGAAGCCAAGTTGCGCAGGTTCCGCAAGGCGGGCTTCACGCTCTATATCTATGGCGTGTGCAGTGCGTGCCAGGCTAAGATTACACGGAGGTTGAATGAAAATAACAAAAGAAAATCATAAAAAGCCAAATGGATAAGATGAAAACAGGAAAAGTGGACGTCCTGCTGGGGCTTCAGTGGGGTGATGAAGGAAAGGGAAAGGTGGTGGACGTGCTCACGCCGCGCTATAGTGTTGTCGCTCGTTTCCAAGGTGGCCCTAATGCGGGACACACGTTGGAGTTCGAGGGACAGAAGTATGTGCTCAGAAGCATTCCCTCGGGCATTTTCCAAGGTGGAAAGGTGAATATCATCGGCAATGGTGTGGTTCTGGCACCCGACTTGTTTATGGCCGAGGCAAAGGATTTGGAGAAAAGCGGACACCCGCTCACCAACCGTCTGCATATCTCGAAGAAAGCACACCTCATCATGCCTACGCACCGTATCTTGGACCGTGCCATCGAGGCCGCTAAGGGAAAGAACAAGGTGGGCACCACCGGAAAGGGCATCGGCCCTACCTATACGGACAAGGTGAGCCGCAACGGACTGCGCGTTGGAGACATCTTGGACAATTTCGACAGGAAATACGCCGCACGCAAGGAGCGCCACATGAAGATTCTCAAAGGTATGGGGTGGAACGACTTCGATGGCTTCGAGGAGGCTGAGCGCAAGTGGATGGAGGGGGTCGACTATCTCCGCCGCTTCAAACTCGTTGATAGCGAGCACGAAATCAACCACATCCTACGCTCCGGAGAAAGTATCCTTTGCGAGGGGGCGCAGGGCACGATGCTCGATGTGGATTTCGGCTCTTATCCCTTCGTAACATCGAGCAACACCATCTGCGCAGGTGCCTGCACGGGATTGGGAATTGGCCCAGGAAAGATTGGAGATGTATTCGGCATCATGAAGGCTTATTGTACGCGTGTAGGTGCAGGGCCGTTCCCCACGGAACTCTTCGATGAGACGGGTATGCGCATGCGCGACCTAGGACACGAATACGGTGCAGTGACCGGACGCGAACGCAGGTGCGGATGGGTCGACTTGGTACAATTGCGCTACTCGGTGATGGTGAATGGTGTCACTAAACTCATCCTGATGAAGAGCGACGTGCTTGACAATTTCGATACCATCAAGGCTTGTGTGGCTTACGAGTTGCCCGATGGAACGACGACCGACGAGTTGCCTTACGAAATCGACGACGTGAAGCCGGTGTACAAGGAGTTCAAGGGATGGAACACAGATATGACGCATATGACGAGCGAGGAGCAGTTCCCCGCGGAGTTCAACGACTATATCCACTTCTTGGAGGACTTCCTGGAGACTCCTATCACCATTGTCTCCATTGGACCTGACCGGGAGCAAACTATTGAGAGAAAGTAAAGAGAGATGGCAAACGAAAAACCTTCCATACCTAAAGGCACGCGCGACTTTGGCCCCGAAGAGATGGCCAAGCGCAACTATATTTTCGACACGATTCGACAGGTGTACGCGCTTTATGGCTTCCAGCAGATAGAGACGCCCGCCATGGAGACCCTGCACACGCTCTTGGGCAAGTATGGCGACGAGGGCGACAAACTGCTTTTCAAGGTCATCAACTCGGGCGACTTCCTGAAGAATGTGTCCGACGAGGAACTTCAAGAACGCGACGTGCTCCACTTGCAGTCGAAACTTTGCGAGAAAGGCTTGCGATACGACCTCACCGTGCCCTTTGCGCGCTATGTCGTCATGCATCGCAATGACTTGCAGCTGCCTTTCAAGCGTTATCAGATTCAGCCCGTGTGGCGTGCCGACCGCCCTCAGAAGGGCCGCTATCGCGAGTTCTATCAGTGCGACGCCGATGTCGTGGGGTCCGACTCGTTGCTCAACGAGGTGGAGCTGATGCAGATTTACGATACCGTGTTCAAGAAGTTTGGAATACGGGTGCAGATTAAGATCAACAACCGGAAAATCCTATCTGGCATTGCCGAAATTATCGGACAGGCCGACAAGATTGTCGACATCACTGTGGCCATCGACAAGCTCGACAAGATTGGTATCGATGGTGTCAATGCCGAGTTGCGCAATGACGGCATCCCCGACGAGGCCATCGACAAGCTCCAGCCCATTGTGGCCATGCAGGGCGACAACGATGACAAACTTGCCACCATCGCACAGGTGCTTGCCGCAAGCGAGGTGGGCATGAAGGGCATCGAGGAGACGCGCTTTATCCTGGACAAGTTGAAGATGGTGGGACTCCATAACGAGATACAGCTCGACCTGACGTTGGCCCGTGGATTGAACTACTACACGGGGGCTATCTTTGAAGTGAAGGCCCTCGACACGCCTATGGGAAGCATAGCCGGAGGTGGGCGCTACGATAACCTGACAGGCATCTTCGGACTTCCCGGACTCTCTGGCGTGGGTATTAGCTTCGGGGCTGATCGCATTTACGATGTGTTAAACGCTTTGGACCTCTATCCTAAGGAGACTGTCCACTCCACACGGTTGCTCTTTATCAACTTTGGTGAGAAGGAGTCGGCCTATTGCCTGCCCATCATCTCCCGTACCCGACAGGCCGGTGTGTGCACCGAGATTTACCCTGACAAGGCAAAGATGAAGAAGCAGATGGGCTATGCCAACGCCAAACACATCCGTTTCGTGGCGCTTGCGGGCGACAACGAGATGGCCGAGGGCAAGGTCACGCTTAAGGATATGGACTCGGGCGAGCAGCGGCTTGTGAGTGTCGACGAACTTCTTGAACTTGTAAAGGACTAGCCGATGGTGAAAGTTGCATTCCGAATCTTGACTTTGGCGCTCTTCGTCCTCGTACTCACGAGTGCGGGAAAGCACCGCACAACCATCTTTGTGATTGGCGACAGCACTGCTGCCGAAAAATCTCAACCGGAGCAAAATCCCGAACGTGGATGGGGCATGGTGTTGCAAGGTTTCTTCGACGAGAGCATCAGGGTGGACAACCGCGCCGTGAACGGCCGTTCCTCAAAAAGCTTCATCGATGAGGGACGGTGGCAGAAGGTGCTCGATGATTTGCAGCCGGGTGACTATGTGTTCATCCAGTTTGGCCACAACGATGAGAAGCCCAAGCCCGACCGTCATACTGATCCCGGATCTACGTTTGATGATAATCTTAGGAGGTTTGTCAACGAGACACGTGCCAAGGGGGGAATCCCCGTGCTTTTCAATTGCGTGGTGCGGCGCAACTTTCTTGATGCTTCGAGAATCCAGAAACACGTGGATATAGCGGGAGCCGATGATGATGAGAAGTTACGGTCGACAAGCTACGACGGTGAGGAAATGGTGAATAGTGATACGCTCATTGATACGCATGGAGCTTACCGCTTTTCCCCGATGCATGTGGCCAAGGAATTGAATGTGCCCTTTGTAAACGCCAACCAAATCACGCACGACATCGAGCAGGGTATGGGTGTTATGGGCAGCAGGAAGCTCCATATGTGGTTCAAGCCGGGCGAGAACGCCTTCATCAAGAAGGGTAGGAAAGACAATACCCACTATAATGTTTATGGTGCACGCGTTGTGGCAAGTGCGTTGGTTGACGAGGTGGGCTGTCAAGTGCCCGCTCTGAAAAAGCACATCCGCCACTTCGACTATGTGGTTTCCACGGAGGGACGTGGCAATTTCCTTACCCTACAATCGGCCGTTGACGCGGTGCCCGATGGTTCGAAGGCTCGTATTCTAGTGATTGATGGTACATGGAAGAAGCCCGTCGTACCCAAGAATAAGAAAATCAAACTGGTGAAGTACTCGGATGTTATTGTAAAATGACACCGCTTATTCCGGTGTTAATCGTGAAATTATAATAAAAGAAACTCGAATGTCGTCGTGAAAAGGAGGCATTCGAGTTTTTTTTCGGCAAACATTTGGATTTCTTAATTTTTCTATTTATATTTGCCATCGTAAGACGATTTTTAACCTTTAGACCTATCCTTGACAAAAATGACTGGAACAACGTTCTTCATCATCCTGCTGGTTGCCGTTTGTGTTGCCATTGTATATTGGAACTACCGGCATCATCATCATTTTCATTTCGATCCCCAAAAACTGGACAGTGCGCTTCATGCTGAATTCCAAAACCAGGAGGAAGTGCCGCGTGAGCAGATCGTCAAGCATTTCAAGCAAACTTTTCGTTGCACGAGTAAGGAGGCTCTTTATCTTTTGGGAAAGGCCAAGAAGGAAGGGCTTGTCGAACTTGGAGAGACGACGGTGCGCCGCATCGCCAAGTAGATTTAAAGTAGGCCGTCGCGCTATTTGGTGGCGTTGTCGACGCGCGGGGGTGTGTCGATAACGCCAAGTTCCCTTAGTGCCTCGTAGATGCGTTGCACAGGGAGTCCCATGACGTTATAATAGCTGCCGTGGAGCCCTGTACACCCAATGTATCCTATCCATTCCTGAATGCCGTAGGCGCCGGCTTTGTCAAAAGGCTTGTATTGTGACACATAGTAGTCGATTTCCTCATCTGAAAGCGGCTTGAAAGTAACGTCGGTGGTCACGGTGAAATGCGCCTGTCCGTGCGGAGCCGTGATACTTACGCCCGTATCCACTTGGTGTGTGTGTCCGCTCAACAGGCGGAGCATGCGGTGTGCGCTGTCGGCATTATGCGGCTTGCCAAGAATCTCGTTGCCGCAAATCACGATGGTGTCTGCTGTAATCACGGTGTTTCCCTCATCCACCCATGCCTTGTAGGCGGCACCCTTCTTTCGTGCGATATACTCGGCCACCGACGTCGGGGGAAGGTTCGACGGATAAGACTCGTCAATATCGGGTATGACCTTTACTTCGAAGTCGATATCGATGGCCGCAAGAAGTTGTCGGCGGCGTGGAGAGTTGGAAGCCAGGATGATTGCCATGTTACTTTGATTTTTACTTGTAGTAAGTGGGCTGATGCATTTGTCATTTGGGGGAAGTCGTCGCCTTTGCGAACTCTTTTTGTCATCATTCGGAGAGATGAAGCGTCACCAACCGAAGGCCTTCGCATCACTCAGCCATAGCCCTTTTGCGCGTAGCACCTGCTCGATGACGTCTCGCGCACAGCCCTTCCCGCCCTCACGCGGTGAGACGTAGCATGCGATGTCCTTGATGTCTGATGCGGCGTCGGCGGGGCAACACGGACATCCACACCGGCGCATCACCTCATAGTCTGGAATATCGTCGCCCATGAAAATCACCTCGTCGTCATCAAGATGGTATTTGTCCAGCAGTTCATTGTATACCTTGATTTTTATGGCGGCCCTCATGAATATGTCGTTCACGCCCAAGTACTGGTATCTGAGCTTGATAGCCTCGTCGTGTCCTCCGGTGATGATGGCGATGCGTAGTCCTTGTTTCACGGCGAGTTGTATGGCGTATCCGTCCTTGATATTCACGGTGCGGCGTGGAGCCCCTTCGGCGTCCATCGGTATGGTCTCACACGAGAGTACACCGTCCACGTCGAATACGATGGCGTTGATTTTCCTTAAGTCGTAATTGATCATTCCTTCACGTGTTTGAGGGCTTTCCGGTGGATGTCGAGTGACATGCGTTCGTAGATATCTTTCACCAATGGGTTGTCGCGCAACATGTCCGCCTGGGTACGGATTACGTTCTCGTCGAATCTTATGGCGGGGCCCGTTTGTGCCTCATGCGGGCTGAGCGAGTGCACCTTCCGTGCCGTTTCGTCAATCAGGGGGAGCATTACGTCGAAGGGGATGTGTTGCTTTTGTAGGATGTCGGCAGCGATGTCGTAGCAATGGTTCACGAAGTTGCATCCGAAGACAGCCGCCAAGTGGAGGTGTTTGCGCCGTTCCGACGATAGCGGATAGACCCTTTGGCTGATGCTGCGTGCCAGTTCGCTGATGTTTTCGCGTGCAAATTCATCGTTGGCCTCTATGAAGCACGGGATTTCGCCGAAATCCACCTCTCTTTGCTTGGAGAAGGTTTGCATGGGATAGAGCACGCCATAGTGTAGAGCCATGCCCTCGAAGATGTTCATTGGCATGCTTCCCGCCGTATGGAGGAAGACCCGTTGTTCGCGTCCCTTGCACACATGTGGAATCACCTCGGCCAGTGCGCTATCCTTTATAGCGAGGATGTATACATCGGCATCGTTGCGTAGCAGGCCGATGTTGTTAATGGCTGCTCCCCCCGCGATGTTGGCCAGGGCTTGTGCCGAGTCCATAGTGCGGCTATACACTTGCAGCGTGTCGTGTCCTGCGGCGAGCAGGGCCCTGGCCAAGTTTGTGGCCAGGTTTCCGGCACCGATGAAGATGATTTTCATGTTTTTATGGGTTCAGAGTCTGCTCGATGAAGTCGGCCAGCAAATGCAGGGCCTTGTTTGTGGCGATGGCCAGGTTGATGTCTCGGCCAAAGTCGTCAGTGAGCTTTTCCACGCGGATATCATCCTTGTTGCCATAGCCCAGGTAGATTGTTCCGACAGGGATTTGCGGAGTTCCCCCTGTGGGGCCGGCCACACCGGTAGCTGATACGGCAAAGTCGACGCCGAGCGTGTTGATGGCTCCGGTCACCATTTCCCGGGCCACTTCCTCGCACACGGCAGTTTGTTCTTCGAGCACTTTGTGGCTCACACCGAGCAGTTTCTCCTTTACCTCGTCGGTATAGCTCACGATGCCCCCCTTAAAATAGTTGCTTGCTCCAGGTACGGCGATGATCGCCTCGGCGATGCGTCCTCCGGTGCAACTTTCGGCTGTTCCGATGGTCTTCTCTGTGTTATAGAGGATGTTTTGTATTCTCTGACTAAGGATTTTGCTTTCTAATTCCATATTGAGTTTAGCGTAGTTATTCTTTTAGTTGAATGAGACTTTCGAGAATGCGGGGATGCTGATGTCGGCAAAGTCGCCGTCGCGATATTTATATGTTCCCACGCAGGCAATCATGGCCGCATTGTCGGTGGTGTAGCTGAACTTGGGTATGTAGACCGTCCATCCCAACCTCCGTGCATGTTCCTGGAAGGCCTCTCGCAGCACCGAGTTGGCCGATACGCCTCCCGCTACGGCTACGTGGTTGATACGTGTGGCCTTTACGGCAAGTCTGAGTTTCTTCATCAAGATGTCGACGATGGTGTATTCCAGGCTTGCGGCCAGGTCCTCCTTGTGGTGCTCCACGAAGTCCGGGTCCTCGGCCACCCACTTGCGCAGGCTGTATAAGAATGACGTCTTCAGTCCCGAGAAGCTGTAGTTGAATCCCGGGATGCGTGGTTCGGCAAAGCGGAAAGCCTTTGGGTTTCCGTTTTTGCCCAATCGGTCGATGATGGGTCCTCCGGGGTATCCCAGTCCCATCACTTTCGAGCATTTGTCGATGGCCTCTCCGGCGGCGTCGTCAATGGTTTGCCCGATGACCTGCATGTCGTTGTAGGCATTCACCTTGACGATTTGCGAGTTTCCTCCCGACACCAGCAGGCAGATGAAGGGGAATGGCGGCATGTGTTGGTCGTCGTCGCTTTCTTTGATAAAATGCGCCATCACGTGTCCCTGCAGGTGATTTACATCAATGAGGGGGATTCCCAGTGCGCGGGCGAACCCCTTTGCGAAACTCACTCCCACGAGCAACGACCCCATCAGTCCGGGGCCGCGTGTGAAGGCCACGGCCGAGAGCTGTTCCTTGGTGATTCCGGCTCGCTTGATGGCCTGGTCCACCACGGGCACCACGTTTTGCTGATGCGCGCGTGAGGCCAGTTCGGGCACCACGCCTCCATAGGCTTTGTGCACCTCTTGTGAGGCGGTGACGTTGCTCAGTAACACGCCGTCACGGAGTACGGCGGCCGAGGTGTCGTCGCAACTACTTTCTATTCCTAAGATGTATATGCTCATTTTTTGAAAAAAGACTATTCCGACAATACCTCGACGCCCGTTTCCGTCATGAGGAAGGTATGTTCCCATTGGGCCGAGGGCTGTTCGTCAGCCGATATCACTTCCCATCCGTAGGGATCGTCAGCGTCGATGAAGACGCGCCATGTGCCCATGTTGATCATCGGCTCTATGGTGAACACCATGCCCGGGACGAGCAACATCCCCGTGCCCTTATGTCCATAGTGCAAGATTTCGGGCTCTTCGTGCATGGCCAGTCCAACGCCGTGTCCGCAGAGGTCTCTCACCACGCCGTAGTGGTATTTCTCGGCGTGTTTCTGTATGGCGTGCCCGATGTCTCCCACGAATCCGTAGGGTTTGGCGGCCTCGGCTCCAATTTCCAGGCACTCCTTGGTCACTCTGACGAGTTGCTCTTTTTCCGGGGTGGTTTTCCCCCCGATGATGAACATGCGTGAGGCGTCGCCGAAGAATCCGTTGTAGTCGAGTGTCATGTCCACGTTCACGATGTCGCCCTCCTTCAAGACATCCTCCTCTTTGGGTATGCCGTGGCATACCACCTCGTTAATGCTGGTGCAGACACATTTTGGGAATCCCTCATAGTTAAGGCATGAGGGGTGGCAATTGTTTTCCTTGCAGTAGGCCATGCAGATGTCGTCAATGTCCTGCGTCGACATGCCCGGCTTGATGGCTTCAGCCACGGCATCGAGACATCCCGTATTCATCTTTCCGGCCAAGCGGATGCCCTCGATTTGCTCGGGCGTCTTGATCATCTCGCGTGTGGGCACGAGCTTGCCCTTACTTTCCCAGTACATCACTCTTTTGTCGAGTTCGGTAGGTTCTTGTCCGGGCAGGCAGTGCCATCTTCTTTTTTTGTTGAATTTCATTTCTTCAGAAGTTATTCATCCGCAAAAGTAACAAAAATTACTCAAATTCCAAAGGCTTGCGGCAGAAATAATACGTCCAGTCATAGGGGTGTGCGGTGTTCATCAGGATGACCCTCCACTTCAGGAGTTCGGTTTTCTCCCACGGATCGTGTTCGAATTTGATGACGAATTCGTTCCCAGCGGGGTCGTTTGTGGTGAACTGTGTGCTTTCGAGCGAGTCCGTCCGTATGCTCTCGTCTATGCGCACGACGGTGTATTTCTTGTTTCCGATGAGCACGGATTGGTTGGCCGTTCTCACGATTTTCAAGTCTTGTGGTGTGGCCTGTTGGTATTCGCCGGTCTGCATGTTGCGTTCGGCCTTGGCCACGGCGTTATATTGCCAGTTTTGTGCCTTGGCCGTCATTATGGCCATGGCGGCCATTGCAGCGATGATGAGTCTTTTCATAAGTCGTGTTCGTTTCAATTTTTTTTGCGAGTGCAAAGATAGGAGAAAAGAATGGCATCTTCCCCCGTTGTTGATGATTGTTAAAGAAGATTCACCTTTGTTTCACGTAGTTGCGCACCCATTGTGTCCAGTCCTCCCCATTGACGGGGCAGTATGTCGTCATGCCAAGTTCGCTGGCCCTGGCCACGTTGCGTGGTCCGTCGTCGACGAAGAGGCAGTCTTGGGGTAGTGTGCGTTCTATGGAGAGCACCCGTCTGAAGAAGGCCTCGTCGGGCTTCATCAACTTCATCTCGTAGCTTCGGTAGAGGGCGTCAAAGTAGAGTCCGATGCTGTTTCCACGTCCGTCAAAGTCATTTTCAGCCCATTGCTGCATGAAGGGGTTTGTGTTTGAAAGGAGAATCACCCGGTTTCCCCCGTTTCTGAATTCGAGTAGCGCTTCCAGGTTGCGTTGCGGCACCTCCTTGCGGTAGCCCAGCCATGCGTGTTGGCAGTCGTCCATGGAGAGTTCGTGTCCCACGAGTTCTGACAGTCCGGTACAGAAGTCCTGGGCGGTGATTCGCCCCCGTTCCAAGTCGCCGAAGATGCCATTCTGGGTATACGGGTCGAGGTATTTCTCGGCATCCTTGAGCCCCAGGTTCTTGAAACGTCTTAGTGCCTCTTCGGGGTCGATGGTCATGACCACCCCGCCTAGGTCGAATATCAGCGTCATTTCTTTAATCTTTATTATTTGTATTCATGATTTGTCAAAGAGGTTGAGGCGTTTTTTACGCGCCTCGTCCAGAGGAACCAGCCTTTGCTGTTCCTGTTGGTAGCTTTCTCGCAGTTGTTGGTATTTTTCGTCCAGTTCCTCCTTGAATTGAGGTTCTTCATCCTTGTTGAGCAGTCTTGCCGCCACGATGGGGTTTTGGCTGGCGTCCTTCATCCACACCACGGGTCCGGCATAGACGGGAGCGATTTTCAGGGCCACGTGCAGTTGGCTTGTCGTGGCCCCCCCGATCATGATGGGTATGTCGAGTCCGGCCTTTCTCAGGGCTTTGGCCACGTTTACCATTTCATCGAGCGACGGCGTGATGAGTCCGCTCAGTCCGATGATGTCCACTTTTTCCTCAATGGCTTTTCTCACGATTTGCTCTGCGGGCACCATCACCCCCATGTCGATGACCTCGTAATTGTTGCACGCCATTACCACCGCCACGATGTTCTTTCCGATGTCATGCACGTCCCCCTTCACCGTTGCCAGCAACACCTTGCCCGCGCAGGCCTTTCCTTCGGTTTTCTCGGCTTCAATATAGGGTTGGAGGATTTCCACGGCTTGTTTCATGGTACGTGCCGTCTTCACCACTTGGGGCAGGAACATCTTTCCCTCGCCGAAGAGTCTTCCCACCTCGTTCATGCCCGCCATGAGCGGTCCCTCGATGATGCTTACGGCGTGCGGGTAGGTCTGGAGAGCCTCGGCCAGGTCCTCGGCCAGGTGCTCGCCAATGCCCTTGCGCAAGGCATAGGCCAGCCGTTTGTCCACGTCCATGTCCCGCCATTCCTCATGCCCGGTGGGCGTGGGTGAGGAGAGCGTGCCTCCATTCAGTCCGGCCTTGGCCGCGTCTTGCCGTGCCTTGATTTCCTGAGCCAGTTCGATAAGTCTCTCTTGTGGCGACGGATCCCCCGGTTTCAGATGGGCTGGCTTGCGGTTGAGCACCACGTCCTCGATGACTTCAAGTTTGTCAGGTGGTATGTCGGCATAGGTCACTTTGGTCGCCGGATTCACGATGCCGAAGTCCATGCCCTCTGCGATGGCGTGATAGAGGAAAACGGCGTGCATGGCCTCCCGGATATAGTTGTTGCCCCGGAACGAGAACGAGAGGTTGCTCACGCCTCCGCTCACGTGCGCCCCCGGCAAGTGCTTTCTGATCCATCCCACGGCCTTGATGAAGTCGACGGCATAGTTGTCGTGTTCTTCCATGCCCGTGGCAATGGAGAGGACATTGGGGTCGAAGATGATGTCTAGTGGATTCATGCCCACCTGTTCGGTCAGAATGCGGTAGGCCCGTGCGGCAATTTCTATTTTCCGCTCGTAGGTGGTGGCCTGTCCCCGCTCATCGAAGCACATCACCACCACGGCGGCGCCATAGCGTGCCACGTCGCGTGCGTGCGCGACAAACTCCTCCTCGCCGTTCTTCAGCGAGATGGAGTTGACGATGCTTTTGCCCTGCACGCATTGTAGTCCGGCGGTGATCACGTCCCACTTCGACGAGTCAATCATCACCGGCACGCGTGCGATGTCGGGCTCGCCGGCTATCATGTTGAGGAAGTTCACCATCTCGGCTTTGGCGTCGAGCAGGGCGTCGTCCATGTTCACGTCGATGACGAGAGCACCGTCATCCACCTGCTTGCGTGCGATGGACACCGCTTCGTCGTATTTTTTCTCCTTGATCAACCTGAGGAATTTCCTGCTCCCAGCCACATTGCATCGTTCGCCCACGTTGACGAACTTCACCTCGGGACTCACCTCGAGCATTTCCAGTCCAGACAGCCACAAGTTCTTGGGGCGTGCGGCGGGCTTGTGTGGTGCCTTGCCCTCCACAATTGGCACATATTTGGCGATGAACTCGTCTGTTGTGCCGCAGCATCCGCCAATAATGTTCACCAGTCCTTCGTCCACGAACTCGCACATTTTTGGCGCCATGCTCTCGGGAGTCTCGTCGTAGAGTCCCATCGAGTTAGGCAGTCCCGCATTGGGATACACGCTGATGTAGTAGGGCGCCTTTGCGGCCAGTTGCCTTAGATAAGGCTTCATCTGGGGGGCACCGAACGAGCAGTTCAGTCCCACCGAGAAGATGGGGTAGGGGCTGATGCTGGCCAGGAAGGCGTCTAGCGTTTGTCCGCTGAGTGTGCGTCCCGCCAGGTCACTGATAGTCACGCTCACCATCAGCGGCACCTCGCGTTCGCGTTCCTTCATGGCGTGCATGGCGGCGTCGATGGCCACCTTGCAGTTGAGCGTGTCGAAGACGGTCTCTATCAGTATGGCGTCCACGCCGCCGTCGATCAGTGCGTCCATCTGTTCCAGATAGGCCTCGTAGAGTTGCGTGTAGGTCAGGTCACGCTTGGCCGGATTGCTCACGTCGGGGCTCATGGAGCAGGTGCGGTTGGTGGGTCCCACCGAGCCCAACACGAATCGCGGCCTCTCCTCGGTGGAGAACTCGTCGGCACACCTTCGGGCGATGCGCGCGCCCTCCAGGGCGATGTCGCGACTTAGTCCCTCGGTGTGGTAGTCGCTTTGCGATATGCGTTGCGCCGAGAAGGTGTTAGTCTCTATCAGGTCGGCGCCTGCGCGCAGATATCTGCGGTGTATGTCGGCAATGATGTCGGGCCTGGTCAGGCAGAGTATGTCGTTGTTACCCTTCATTTGCAAGCCCCGCTGCATCAGTCCGGGTATAGAGTGGCGCACCCCGTCGTTCCAAAAGTCCTCCTCGCCGAGGCCATAGCTTTGAATCATCGTTCCCATGGCCCCGTCGAGGATGAGGATGCGCTGCCTTATCATGTCGGCTAATGTCTTCGTCATGTCTTCTTCGTCCTCGGTTGTTCGTCTTCGTTCTTCTTTTGTTGCCCGGTTCCTCCTCGCCTCCATCGCTCGGTCCGCGGGGTGGGCGTGGTGGAGCGGAGCGCGTTCCCCCTCCTCCTTCTCTCTTTCTAAATTAGAAATGCTTCATGGCCCGGTCCATCTCGCGCCGGTCCTGTTTTTCGCGCAAGGTCTGCCTCTTGTCAAACTCTTTCTTACCCCTTGCCACGGCGATGTCGAGTTTGGCGCGTCCGTGCTCGTCGATGAAGAGCAACGTGGGCACGATGGTGTATCCAATTTGCTTTTGCGCCTCCTCCAGGCGATGAATTTCGCGCTTGGTGAGCAGCAACTTCCTGTCACGCTTCATCTCGTGGTTGACAAATCCGCCGTAGAAGTAGGGTGCGATGCTCATGCCCTTCACCCACACTTCTCCCCGGTAGATTACGCAGTAGGAATCTACGAGCGAGGCCTTGCCCGCCCTGATGCTTTTAATTTCAGTGCCGGTGAGCACGATGCCCGCCGTATAGGAGTCGGTGAAGAAGTATTCGAAAGCCGCCTTCTTGTTCCTCACCTGTACGGGGCTTTTCTTCCTTATCTCTTGTTGTTCTTTGTTCATTCGATTTCAGCGAAGTTGTCGATGTGGTTGTCGATATAAGTGGCGACGGCCCTGGTCCATTCCTCCTCGTTGGACACGAAGAAGTCGTCGTAATCGTCAAATTCGGGCATTTGCTCATAGAGGGCCATGAACTCCTCGTCGGTGCAGTCGCGCTCTATGTCGTCGCGTCGTCTCATGAAGGGTGTGCGGCCTTTTTTGATGAACTTGACAAGTTCTTTCAAGCTTTCACAGCCCTCCTCCGCGCTCCATAGCCGGAAGGCCTTTTCGGTGGGGTTGAACCATAGCAGCGGTCCGTATCCGTTGTGTATGAGCTGTATCATGCCGCCATCCATCATCTCCGTGTGTAGAGAGTCCCAGACGAGCAGCGTGATTTGGTCGGACCCCAGCTTCGGCAGGGTGTCTTGTGAGAGCTCGCCGCCGATGGCTTTGCGCAGTGCGTCCACGAAGACCTTCACAAAGGCGTCCATCCCCTCACTGGCGGCGCGGCGCAGGTCTCCGTCGCTCACCTTGACTTTCATTACCGTCATTCTTCTTTCTTGGATTGATTATGATGCAAAGGTAGTGCAAAATATTCATATTTCGTCATTCCCAAGCCATCTTTTTTGTGATTTCCCCATCCAGCCAATGCAACGCCGGAGGTGAACGATGGGCCGCGTCGACGGACGGGCCCTTGGGCAAGCCAAGTGAGCCGGCCTTGGGCCGCCAGGCTCGTTGCCGTAGCGGGCAGGCATCGTTGACGGCAAACGATAAGCAAGTCAATGGGTAGAGCGTGTTGTCGGCCATGAAGCATATACACTCTCTTTGCGTGCCACGTGGGTGGAGTCTCGTTGTCAATTATTCTGAGTCAAGTTGTCTCTCCGCCACTTTTACAATGTGTAAGCAGTCATCAGAGCTCCTCGGAAGGGCGTTCTTGTGCCCTCTGAAGCCCTTTCTTAGGTTCTCAAAACACCCTTCTTATCCTTCTTCTGCGTGTTTTCTTTCTTCTTTACAAAGCGGTAATCTTGTTTTGTGAAAAAGCTTCCAAAATGTCATCTGTAGGCTTCGTATTCCGACATTTTGTATAAATCGGAAAAAAGAGAGGGGATAAAAATGTAATCTATTTTGATTGTCTGGATAAATGGAATCAAACTTATTCGAACTATACCATAGCGGAATAGATGGTTTGACCCCAATCCTTGATATGGAAAAAACAGCCTGGAACCTCATGGTCCAGGCTGGAAATATAGGGAAATAACGTGAAGGAGACAAGGGTAAATAGTTCACGAGGGCAGACGGGGCTGTGTCAGACAACCCGCTGGCGTATGGCGCCCGGCGCCTCTATTGCTCTAGCTTGGATTCCTCGACGATGGTACGCTTGCCCTTGATTTTCTCACCCTGGGCCCGTGTGAGCACTTGGGCGAGCTTGTTGCGGCGCACGGCCGCATAGGCATAGCGGTCCTTCACGTCGATGCGTCCGATGTCGGAGCCCTTCAGTCCGCCCGCCTTGCAGAGGAATCCCACGATGTCGCCCTTGGAAATCTTGTCGTTCTTTCCCTTGCCGATGTAGAGTGTGGCCATGAGTGGGAGCGCTGGGCGGCCAGAGGACTCCGCGGGCATGTCGAAGTCGGTTATTTGCGCGTCGATATAGTCGGGCAACGCCTCGTCGGGTCCAAGGATGAAGAAAGTGCGTCCGTTCCTGTCCCATCGCGCCGTGCGTCCGACGCGGTGGATGTAGGCGTCACGGCTTTCAGGCAGGTGATAGTGCACGATGTTGTCGACGTGTGGTATGTCGAGCCCCCTTGCGGCCAGGTCGGTGGACACGAGTACGAGAGCCGATCCGTTGGCGAATCGGTAGAGTGCGGCCTCACGGGCCTTTTGGTCAAGTCCGCCGTGATAGATGCTTACGGCGAATCCCGCATCGGCTAGTGATTGTCCCGTGCGCTGTGCGCTCTCGCGGTGGTTTACGAACACGATGCTGCTGGTTGGTCCCAAGGTGAGCAGCAACCGACCGAGCGTGTCGAGCTTGTCCTTTTGTGGCGATGACACGCTGAAGATGCCCACCCGTGCGGGTTCGGTTGTGTCCGTGGGCAGGAAGTCAAGTAGACGGAAGTTGCCGTTGATGAGGGTCTCGCCCTCCATCTCGTCGGCCGGTGTGGCCGAGAGGAGGATGAGGCGGGCCGAGTGTGGCAGGCTGTCCATGAGCTGTTCCATCTCATCGTGGAATCCCATTTCCAGGCACTTGTCGTATTCGTCGATGACGATGTATTCCACGCCCGAGACGTCGATGTTGGCCTTGGCGATGTGGTCGTTGAGCCGCCCCGGCGTGCCGAAGATGACTTGAGGTCCAAGTTCGCGCATGCGCCTATGTTCGTCCATGGCGGGCCGTCCGCCATAGCAGGCCATGCCCTTCAGTCCCGTACCCATGGACTGCAGCACGCGGGCCGATTGTTGTGCGAGTTCGCGTCCCGGCACCACAACGATGGCCTGTACGCCTTCGTCGGGGCGCAAGGCTATGGCCAGAGGCAGCAGGTAGGCCAACGTTTTGCCCGTGCCTGTGGGCGAGAGTACGGTAAGGGGGCGCGTATCGTTTGCGAAGGCTTCGCAGACGGCTTCCTGCATGGGCGAGAGGGTGATGTGCAGCTTGTCGAGAATTTGTTGTTTTTGCATTGTTGGATAGTGATTAGTCTTCGACCTTCCTTTCTTCCGTCATGGCTTGCCGAAGGAGTTGGGATCCCTATGGCGTGTGCGGCTCATTGCCGCAGGGCCTTGTCAATTTCGTCAAATTCCTTCCCCATATTAAGGTTCAGGTAGATGGTGTAGAGCGGCAACGCCCAGAGCTGTTTACGTTGGGGAGCCAGCTTGCGGAATGTTTCCAGGTAGGGCAGCGCTTGCTTATAGTCGTTGAGGATGATGTCGCGGTTGCGCTTGTAGCGTTGCACGTTCTTGTCGAGTTCGACGGCCTTGTTGAACCATGACAGTCCGGCGTTATAGTAGGCGTCGGGCAGGCTGTCGTTCTCGGCGATGAGCGAGTCGCACAGGCTGATACATTCGTCATACCGTCCGTTGTTGAGCAGGAAGGTGCTGTATGTGAATCTGAAGAGCACGTTCTTGGGGTTCACGTCGAGTGCCTGTCGTATGACACCCTGCATGGCCTCGGAGTCGCCCTTGGCAGCATAGTGCTCGACGAGTCTCGGATAGAAGAAGGGAAACTCGGGAAACCTGTCGAAGCCGTCCTTGAGCGTGGCCACATAGCGTGCGGTATCCTTCTCCAGCAGGTAGGTCTCGGCCAGGTATTGCAGCATGAAGCTCATGTGCGCGGTGTCCTTCAGCGCCCAATAGGCGTGGTGGAGGGTGGCCTTGGCGTCCTTCATCTTGTAGGCGGAGTAGGCCGCCCAATAAGCGGCATGTGGCAGCAGCGTGTCGTTCTCGGCATATTTATAGGAGCGGAAGAGCGGTTGGCTGGCGCATCGGGTGTAGGCGTTGAGCAGGCCGTAGGCCCGTGGGTAGTCCTTGTGGCGGATGAAGTAGGTCCCGCCCACATAGAGGTTTGGGCGAATGCGGTGCAGGAAGGAAGCGTGTCGCTTGCGGTAGACGGGTTCCACGCGCCCCTTCTTGTCGGGGCGTGCGTCGACGCTGTCCATAGCCTCGGCCACGTCGAAGAGTGTTTGGGCGAGGGTGAAGATTTGCGCCGTGTCGTATTTCTGTTTCAAATAGAGTTTCTCGTTACCTTGCTCATATTGCCCGAGCACGGCGTCATAGAGCGTCGACCATATCTTTAGGTTGGTGCGGTTGGCCGAGTCCTTGAGCAGCTTCTCCATCGAGGCCTGCGCCTTGTTCAGGTCGCGTCCCGCCTTCACCTGGTCGCGTGCCGTGGTAATCTCCTTCTTCTGTGCGGGCGCAGCCAGCGAAATCACGGTCAGGAGCAGTAGGGCGGCAAACCGCGCCCCATGCGTCAGGAAGGCTATAAGAGCCTTGTCCGCCGCCATTGTGAAATACATGCTGGGATTATTGCTGGTGTTCATGATGAATTGTGTTGGCTATGTCTATTTCTTTTCCCGCTTCTTGCGTTTTTCCTCCAGTGCGCGGGCCTTCTGTCTCAGCCCCGTGGCCCGATAGACTTGCAGGAGAAGGGCCTCGCAAGGTGCGGGTGCGGCCAGTGCGGGGAGTGCTTTCTCCAAATAGGGGAGCGCCTCGGCGTAGCGCTCGCGCAACAGTTCGGCTTGCTCCTTGGTGGGCTTTTGATTGTCTTTCTCGATGGAGTCGCCCAAGGCCTTGGCCATTCCCACACGACACACGCCAATGTCGTAGACGGCCTCGGCGAAGGCCGTGTCGATGTTCACGGCACGCTCGAAGTCGCTGATGGCGGAGGTCCATTCGCTCCGCCGCATATAGTATTCGCCCCGAAGCACCCACGCCCATTGGTTGTCAGAGTCGCGTCGGATTTCGTCGTTGGCGAAGTCGAGTATCTCGTGTCGATGGTTTGGCGAGGTGAAATAGTTCATCAGCAACCGCATGAAGACGGGGTTAGAGGGTTCCATGTGGTGAAGTTCCAAGCAGGCGATGAGAAAACGACTGGAGTCGACGGGCGTGGTCATGAGCTCGCTCATACACTGGATGCGTATTTCGGCCGCCTGACGCGCCGTTGTCGAGTCTGCGAGAGCGTTGTCGGCATAGTACTGGGCCGTGTGGAACTGCTTGTTTGCAAAGGCCTTACGACCAGCCTCGAGATATTCGGCCGGAGTTCTTGGAGCCTCTTGCGCCCAAGTGAAGAGCGGCAGGAGGCAGAGGCAGGTGAGGAGGAGAAATCGACAATGGGTCATAGGCTGTGCTTTTCTGAGGGAATGGAATCACACTCGGCCAGCCAGAGGGCGGCCGTGGCATCGCTAGGCATGCGCCAGTCGCCGCGCGGACTGAGGCTCACGCTGCCCACCTTGGGTCCGTCGGGCAAGCAACTGCGTTTGAACTGTTGTGCGAAGAAGCGGCGGAGGAAGGTGGAGAGCCAGTGCTTGAGCGTGGCGTCGGAATAGGCTCCCTTGAAGGCGGACTGGGCCAGCAGGAAGATTTTTCGTGGACGGAAGCCAAAGCGCAGGAAGTAGTAGAGGAAGAAGTCGTGCAACTCATAGGGTCCCACAAGGTCCTCGGTCTTCTGCTTGATATTGCCCTGGTCGTCGGCGGGTGTGAGCTCGGGGCTGATGGGCGTGTCGATGATGTCGAGCAAGGTTTCGGCAGCCGTACGTGCGCGCTCGTCGCCGTGGTCGAGTTGTGTGGCGAAATAGCGTACCAGGTGTTGGATGAGTGTCTTGGGGATACCGGCGTTGACACCGTACATGCTCATGTGGTCGCCGTTGTAGGTGGCCCAGCCCAGTGCGAGCTCGCTTAAGTCGCCCGTGCCGATGACGAGTCCCCCCACCTGGTTGGCCAGATCCATGAGAATTTGCGTGCGTTCGCGAGCCTGGCTGTTCTCGTAGGTCACGTCGTGCACCGAGGCATCGTGGCCAATGTCGGCAAAGTGCTGTTCGACGGCTTGGGCTATGCTGATTTCACGTGTAGTGATTCCCAAGTTCTCCATGAGGGCTAGTGCGTTGCGGTGGGTGCGTCCCGTGGTGCCGAAGCCCGGCATGGTGACGCCAATGATGCCTTTGCGCGGCATTTGCAACTTGTCGAAGGCACGGACACATACCAACAGGGCCAGCGTGGAATCAAGGCCCCCGCTGATGCCCACCACTACGGCACGGCTATGTGTGTGCGCGATGCGCTTGGCCAGTCCCATGGCCTGAATATTGAGAATTTCCTCGCACGAGGCAGCCATGTCCTCGCTTTTGGGGATGAAGGGGTGCGGGTCAATCGCGCGTTCCAAGTGGAAGTCGCGCAGGTTCTCGGTAGGCATGCAGTCGATGGTTTGCACGACGAATTTTCCGTCGCGCATGGCGTATTTCATGTCGCGCTGTCCGTTCACGTAGGTACTGTTTGTGCGCCGCTCGCTTCGCAGCCTCTCCACGTCAATTTGCGCCGTAATCATCTGCGGGCCGATGGCAAACCGGTCGCCCTCGGAGAGAAAACGGCCGTTCTCGCAGATGATGGCGTTGCCGCCATAAACCACGTCCTGTGTGCTCTCGCCAAAGCCGCAACTGCTGTATACATAGCCCGTCATCGTGCGCGCGCTCTGTTGTGAGAGCAGACTCTTGAGATAGTCGTGCTTGCCAATGAGTTCGTCGCTGGCCGAGAGGTTGAATACCAATTCGGCTCCGGCCAGTGCGAGCCGGTTGCTTGGCGGGGCAGGCGCCCATACGTCCTCGCATATCTCGATGCCGAAGAGAACGCCTTCGGCCGTGGAGAAAATTTGCGCGTCAGGCCAAATGCGCACCTTATGGCCAGCATAGCGGAACTCGGTGGCGCGCAGGTCTTGCGACGAGGCGAACCAGCGTTTCTCGTAGAACTCGCTGTAGTTGGGTAGGTAGGTCTTGGGCACCATGCCGAGAATTTTGCCTTTTTGCACCACCGTGGCGCAATTGAGAAGCAGGTCGCCCACCGCTACGGGTAGTCCAACGATGGCGATGATGTCGAGCTTGCGTGTGAAGTCGAGCAGTGTCATCATTTCCTGCTCAGCCATCTCGAGTAGCAACTGCTGGCGGAAGAGGTCCTGACAAGTGTAGCCCGTGACTGAAAGTTCGGGGAAGACGATGATTTCAACGCCCAGGCCTTCGGCTTGGACAATGAGGTTCTCTATTTGTTGGATGTTGTAGACCACGTCGCCAACCCGTACAGGGGGGATGGCCGAGGCTACCTTGACAAACCCGTATTTCATGGTGGAAAGGTGTTTTGATTTCTTGTTTTCTTTGTTTCTTGTTGTTTTCCTGCCGATTGTTTCCCATTGTGGTGTTGGCAGGTTGCCTCCTCAAAGGGAGCGTGGCACATGGCTCTCTAAGCGATGGTAACCAGTGTGGCGCCGTAGCCGTATTCTTGGAAACTGGCGTCTTGCCACCGGCAAGTCTTGTATCGATAACGCAACTCGTGGAGTAGCGCCTGGCGGAGCACGCCTTCTCCCTTGCCGTGGATGAAGACAACCTTTTGGCCCTTCTGCTTCTTGTGGGCATCCATCACCTTTTTGAAGTAATCAATCTGATAGTGAAGAATGTCGGCGGCGTTCATTCCCGTTGTGGTTTCGAGCAACTCGTCGGCGTGAAGGTCAACCACGAGGGTGCCATCGTCCTTTTTCCGCTGGGCTTTGCGCTCATTTCTCACCACAGGTTCCTGCTTGTTATACATCTGCTCCTTCATACGCTTGCTATCAACGACAAGCAGGCGGGCCACCTCGTCGTTCTCCACAAGGGTGAAGAGTAGTGCGGGACGTTCGAAGAAGTCGTTCTCCTGAAAGGTGTGAAGCTTGTAGAATTTTGTGGCGTCGATGCGAAATTGCACATCGATGGCGGGCTTGAGAAGGAAGGGCTTTTCGCGCTTGTAGGCCAGCATCTGCACGGCCACGTGCCCAAGTTGTCCCACTTGGTCGAGTCCGAATTCCTCAATGAAGAGTTTGGTATTGGGTTCCACCTCGCCCCCGGCCCGCAAGTGCCAGGCATTGCCCTCGGCCACAAGCCAGTTGTAATGCAGGTAGTAGTTGCTGTCGTTCACGAAATAAGCTTCGAAACGGGTGTGGGTCACCTCTTTGATGTCAACGGGAACGAAGGCCAGGTAGGCACTCAGGCGGTTGCCTCCTCGTCGCTCCTCTACGGGCTGTCGAAAGGTGATTTCGCCCTGAGACGGGTCACTTTCCGGCGTGTCATCATCGGTGACATCTGCCAGTTTGGCCTTGATGCTTTTGCCGTTGCTGGCCAGTCCTTCTGCATGCCGCTTTTGGGCCTCTTGTTGGGCGTCTATTTTGGCTGCCACCATGCGGCCCATGTCGTAATCGGTGCCCGCCTCGACCACGACGTCGTGTACCGAGACGGGTATTTGGAATCCGTCCTCGTCTTCCACGAGAACGATGTCCTTTCCTCTGAATCCAGCAACTTTCCCGCCTCCGATTTCGTTCAGGAATTTCACATGATCACCTATTTTCATTTTCTTTGTCTTGTTTTCTGTTGTTAAACAATTTTTTATGTCTAATGGATTGTGTCCGATTTATGCAGCTTCTTTCGCGGAGGAAAAATAGTCAGCAAAAGGCCACTATGTTAGGGGATGAGCAGGCTGGAGTCGCCATAGCTAAGAAAACGGAATCCATGGTTGAGTGCATAGTCGTAGACCTTGTGCCAATCGCCGTGAAGGAACGCACTGACGAGTAGTAGGAGCGTGCTCTGCGGCTGGTGGAAATTCGTAACCAGCGCCTTAACTATCTTGTATTCGTAGCCCGGGGCAATGATGATTTGTGTAGAGCCATGCAGAGCCTCAAGTCCGTTGCGGTCGAGCCAGCCGAGAAGTGCGGAGATGGCCTCTTCGGGAGTGATGCCGTCGACGAGTCCGCCGTTACGTCCATCGTCGTAGGGCTCCCATTGTGCCACGTGCAAATCATCCTCCTCGGCTTCGGGATGGAGCCGTGTGAAGACGCCCATATAGTAGAGGCTTTCAAGGGTGCGCACTGACGTGGTACCCACGGCGATGGCTCGGCATTGGTGATCGAGGAGTCTCCGGAGAGTGTGGCGGTGGACCACGATGTATTCGGAATGCATCTCGTGTCCCTCGATTTCCTCGCTTTTTACGGGCTTAAAGGTACCCGCGCCCACGTGAAGGGTCACTTCGTCGCGGACGATGCCGTGTTGGTCTAGGTTGTCGAGTACGGACTGGGTGAAGTGGAGTCCTGCAGTCGGGGCGGCCACACTACCTTTGATCTTGCTATATATGGTTTGATAGCTGGTTTTATCGCTTTCTTGTGTGGCGCGGTTTAGATAGGGAGGAATGGGCAACTCTCCCACGGCTTCGAGAATTTCCGAGAAGCTCACATCGTGGGAGTCCCACTCAAAGTCGATCCAATAATTGGTACCGCCGGAGTGCTCGGTCTTCTTGCGCTGTGCCTCGTCGAGCTCGTCGGCTCCCCGCCGTGTGGCCTGGAGCGTAAAGGAGTGGCCATGGATTGTGAATTCGCGGGTGAGCGCGCCCTCTTTCCACTTCTTCAGGTTACCAATCATGCAAAGCCACGAGCAGTGGCCACGCGACTGGAACATTTGTTCGTAGTCGACGGGGTTGGCGGGCTCCATGAGAAATACCTCGATCAGTGCGCCCGTCGCTTTGCGGAAATGGATGCGTGCCTGAATAACGCGCGTATTATTGAACACCATGAGTGCTCCAGAGGGCAGGTATTGGGGGAGATGGTAGAATACGTCATCGGTTACCTCGCCGTGTCGGTAGAGCAGCAATTTGGAATGGTCGCGCTCGGGCAGGGGGAACTTGGCGATGCGAGCATCGGGTAGGGGATAGTCGAAATCCTTGATTCTGATATGTCTTGTTTCCATTTCTCTTTTTTTCTTGTTTCTTTGAAGCAGCTTAGATAACGGCGTAAATCATGGCCGCTGCCACCGTGCAGAGTAGTACTACGAGCACGCCGTCGATGTCGTTGTGGTCGTAACCGGTTTTGGTGTATTGACTACTGATGTAGCTGATGTGGGGCGACACGCGATAGTAAAGCTTGCGGTAGATCAGGTAGACCCCTGCACCCACCAAGGCGCCCCAAAGCCACCCTACGAGCACGTCGGAAGGATAGTGCACACCGAGGTAGAGGCGTGACCAACCGTTGAACAGCGACCAACCGACAAGCGCCAGTGTCATTGCACGGCTCCGCACAAGCAGGGCCATGAATGTGGCAATGGCCATGGTGTTGGCGGCATGGGCTGAGAAAAAACTGTAGGTGCCCATGTTGCGATAGTTGTTGACGACGTCGACAGAATACTTGGTCATAAGGTCTACCGTGGGTCGTAAGCGCCCCACCAGGGGCTTCACAATGCCGTCGCATACGCCGTCAGCGAATAGCAAGCATACCATTACGCTGCCGACAGCAAGAAGAATTTGTAGCATGGTCTCGTTGTTTTTCACAACAAGATAGAACAGCAGAACATAGAGTGGAATCCAGGTGTAGCCCATGGTTAATGCCAAGACCAGCCTGTCGAAGAAGGTGCTGTCGCTTCCGTTGAGCAAAAGCAGAACCTGCTGGTCGAGATGTTGAAGTGCTGATGTGTCCATAAGCTAAATCTCCTCTATGGCGTTAGTGGGCACCCAACCTTCACGTCCGTCATCTAGTTCCACGCCACGCCATTGGCGCATGCTGTCGTCGGTGATGTTGACACGTGTGCCCTCGTGTATGACAAATTCCTCATTACTATTTGTGGAAGGGGTCCTTCTTACGGATACTGACGGAGCGGTGACGATAGCTCCTGTGCGGTTTTCAATAGCATCTTTCTGCTGCCATGCGAAGAGGTTGCAGAACAAGAATACCAGCAATAGAAATGCCGCTCCGAAGAAACCTATCTTGCGCCATACGACCAAAGGTGAAAAAAGGTAGACCAAAAACAGGATTAAGGCTACCATGAGGGCTACCATCCCGGTGCAGGCCCAATGGTCCACGCTAGTGAAGTTGACCAAGGCCTTGTAGGCCGTGACAAAAATCATCTCGCTTTTAGGCGTAATCTTGTCTATCGTCTTGCTACGTGCCAGCTGCAGGTTGAAGCTGATGTCCTTGTCGCCGGGAGAGAGCAGGTGTGCTCGTTCGTAAGCCAGAACGGCCTGTGTGATGTTGTCGGTGCGGTAGTAGGCATTGCCGAGATTGTAGTAGAGTGCGGCTGAAGTCGTACCCTTGAGCAGTTCTTGGTAATCCTTGATGGCCTGTTGGTAATTGCCTTTGGCGTACTCGGTGTCTGCGTTCTGCTTTGTGATGGCTTGGGTTGGTATGGCTCCAGCTACGAACAACAGCAAAAGTAGAATGGTCGTGAGACTATGGTGTCTTTTCTTGTTCATCTTCATCACATCTTCAATTTCCATGATGGCCGTCATTGCCCGCTCGAAGGTACGGCTCATGTTGCCTTGCTCGTCACCGGGGGCGTAACGTTCGAACTCACATTCGTCTAAGGCAGAGACAAATTTGCCGATAGTCTTCTCATCGACATGATGTTGAGCCAGTTTTTCCTGGATGTTCTCACGCGAAAGGCTCATTACGGGCATGTTAAGTTTGTCACCCACATAGCCCCAAAGCGCACGCAACACCTCGTCGTAAAATTCACTTGTACGGCCTTTCAGCATGAGTTGGTTAGCCTTCTTCAGCCGCCGTGTGGCCACCTTGTTGGCCTTGTTCGAGCGTAGACGCACCACGTCTGCACGCTCTATAGCCCGGCGCCGGAACACCACCATGAGGGCAATGAAAATGGCTAGCAGAATGGTGAGAGTTGTCCAATAGGACATGCTGCCGAAGAAGAAGTCGCCACCCTTTTGTGGCGCCACCTTGCCGGTTTTCAGTGGGTGTATGTCTTCGTTTGTCCTGGCGTCGTAACTCTCGTTCTGGCTTCCATCACCCTTATTCACAGTGAGTTCGAAGCTTTGCGTTCGAATTGTTTTGTAGCGGTTCTCGTTTACGTCGTAGTAGACAAAGCTGACGGGAGGCAGTGTGTATTTGCCTTGGTTGCGGGGCACGGCGAGGAAGTCATAAATCATGTTGCCCTCGACTCCATTGGCGGTAAGCCGCGTCTTGTCGGTGACTTTGGCGTCGTATTTGTCAAAATCCTTAGGGAAGTTGGCCACAGGCTGTTTAAGCAACTTTAAGTTGCCTACGCCGCCCACAACGACGCGGAGTGTAATGGGTTCTCCAGCTTTTACTTCTTGCTTGCTCAATGATGCGGAGATGTTGAACCGTCCCACACCGCCAGAGAAGTTGGCCGGCCGTTGTGGAAGCGGGTCTACTTGAATGCTTATACCCGGCGCCTGGATATTGCGCTTTACCTCCACATAGCCGGAACCGCCGTTGAAGAAGGCTTCGAAGGGGTCGACATTCCGGTTCTCTTGAACTACGATACCCTTAAAGGTGATGGATGGAATCTCTAATTTGCCCGTCATCTGAGGGTACATGACGTATTGACTCCATGTGACGCATTTATAGGCTCTCCCCCCCACACGTTCGGTGTGGAACGTTTTTTGTTGTGGTAAGGGGACTTCCTGCGTGTGGAATCCTTTGAGGTCGGGCATTTTGCCTTCCAACTGGGTTAGGTCGACAAGTGTGTATACCTTGTAGGTGAGCAGGACGGGTTCCTGTTCGTGTACCCTTTGCTTGTTGGCCGTGACACGGATAAAGAGGTCTTTGGCTGTGATAGCGGATCCAGCCGACTTCATCCGTGGCTCGTCTTCGTCCTCTTGGTGCATGTTGGGGCGGCGCCCTTGGGCCTGTGCTTGCCCCGTGACATTGATTTTTAAGGACTGGGAGGCTATGCGCCTTCCTGCCACCGTGGCATGGGCAGGGGGGATAGTGTAGGAGCCGTCTTTAGAAGCGTAAAGCGTGTAGGTGTAGGTGATTGATGACGAACTGCTCGTGTGTCCGTTCACCATCTGAAAGCTGGATTGCGACGATGTGTAGGGACCGGCAATCACTTCAAGGCCTTGGGGAATGTTGCCAGCTCTAAACGACTCAACATTTTGCGTGTTGACGGTATATGCAATTTGAAAGTTCTCGCCGGCTGACACACGTCTTGGCGCATGCACTGCAATTTGCTGTGCGCGAATTGTCGCCGGGAGTATCAAGCACGCCACAAGCAGTGCTGTCTTGAAATAATCCCAATATGTATAGCCAACTTTTCTCATTGTTTTCTTTCTCTTCCTCGCTTTCATTACCAGTTTTTTTCCAGTTGCCGATGTTCGGGTTGTCTGGCTGCTTTCTTCATGCGTTGTTTAGTTGCTTCTTCTTGTTGGATGGCGGCATTGAGAAGTTGTTCAGCGTTTTCCCGACTCATTTGGCCTTGGGACTGTTGTTTGTCTTGCTTCTGCTCGTTTGTCTTTTTTTGCTCGTTCTGGCTCTGATTGTTCTTGTTGCTTTTGTTATTATTGTTTTGCTTGTTATTTCCGTTTTTGTTTTGCTTCTTGTTGTCTTTTTGATTCTTAAGCAACTTTTTGCATAATACGAGATTGTAGCGTGTCTCGTTGTCGTGCGGATTGTTTCGTAAAGCCATTTCGTAAGCTTGGATAGCCTGGGCATATTGCTGGTGGTTTTGGCATATTACTCCCATGTTGTGGTAGGCCTTGGCTCTTCTGATGGGGACATTCTCTATTTGTGTGGCCTTTTGGAACAAGTCCATAGCCATGGAGTCCTTCTGTTGTGCCAAGAGGGCACATCCCAGGTTGTACACTGCTTGTGGATTGTCTGGTTTTTTGGCAAGTGCCTTCCTGTACATGGTCTCGGCATCTGCCCATTTCTGGGTGCGGTAATTCCGGTTGCCTTGCCGGATAAAGGTGCGGTCGGATTGTGCGCTTACGGCCATTGGCAGGATAACGAGTATGAGGACCCAAAGTAGTTCTTTCATAGGAAAGTGCTTCATATGGCCACCTCCTTTCTCTGTCCGTTGCGTTTGTTAAATAAATGCAGGTTCTTGAACCTGGGATTCTTCCGACTCATGATGCACGTCTCGATTACGAGCAGAAAGATGAGGGCCCACCCAAAGGCTTGGAATTGCTCCGTGTAGGCACTGTAGGTCACGGCTCCCGTTTGTCCCTTTTGTAGCTTGGACAGGTCGTCGTTCAGCCTCTTTTCTGCATCACTTGTGTTGTCAACGTGAATATATTGCCCGCTTCCGGCTTGGGCCAGTCTCCGGCACATATCTTCGTTGAGGGCAGTCATTACCGTATTGCCTTGTCGGTCTTTCAAATAGCCTCCGTCAATGGGGATGGGGGCGCCCTTGGTGCTTCCGATGCCGAGGATGTAGACGTTGATACCCTTTTCACGGGCAGCCTTTGCCCATTCCTCTCCTTGAGCCTCGTTGTCCTCGCCATCAGTAATGACGATGATGGCACGTCCCACGTTCTCGGTTTTGGAGAATGATTGCATGGCCAAGTGTATGGCGCCACCAATATCGGTACCTTGTGCTTGGATGAGCGACGGATCGATATTGTCGAGGAACATCTTCGCTGATACATAGTCGGCCGTGATGGGTAATTGGACGTAGGCTTCGCCTGCAAACACGATGAGGCCAATCTTGTCGTTAGTGAAGTTGTCAATCAGATTCTCCATCAACATCTTACTTTTCATAAGTCTTGAGGGTGCAACGTCTTGCGCAAGCATGGAGTTGGAAATGTCCATGCACACGATGGTTTCGATGCCCTCTCGCTTCTCGTTAGATACCTTGCTGCCTGTTTGTGGGCGGGCAATGATGAGTACAAGCACGGCCACGGCTCCCATAAGGAGTATGAATTTCAGCGTGGGCCTAATCCTTGACACATCAGGCATGAGCAGGTGTAACAGACGGGAGTCACCCAGGTGCTTCATCTCTTTGCGCCTGGCAAATGCTCCTCCCACCCATATCAGGGTCAGTATGGGGATGGCTAGCAATAGCCATAAGTATGTAGAATCTTCAAATCTTAACATTTTCCTTTTCTTGTCTCGACCGGGAGTTTTGAACGCCCATGGCCTTTTTGTTTCCTAATCGTCTATGTTTGTGGAACTCGTGCTCTCGAACTTGGAGTCTAACCCATATCGATTGTTTTCTTCTTTGTTACATTTCTGTTCTTCGGATAGCAAGCTCCTTCCGCATAGTGCCTCGAATATGGTGCGTTTGGGATTATGGAATTCTTCTCAGCCATGTGATTCTGAGCAAGATTTCGGCAAGTAGCACCACGAGTGCGGCAAGTGCGAATGGTTGGTAGGCTTCGTATCGGGTGGAGAATTGCTTCACGTTCATTTTCGTCTTTTCCAGTTTGTCTATGTCATGATAGATTTGTTTCAACTCGCGATTGTTGGTGGCGCGATAGAAGTTTCCATCAGTTGTTGCAGCTATTTGCTTTAGCGTTTGCGTGTCGATTTCTACAGGCATGTTTACATATTGTACACCACCGGCTACCGGCATGGGATAGGGGGCGACTTTATTGGTGCCCACGCCGATGGTGTATACTCGGATGCCCATGCTCTTGGCAATTTGCGCAGCGGTGAGGGGTGAGATGTCTCCCGTATTGTTGCTTCCATCGGTGATGAGAATCACCACCTTGCTTTTGGCCTTGCTGTCTTTTAGCCGGCTCACGGCATTGGCCAGTCCCATGCCCACAGCCGTGCCGTCTGATAGCAGCCCCTGAGTTACGATGTTGGTGCTTACGCCGTTGAGCAGGGTGAGCAAACTCGCATGGTCGGTTGTCATTGGGCATTGGGTGAAAGCCTCTCCGGAGAAAATGGTCAGGCCAATATTGTCGTTGGGCCTTCCGTTGATAAACTCGGTGGCCACATCTTTGGCCGCCTCGATACGGTTGGGCTTCAAGTCTTCAGCCAGCATACTCGTACTCACGTCCATAGCCAACATGATGTCGATACCCTCCACGGTCTTAGTGCCCCACGCCGTGCGTGTTTGTGGTCGCGCCATGACGATGACGATTAGCACAAAGGCAATGCACCGTAGCAACATAGGCACATGGATGAACCTTGTGCGGAGGCTGCGTGGCGCATAGCGATACTGTTGTGTGTCGCTCATGCGGAGTGTGGGTTCGCTCTTCTTTCTGTAGAGGAAGTACCATATTATATAAGGTATGAGCAGGAGTAAGAGCAGAAAATATGCTTTGTTTGCAAATTCCATTTTTGTCTTTTTTTTATGGTAGCGTCCGCTTACATCAGCAGTGTCGCAACACGATAGATTACAAACCCTAGCAATGTGGCTGCGCAAATGCAGGTTACCGCGAGTGCCACCTCTACCTGCCGTCGTGCTCTCTGCGCCTTTTGGTCGTCGAGGGTCAGAGAGGGAGTCACCCGTTCTTCGTGTTCCACCTCGTCGGTTTTGGTCTCGTCTATGAACTTCACGGCGCTTACCAGATTCTTGTCATTCTCGTTGAGCAACGTTTCGTATTTGGCAAACTTTACCAGGTCGGCGGTGCGGAAGAGTTCTCTCAATTCATCAATCATCTCCTTATCCGCATTCTTTTGCAAATGGTTGATGATTTCGTCACTTGTCATCTCCATGGCATTGAATTCGAACCGGCTTTGAATGTATTGCCGCAAGGTGTCGGTTAGTCGCGTGTAGTAGGCCTTGGGGCCCTCTTCCGCGTCAACATGATCGTGCTTGATACGGTCGATTTCGTTCAACGCCTTCGTGTGGGCCGGCACTCGCCTCACCATTCTGATATGAGTGATGATGGGTTTCCCTGCTTTCAGCCTTGTTATAAGATAGAATGCGGCCAAGGAAAGAAGCAGAACGATCAAGCTCATAAAGGCCATAGGTCTCCACTCGCTCCATTCAAAAGGATTGTCCTGTACGTCCTTTGGCGGATAGTACTGGTTGGGGTGAACGGTGTCGACAGCAACAGTAAGCACCTTTAGGGCCAAGGGATTACCTTGGTAGAGCTTGCCATCCACTTTTACCTTGGGAGCGGGAAGGGCGTATACGTTCTCATCGAAAGAGGTGAGGATGTAGTCGCGTCCCACTTCCACCAGGCCATTGCCAATCATAGTGGTGTCGTGATCTTTTTGAGCGAGTACTTCTATGCCAGGCACCATTTGCTGTCCCTGCTTGTATGAGGGGAGTATGGCATGGCTTCCTTGGGGCATTTGTATGGTCAGATGGAGCTGTGTCTGCTCTCCAATGGGAATTTCCATTGAGTCAAGGGACTGGCTCACCTGTACTTGTCCCCACGCCTGCAGAGCCATAGAAAGCATTGCGGCTAGCAGCACGAAGGCTTTATTCTTGATGATGAATAGCTTCACGTTCATTTTCATTATTATAAAAACACCCCTGCCACCTATGATCGTTGCCTGAAGAGCAGGAGCAGAGCCTTGGCAAAATCCTCGTTGGTAGCAATGCTTGTCCAGTCGATACGGCTTCTGCTGAAGGCCTGGCGCAATGCTTCCTCAAGCTCCATCCACGCCTTGGTGTGCGCTTGCCGGAGCTTACGGCTGCTGGTGTCGATATACATTTCATGACCCGTTTCGGCATCGCACACGCGCATCAGTCCCACGTTGGGCAATTGCCGGGCAATTGGATCATACACTTGGATGGCCACCACATCGTGTTTGCGGTTGGCCACTTCAAGTGCTTTTTGCAATGTAGACTTTTGGGTGAGAGTAGTCGCCAGTCCTTTCCGGTCATAGAAGTCGCTGATGATGAATGCCGTGCAATGGCGTCGCATCACCCTCGTAAGAAATTCAACAGCCATGGTCAGGTCGGTGCGGTGGCTTTGTGGTTGCAAGTCGAGCATCTCCCGGATTATGTAGAGAATGTGTCGCCGTCCCTTCTTGGGCGGGATGTATTTCTCTATTCGATCGGAGAAGAAGATTACCCCAATCTTGTCATTGTTCTGTATGGCCGAAAAAGCCAGTGTGGCAGCAATCTCAGTAGCCATGTCTCGCTTCATCTGCCTTGACGTGCCAAAGTCGAGTGACCCACTTACGTCGATAAGCAGCATCACAGTGAGTTCGCGTTCCTCCTCGAAAACTTTTACGAAGGGATGATGAAAGCGTGCCGTAACATTCCAGTCGATGTCGCGTACATCGTCTCCGAACTGATATTCGCGAACTTCGGCAAATGCCATACCACGCCCCTTAAAGGCCGAGTGGTATTGTCCGGCGAAGATGTTCTGACTCAGTCCACGGGTCTTGATTTCGATTTTCCTGACTTTCCTGATAATCTCTGATGTGTCCACAGGCATTATTTTCACAACCTCCTTTGACGGTTGCCCGTAAAGGTTACGGCACAACCACCTTATTGATAATCTTGCTCACGATTTGCTCACTTGTTACGTTTGCAGCCTCGGCTTCGTAGCTCAGACCGATGCGGTGGCGCAACACGTCATGAGCCACAGCGCGTACGTCTTCGGGCACCACGTAGCCTCGATGCTTGATAAAGGCATAGGCTCGTGCGGCCTTGGCGAGGGCGATGCTTGCCCGGGGGCTTCCGCCGAACGTGATCATATCATTCAGTTCTGGCATTTGGTAGCGGTCGGGATACCGTGTGGCGAATACGATGTCTGCAATATATTGCTCAATTTTCTCATCGATGTATACCTCGTTCACCACTTTCCGTGCCTGCAGGATGTCGGAGGCAGTAGTGACGGCGTTCACCGTGGGCAGTGAGCCTTGCAGGTTTTCGCGGATGATGAGTTTCTCTTCGTCGATTGTTGGATAGCTGATGACCACTTTCAGCAAGAAACGGTCCACTTGGGCCTCGGGTAATTGATAGGTGCCTTCCTGTTCTATTGGGTTCTGTGTGGCCATAACGAGGAATGGGTCGGGCAGGGAGAAAGTATTGTCGCCGATGGTGACTTGATGCTCTTGCATGGCTTCAAGCAGTGCGCTTTGCACTTTGGCCGGAGCGCGGTTGATTTCGTCAGCAAGCACGAAATTGGCAAACACCGGTCCTTTCTTCACTTGGAACTTCTCGTCCTTCTGGCTGTAAATCATTGTACCCACGACGTCGGCCGGCAACAAGTCCGGGGTGAACTGGATACGGCTGAAGTCGGCATCGATGAGCTTGGCCAGCGTCTTGATGGCCAATGTCTTGGCCAGGCCGGGCACACCTTCTAGCAGGATGTGACCGTCGCTGAGCAAGCCAATCAACAAGCAATCCACCAGGTGCTTTTGGCCCACGATGACTTTGTTCATACCTTGTGTGAGCAGCGATACAAATTGGCTTTGCTGCTCAATTCTGATATTTAATTCACGGATATCAACAGATTCTGCCATAATAAAAAACCTTACTTTGTTGTCGTTTTTACGATATTCAACGGCAAAAGTAAGGAAAAACAAGCAGACGCGTGCACGTGGGAAACTAAATAATATTAAAAAAGATTCCTAAATCCTATATTCTGTTCAATATTCATAAATTCTTTATGATTCCTTGAAATTCCTTTAAGAAAATCAAAGTTTCACCGCCTTGTGCCGTTCACGTGAGTGTGGTGTTGCGGGCAAGAGGCCTGGCTTATTCCCCACACTCCCGGCGAAGGCATTTTGCGTCGATTAGAGATTTTGCTTAAACCATGTCGCGATTTGGCGAAGTAGGTGGTTGCGTGTGTTCCCTCCAAAGATGCTGTGGTTACGGTTGGTGTAATAGTTTTCTTTAAAATCCTTGTCGGCCTGTACCAAGGCTTCGGCATATTCGAACGTGTTTTGCGGATGCACGTTGTCATCAGTCACTCCATGGCAGATAAGCAAGGCACCATGTAGCTTTGAAGCCCTGGTCATGGCATTGTCAGCGTATCCTTCGGGGTTCTCTTTCGGCGTGCGCATATATCGTTCGGTATAGATGGTATCGTAGTACCGGTAGCTCGTTGGTGGAGCCACGGCTACGCCAGCCTTGAATACTGGGCGTCCCTCGCTCATGCTCATCAGCGTGTTATAGCCTCCATAGCTCCATCCCCAGATGCCGATGCGGTCTTTGTCCACATAGGGCAGAGAGCTCATGTATAGTGCCGTTTCCACCTGGTCTCTAGCCTCAAGCAGTCCCAAGTGCAGATAGGTGCATTTCTCGAATTCGGCCCCACGGCCGCCTGTGCCCCGTCCGTCGACGCATACCACGATGAATCCCTCTTGGGCAAGGTACATATCGAAGGCTCCGCCCTGTCCCATGGAGCCCGTGCTCCACGAGTTCATCACCTGCTGGTTGCCCGGTCCGGAATACTGGAAAAGTATCACGGGATAGCGGCGGGTGGAATCGAAGTCGGCTGGTTTCACCATCCATCCGTCAAGTGTAACCCCTTCAGACGTAGTGAATGTGAACGCCTCTTTCCGTGTCCATCCTGCTTGTGTGGTCTTCGTTATGAGTTCGGCATTGTCTTCAAGCACTTTGATAACTTTTCCCTTCCTGTTGCGGCAAGTATAGACATAGGGGTGGTCGTAGTCGCTCCAGACATTGACAAAATAGCGCCAGTCTCCCGAGAAACTTGCCCGGTTCTCGCCCTGCCCGTCGGTGAGCACCTCTATGGAACCATCGGCATGAGCCACCATCACCTGGCGGTCGTGGGGTGTAGGCACAGCAGCCTGGAAGTAGACGTCGCCCGTAGGCTCGTCAAATCCGTATACGGTTGTCACGTCGTAATCGCCTTTTTCCACCTGTCGTAGTAAATTCCCGTCAGCATCATAGAGGTAAAGGTGCATATGTCCGTCGCGGTCGCTTGGTACCAGGATGTGTTTCTTGGCGACGATGATGCCCTCCATGGCCTCCTCCTTCACATATTTGTCCACTTTCTCTTGAAGCAACACCCGGCTTTCGCCCGTGTGTGGATTTACGGCGTAGAGCTTGAGAACGTCTTGGTGTCGGTTCATCGTATAGACGATGATGCGGTCGGGCCGCTCGGTAGGCACGATGCGCGGATAATATCCATCGGAGTCTATCGGCACATTGAGTTGGATGGTGGTACCCTTGGCCATGTCGTAGCTCCAAAGCGAAAGTCGGGCGTTGTCCTCGCCGGCTTTGGGATATTTATAGGAATACTCTCCCGGGTATACGGCAAACTCCTCGTGCTCGGGGCTCAGGCCCTTGAAGAGTTGCAGGCTGTAGGTCTTCACGTTGCTCTCGTCGTATCTGATCCAGCTTAGCGTGGATCCGTCGGCATTAAACGTGTAGGCCCTGTTGAACGAGAACTCCTCTTCGTTCACCCAGTCAGGAATACCATTGATTATCTCGTTGAATTTTCCGTCGGTAGTCAGTTGGATTTCGTTGGTCCCGTCAGTGCAGAAAATGTTGTTTTCGCGAACGAAGGCCACGTGTTTGTTGTCTGGTGAGAATACGGGCACCTGCTGTGCTCCTCCCGTCGAAAGCTTCTGTAAGTGTCGTGTTGCGATGTCGTAAACGTAAAACTCAGCCGTATATGACCGGCGGTAGATGGGCTTTACGTTGGTTCTAATCAAGAGCCGCTTTCCATCGTGGCTGATGTCGTAGCCTTCCACCCGGTCAATCCTTTCCCCCGACGTGTTGTCGGCATCGAACAGGGTTGCCGTAGGCTTCCCGGTCTTGTAGGCATAGCGTATGATGCGCTTCCCATCCTCGCTAATGGTGGCATACTGGTTAGAGCCGGGCAGAGGATTGATTCCCGTGACGTTTTTTGCCGCAAACACTCCCGAGGTAATATCCTTCAGGTCAAGTTTTCCGGTTGCAAACATATTGGCTGACATGATGAGCGCAAAGCAAATAGCAGTAATTTTCTTCATATACGATTATTTCATACTCGAGTAGTCGTCAGATTCTAGCAGGGTCTTCACTCCGTAGTGCATGTTTCGGGCCATGTATCGGTCCACCATCCGCGTATAATCGGTTTGATAGGCCTGACGTCCCACCAGTTTGTTTACCACCCACATCATTTTCCCCATGTGCAGGTCGCGTTCCAGTTGTGAGCGTTGCTCGTAGTGGCTCATGCTGTATTGTCCGAGGAGGAAGAAGAGCATGGCGTCGGGCACGATGTAGGCTCGCGTCATGGTGACGCGCTGGTTTGCGGGATAATATTTTTTGTAGAGCGGATAGTTTTCGCCAAGGTATTTGTCAAGCGAGATTCCGATGGATTCGTCACCGATGATGATGCTTTGGTCCAACGCTCCGATTTGCGTGTAGATTTCAGGTCGTTCCAGATTGGGGATCCATGCTTGTAGCCTTGTGAACGCCTCGTCGAACGACTGGTTGATGTCGTCCATGTTGGCATATTCGGTTTCTGCGTCGGCGATGAGCGATTGGAGCACGGAGTCCTGATAGAACATCAAGAAGCGGTGGCTGATGTCGGGGTCGTTCACCTGTCCCACCTGAAGCACCTTCTCTATGAGGGTCCGTGTCTCGATGGGGAAGTCGGTGTTCATTTGTTGCAAGGCGGAATAGTCGCCCGTGGTGAGGTAACGGCTCTCCAAACGATCGTAGCGTTGCACCTTGTTATGAGATGCATCACTTTCATCACCCCATGACGGCCATTTGAACTGGCATGAGGTGCAGAGCAGCAATATCGCCAACAACGTGTAGAACTTTTTCACGGGCGTCCTTTCTTTTCTTTTCAATCGCAAAATTACTAAAAAGTATTTTAGAATCAAAATTTTAAGCTAATAAAATTAAAAAATTGCCAAATTTAGACCATAATCGGGGAAGAAAAGTTAAAATATGAAGAAGATATGAACATTGCGCCCTCTTGGCTTGCTTGTTTTGTCTTTCCCATCTTTGCCGGTCGGCTCGGTTCTTGGCTTGTGCCTGGTTTGTAGGCTTGGGTGGCGTTTTGGGGCCATAGTCCCGTCGGCTTTGCTTGCGGAGACCGTGCTGGTCCGATCTCAAAAAGTGTTGTGTTAAACAAAAAAGGGGATTTCCGCTAGTTTGCGAAACCCCTCTTTCGTTGTCCTAGGCGGACTCGAACCACCACTGACAGAACCAAAAACTGTAGTGCTACCATTACACCATGGGACAATTGCGGTGCAAAAGTACATGTTTTTATTGGGAAAAACAAACTTTTCCGCATTTTTTTATTCGAAAAAAGCCAAAGTCGTGTATTTCTATCTTAATTCTTGAAAGAAAACCGTTGTAGGCAATAAAAAGACGATGCAAATACTTTCGCTCTCTACTTATGGGTAAGTGGAAGGAGCAAGTGGGCGGGCCCGGCTGTGCACATGCAAGCAGGCGCACGGCCGGGCCTTGCCAGATGTTAAAGGATCGCCTTGTAGAGTTCCACAATCTGGTCACGGGTGACGGGACGTGGATTGCCCGGCGTGCAGACATCCTCGATGGCCTGGTCGGCGAGGGCGGGAATGTC
The DNA here is from genome assembly GCA_964420715.1 of uncultured Prevotella sp. Classification (GTDB taxonomy): domain Bacteria; phylum Bacteroidota; class Bacteroidia; order Bacteroidales; family Bacteroidaceae; genus Prevotella. Next base: position 52,815 of record CAYQUN010000008.1, on the reverse strand, counting down.
CTTCTCGTAGATGCCGAGTTCGGACAAGTGCTGGGGAATGCCCACCTCGATGCTCATGCGCTGAATCTCGTCGCATGCGGCTTCAGCGGCCTCTTCCTTGGTCATGCCATCCTTATAGACTTCCAGCGCCTTGGCTATTTCAACGTACTTGTCGAGTGCGGCGGGAGCGTTGAATCGCATGATGGTCGGCAGGAGGATTGCGCAGGCCACCCCGTGCGGAACGTCGTACAGGGCGCTCATCGGGTGGGCCATGCCATGGTCGACGCCAAGTCCGACATTCGAGAAGGCCATGCCGGCAACATATTGTGCCACGGCCATTCCGTTGCGTCCCTCGGGGTTCTTGGGGTCGGATACGGCAATGGGAAGATACTTGTGTATCATGGAGATGGCTTTGATTTCGAACATGTCGGACAACTCCCATGCGGCCTTGGTGATGAGTCCCTCGATGGCGTGAGTCATCGCGTCCATACCCGTGGCCGCGGTGAGTCCCTTGGGCAGGGAGTACATGAGTTCGGCATCGATGATGGCAACGGCCGGAATGTCGTTCGGGTCTACGCATACCATCTTCTTCTGTGTGGTCTCGTCTATGATGACATAGTTGATTGTTGTCTCTGCGGCCGTTCCGGCGGTGGTGGGCAGTGCGATGATGGGCACGCACTTGTGCTTTGTGTCGGCGGTACCCTCAAGTGAGACGACATCGGCGAACTCGGGGTTGTTGGCCACGATGCCGATACCCTTGGCCGTGTCCATAGGCGACCCACCTCCGATGGCGATGATGAAGTCGGCTCCGGCGTCCTTGATGGCCTTTACACCGTTTTTCACATTGGTCACGGTGGGGTTGGGTTTGACGTCGTCGTAAATCTCGTAAGGAATCTTGGCCTCGTCAAGAACGTCGAGTACCATCTTGGCAACGCCGAATTTCATCAGGCCCTTATCGGTAACGACAAATGCTTTCTTGTAGCCGAGACGATTGACGATTCCAGGAATTTCCTTTCGGGCACCTGGTCCGAAGTAGGATACTTCGTTCAGAATGAATCTGTTCACCATAGTTTTTTATTGTTTTAGTTTAAGTTTAAGAGAAGGCTTTTGATCATTTTGGCAGACCATGATGGTCAGGCCGCGCCTTGTGGCGTGGCCGTTGTGAAGTGCAAGCTTACTTTTTCAGCTTGAACGAAGTCTCGATAGACATCAGTTCCTCCTTGAATGCCGCATCCACGGACAGCCGGCGTTCCACTTGCGCGCAACTATGCACCACGGTGCTGTGGTCACGGTTGCCCACGAGTTTTCCGATGCGCGATGCAGGCATCATAGTGTATTTTTGCGCCAGGAACATCGACACCTGGCGTGCCACCACGAAGTCACGTTTCCGGCTTTTGCTGCTCACGTTGGCCGGTGTGACGTGAAAGTGCTTGCATACCGTTTCCACGATGTCGTCGACGGTGAGTGGGCGGTCGTCGATTTTCACGGCACGCTTAATCACCCTTTCGGCCAACCGCAGGTTGATGTCTCCCCCGTAAGTGATGCTATAGGCGAGCAGGCCTTGGATGACGCCCTGGAGGTCGCGCACGCTTCCGTCGGCGTTTTCGGCAATATAGTTCACCACGTCGTCGGGGATGTCGAGTCCGTCGCGCCTGATGAGGCTCTTCAAGATGTCTCGGCAGAGTGCCGTGTTGGGCTTTTCCAGTTCGGCAATGAGTCCGCACGAGAACCGGGTGAGCAAGCGTTCCTGTATGCCTTTGAGTTCGACGGGAGGCCGGTCGCTGGCCAAAATAAGCCGCTTGCCATTTTTAAAGAGGTGGTTGAAGATGTGGAAGAAAGCCAATTGGGTTTTTTGTGCCGACTCCCATTCCTGAATATCATCGACAATGAGCACGTCAATGGTTTGATAGTACCGGATGAAATCGTTTACGTGATTGTTCAGCACGGCATCAGTGTATTGCACCTGGAACAAGCGTGCGCTGACGTAGAGCACCCTTTTTTGTGGGAAGAGTTGCTTTACGCGTATTCCAATGGCGTTGGCCAAATGCGTCTTTCCGCATCCCGAGGGTCCGTAGATGAAGAACGGGTTGAACTGCGTCGTGTTCGGATGTTCGGCGATGGAGAGTCCGATAGAGCGGGGAAGCTTGTTGCTGTCTCCCTCAATGTAATTGTTGAAGTTGAGGTGCGGATTCAGCTGGCTGTCAATCTCTTGAGGCTGTGCAGCGTCAAGGGCGTTCGGGCTCTTGTTCCCCCGTGTCCTGGGTGTGGTCTTCACGCCGTCGGCAGGATCGGCCTCGATGTTTTGCGAGAGGTTGTGTTCCTTGTCGGTGATGACCCTATAGGAGAGTCGTATGCCCTGTCCGAAAGTCTGATGGAGCACTTTTGACAACAAGTCGACGAAGTTCTGCTCCAAGTACTCGTATACAAACGGGCTTGGAACTTGCACCAACAACGTTTTCGAGGCTGCGTTGTACGACTCGAAAACGATGGGCTTGAACCACGTGTTGAATTGTTGCTTGGTGACGTTTTTGCTGATGAGCACAAGGCTCTGGTCCCAAAGCTGCTTAGGACTTACTTCCATCTGTCAATTTGGATTCTCTCTTTTTTTGTTGTCTTTCGACGGGTTTTGTGCGAAATTGCATTGCAAAAATAGCTAAATTTTCCGAGATTAGCAAATCTTCTAATCTTTTCCCTTTTTCTTTTTTTATGGTGTAACCTGCTGATATTACAAGTGTTAATCCACCTTTTCAATGAAGAGTCAATAAAATAGCTTTGTGTTTTTATAATTGTTTGGTTTGCAGCTTGTTTAAAGGTTTCGTTCGTGTGTTCCGTTATCTTGGTGAAACAACATCGAATTCGTCTTAACTCGTTGATTGTGTTCATTGAAAGGAACCTTCCGCTTCTGTGTGAAACAAGGCTTGTTTAATTTAGACAAATTTTAAATAGTGCGCTTGATAAGTTCTCAACATGATGTAAGGAAGTCGTTTTGAAATGTGATGAAACGCAAATGAAATAAATCCTTGAGCCGGTTTGGCAGGGTGGGGCGAGCCCGTCGTCAAGGCTGATGTGTCTTGTCCCGTTGCCCAAACCCATCGGCATGATTCCTCAAAAGAGGATGAAAGCGCCTTGCCCGGATTGTCAAGTAATCAGATTGAGATTGTCGCAAGGCCGTTCAAGCAAGGTGAAAGCGCCATTTCGACCTCCTTTGAAGGCCTTTCTTGGATGGCTTGAAGCCCTTTCAGAGCCCCTCTGAAGGCCGTGGAAAGGAACTCTCCGCATGATTTCTCTATTCTTTACAAACTTGTAAGCAAAAGTTGCTAAATTCTTTAGAAATGTTGGAAAATGGGCGATATGCTGACAGTTTGATTTTCGGAAGGTTCTTGTGGAGCTTGACGAATGTGGGGATTTTTCTTTTCAACGTGTCGGAATATGGCTTGTCTCCCTGTTGGAACCGACTCGTTGGTCACTTCCTCCACACCTTATTACATATGAAATCACTTTTGAAATATCTAGAGTCACGCCCCCGGTCCTGTTTCATCTTTGCTTTCCCCTTTCGTCCCAATCCCGTCGGCGAAACGAAAAAAGGGGCGCAAAGATTTCTTTCCTTCGGATTATTCGTGTATCTTTGCAGTCGGTTTATTCGATACTTTCGTTTTATTGACATATTTATCAATGGAAAACAAGAAAACTTATAGCTTTGACGAGGCCTTCCAGGCCACGCTGAAGTATTTCGATGGTGATGCCCTTGCCGCCCGGGTCTGGGTGAACAAGTATGCTCTGAAAGACAGCTTCGGCAACATCTACGAGCTTACCCCCGCGGACATGCATTGGCGTATAGCCAACGAGATAGCCCGTATAGAGCGTAAATACAAGAATCCCATGACGGCCCAGCAAGTGTTCGACCTGCTCGACCATTTCCGTTACATCGTTCCTGCGGGAAGTCCCATGTCGGGCATTGGCAACAATTACCAAGTGGCCTCTTTGAGCAATTGCTTCGTCATAGGCCTAGACGGCAACGCCGACTCCTATGGAGCCATTATGAAAATCGATGAGGAGCAGGTACAGCTTATGAAGCGCCGTGGCGGTGTGGGCCACGACATGTCGCATATCCGCCCGAAAGGTTCGCCCGTGAACAATTCGGCGCTCACTTCGACAGGCCTCGTGCCCTTCATGGAGCGTTACAGCAATTCTACACGCGAGGTGGCACAGGACGGGCGCCGCGGTGCGCTCATGCTCACCGTGAGCATCAAGCACCCTGACGCCGAGGCCTTTATCGACGCCAAGATGACGGAGGGCAAGGTGACCGGGGCCAATGTGAGCGTGAAGATTGACGACGAGTTCATGCAGGCCGTCGTCGACAACAAGCCCTATGTGCAGCAGTTCCCCTGCAAGGACGACCACCCCATGGTGCGAAAGGAAATCCAGGCACGCAAGCTTTGGGAGAAAATCGTACACAATGCGTGGAAGAGCGCCGAGCCCGGCGTGCTCTTTTGGGACACCATCTTGCGCGAAAGCATCGCCGACTGCTATGCCGATTTGGGATTCCGCACGGTGAGCACCAATCCTTGTGGCGAGATTCCCCTCTGCCCCTACGATAGTTGCCGCCTGCTGAGCCTGAACCTCTACAGCTATGTTGTCAACCCCTTTACTCCCGAGGCCAGCTTCGATTATGACAAGTTCCGCGTCCATGTGGCCATGGCCCAGCGCATCATGGATGACATCATCGACCTGGAGATGGAGAAAATCGACAAGATCCTGAACAAGATTGACGCCGATCCCCAATCGGACGAGGTGAAGGGCACCGAACGCCACTTGTGGGAGAAGATTCGCAAAAAGAGCGGACAGGGACGCCGCACGGGCGTGGGCATCACGGCCGAGGGCGACATGATTGCCGCCATGGGGTTGCGCTATGGCACGCAGGAGGCCACCGACTTTGCCGTGAAGGTGCAGAAGACGTTGGCCCTGAGCGCCTATCGCTCATCCGTGACACTGGCCGAGGAACGCGGAGCGTTTGAAATCTATGACGCACGGCGCGAGGAGAACAACCCCTTTGTCAAGCGAATCCGCGAGGCTGATCCCAAACTCTATGACGAGATGGTGAAGCACGGCCGGCGCAACATCGCCTGCCTCACCATTGCCCCAACGGGCACCACGTCGCTCATGACGCAGACCACATCGGGCATCGAACCCGTGTTCATGCCCGTATACAAGCGCCGGCGCAAGGTGAACCCCGGCGATCCCGAGGTGCACGTGGACTTCGTCGACGAGGTGGGCGACAGCTTCGAGGAGTACATCGTATATCACCGCAAGTTCCTGGAGTGGATGCGTGTGAACGGATACGACACCACACGCCGCTACACGCAGGCCGAGGTGGACGAACTTGTGGCCAAGTCGCCTTACTACAAGGCCACGGCCAACGATGTGGACTGGCTCATGAAGGTGCGTATGCAGGGAGCCATCCAGAAGTGGGTGGACCACAGCATTTCGGTGACGGTGAACCTGCCCAATCATGTGGACGAGGCACTGGTGAACAAACTCTATGTGGAAGCGTGGCGAAGCGGGTGCAAGGGATGCACCATCTATCGCGACGGCTCGCGCTCGGGCGTGATGATTTCGGCCTCGAAGTCGGAGAAGAAAGAAGCCCAGGAGCAGGGGACGGCCGTGCCCGAGTCCAAAGCCAAGGCTGTCCAGATGCCCGTTCCCGGGGTCAAGGTGGTGGAAGTGCGGCCCAAGGAACTTGATTGCGACGTGGTGAGATTCCAAAACAACAAGGAGAAATGGGTGGCTTTCGTGGGCTTGCTCAACGGCTATCCCTATGAAATCTTCACCGGATTGCAGGACGACGAAGAGGGTATCATGCTTCCCAAGAGCGTCACCCATGGCAAAATCATCAAGCAGACCAATGAGGACGGCACCCACCGATATGATTTCCAGTTCGAGAACAAACGGGGCTACAAGACCACCGTGGAGGGACTGAGCGAGAAGTTTAATCCCGAATACTGGAACTATGCCAAACTCATCTCGGGCGTGTTGCGCTATCGCATGCCCATCGACCATGTCATCAAGCTCGTGGCCTCGCTCCAACTCAAGGACGAAAGCATTAACACGTGGAAGAACGGCGTGGAGCGCGCATTGAAGAAGTACATCGTCGACGGCACCAAGGCCAAGGGACAGAAGTGCCCCGTGTGTGGCCACGAGACGCTGGTCTACCAGGAGGGGTGTCTCATTTGCACCAATTGTGGTGCCAGCCGTTGCGGATGATGACAACGAAGGCTCGTACGCGCATCGTGCTGGCGGGGCTCCGCTTCCACGCTTTCCACGGTGTGCTCCCCCAGGAACGCCTCGTGGGCAATGATTATCGTGTTGACATGGATGTGGATTACGACTTCACCCAGGCCTTGACGTCGGATCATTTGGCCGATACGCTCAACTACGCCGACGTCTACGAGGTGGTTGAACGCGAGATGCGAAAGCCCGCCGCGCTCTTGGAGCGCTTGGCGGGCCGCATCGCCGAGAGCCTCTTTGGAGAGTTCCCGGGAATTACGGGCGTACATCTGAGGATCCTCAAGCTCAGTCCGCCCATCGGGGCCGATTGCGAGGGGGCTGGTGTCGACATTTACCTTAATAAATAATAAAACGCTGGAACACTTCTCGGTTTTATCAGCTTAATTTGTTAACTTTGCAGCATACTTTAGTCATCATGCAAACAAAGATACTTTTCCTATTCCTCCTGATTATGGTTGCCGGTTCTTCTACGGCCGCCAACAGGCGATTCACGCTCGTGATAGACGCCGGGCACGGCGGTCACGACACGGGGGCGATGGGAGCTGTGTCGAAAGAGAAAGACATCAATCTGAATGTGGCCCTAGCCTTCGGGCGGAAGGTGGAGCGCGGGTGTCCCGACGTCAATGTCATCTATACCCGAAAGACTGATGTGTTCATCCCGCTTATGGAACGTGCCGAAATAGCCAACCGGGCCGGTGCCGACCTCTTTATTTCAGTGCATACCAATGCGCTTTCGGCGGGAAAGATAGCGCGTGGATTTGAAACTTATACGTTGGGCATGCATCGGGCCAAGGACAATCTTGACGTGGCTATGCGTGAGAACGCCGTCATCTCCATGGAGAAAGGCTATCAGCAGACTTATGAGGGATTTGACCCGAAATCATCGGAAAGCTACATCATGTTCGAGTTCATCCAAGGACGAAACATGGAGAAGAGTGTGGACTTGGCTAGAATGGTGCAACGCAGCGTATGCCAGCGGGCCTCGCGTCCCGACAAGGGCGTGCATCAAGCGGGATTCCTCGTGCTTCGTGAAACGTCAATGCCGAGTTGCCTCTTGGAATTGGGCTTCATCACCACGCCCGACGAAGAGGAATATCTGAACAATCCCGATAATGTGGAAATTATGGCGGAAGGCATCTTCCAGGCATTCGTACAGTATAAAAATAAATACGACCATCATTTGGCCGTGCCTTTCAACGTGTCGGCGCAGGCCAAGGAGGCTGCCCAGAAACCGTTGACTCCCGCAACGCAAAAGCCGGCGGAAAAGCCCAAGCCTGCTCGGGAGCCTGAGCAGGCCAAGCCCGTTGCCCCTAAGCCTTCGGCAAAGGAAACCGACAAGAATTCGGCACCCGTCTTCAAGGTGCAGGTGCTCGCTTCCGACAGGAAACTCCGGGAAGGGGACAACCACTTCAAGGGAGTCACGGGATGTGACGCTTATTTCGAGAATGGACTCTACAAGTACACGCAAGGTGCTTCGGCTGACTATAATGAGATTTACAGGCTCCGCAAGAGTTTGCTCGAAAAGTTCCCTGAGGCATTCATCGTTGCATTCAAGAATGGGACGAAGTGTGACGTGAACCAAGCCATTGCCGAGTTTAAGAAGATTAAAAACAAATAAGGGAAGCCGGACAGACCGGCTCGAATAAGGCTTATGAAGAAATTTTTTACCAAGGAAGTGCGTATCGCCCTCGTGGCCATTGTCGGCATCATCATCCTCTTCTTCGGACTCAATTTTCTGAAGGGGCTCAATGTGTTTGACAATGATGACAACTACTATCTCACCTTTAACGACCTTCAGGGCATGGGGGTGGCCACTCCGGTTTATGCCGATGGCTATAAGGTGGGTGCGGTGAAGAGCATCGACTACAGCTATGGCGGGGATGGGCCAATCAAGGTGAAGGTCGGTATCGACCCTGACATGCGCATCCCCAAGGGGAGTACGGCTGAGATTGTCAAGGACTTGATGGGTAACATCCAAGTGAACTTGCTTCTGGCTAACAATCCGCGTGAACGGGTAAGCCCCGGCGAGGTGATTCCCGGTGACGTGAACGCCGGCGTCATGGGCAAAGTGCAGGAGGTGATTCCTACGGTGGAGAAGCTGATTCCCAAACTCGACTCCATCCTCACAAGCGTTAACATGCTCTTGGCCGACCCGGCCATTGCCGCTACGTTGAGCCACGTCGAGGTGGCTTCAAACAACCTCACTACATCCACGCGCGAACTCAACAAGCTCTTGGCAGAACTCAACCACGATGTTCCGGGAATGGTGGGCAAGGCTAACGGGGTGCTCGATAATGCGGACAAGCTTACATCCAATTTGGCCGCACTTGATGTGCAAGGAACGCTCGACCGCGTGAATGCCACATTGGAGAGCGCGCATGCTTTCACCGAAAAGCTCAATAGCAACCAGGGAACACTTGGCAAGTTGATGAACGACGATGGGCTCTATAATAATCTGAACGCAACGATGCGTGATGCTGACTCGCTCGTGATTGACTTGAAGGCGCACCCAAAACGCTATGTGCATTTTTCGGTGTTTGGAAGGAAGGACAAATAGAAACGTTGGAAAGGCATGAAACCATGCCTTTCCACAATCGAATCCTCTGACTTGATGCTTTGCTTTAGGCTCAAGGAATGTTTTTTGCAATGCGAGTCTTCGCTTTTCGTAAAAACTTGTGACAAGAGGCGGATGGAGAGGCTTGATTGCTAATTTTTCCACAAAAAGCAACAATAAACAATCTTTTAATTCAAAGAAAAAAAGTATCTTTGCATCTTAGAAAGCGAAAGTGTGTTGGAAGCTCTTCCAACGTCTTCCTATATTTAATAAGAAACTAAACAGATCAAAACAACTAAACAACGCATGAACTACTTGAAGGCACTCATTATCGCTCTTTTCATACCCCTGTGCGCATCGGCGGCGGGATGGAATGAGGCGGAGTACAAGCAGATTGAAAACAGCATTCAGACCCCAGTAATCGGTCAGCGCGTTTTCCGCATTACGGATTATGGCGCCAAGCTGGGCGCTTCGGCACGCGTCAACCAGAAAGCCATTAACCGGGCCATTGCCCAGGCCAGTGCAAAAGGCGGTGGAAGGGTGGTCGTGCCTCAGGGCGAATGGCTCACAGGTGCCATCCGCTTGCAGAGCCATGTCAACCTTGTCGTGGAGAAAGGTGCCACGCTGAAGTTCGCTTTTGAGCCCGAACTCTATCCTTTGGTGAAAACTTCTTGGGAGGGATTGGCTTGTTGGAACTATTCGCCGTGTATCTATGCTTATCAGATAACCGATGTGGCCATCACCGGAGAAGGTACTATTGATGGCAATGGAAGCAACGAGACATGGTGGCCGTGGTGTGGTGCGACGCGCTTCGGGTTTGTCGATGGGAAGACAACTGAGAGCCAGAAATATGGTTCGAGGGCACGCTTGCTCAAGATGGCCGAGGATGGCGTTGATGCCGACGAGCGTAAGTTCGGCGCCGGACAGGGGTTGCGTCCGCAACTTATCAACTTTAATTCTTGCGACCGCATTCTTATCGAGGGCGTGAAATTGACGAATTCGCCTTTCTGGGTGATTCATCCCTTATTGTCGAAGAACATCACCGTGCGTGGCGTCTATATCTGGAACGAGGGACCCAATGGAGACGGTTGCGATCCGGAGGCTTGCGAGAACGTGCTAATTGAAAATTGCGTGTTCCATACGGGAGACGATTGCATTGCCATCAAGAGCGGCCGCAATAATGACGGACGGCTTTGGAATCAGCCGAGTCGTAACATCATCGTGCGCAACTGCAAGATGGAGGACGGCCATGGGGGCGTGGTGATTGGCTCCGAAATATCAGGCGGATGCGAGAATGTGTATGCTGAGAACTGCTATATGGATTCGCCTAATTTGGATCGGGTGCTTCGTATCAAGACCAATAATTGCAGAGGTGGTCTTATTCAAAACATCAATATGCGCAACGTCACCGTGGGGCAATGCCGCGAAGCTGTGTTGAAAATCAACTTGGATTATGAAAACCGCGAGGTGTGCTATCGTGGCTTCCAACCCACTGTGAGACGCGTCACGATGGAGAATGTGACGTGTCGGCAGAGCGATTACGGTGTACTTATCATTGGACTTGACAGCATAGAGAATGTCTATGATGTCACCATCAATAATTGTAAGTTCGAGCAGACGCGTCGTCAACCCGTAAAGATTACGGGAAAGACGCGCAATGTGACGTTTGGCAATACTTTCATCAACCAGAGTCTTATCCTCAATCCTGGGGAACAACCTTTTAAGAACATGAGCGAGTGGCTCACTTGGAGCGAGATGAAGCGCACGCCTCAAAGTTATATGCTTGATTTCTCGAGGCGCCCGAAGTGGAGCTATGTCATGGGCATAGAGATGGAGGGTATGCTTGATACGTACCAGCGTTATGGAGGCGACTCTATTATGCGTTATCTTGAGGCTTATCCCGCCAAGATGATTGATGCGAAAGGCAATATCACGGGCTATAAATACGAGGACTTCAATCTTGATAATGTGCGTACGGCAAAGTTCATCTTGCGTATGGACGACCTCAGTCCGAAAAAGTCCGTCGAGAAGGCTTTGGCTAAGGTGTTCAAGCAACTTCAGCACCAGCCACGCACTCAAGAGGGGGTATATTGGCACAAGGCTATTTATGCAAACCAAGTATGGCTTGATGGCATTTTCATGGGACTGCCTTTCTACACTCAATATGCAGCCGAGAAACTCAAAGGGAAGAAACAGCAGCAGGTGTTTGACGACGCCGTAGACCAAATCATCAAAACGGAGAAACGTACTTACGATCCCGCTACGCGCCTTTGGAAACACGCTTGGGACGAAACCCACACCCAGTTCTGGGCTGACAAGGTTACCGGACAAAGCCAGCATACTTGGGCACGCGCCTTAGGGTGGTTTGCCATGGCCATTACCGAGGTCCTTGATAATCTGCCCGATGACTATGCCCGTAAGGCCGAACTGAAGCCTATCTTGAATAAGGTGATGAAGTCGGTCGTCAAATATCAGGATAAGAATACCGGGGTGTGGTATGATGTCATGGACGTAAAGGACCCGCGGAACTATTTGGAGGCTACCGCTTCGAGTATGTTCGCTTATGTGCTTCTCAAAGCTTCGCGTAAAGGGTATATCGATGCCGATTTCCATCAAGCTGGCGTAAAGGCTTATGAAGGCATTATGAACCAGTTTATCAAAGTAAACGCAGACAAGACCGTTTCGCTCACCCGTTGTTGTGCCGTGAGTGGCCTTGGCCCTGGTCCTGGTCCGTATGTAAAGAAACCAAATTACAAACGCGACGGTAGTTTTGATTACTATATGAGTGAGCCCATTCGTGAAAATGATGCCAAGGGCATTGGGCCGTTCATTTGGGCTAGTTTGGAAATGGAGGCAAATCAATGAACAAACGTTCTTCAATTCTTGTTTTGGCCACGCTCATGAGCGTGGCCAGTTTGGCTCAGGCTCCTGCTTTCCCAGGGGCCGAGGGCTTTGGCCGATATACCACAGGTGGCCGGGGGGGCGAGGTGATTCACGTGACCAACCTCAACGACTCGGGTACGGGCTCTTTGCGCCAGGCTGTAAGTGGAAATTCAAAGAAGATTATCGTCTTTGATGTGGGAGGAGTTATTGCATTGAAGAAGGATCTTACTATTGGGCAAAATACCACTATCGAAGGGCAAACGGCTCCTGCGCCCGGCATTACCTTGCGCTATTACACGGTCCGTCCGGGAGCAAACAACATTATCCGTTTTATCCGCATTCGTCGGGGGCAGGAGAAGAATGTGAACGATGGTGCTGATGCCGTATGGAATAGGAACATCAGTCATGTCATCCTTGATCATTGCTCGTTCAGTTGGAGTATTGACGAGGTGGCTTCGTTCTATGACAACAATAATTTCACCATGCAGTGGTGCACCATTGGCGAGTCGCTAACGAATGCGGGCCATGGTAAAGGTGCCCATGGATATGGAGGCATTTGGGGTGGAAAGGAAGCGTCCTTTCATCACAATCTGCTCATTCATCTGAATAACCGGACTCCTCGTTTCAATGGCGCTCGATATAACTGGAATGGCTATACTTCCAATGATGACTATGCTAAGTATCAATGGGAAAACGCCTTGCAGGCTGAGAATGTGGATTTCCGCAATTGTGTGGTTTACAATTGGGGAAGTGGTGGATGCTATGGCGGTCCTGGTGGAGGACAGATCAATATGGTTAACAACTACTACAAGGCAGGCCCCGCTACGAAAAACAAGACCCGTCTCACTCAGGTTACGGTTGCTGCCAAAGGCAACTCGGGTGATGATTCGCCATATGTGGGGCTTTGCAGCCGTTATTACATCAATGGGAACTACATGGCTGCAGCTAGTAATCCGGAGAATTACGATTGGAGTGGGGTGGTTTACGATGGTGGAACTATCACACGTCCTGGTGGTATACACTACATCAAGGATCCAAAACATTATTATGGGTTAGGTGACACGGTGTGTATCCGTCTCTTCAAGCCTATTGAGGCTGGCGTTGTTACCACTCATAGCGCGACCACGGCCTTTGACAAGGTTCTCGATTTGGCCGGGGCTTCATTCGTTCGTGATGATGTTGATACGCGATATGCCGATGAGGCACGCGAGGGCGTTGCTTTCTTTACGGGAAGTGTTACGGGAAAGGAAGGCATTATCGACCTTGTATCTGATGTTGGAGGCTACACAGAGGCAGACTTCGGCACGGGCCAGCGTCCTTCGGGGTACGACACGGATCGTGATGGCATGCCTGATGATTGGGAAAGGGATCACGGACTTGACCCCAATAGTAAGGCCGATGGGAACGCATATACGCTTGACGGGCGCAAGTATTATACCAATGTGGAGGTTTATTGCAATTCTATTGTCGAGGATATTATGCGGCAAGGACAGGCGGACGCTCTTGAGAGTGTAGATGAGTATTATCCCCTTTCTACGCCTACGGGTATTTCCACTATAAGTGGAGCGCCTGTGGCTTCCACTACCTATTATAATCTTGCCGGCCAACGTGTAGGCAAGATGACAAAGGGGTTGCTGATTAAAGTTGAGAAAAGAACCGACGGAACTATTTCCACACGGAAAGTGTTGTGACCAGACACCACCTTGTCCTCTCCCTTGTAATCATAGACTTTAACCATTCTATGCTTGCATTGGGTGAGGAGAAAGTGGCTGATTGACCATCATAGATTACTACTTAAGGACATCTTAAAAGCATTTTAAGAACATTCTACTTTATTTCTACCAATTTATTTAACCAATAATTTTAAAACAAAAAACATGAAAAACGATTTGAAGTCAGCAATCTTGCTATGTCTGCTTATGTTTAGCATGATAGGGGCAAATGCTGCTGATTTCACCGACTTCAAAGTAGATCTCACCAATGGGAATCTTCTTACAGCCGAGGAAATCAGCCAAAAAGCATCATTTGAGTTTGGTATTGCAGTAGCTTCGGATGGAACCGTAAGCCGTGTGGAAAAGGGCTCGACCAATGCTGTAGCCACTCTTAGCGGTGCGTTTCATTCCAACGAACATGGATGGAATAACTTCAAGGCTACTGTGGCTGTCGATGGTCCGGTGAAAATCAGTATGGGCACATGTGCTTGGGGAGGCGATGTTACCGTCAAGGATGCTTCTGGTAATGTTGTTGCCACGATGAATACCAACACGGGTGCGTGTTATCACAATGACAAAACAGAAAACATCGAATCAACTTATTACAAGTCAGACGCACCTACCACGCTCACTATCAGTGGTGGAAGTTATACTCCTTACTTCTCTGTGCGTAGGGCTTCCGCTTCGGAACTAACTCCCGAGGTTACTATTAGCTACAGCCTTGGGACTGTTGAGGCGGAAGGTGTGGTGCCTTCGGCCGAAAGAACAGAAGTGGGCAAGGCCTATACGATTCCGGTAAATCGTACACTCTATATGCCAGGAAAGACTCTTACGGGTTGGACCGATGGCACTAATATCTATCAGCCTGGCGAGGAAATCACAGCACCGTCGTCCGACGCAACGCTTACTCCTGTTTTCACGGACAATGCTGTCAGCTTGGCCGACCGTACCGAAGAGACAACCTTGCTCTTTGATTTCCAACGCAGGAATGGTGCTCCACTTCTCTCTTACCAGCACAAGAACGGCATCTATGTGACGCAAGCTATGGTGGCGGGGAAAACAATAGATGTCAAACTGGATTTTGATACGTCGAATGGAAAGATTGCCAACGGTGGCTGGTCAGATTGGTGCCAAATGAATGGTGGAACAATTCTCTCTGTACCCTCGTGCAAAGGGGCTACGGTGAGCATGGAAGCCTTCACAGACATCACCACGACTACTATTGACGGGCAAAATGATTACACCCATGCCACTACCATCAGTTACGTGGTGGCCAATTCTGCTGAGTCCATCAACATTGTCATTGGCGATGGTTCTTATTATCGTTATGTCAAGGTGGTGCTTCCTGTTGTGAAGCCCGCTGGTAAAACCTATGTCAACGAGTCCGCCATCGTAGAGTGGGCGTTTTCCGGTAATGCGACCGATAATGCATCGATAAATCCAGAAGATGCCGTTTCTATAGCTTCGTTCGCACATGGCGATGGACTTGATGTGGCCTCTTCGGGTGGTTACAATGGCAAAGTCTACACTCGCTTCCAACCGAAGTCCCAAGAGTCAGGTATCGGTGAGGCCAATAGGTTGGAATGGAAGGTGACGCCCGCCAAAGGATTGGTGTTTACCCCAACCAAGGTTTCGGCCAACATCCGTCGTTTTGGTACTGATGGCGGACGAATCGACGTGTATGTAGTGAATGCCGAAGGCAAGCGGGTGGCGTTGGCCGAGGGACTTATTCCCGCCCGCAACAAGTCGGCCGATGAAGATAAAACCAGTTCGGACCCTAACTATCGTGAGAGTTTTGCATTGAATGTACCTGATAGCTTGGCTTCGTCAGAAGGTGTTTCCCTGGTGTGCTACCTTTATGGCTTGGCGACCAACAAGCAGGCTGGATTTAACGATGTGAAGATAGAAGGCACTGTGAGCGGGACGATAGTAAACGTACCTACTTATGCTTTCAATGCAGAGGCCGATCCTGCTGAAGCAGCCAGCATCACCGTCTATCCTTTGGCAGAGGAGTATGATGAAGGCACCGAGGTGAAGGTAACGGCTACACCTAAGTTTGGTTATCGTTTCGTGAATTGGACCGATGGTGAGGGAAATGTTGTGGGCACCGACAATGTGGTGAACTATACGGTGAATGCCGCTACCACGCTTACTGCCCACTTCCAGGTCGTGAAGACCTATACCCTCAGTTATGATGTGGCAGGAGGAGCCGCCGACTACATGGTCAACGCAAATCCCTTGCCGACGGTTGTAGATGGGAAGAAGATGTATGAGGAAGGCACGTTGGTCACCCTCTCTGCTTCTAGCAACGACGTTCTTTCCTTCACCAATTGGAGTGATGGTCAAACTTCTAGCGAGATTACCCTTACGATGGATGCCGACAAAGTCATTACGGCCGAGTATAGTGCTGTTGACTTCATTGCCGCTTGGGACTTCTATCAGAAAGGTGGCGAGGGTCGTAAGGCCGATTTCTTTAGCGAGGGCAATGATGCCGACCAGCTTGTTTTGCGTGATGCAGACGGCAACACTTCGGGGTGGCTCGACAAGAGCCAGGTAGCTGCCGGTGGCTATGAGGGGCGCCCTGCTGCTGTGAACTGGCGTAGCAATGCCGCCATTGGCACGTACTATTGGCAGACCAAGGTGGATGCCTCCAACTTCACCGACATCAAGGTGAGAAGCGGTATGCTTTACAACTATAATGCTTATCAAGTGTACAATGTAGAGTATTCGCTTGATGGTGAGACTTGGACCACCGTGGGCTCCATCCACATGCCGGGTGCCAAGGCTTGGACTGACGCAACTTTCGATTTGCCGGCTGAGGCCAACAATCAGCCCGCTGTCTATATTCGTTGGAAGGCCGACACTTCGTCGGATATCGATGGTTCGGAATCAAACTATGATGGAAGCGCAATCTCGCAAATCTATATCCTTGGCACGGAGAAGCTTGTAGATGATGGCAAGGCTCCTATCCTTGTGTCTACGATTCCCGCACCCGGTGCCACCAATGTTTCGGCCAACGGGAAAGTGGTGCTCATCTTCGACGAAAAGGTGCAGGTGGTAGAAGGGACCAAGGCTACTCTCGGTACCATGGAAGTCACTCCAACCGTGTCGGGTAAGACGGTCAGTTTCGAGTATAAGGGTCTGGATTATTCCACAAATTATACCTTTAGCCTGCCGGGTCATTGTGTGAACGACCTTACCGGAAATGGCATTGCCGAGACTATCACGCTCTCTTTCACCACCAGAACCAAGCCCGTGGTGGCCAAGGGAACTTATGACTTCGTAGTGCCCGACGATGGAACCTTTGTTGAGGCACTTACGGCAGCCAACACTCGCAAGGACAAGACCGTCCGCTATCGTATCTTTGTCAAGCAAGGCACCTATGTGTTGCCCGTTGATTCCAGCAAGACCACTACGGGCTCTGATGGGAAGACATATTTCAGCGTGACCCATGTCCTTTCTGCTGACAACGTTTCCGTGATAGGTGAGGATATGAATTCCACGATAATTATTAATGACGTGCCCTATGAGAACATCGCAGGACAGTACGGCCCCGCTTGTCCCATCGAGGGCATTGGCCATTGCGACTTGCTCCAAATCTCGGCCAAGAACACTTATCTTGAGGATGTCACCTTGAAGACGGGTACGGCTGACGCTACCGGCCGCAACCTGGCTGTTCAGGATCGTGGCGACAAGACAATCTATAAGAACGTGAAACTCCATGGTTATCAAGACACGTGGACCTCTAATGGCGACAAATCGCGCTATTACTTTGAGGACGGAGTGATTCGTGGGCGTACCGACTATATTTGTGGCAAGGGTGATGCCTTCTTCAATGGAGTCACCTTCCAGAATGTGGCCGGCGGCTATATTGCCGTTCCTTCGCGTCCGCGCAAGTGGGGTTGGATCATGAGCAATTGCACCATCATAGGCGAGACGGCTGATGTGGATGGCAACTATACGCTAGGACGTCCTTGGGGCTCGGGTACGCCTGTTGCCTTGTGGATCAATACCAAGATGGTGGCTCAGCCTTCGGCCATTGGTTGGAACGAGATGAGTGGTGGTTGGCCTGCACGTTTTGCCGAGTACAATTCTACTACGGCCAGCGGAACGGTTATAGACCTTTCAAATCGTAAGACCACCTTTGGAGACGGACATGCCAACAATCCCGTGCTCAGCGCCGATGAGGCTGCCCAATACACCATTTCCAACGTAATGGGTGACGATGACGACTGGGATCCCACGGCACTTACCGAGCAGGCCAGCGCTCCCGAGAACGTGAAGCTTGAAGGCAACGTGCTGACATGGAACGACAACAACTATGTGCTTTGCTGGGCCGTTTGCAAGGACGGCCATGTGGTGGATTTCACCACCGAACCTGCTTTCCAGTTGGACAATGCTGACGGAACTTGGTCGGTACGTGCTGCCAACGAGATGGGTGGACTTGGCGAGGCTTCTGAGGCCAAGATCATCACTGACGGCATTGCCGACGTCAATGTTGGTGGTGAAACCGGTCATGCGATCAAGGCCGAGGTTTACTCTCTCGACGGAACGCGTATTGCGGCTCCGGCCCGTGGCGTGAATATCGTTGTGAAGACTTTTGCCGATGGAAGCAAGAAAGCCGAAAAGGTGATCCTGAAATAGTTTGGACGGATAATAATCGTTTCAAGCAAAGCTTCCTCCTTGATTGAAAAGGGAGGGAAACAGAAACCTGGCAAGGGGGATGCATTATCATTCAGAAGGTAGATGCATCCCCCTTTTCTTGTGTCCATAAATGCCAGGGAGTCATAGGCCGAATGTGGAATGAGTCCCATATGGCCCACCACACGGGGACAAAAAAGAGGTTGGTGCAGGACGCTCCAACCTCGTAAAACAAATTTCCTAAAAGGAGGAAATCAAATTAAATCTTTTGTTTAATCTTATATTGCAAATATAGGCTATTCAATCTTAAAATGCAAGAAAAATAAGCAAAACTTTACTTTTTTAACATTTCCGCTTTTGAAAATGGTGTCGGGTCGTGTGTTTTCGTCCCGTTGTCGGGGTATAATGGTACAATGTACACCGAATATCGAGCCTTCTTCTTCTATTCCACAAACTCGTAGCCCTCGATATATCCCTCCGGGAATCCGGGAAGTCCCAAGTAGGTGGACTTGGTGCCCCACACCCGGATTTTTCGTCCGAAGTTCTCCGGATTGTCCTCCAGGTTCAAGTTGTCGCGCATAGCTCCTTTTTTCAGGTGGACGGCAATTATGTAATCCGTGTTCTGCTCGCCAGGCGTGTCGGCCAGCAGCACGGCTGTGTGGCCTTCGAAAGGAGGCTCGAAGTCGGCGTTCTTGAGACTTCGTTGGCAGCTTCCTACGATATATCCTGTGACATAAACCATCGGGTGGCCGTTGATTCTAAGAAATTGGGCCACAGTCACTTCGTCCCCGTCTTTTGTTTTCTCCGAATCATCATTGTCTTTCTCCGTGGAGTCGTTGTTGCCGTCCGTGTCATCCTTGTCCGGATTGTCGTCGGCCGAATTGTTGTTGTCCGGCTCCTCGTTGTCCGACCTGCCGTCATTTCCGTCTACGATTGTTGTATGTGGTTTGTCTTGGCTTTCTTCGCCTTCGGTCAAATCAGCCTTTTCGCATGCTCCGAGTCCCACGAGCAACAATAGGGCCAATAGGCAGGTTAAAGTTTTTCTCATTTGGATTGATTATGGGTTAATTCCAATAGTCATAAGTTCTTTTTGGGGGTACGTTTTCTCCTTGCACAATCCGGAGGTATAAATTCATCCTTGTCCGAATGCATAGGAAGTATCCGTCCCGGTTACTTTCGCATTCGGCCAAGGATGATTATGAAAGGGGGAGCCTTACAAGTTAGATGTCCCAGCCCACGGCGCTTGCTCCAAGTACGGCGGCACTTGAGCCGTCGAGTGTGCTGACGAGGAATTTGGCCTTGCCCTTGAAAATGTTCAGTACATGGCGGTCGTATGCCCTGACCAAAGGCTTCATCAGCAAGTCTCCGGCCTTGGTGAGTCCTCCGAAGAAGACAAACGCCTCGGGTGAGCAGAAGGTGACAAAGTCAGCGCAGGCCTCACCGAGCATTTCGCCCGTGAAGTCATACACCCGCTTGGCCAGCTTGTCACCCTTGGCGGCGGCCAGGCTCACTTCGAGCGAGGTGATGTCTTCGGGCTTATACTGTCTCAGAAGGCTGTCTTCTGGGCTTTCCTTAAGAAATTCGCGTGCCGTGCGTGCCACGCCCGTGGCCGAGCAATAGGCCTCCAGGCATCCCTTGCGTCCGCATCCGCAGGGGCGTCCTTCCTCGCCCCTCACCATGGTGACATGACCGAGCTCGCCGGCGAATCCGTCGCTTCCATAGACCATTTGTCCATTGACGACAATGCCAGAGCCCACACCCGTGCCGAGCGTGATTTCGATGAAGTTCTTCATGCCGCGAGCCACGCCATAAGTCATCTCGCCCAAGGCTGCGGCGTTGGCGTCGTTGGTAATGGCTACGGGCAGGCCTCCAAGGGCTTTTGAGAAGAGGTCGGCCAAAGGCACCACTTCGTTGTGAGCCCATTCCAAGTTGGGGGCGTACTCGATGGTACCCTTGTAGAAGTTCGCATTGGGTGCGCCAATGCCCATCGACTTGATTTGATCGATACCGCCTACAATGTTGATAATGGGTTGCAGGGCTTCGACAGACGCTTTCACGTAGTCGTCTACACTTTTAAATCCACGTGTCTTGATGGCTGTGGTAGCCTTGATGTCGCCTCGTGAGTCAACAATGCCGAAAACAGAATTGGTACCTCCCAGGTCTAATCCGATTACATAGGGTTTTAATTCATCACCGCTCATGTCTTTTTATTTTATAAGTTAGTATTCCGGTTTCCTTTGCAAATATATAAAAAAAATGATTAGTTGACAATGATTTAGCTTTTTTTATACAAAAAAGATAAAAAGTCGTGTCGTCATGATGTAGCAGATTCCTTGTTCCGTAGTGGGTCCCCGAACACAATCGGGCGTCCTCGTGCTTGTCTTTTGACGTAAGACGATTTTCAAGATAATTCATCAATAATGGAGTGAGACTCTAGGGGAGGCATTCATGCAAAGTGTAAGCGGTCTTTTTGAAGTCTTAGAAGGCCGTTCTTGGGATGTAAGAAAGGCTCTCTTGGCTCCTCTGAAGGCCTCTTTTAGATGCGGACCGCGCTTTTTCTTTGTTCTTTACAAATTGGTAACTGATTCCTTCTTTTCCGTTTCCACATTGCTTGATATCGGTGCGTTTTTCTTACTATGTGAAAAAACCGGATCGATGTGACATGCTCGCTCTTTGAAAATACTTGTAAAGGTTCTTGCTTGCGATGAGACATTGCCTTCCGTCCGGTTTTCTCTTGGTCTGTGTCATCGGAGTGCAGGTTGTTGTCGGAAATGAAAAGAAAATGCCCGTTTTCTTGTTCATTCCCCCTCTTTGCTGTATCTTTGCAAACGAAAAAAGAAAACCATCATGAAAATAGAAGACGACATTAAGCAGGCGGTGGAGTGCATGCGCAAGGGTGGGGTCATCCTTTACCCCACAGATACGGTGTGGGGCATCGGTTGTGATGCCACCAACGCCGAAGCCGTGGCGCGTGTCTATGCCATCAAGCACCGCGACGATTCCAAGGCGCTGATTTGCCTTGTTGACAACGACGGACGACTGTCACGCTATTTCCGCAACATTCCAGCGGTGGCGTGGGATTTGTTTGACTCCGTGGCCGAGGGCGGACGTCCCACGACGGTCATCCTGGACCATGCCTGCAATGTGGCTCCCAACCTCATAGCCGACGATGGGTCGCTGGGCGTGCGCATCACGCAGGAGCCTTTTTCGCAGCAGCTCTGCTTCCGCATGCAGAAGCCCATTGTCAGCACCAGTGCCAACATCAGTGGCGAACCTGCTGCACAAAACTATGCCGACATTTCCCCGGAACTACTCCAGGCCGTCGATTATGTATGCTTTAGCCGACGGCAGGAACACAAGCCTCACACGCCGAGCAGCATTATCAAACTTGGAGCCGACGGCACGGTCAAGGTGATAAGGAAATAAGTACGAAAATTTGGTTATGTCGCTATTTTGCCGTACCTTTGTACCCTGATATGAATTCATTCCTTCCTTTTCAGATCGATATTCTCGAGCTCATCATTAAGGGTGTCATTATAGGAATGGCGGCATCGGCTCCGATGGGACCGGTGGGCATCCTTTGTGTCCAACGCACGCAGAAGAAAGGGCGTTGGTATGGATTTGTCACGGGCGTGGGAGCAGCCATTAGCGATTTGATTTATGCCATCATCACGGGGGTGGGTATCAGCTTCGTGTTCGACTTCATCAACGACCCCGTCTATAAGTTCTATTTCCAGCTTGCCGGAGGCTTCATGTTGCTGGGCTTCGGCCTTTATAGCTTCTTCAACAATCCTCTGCGGAACGCCCGCGACGGGGGGCAGCGCAGCAAAGGCACGTTGTTGCATAATGGGGTGACGGCTTTCTTTATCACCTTCAGCAATCCGCTCATCATCTTGCTCTTCATGGCCCTATTCAGCATGTTCAACTTCGTCATACCCAACCATCCGGTTGAAATGTGCATCGGCTATGCAAGCATTATCATGGGTGCGCTGCTCTGGTGGTATGGTCTGACATGGTTGATTGACAAGGTTCGGACCAAGTTTGACGAGCAGGGCGTGGTCATCATCAACCGCATCATCGGTGCGTTGGTCATCTTCTTCTCGCTCGTGACGCTTGTGGGAACATTGTTTAACATATATTTCCTTCCTAATTTTTAAGCAAATATGTTTATAGCCAAGGAATTACGAAAAAAATCGATAGCCGAATACCTGCTCTATATGTGGCAGATTGAAGACACAATCCGTGCCATGGGATGTTCGTTGCCTTTGATCAGGAAGGCCTATATCAACCAGTTTAGTGACTATACTGACGAGCAAAAGGAGGAGGAGGCCGACTGGTTTGGCAACCTCGTCCGCATGATGAACGAGGAGGGAAAGCGGGAGCAGGGCCATCTGCAAATCAACGAAGTGGTGATGACCGACTTGGTCGACCTGCATCAGCGATTGCTCAGGAGCGACAAGTTCCCCTTCTATACGGCCGAATATTATAAGGTGTTGCCCTTCATTGTGGAGCTTAGGCAGAAAAACCGGTTGGCGCATGAGGAGAAGGGCGAGATAGAAACCTGTTTCGACGCGCTCTACGGCACCATGCTCCTACGTTTGCAGAAGAAAGAAATTACACCAGAAACCGGGCATGCCATGAACGAAATCACGACCTTCGTGGGAATGTTGAGCGACTATTATGTGAAGGATCGCGACGAAGGACTTGACTTCGGCGATTGAGCCGGCCCCCAGGTTGACCCATTGAAGGAAACGATAAGAAAGAAAATCAGAAAAATAAGCTATAGAAATTATGAATATACTTGTAACTGGAGCCAATGGTCAATTGGGCCACGAAATGCAGCTCGTGGCAGGGAAGTCCAACGACACATACTTCTTTACCGATGTGTGCGACGGATACGAGAAACTCGACATCACTGACATGGATGCCGTGAGAAAGGCCGTGGCTGAAAAGCATATTGAGTGCATCGTGAACTGTGCGGCTTGGACCAATGTGGACAAGGCCGAGACCGCTGGCGACATCGTGGAAACGCTGAATGCCACCGCGCCGGAAAACCTGGCTCGGGCGATGAAGGAGGTGGGAGGACTGCTCGTGCATATCTCTACCGACTATGTCTTCGGTGGCGACCCATATAACACTCCTTGCCGCGAGGAGCAGAAGGGCACTCCCACGGGTGTCTACGGACTGACCAAGCTGCATGGCGAGCAAAAGATTGAGGCTACAGGCGTGGACTACATCATCCTGCGCACGGCGTGGCTTTATAGTGAGTATGGGCATAACTTCGTGAAAACCATGCTAAACCTTACTGAAACCAAACCTTTACTTAAGGTGGTGTTCGACCAATGCGGAACGCCTACCTATGCCGGAGACTTGGCCGAAGCAATTTTCGACATCTTGGAGCACCGCAAGTACAAGGGCCACACAGGGGTTTATCATTTCAGCAATGAGGGCGTGTGTAGTTGGTATGACTTCACCAAGAAAATCGCCCAACTTGCCGGGCATACGGCGTGCGACGTGCAGCCTTGCCACAGCGACGAGTTCCCGTCGCCCGTGAAGCGTCCGGCTTACAGCGTGCTCGATAAGACAAAGATTAAGCAAACCTTTGGCATTCGCATTCCCTATTGGGAGGATTCTTTGCGCAAGTGCCTGAACAATATGGAGAAATGATAAACGAAGTACAGCGGAGGCGGACGTTCGCCATCATCTCTCACCCCGACGCCGGTAAAACCACCCTCACCGAGAAGTTCTTGCTCTTTGGTGGACAAATCCAGGTGGCCGGGGCCGTGAAGAATAATAAAATCCGGAAAACGGCCACATCGGACTGGATGGATATCGAGAAGCAACGTGGCATCTCGGTCTCCACCTCGGTGATGGAGTTTGACTACTTGCCCGAGGGCATGGACGGTGAGCCGTACAAGGTGAATATTCTCGACACCCCCGGACACCAGGATTTTGCCGAGGACACTTACCGCACGCTCACGGCTGTGGACAGTGCCATCATCGTGGTGGACAGCGCGAAGGGTGTGGAGGCGCAAACAAGAAAACTCATGGAGGTGTGCCGGATGAGGAAGACGCCGGTCATCATCTTCATCAACAAGATGGATCGTGAGGGGCGTGATCCTTTCGACTTGCTTGATGAGTTGGAACAGGAACTCCAAATCCACGTCAGACCGCTTTCTTGGCCGATTGGACAGGGCATGAAGTTTCGTGGCGTATACAATATTTACGAACAACAACTCAATCTCTTCACCCCCAACAAGCAAAGGGTGACCGAGAAGGTGGCCGTCGACATCAAGTCGGCCGACCTGGAGCAGCATGTGGGCGAGCGCGAGGCCGCCCAGTTACGTGACGATTTGGAACTCGTCAACGGGGTCTATCCCGAATTCGATGTCGACTCCTATCGTGATGGTGAGGTGGCTCCCGTCTTCTTTGGTTCGGCGCTTAACAATTTCGGCGTGCAAGAGTTGCTGAACTGCTTTGTCGAGATTGCCCCAAGTCCGCGCCCCGTGATGGCCGAAGAGCGTCTTGTCAAGCCCGAAGAACCCAAGTTCACGGGGTTCGTCTTCAAGATCACAGCTAATATCGACCCCAACCACCGGTCGTGCATCGCTTTTTGCAAGGTGTGTTCGGGACGCTTTGTGCGCAATGCGCCTTACCGTCACATTCGCTTAGACAAAACCGTACGCTTCTCGTCGCCTACTCAGTTCATGGCTCAGCGCAAGAGTACTGTTGATGAAGCATGGGCGGGCGACATTGTCGGACTTCCTGATAACGGAATCTTCAAAATTGGCGATACGCTCACCGAAGGAGAGGTACTCCACTTCCGTGGCCTACCCTCGTTCTCACCAGAGTTGTTCAAATACATAGAGAACGACGACCCTATGAAGTCCAAACAATTCCAAAAAGGTATAGAACAACTGATGAACGAAGGCGTGGCCCAGTTGTTTGTCAACCAGTTCAACAACCGGCGCATCATCGGTACTGTGGGACAATTACAGTTTGAGGTCATCCAGTATCGTTTGGAACATGAGTACAATGCCAAATGCCGTTGGGAACCAGTCCATCTCTATAAGGCTTGTTGGATAGAGGCCGATAGTGACGAGGAGTTGGATAACTTCAAGAAGCGTAAGTATCAGTATATGGCTAAGGACATAGAGGGCCGTGACGTATTCCTGGCTGATTCGAGTTATGTACTGAGCATGGCTCAACAAGATTTCACGCACATCAAGTTCCACTTTACTAGTGAGTTCTGAGGATTGTCTTTCATGATGGAAATAGAGTTGAATAAAGCTGAGGATGCTGCGGGATGTGTTTTCGCAGACAACGACAATACACCTTGGTATGCCATTCGCCTCTATACCATGCGTGTCTATGAGGTGGACGATTATTTCCGTCAGGAGGGGTTCTCCACCTTCATTCCACAGCAATATGACGTATGGGTTGACCGTGAGGGTAAGCGACATCGGGAGTTGAAACCCGTGGTGAGAAACCTTTTGTTTGTGAAGGGCTCTACCAGTTTGCAGGCCTTGAAGGATGCCGTGCTTACCGACCGTTACAAAATGGCTTTGGTGAAATCGTCACGTTTGGCCACAGAGCCGGCCCGTATCAGTGCTCACGAAATGCACGAGTTCATCATGATGTGCAATCCGGAGATTACCATGAAGCTTTACGTCTCGGAAGAAGAGGCCAGGTTGAAGGCTGGCGACATGGTAACCGTACATCATGGTCCGCTGAAAGGACTCTCGGGGCGATTGGTGAGAAAGAGCAAGAAGTATTATTTATTGAAAGAGATGCCGGGCATCGGTGTCATGCTTAAAGTGAGCAAATGGTGTTGTATGCCCGTTGGCGCTACGAACGGCCAATAAAGATATGTCAAAAACCGTTGTGTGATGACAGATGAAGGCCGCATGCAACAAGTGGAAAAAGCTTGTTGCATGCGGCCTTGTTGCAAGATTTCTCAAGTGCTGTCCTTATCGGACAGCCGTGTCCATTGGCATCGAAACAGCCGGGATAAGGCTGATAGCAAGCGGCGTTGGCCTCCTGGTTGGGGCGGCCTCGCTATTGCGTCGTATTATAGACTACTACGAATTGAGCCAGTTTCTTATTATTTGTGGTCCTTGAGGTGTGAGGACACTCTCTGGGTGGAATTGTATGCCGTGTATGTCATATTTCCTATGTCGTAAGCCCATGATGTGCCCGTCATCACTCTTGGCTGTAATCTCCAAACATTCGGGCAGCCCTTTCTCGTCTACCACCCAGCTGTGGTAGCGTCCCACCTCGATGCGTGAGGGCAGTCCGGCAAAAATGGGGTCGTTGCCCATCAAGGTCACCGGGGTGGCCACGCCATGATAAACTTCGCTGAGGTTGGTTAGTTGAGCCCCGAACACCTCGCCTATGGCTTGATGTCCCAAGCAGACACCCAGCATGGGCTTGCTTCCCGCATAGTGCCGAATTACTTCCTCTAGTAATCCTGCTTCGGACGGAATGCCTGGTCCAGGCGAAAGAATGAATTTGTCATAGGGTTCCAAGTCGATTATTTGGAATTTGTCATTGCGTACCACGTCCACTTCGGCCCCCTGTGACTTCACCAGATGAGCCAGGTTGTAGGTGAAACTATCGTAATTGTCGATGATTACAATTTTCATTTTACCAATCAGTTAAATTTTCTCCGCAATTTGAATGGCCTTTACCAGTGCACCCAACTTGTTGTTGCTCTCTTCGAGTTCATATTCGTCGTTGCTTTTGGCCACGATGCCGCTTCCCGCTTGAAACCACAATTCGTTGTTCCGGCTGATGAAAGTGCGGATGACAATGGCTTGATTCAAATCGCCGTTGAACCCGATGAATCCGATGCACCCTCCGTAGGCTCCACGGTTGTGTGGTTCCAGTTCGGTGATGATTTGCATGGCCCTCACTTTGGGAGCGCCGCTAAGTGTTCCTGCAGGGAAGGTGTCGAAGAACTCCATGATATGGTCGGCTCCATCGTCAAGTTCTCCGCTTACCCGGCTCACCAGATGAATTACATGGCTGTAGAATTGCATGTCCTTGTAGAAGTCCACTTTGACGTTGTGGCAATTACGGCTCAGATCATTGCGTGCCAAGTCTACCAGCATCACGTGTTCGGCGTTTTCTTTAGGATCGTTGCGTAAGAATTCGGCGTTCTTCAAGTCTAATTCTTGGTTTCCGGTGCGCCGTGTCGTACCAGCGATGGGGTCGATATAGGCCTTGTTGCCCACAATTCGGTTGTGAGTTTCTGGACTGCTGCCGAAGATCCGGAATCCGCCGAAGTCGAAATAGAACAGATATGGACTGGGGTTGATGCTCCTCAATGCCCGGTAGAGTTTGAAGTCATCGCCCTCATACTTTTGAATGAAGCGTCTCGACACTACTACTTGGAACACATCGCCCCTTAGACAGTGTTGAACGCAACGTCTAATGTTGGCCTTGTGTTCTTCGTCGGAGAGCGTGCTGAAACTTTCACCCACGGGGTGAAAGTCGTAAGGACGCACCGAGTTTCGGTTCAGAGCCTTCATCATCTCGTCGAGTTCGCTTTCTTCCCCAAGTGTAATGAGCTGGAGCGTATTGTTGAAATGGTCGAAGACGATGATGTCACGATAGAGAGTATACAGGATGTCGGGAGCATCGTTTCGCTTCATGGTGGTATCCTTTACGGGAATGTCCTCGAAATAACGTACGGCGTTGAAGGCCGTATATCCATAGACACCATAGAAATCGCAACCCTCTCCCTCGACATGAAACCGTTTGAGGAATCCGTTCATTGCGTCGGCAATGGCCTGTTTGGCATTGGGTCCCACGATGGTCGTGGCCACGGTGCCATCGGGCAGGCGCGAGGTGATGGCCTCGTGAGCTACGCTGAATGAGGCTATGGGCCTGATGCCGATAAATGATCGTGAATTGTCGTGGCCGTGATAGTCGGAGCTCTCCATGAGAACCGATTGCGGGTAGATGTCGCGCAACCGCATATAGACGCCTACCGGAGTGTAGAGGTCAGCCAGAATCTTTCGGCTGTGCGTGCTATAATTAAAAGTTGCCATACTCACGAGCCATTTTTTTGTTCTTCAGATAGGTCTCCACATCCTTGTCACCACGCCCGCTCACCGTGAGCACCACCACGTCGTCTGGTTTGAACGAGAGCTTTTTCAGTGCGGCCACGGCGTGCGCACTCTCGATGGCGGGAATGATGCCCTCCATGCGGGTGAGTTCGTATCCGGCATAGATAGCCTCGTCGTCGTTGATGGCCAGCACTTGTTCGCGTCCCTTTTGAGCCAGGTCGGCGTGCATCGGGCCAATGCCCGGATAGTCTAGTCCGGCCGAGATGGTGAATGCCTCTTTGATTTGTCCGTCGTCAGTTTGCATCACCAGCGTCCGTGCGCCGTGCACGATGCCCTCGGTTCCGCAATGGATGGTGGCCGCCGTGTAGTCGGTATCGATGCCATGTCCGCCCGCTTCGGCCAGTACGATTCTCACCCGATCGTCGTCGATGTAGTGAAAGATGGTGCCCGCGGCATTGCTTCCACCACCCACACAAGCCACAAGATAGTCGGGATAGTCGCGTCCCACTTTCTCCTGAAGTTGCCATTTGATTTCTTCGGAAATCACGCTTTGCATTTTGGCCACGATGTCAGGGTAGGGGTGTGGGCCCATGGTGCTGCCTACGAGGTAATAAGTGTCTTCGGGATGGCAGCACCAGTCGCGTATGGCTTGCGAGCATGCATCGCTCAGAGTCATGTTTCCCGTTGTTACGGGTGTTACCTTGGCCCCCAGCATCCGCATGCGTTCTACGTTGGTGTGTTGGCGCTCAACGTCGGTCTTGCCCATGAACACTTCACACTCCATGTCCATCAAGGCGCATACCGTGGCCGTTGCCACGCCGTGTTGTCCGGCTCCTGTTTCGGCAATGATACGTGTCTTGCCCATCTTGCGTGCCAAGAGGATCTGGCCGATGGTGTTGTTGATTTTGTGTGCTCCCGTGTGGTTGAGGTCCTCACGTTTCAGATAGAGTTGGCAGCCATACTTCTCGCTCATGCGTCGTGCGAAGTAAAGGGGTGACGGACGTCCCACATAGTCCTTGAGCAGTTGTCGGTATTCCTGTTTGAACTCTTCGCTTTCCATGATGGGGCGGTAGGCATCCTGCAAGTCGTGCACGCACTTATAGAGAATTTCGGGAATGTAGGCTCCGCCGTACTGGCCGAAGAATCCCTCGGCGTCGACGCCATATTTCTTTTTTTGTTCCATTTTGCTTACTCTTTTTTGCTTGTTTCTTATTTTTCCAGCGCCTCGAAGAGCTTGTCCAATGCCTTGTCGGGATCTCCGGTCTCGTTGAGCAAAGTGACAAATTTGCTGCCGATGATGGCTCCTGCGGCGTTTTGCTGTGCACTCTCCAGCGTTTGTTTGTTGCTGATGCCGAAACCGATCATGCGCGGATTGCGCAGATGCATGGCGTTCACGTGGTTGAAATAGGCCAGTTTGGCGTCGCCGAACTGGCTTTGTGCTCCGGTGACGCTTGCCGAACTCACCATGTAGATGAATCCATCGGTATGGTCGTCGATGAAGTGAATGCGCTCGTCGCTGGTTTCTGGTGTTATCATCATAATCACCCGGATGTCGTGCTTGTCGGCAATCGGCTTCACCACCTCCATGTAATCCTTGAAGGGGAGGTCGGGAATGATGCATCCGCTGGCGCCACTATCGACACAACTCTGAAAGAAATTCTCAAAGCCATAGTGCATCACCACGTTCAGATAGCCCATCATTACGAGAGGAATGTGCACCTGGTCCTTGATGGCTTTCAGTTGGGCAAAGATGTTGCCGAGTGTCTGCCCGTTGCGCAAGGCCACCGTTCCTGCCGATTGTACCACAGGTCCGTCGGCTAACGGGTCGCTGAACGGGATGCCCACCTCCACCATGTCAATGCCACGGCGCTGCATGGCGAGGATTACATCGCCGGTCATGTCGAGCCTTGGACAACCAGCACAAAAGTAGAGCGAAAGGAGTTTCCGGTCTTTGTGCTGTGTGAATAATTCGTTTATTTTGTTCATGTTCGGATTGTTCTAAATGATTGAAAAACAAGTTGCTGTCATATATGCTAAGCCATGGCGCCTTGTCGGCGGACGTCGTTGATGAATTGGGCCAGTTTCTCCACGTCCTTTACGCCGGGTTCTGTCTCGAAGCGACTGTTCAAGTCGATGCCCGCGAAGCGGGGATGGTGGAAGTCGAGTACGCGCCGGACATCGTCGGGACCTATGCCACCGCTGAGCAAGAATGGCGTCTCGCCGTCGTAGGCGTCGAGCACCGACCAGTCGAATTGCAGCCCGCTTCCTCCCTTGGCCGGAGTCTTTGTGTCGAAAAGGAAGTAGTCCACCTTTCCCTCGAAAGGCTTGTAACGTGCCACGTCATCCTTGTTGCTCACCGAAATGGCCTTGATGAACTTCACGCCTGGATGGATATCGGGGTCGAGAGTGTGGCGAAGGTTTTCCACCAGCACAGGACTCTCGTTGCCATGGAGTTGCACGTAGTCCAAATTATAATTGTACACCCGTGTGACGATGGTTTGTGGCATCTCGTCGACAAAGACACCCACCCGCCCCGGCCTGCCATGCTTCCCCGCAAGCGTCGAGTCCTTCCTTCCTGTGGCCTCCTTGAGCCTTTGCTCGCTATAATCTGGGATGATGCCCGCGCGGCTGTGAATCATCCTTACATATCGGGGCGATTTGGGATAGAAGATGAATCCCATCAAGTCGACATCAAGTGCCGCCACGTCGCGAATGTTTTCGGCTTCGCGCATACCACATACTTTGATAATCATATTGCAGGTTTTTCAGAGTCATGTTTTAATTCGGCAATGAAGTTGGCCAAGGCCTCGCCTGGATTTTCCTCGCGCATGAAGCGCTCGCCCATGAGGAATCCTCTGAATCCGGCCTGGCGCAGGCGTCTCACCGTTTCTGGGTTGCCTATGCCGCTTTCGCTCACCCTGCACACGTCTTCAGGCAATCGCCCCGCCAGCCGGAAACTGTTGCCCACATCGGTGACGAAGGTGCCCAGGTTGCGGTTGTTCACACCATACATGTCGGGTTCCAGTTCTGCATACTCGGTATCATGTTCGCTGTGCATTTCCAGCAGCGTCTCTAATTTTAGCTCATGGGCGAGGTGGTTCAGCCTGCCGCATTCTTCCTTCGTGAGCACGGCGGCGATGAGCAGCACGGCCGACGCACCGCAATACTTGGCTTGGAAGAGCTGGTATTCGTCAACGATGAAGTTTTTATAGAGTATGGGAAGCGTAACTCCCGCTGCCCGAGTCTGTTGGATGTATTCATCATAGCCTCCAAAGTACATGGTGTCGGTGAGGATGCTTAGAGCCGAGGCGCCCCCCTTTTGATAGAGTGGCGTGACGTTTTCGGGCTTGATGTTGCGGTGAATCCACCCCTTTGAGGGCGATTTACGCTTGAATTCGGCGATGATGCCCGTTGACGAGTCCATGAGCGCCTTTCTCATCGAAGGGGTGTTGTCGTGTTCGAGTTTGCGTTCCACCTCTCCGACGAATTGTTGCAGAGGTACTTGCCGCTTGCGCTCGGCCATTTCTACACGCTTGTGGGCTACGATTTCGGTCAGGATGTCGGTCATGTTGTTCAGC
Organism: uncultured Prevotella sp.; assembly: GCA_964420715.1. Classification (GTDB taxonomy): domain Bacteria; phylum Bacteroidota; class Bacteroidia; order Bacteroidales; family Bacteroidaceae; genus Prevotella. The sequence continues at coordinate 21,110 of CAYQUN010000008.1, read as the reverse complement.
TGTTGAATTCTACAAACTTCTTGAACGTGTTGAGTGCGGCCCCCGAGTCGATGCTCTCGCGTGCAATCTCTATGCATTCGGCAATGGGCTTCTTTCCCTTTTCAAGCACTTGGATGCCAAAGGCCGCATTGGCTAGAACGATGTTCTTCTGTGCGGGCAAGGCCTTGTTGGCCAGCACGTTGTCAAAGATTTGCGCAGCCTCCTCCTCGGTGGCACCTCCAACGAGTTCCTCGGGTTTGGCAATGGGGAATCCGAGGTCGGAGGGATGGAAGACCTTTTCGTAGTTGTTGGTCGTCACTTTGAAGTCGCCGGTGAGCGATATTTCGTCATAGCCATCCATGCTGTTCACGATGCCATAGTCGATGCCGAGTTTCTGATACACTTGGTTGTAAAGTCTCATTTGGTCCAGGTTGGCCGTACCGAGCAATTGGCATTGGGGCTTTGCCGGATTGATGATGGGGCCCAGCAGGTTGAAGAAGGTGGGGAAGGGCAGTGCCTTGCGCGTTGGGCCGACAAACTTCATGGCCTTGGCAAAGAGCTGTGCGTGCAGATAGACGATGCCCACTTCGTTTATGCTCCGGTTGAGTTTGTCGATGTCTCCGGTGAACACCACGCCGTGGTTGTGGATCACATTGGAGGCTCCGCTCACCGATGTGGCGGCGTAATTGCCATGCTTGGCCACCTTGTAGCCCGCACCGGCGATGACGAAGCACGAGGTGGTTGAGATGTTGAACGTATTCTTGCGGTCGCCGCCCGTTCCCACCACGTCGATGTAGCGGTCGCAGTCCAAGGGAACGGGTACACCCGTTTCCAAAATGCCGTCACGGAATCCCAGCAACTCGTCCACGGTGATGCCCCTCATCTGTATTGCCGTGAGCAGAGCCGAAATCTCGGCGTCGTTGAACTCGCCCTTGGTGATGCCCACCAGCACGTTCTTGGCTTCGCCACGAGTCATTACCTCGTGGTTGAGCAACTTGTTGAAAAGTTCAGTTACATCCATAATCTTATCTTTTTTATTGATTCAAACTTCCCATTTAAAGCAAAGAGGCCTGTCGTAAGAACGGCAGGCCTCTTTCTTCTTTCTCCTTATTTTGGAGTATCTACACGGCTCAGCGACTCACGACTTGATTCAATCTTGAGCTACGCCACCACCACGCTGTAGATACATTCTGATTCATTTGCTTTTTTCTTGTTTACGATTGCAAATATACTGCTTTTTCTTGAAACGACAAACATTTTGAAAGAAAAAATGCGTTTTTGGCGAAAAATATTTTCTCACTCGTACTTGCGGGCCTGCCTGTTATCTTCATCTTGCTTGTTTCTTCCCCAGTTCTTTGCTACCAAAGCAGGCGCAAACTTGCCTCTTAAACCACAAAGTCTTTCCCATACACCTTTTATTATATAGGAGCGTATTCTTGATTGTTTCCTTGCGTTGGAATTCCAAAATGTTGTTGACGAAAAAATTGAAAACTTCACACTTGGTCTTTCTCTTAAATTTGATGTAAAAGATTTATCTTGCTCAACCGGTTATCAATCCGAGCATGAAATATCTGCTTTTGGGGTGTGCGACTTGCCAGCAGTCTTTTTTCAAACCGTCGGCTTTTCCGGGTTATTGGTGCCATTGTGCTAAGCAAGCCGCATATTCTTCTTACGTGTTTGTAAAGAATGGCGAAATATAGCCCTCGTACTCTCTCCGCGGCCGAGTGAGGCCCTGAGAAAGGCCTGGAGAGACGCTAAGAGAGGCTTTCTGAGAATCTCGAAAAGGCGCTTACACATTGCAAAAGCGACCTTCGGGCGAAGTCTTCCGCATTCCGTGCCGTTATCTGTAAGCTTGTGGTAGACTCTCGCTTTACTTATGTTATGTTTTTTCCGATTTCAAACTCGGTCTTTCCTTGGCCTTGTCTATGTTCCCGGGGGGGGGGCTCGGCCTGTTTGCACTTTATGTGTCTAGGTCCCGTGGCGTCTCATACTCTTTTCCTGGCCCGAGCTTTTTGCGCATCGTGCGCCAAGTCGTATCGGCCGGTTCTCGCCATGGGAACATCCCGACGGGCGGGGTGGGGCGGAGTGGTATGGCGAAAAGAAAATGGAACGAAAGGATTTTTTTAACAAAGAAAATTTGGAAGAAAGAAAGAAAAGCTGTAAATTTGCAATATAATGAACATAAAAGCAGAAATCATTTAAAACCGAAAGCCTATCAGCACTACATTTACTTAAGAAAAGAAAATACTTAAAGAAATGAAGCAACTTGATGAGATGACCGACGAGGAGTTGGCCCTCATGTATATGAATGGCAATAACCAGGCTTTCGACTTGCTGCTTGACCGCAATCAGTCCAGGCTTTTTTCATATATCATGTTTGTCGTGCGCGACCATGATGTGGCTGATGACATCTTCCAGGAGACCTTTGTCAAGGTGATTACGCGCCTGCAGGAAGGGCGGTATGTCACTTCGGGGAAGTTTAGTGCCTGGTGCATGCGCATTGCCCACAACGCCATCATCGACTGGTATCGCGACCAGCGGGCGCAGAAAATCGTGGAACCTACTGACGACAACAACCTGCAGAACCTGGGCAGCTCGGAGGCTGTGACGGGGAACATAGAGAATGATTTCGTGCGCTTGCAGGTGCTTGACGATGTCAGGAAGATGATGAACCAATTGCCGCCGACGCAACGTGAGGTGGTGTATATGCGATTCTACCAGCAACTCTCTTTTAAGGAAATTGCCGAACTCACCAATGTGAGCATCAACACCAGTTTGGGGCGCATGCGCTATGCCATCTTGAACATGCGGCGCATGGCCAAGGCGCATCACGTTGCGCTGCAACTTGATTAGTGTTCGTTTCGGCGCAAGGCCTTCAGCGTGCGTATGGCACCTTCGGGGTCGGGGCTCTTGAACACATAGCTGCCGCTAACGAGCACGTCGGCACCCGCCTCGACCAGTCGGGGAGCGGTGTCAGCCTGTACGCCTCCGTCCACTTCAATGAGCGCGTGGCTTCCAGACGCGGCAATCAGTTTCCGCAAGCGGACAATCTTGTCCAATGTGTTGTGGATGAACTTTTGTCCGCCAAAGCCTGGATTGACGCTCATGAGAAGCACCATGTCCACATCGGCTATAACGTCTTCGAGCAGGCATATGGGTGTGGAGGGGTTGAGTGTGACGCCGGCTTTCATGCCTGCGGCGTGAATTTCCTGAATGGTGCGGTTCAGATGGGTGCACGCTTCAAGATGCACGTTCATCATCATGGCGCCTGTCTTGGCGGTGAGGCCGATCCATCGCTCGGGATGAACCACCATGAAATGCACGTCGAGGGGCTTGTGACACTGGCGTGCTACGGCGTTGAGAACGGAGAATCCAAACGAGATGTTGGGTACGAACTCGCCATCCATCACGTCCAAATGTAGCCAGTCGGCCTCACTACGATTGATCATTTCCACTTCGTCGGAAAGATGAAGGAAGTCGGCAGCCAGCAACGAGGGCGATACCAAGGGTTTCATCATCGCTGTGTAATCAGTTCAGGCAAAAGGGTTCATACTTGCCATTGACCTTTAGCACGCGGTAGGTGTAGGCGATTTGGCGAATCAGATTGAGGGTGTGCTCCGATGGACGGCATTCTTCGAGGGTAAAATTCTGCATAGGCGTTCCTTTCATTTGTTATTGTTCTTTATACTATTCTAACGCATTCTTGCTTGGTATATTACATTTTTGCCGCAAAAAACTTTTTTTTGTTTTGCTTTCATGTGTAAAGGGGGATGTGTGATGTGTGCGAAAGCGGGATACGTGGTGTGATGCCGCGGTGGTTGGGGAAAGGAGGTGACGGGGCAAAAAATATGGCTTTGCCTATTGAAACTTCAATAGAGAAAGCCATGTCATAATTTGTTTGAGTTTCTCAAGAGCGGAATACGGGAGTCGGACCCGCCTCCTCAGCTTGGGAAGCTGATGCACTACCGATGTGCTAATTCCGCCTTGTGGAATTGAGCCGATACCCGGACTCGAACCGGGGACCCACGCATTACGAATGCGTTGCTCTACCAACTGAGCCATATCGGCGATTGCGGGTGCAAAGGTAATACCTTTTTTTAAAATCTCCAAATAATTCGGAGGTTTTTTCTTCTTTGTCGGTATTTTCCGATGCGACAATGCTTAAATATCCCCTCGGCATTCAACCTAAAATGGAAAAAGGATAAGAATCTTTTTGCATTTTCTTGGGTTTGCATTATCTTTGCAAAAAAGAAATGAGCAAGCAAGGACGATATACAGATGACATCGGATTCCAGACACCTTACAGCCGTGCTGGTCAGTTGCGGCGTTGGGGGTGGGTTGTCACGTGGACGGTGTTGGCCCGTCCGTTTCCCCGTAGCCTGATGGCGGGCTGGAAGCGATGGCTTCTCCGCCGTTTTGGTGCACGCATAGCCCCGACGGCCGTGGTCTATGCCTCGGCACGTGTCTTCATGCCGTGGAATTTGGTGATGGACGATTATGCCTGCTTAGCCGATGGGGTTGATTGCTACAATGCCGCCCCCGTGCATATAGGTGCCAATGCGACGGTAAGCCAGCGTGCCTTCCTCTGCACGGCGAGCCACGACATCACCGATCCACACCACCGGCAGGTGGAGCACCCCATCATCATAGGTCCGCGGGCATGGGTGTGTGCGGAGGCCTATGTCGGCCCGGGCGTCATCGTTGGCGAGGGTGCCGTAGTCGGGGCCCGTGCGTGCGCTTGCCATCATGTGGAGCCTTGGACCGTTGTTGGAGGAAATCCCGCAAAATTCATTAAGAGAAGGGTGATAAAGGAATGAAAAGTAATTGCCAGCAATCCATTTCTGCCATTATCCTCACTTATAATGAGGAACTGCATTTGGAACGATGCATCACCTCGTTGGCACCTTTTTGTAAGGAGATATGGGTCGTCGATTCCTTTAGTACCGACCGTACCTTGGAGATTGCGAGGCGATATGGCGTGCATACGGTACAACACAGGTTTGTTTATCAAGCGCAACAATTCAATTGGGCCCTTGACCATCTTGACTTATCAGGGACATGGATCTGGCGTGTCGATGCCGATGAATATGTTTCTCCAATACTGGGCGAACGAGTGAATGAGGCTATTCAAGAGTGTGATAATGATGTGAATGGCATCATTGTCAATAAATCCATTGTTTTCATGGGGCGCAAATTGAAGCATGGGGGATGGTATCCAGCGCCTCAAATCAAAGTCATCCGCAAGGGATTTGGTCGTTCGGAAGACAAACTGATGGACGAACACCTTGTAGTGACGGATGGAGGAACGTTTTATGTAGATGGAGATCAAATAGATGAGAATTTGCACGACCTGACGTGGTGGACCTCAAAGCACAACCAATACGCCACTCGAGAGGCCATGAACATGTTATGGATGTATTATGGCTTGGATTTACAAGAGGATGGAGTTCGGCCACGATTCTTGGGCAGTGATGCCGAGCGAAAGCGTTGGTTGAAGTACAAATACGCCAGACTTCCACTTTTTTTGCGTCCTTTTCTCTTTTTTCTCTATCGATACATATTTCTTCTTGGCTTTCTGGATGGAAAGGCTGGGCTTGTATGGCATACGCTCCAAGGATTTTGGTATCGGTTCCTTGTTGACGCAAAGGTCTTTGACATGCAACGCCGTATGAATTTCAACGATGCCAAGATGAAGGAATGGCTTTTACAAAAGAAGGAACAAGGCCCCCTCTCTTGAGGGATTTATAGGGGTGGATTAGGGGTGGGCAAGCGGTTCCGCATACCCGTATTCGTTCATTCTCAAGATGAATGAGATGGACAAATGTTCGCTATATGTTTCCTCGCGTGCAAAAAAATGAATGAAAATTTGCTTTTCCCAAACCTAAGTCGTACCTTTGCATGCGCTAATCGGAGGGCAACCATAAGGAAGTGGTGCTGGATAAGATTCGTCGTCGAAGACGTAGGGAACTTATCCAGCACCATTTTTGTTGGTCCTGTTCGTTTGCTTTGAAGTTTTAAAAAAGGAAGTTAAGGTATGAAGAGAGACAATCGTGACGCTTTGGATTATGGTGAGATGCGCGTTCCACGTCTTTTTCGCAAACTGTTTTTCCCCACTTTACTGGGTTTGGTATCATCGGTGTTGCTCAATTTGGCCGACGGCATCTTTGTAGGTCGAGGTGTGGGAAGCAATGCTTTGGCATCCATCAATATTGCCGCCCCCGTGTTCCAGATAGCTACGGGCATCGCCTTGATGTTTGGTAGTGGTGTGAGCGTTGTGGCAGCCGTTCATTTAAGCAAGGGCAACGTCAAGGCGGCCAATATCAATGTTACCCAAGCCTTCACGGTCGGGTTGCTACTCATGGCCATTGCCGTGGGGGTAATCAATGTGTTTCCTCGTTCCACGGCAATGCTCTTTGGTGGTAGCGACCTGCTCTATCCCATGGTTCACCAGTATCTTGTCGGCGTGAGTCCATGCTTGTTGTTCATGGTTGTGAATATGGTGGGGCTTTTTGCCATTCGTCTCGATGGTTCACCCAACTACGCCATGGCGGTGAATGCTTTTAGCGCCGCATTGAATATCGTGCTTGACTGGGTCTTTGTGTTTCCTTTGCAATGGGGCATTTTCGGTGCTGCCGTTGCAACTTCTATCTCTGCCGGTGTTGGTACGCTCATGGTGGCATGGTATTTCTATCGTAGAAGCCACGTGCTGAAACTCTATCCTCCCAAATTTTCGCCTACGGCCATCCGCCTCACCATGCGCAATAGTGGCTATATGCTTCGTCTCGGGTTGCCCACGTTTATTGCCGAGACGGCCATCAGCTGTATGATGATTACGGGCAACTTTGTCTTTATGCGTTATCTTCACGAGGATGGTGTGGCAGCTTTCTCGGTGGCCTGCTATCTTTTCCCGATGGTTTTTATGTTCGGCAATGCCATTGCGCAGTCGTCGTTACCTATCGTGAGCTATAATTACGGTCTTGGGCGCTACCAGCGCATCCGGCAGACCTTGCACCTTTCGGTGGCTTTAGCCTGCGGGCTAGGCCTGTTTATGTCCGTACTAGGCTATATGCTTGCACCGCAGATAGTTGACCTCTTTATCCGTTCCTCGTCGCCGGCCAATGCTATTGGTGTGGTCGGTATTCCGTTGTTTTTGCTTACGTGTTTGCCTTTTACGCTCAATGTGGTGCTCATCGGCTACCTGCAAAGCTTGGAACAATACCGACCGGCCACGACGTTCATGTTGCTTAGGGGCTTCATCATTGTGGTTCCCTGCTTTTTGCTTTTGCCCCAAGTGGCGGGTACGGCCGGCTTGTGGCTGGCCGAACCCCTCTCGGAGATGCTCACGCTCACGGCGTTGCTTTGCTTCGTTGTCATAAGACGGCGAAGCAATTGAGCCATACTTGCGCCGTGTCACTCATTCTACGTCATGCCGCCGTGCTCTCTTTGCCTTGCTCCATCTTATTGGTCGTAGCAGTTGAACATTGTTAGTTACTTTAGCTTGATGTTCTTATAAGCAATGCGCTCCCTTCTCCACGTATATACCACGTGCAGGGAACCGTCGCGTCCCTCGATAATGGCCGGATAAGAATATTGGCTGATGGGGCTATCCTCCAAGGTGAGTGCGTGTGAAAAGTGCTCGCCGTCAGCGCTCAGCGCCAAACTCAGCGGTGTTCTCACTCCCTTGGGTGTACCCATGATGGTTTCAAAGTCGTTGTATACCAATGCGTGTCGTCCATCGTTGAGGGTCACGGCATCAGTTCCGCTTTGGTTGTTGGGAATATCGGAGAGTTCAACGCGGCTCCACGACGCTCCTCCGTCATGGCTATAAGATTCGGCCAACTTGCCGTTGTGCGTGCGCATAAGTACCTTTAACCTTCCATCGGCCAAGCGGAGGATGCTTGGCTGGATGCACTTGATGGGATGCATCTTGCCATCATCGGTAAGTAAGGCGCTATCGGCCTCGATGGGGCCGACAAACTTCCACGCGCCCGTCTTGGGATTGAACAACTCCACATGGAAAGTCCACCACTTGCCTTCAGTACTTGATGCACATACTAGATGGTTGTCAATAAGTTCCGGTTTGTTCTTTACCGGGCCGATGAAGCCTTTGGGAAGCATTTCGCGTGGTCCCCAGGTACGTCCTCCATCGGTGGATTTCACCATGCATCCTTGCCAGTCGCCCACCGTAGTACCCACTTTGTAAAATAAGATTAGTTCATCGTTGGGCATGGCGAAGAGCACCGGATTCCAACAGGCTTTGCGTTTCAACTCAGGTCTTTGGGCCGCAAGCCGGTCTAATTCTGGTGCTGTCGGCCGTTGGGCATAGTTGTAAGTATAGTCGGGCATGTCCTTCATCGGCCCCGCAAAGGCCGTGGTCGTGGTTGTGTCAATCCCCGATTTGCCAGCCAGCGCGGCGTCGGCGGTGCCCAGGGCGAACACCCCGTCGGCCGCCAGTATGGGAGATTCCCATGCTTTGGCCCCCTTCGGCTTCCGACTCACCCAAATGCATACGTCGGGATTGCGTTCGCGCGTGCCACCAAAGTAGGCCGCCACCAGGTCGCCATTCTTCAGTTCGGCAATGGTGGAGGCGTGGGCTTGCGGGAATGGTGCGAAGTCGTAAAGAAATTCATCGGTCTTGATGGCCGGGCTCGATGTCGGGATGTCAGTATCGAACACATAGGAACCGCTGCCTACTTCCACCGTTTTTCCCCCCGGCAGGCATACCGTAGCTTTCGATCCGGCCGGAACCATGATTTCCCAATGCAACTTTTGGAGGTTTTTCCGCCAACAGCTCTTCACCAGTCCGTAGGGTGTTTCGAAACTTGCATCAGTGCCGAAGCAGTCTTCAATGTCAAACGAAGGGCTCAGTACCAGGTGTTTATAAGCTGTGCTGCCCTCGGCCTGGCGTATGCCTCCCAGGTATTGATAGCACCAGGTGAGCAGGTCGCCGAGCAGCATCACGTGGTTGCCCGAGTTCATCGATGGGTTGGCCTTGTCGCCATTCCACAATTCCCAAATGGTTGTGGCGCCATTTTCGGCCATGTATCCCCACGAGGGGTAAGTCTTTTGTGTGGCCAGAAGATAGGCCACGTCGGCAAATCCATGATTGCTCAATCCGCGCAACAACCAGCCGATGCCCACCACGCCGCAGGTGACGTGGCCCCCGCCTTTGGTGATGATGTTGGTCACGAGGTTCTTCACCACCTCCTGCTTGATGCTGTCGGGCACGATGCCGAAGGCCAAGGGCAGCAGGTTGGCCGTGGCCGTGTTGTTCCCATAAAACACGCTGTCGGGATAGAGCACGTGTCCGGGGCGCGGCGAGGTGCCCCGCTTGGAGGTGAGGAATGTCCTGTTGAATGCTTCGGTCATTGTTTTCCGCTTTTCCCGGTAAGCCTCCACGTCGGCCTCGTGGCCCGCCAAAGGTGCAAACTTCTCCATCAGTTTCAGTATGCCAATGCCATAAGCAGTTGAGATGAGTTTGCCGTCGGTTTGGCGTGTGGGGTCGTTGGAGTGTGTGATGGTGAGCTTTTCGGGCGGAACACACCAGTCACCATATTTGTCCTTGGTGATGATGCCGCCGCGCTCATACTCGTTGAGCATGTGCGTGAGCCATTTGCGGATGTAAGGATAGCTTGTAACGATGGGTTCGACGTTGCCATACTGCTCGTAGAGCATGTCGCAAGCCAATGGGAACACGGCCGGCCAGGTCATGTTGTCTTCGTAATAGTTCCAGAAAGCCGGTGTCACGTTAGACAGGGCGCCATCAGAGCGCATCCCGTCGCGCAAGTCGCCCATCCATTTGGCATAGAGCCGTTCGTTATTGAAGAGGAAAGATTCGCCCAGGCATCCCACCGTGCGGTCGCCCAACCAAGGTTGTCGCTCGTTGCGTTGCGGACAATCGACGGGCATGCCCTTGTAGTTGCTCTTAATGCCCCACCATGCGTTCTTGAGCACGTGGTTGAGCAGTGTGTCCGAAGTGACCAGGTGCCCCGTCGTCTCCATGGGGTCGTCCACGGTGTAGGCCACGAAGTCATCGGCTTTGGCCTCGGGAAGTCCGCTCACCTGCGCATAACGAAAACCATGATAAACAAACGAGGCATGCCACTCCCTTCCTTGTTCGTTGCCATTGCACACGTAAACATCTTCCGAACGCGCATTGCGCAAATTGGCCGTGTAGAGGTTGCCCTTGGCGTCGAGCCGTTCGGCGTATCGGATGCGGATAGAGTCTCCCCGGTTCCCCCGGACCTTCACGCCCATCCATCCGGCCATGTTTTGGCCGAAATCGACAATGATTCCCCCCTCTGTCCTGTGTGTTGCCACGGGCTTTCCCAGTGGCTCCATCACCATGTTGGGCGTGGGTTGAGCCCGGAGCGTTCCTTCGGGAATGGCCGCACGTTGGGCGAAAATCCATTGCGAATCATCGAATCCCACCCTGTTCCATCCATCCATCTCCATGCGGGCATCGTATTCTTCGCCATCATATTCGTTGGCACTGCGTATGGGTCCGGCGGTAGTGACTCTCCATTTCTCATCGGTCACCCATGTATCCTTCTTTCCATCAGCATATTCCACGATTACGTTGATGCGACACTTGGGTAATCCGAAGTAAGGAGTCTTGCTGGGTTTTTCCTGCCTTGGTGGAAATACGCGTCCCGCCTCAAGGGTCAGCCCGAGCGCGTTGTTGCCTTGGCGCAATTGCTGTGTAATGTCGTAGGTGTTGTAATAGATGGTTTTCCGGAAGTCGGTAGGAACCGGGCGCAGCACCTCGTTGTGTCCAATTTTTGTGCCGTTCACATAAAATTCGTACAAGCCAAATCCAGCCACGAAAGCCGTGGCCCGTCGCACCTCGGCCCGTGCCTTGAACTCCCGACGCAGGTATCGGGCCGCCAGACGGGTGTGCATGCCCCTTTGATCGCCCTTTTGCAAGTCTTCCAGGCCTATCCAGCGTCCCCTCCAATGTGTTTCGCCGAGCAATCCAATCGAGAAGTGTTGAGGTTGGCTCCACTCCGATTTCCCCTTGTTGGTGCTGATGCGCACTTTCCACCATGCGTGTTGGTTGTCGGCAAGTCGTTTGCCCGCGTAGTCAATCCATAGCTGCTGTTCGGATTCCACCTTCCCACTATCCCACAAGTCGGCCACGCCCTCTTGGAGCTTGTCTTTTGACGAGGCCACGAGAATGTGCCAGGAAGTCTGTTGTATATTCTTTTTCTCAGATGCGATTTTCCACGAGAAACGGAGAGTGGCCACATCGAGTCCGAGCGGGTTCACTTGATTTTCCACCCTTAAATCGTAAATGCCAATGCCCCCGGCTTTCATCCATAATGGAAGTAGGCATGCAAACAGCAAAGCATATAGATGTTTTTTCATTTCCAGTCAGGTAGTTCTTTGATGTCGTGTTTTTTCTTTCGTGTCATTATTGGCCATTGCCTTTGTAATGGTGTGATATTCAAAGGGTTGTATAAGGGCCGTGGAGAGGCCCTAAGAACAGCCTTCTGAGGCCCTAAGAACAGCCTTCAGACGACCTCATTCGGGCCTTCAGAGACCCTAAGAACGGCCATGTTATATTCTTGTTTATATTTTTCCGAAGTCCCCCCCCCCGCTTGGTCATTCATTCAAATTACGTTTGGCATCGGCCAGCGACTGGTCGGTAATGGTTTGTTGTGTGGTGCCGATATAGTTCTTTTCGGCATCAATGGCAATGAGCACGCCATCCTTCACCTCGCCGTTTTCGGCCTTGGCAGGGCTGAAGTCCGCGATGTCGTTCCCATAGACGCCCCGATAGTCCAACCTGCCCGTGGCGGCATCCATCCACCACACGTTCTTCTTTCGTCCCGAAATTTTACGCAAGTCGATGCGCATTGGGTTCGAGTGATAGTTATATACTAGCAGATAGTCTTTGCCCCGTGTGGCGATGAGTCGGTCATAGCGCCGCCCGTTGGATCCCGCAATGACAGACTGGTCGGGCACCCTGTCAAAGTAAGGCAAGGCCAGTATCAGGTTTTTGAGATATTTCATTTGGTTAAATCCAGGGTCGCGCAGGGCGTCATACCATGTCTTCTCCTCGCCATCGGTGCCATAGCCTGTGGAATATCCGGGCTTGATCATCTGCATGATGGAGTTGTGCCCATAGGTGTGCCCGCAACTTCCGGCAAATACGCTCCAGTAGGCATAGCGTCTGACGTCGCACGCCTGCCAGCGTCCCTCGCCAGGGTCGTGCAGTCCTATGGGGATGCTCTCGTAGCTCGGTTCTCCGTCGAGCACGGGTTTCATGGGCTTATAGGCCCATGTGGAATCCACGTACATCCAACTGTCTTCCTCGGTGCTGTCAGGGATGGGGTAGTCCTTGTTGCCCATACGCTGGCCGTATCGGCGGTGTCCGCTTTGAAACATGTGGAAATCCATCCAAGGAGCTTTGCTCCACCATCGTGCCGAGGTGTATCTTCCGCGCGGGTGAAAGGTCATCAGATGGTTGTGGTCGATGGACTTGATGGTCGTGGCCAGCGCATCCCACACCTCGGGATGTATGTTGCCCTGGATGTCTCCTCCCATAATCCAAACGATGTTGGGCCGGTTCTTGTATCGTTTGGCCAGGAACTCGCCGTAAGCCTTGGCCTGCTCGACATTGATGTTGCCGCTTTTCACCTGTGATCCCCATACGGTGACCAGTCCGATGTAGATGCCGTTTCGCGCGGCCAGGTCGATGATGTAGTCCAAGTGGTCCCAATAAGAGTACACTCCCTCCGGGTCGGCCTTGTCCATGTCCCAGCCGTAAGGGTTCGATTCCTGTCCGTAGATATTGATGGAGGGGAAGCCGTTGATGACTTGCACCTGAACCATGTTGTATCCCGCGTGCCGGCATTGCCGCAGATAGAGTCCCGCTTCATTCCGGTCGAGGCGTGCGGGCAGAAGCCATCCCGTGTCGCCTAGCCAAAAGAATGGCTTTCCATTTTCAAATTGCAAAAACCGGTGGTTGGACGATATGGTGAGTTTTCCATTGCTCCAAGGTTTGTTCTCATTGGCCGCAGACGCAGGAATCAATACCCCCATCAGGCACAAGGATGCGGCAATTTTCTTCAGATTCATTGCTTGTAGATTGTTTGGTGTTTGTTTTAGTAGCCCATCCATGCGATGTGGGTATGGGCGGAGACGTTGCAAAGATAATCATTTTCCCGGTATAACCCAAACCTTGCCATGAAAAATGTGAGGAAAGTTGATTTCCGAACCGGTCCTTACGGACTTGGCTTGGATGCTGGTGGCGGGAGGAGGGCACGAAGAAAGTCACATTTTCGTTTTTCCGTGATTACAAAAAAACATGTCGGCCGTCTATCTATAAAATCAAAACCGAAATCTTGAAAGATGGAAAAAAGACTCATCACTCTGCTTTTTGCCGTGGGCGTCCTGCTTCCGGCCAAGGCCCAATATCCCATGGTCACCCCCGAGGCCAAGGCTCATTTCGACTCGTTGCAACGTGTTTGGACGGCCCATAGCGATAGTGCCTGGGCCGTGGCCTTTCCCGTGGTGAAGCGTGAGGCCATGGAGGGCCGTCCTTATGTGCCATGGGCTTCGCGCCCCTACGATTTGCGCCAAGCTTCCATACCGGCCTTTCCCGGTGCCGAGGGAGGTGGAATGTTTACTTTCGGGGGGCGTGGAGGCCGTGTGCTCGTGGTCGACAATCTCAACGATTCTGGTCCGGGCTCGTTTCGTTGGGCTTGCGAGCAGGGTGGGGCTCGAATCATCGTGTTCAATGTGAGTGGCATCATCTGGCTCAAGTCGCCCATCGTCGTGCGTGCACCCTATGTCACAATAGCGGGACAAACGGCCCCCGGTGACGGTTTGTGTGTGGCCGGAGAGAGTTTTCAAGTGGACACCCACGACGTGATCGTGCGCCATATGCGTTTTCGCCGGGGCAACACTCACGTATGGTACCGCGAGGACTCGTTTGGCGGCAACCCCGTGGGCAACATCATGATAGACCATTGCTCATGCGAGTGGGGACTTGACGAGAACATTTCCTTCTATCGGCATATGTTCTCGCTCGGAGGCAACGACGGGCGACACAAGGAGCCCACCGTGAACGTAACCATACAGAACACCATCTCGGCCAAGGCTCTCGACACGTACAATCACGCCTTCGGAAGTACCATCGGAGGCGAGAACACCTCGTTCATGCGCAATCTTTGGGCCGACAACACGGGACGAAACCCATCGATAGGGTGGGGCGGAGTATTTAATTTTGTCAACAATGTGGTCTACAATTGGTTTCATCGGACGGCAGATGGCGGTGATTATGCTACAATGTTCAACTTTGTGAACAATTACTACAAGCCCGGTCCGGCTACTCCCAAGGACAAGGCGGTGGGATGGCGCATCGTAAAATCGGAAAGCCGGAGTGGGCAATTGTTTCCTTATCCCCAGTTCGGACGGGTCTACGCTGTGGGCAACATTGTGGAGGGCAACGAGCGGGTGACACGCGACAACTGGGATGGAGGCGTCCAGACTTCGGGGGAGGCGGGCGCTGATGCCAAGGCGCTGATGCGCTCGGACGTGCCTTTTGCCATGCCCCCATTGACCATCCTGCCCACCATCGAGGCCTACAAATATGTGCTTGCCCACGCTGGTGCCACTATGCCTAGGCGCGACGTGGTGGACGAGCGTATTATCAACGAGGTGAGGACGGGTAAGGCTTTCTATGTGGAACCCCTGCCCAAGGAACATCCCTATGGCGACTTATGGGGACTTGATCCGCAAAGCCGAAACAACGAAGGGCTTTTCAAACATCGGCGTATGGATAAAGATTCTTATAAGTTGGGCATTATCACCGACCCTGGACAAATGGGGGGCTATCCCAAGTATAAAGGCAAGCCGCGCAAGGATTCTGATGGCGACGGCATGCCCGACCGATGGGAGCGGGACAACGGATTGAATCCCTTTGATCCGACGGACGCCAATGGCGATGTCAATGGCGATGGATACACCAACATAGAAAAGTATATCAACGGCATTGACACGAAGAAGAAAATAGATTGGACGGACTTGAAAAATAATTATGATACACTCGAAGAGCGTGGAGGGGTGGATTAGGCATTCTCTTTTTTAACATTTGGGATGTCCCGATTCTTGAAAAGTTTGTGTAACTTTGCAAAGACAAACCTAAAAACTGAATCTCATGAAATCGGGACTTCTTGTCGGCCATGCCTTGTCGGCTTCGGACAGAGAGGAGAAAGCGCGCAGACTCTTTGAGGCTTACCGCAACGGCCAACGCGAGGCTTTCACCTCTTTATATAGTCTTTATGAGGCGTCACTTCTCAACTATGGTTGTTCAATGATTGCTGACCGGCAACGGGTGGACGATTGCGTGCACGACGTGTTCCTGCAACTGCTCACCCGAGACATCCGGAGACCTGTCCTTCGGGTGGGCGACTATCTCTTTACGGCTTTGCGCAATCGTATTGTTGACTCTCTCAGGCACGATGCCCACACGGCCGACTCTCCGGCCGACGCCTTGTTGGCGGGGCAGGGGGGCGAGAGCGTGGAGACCGCCTACATCCGTATGGAGCACGAGCAGCGTGTCCACAAGCGGGCACGGAAACTCATCGGCGAACTCACGCCACGACAGAGGCAGGCCTTCCGGCTTTACTTCCTCGAAGAAAAAAAGTATGGAGAGATATGCACTATCTTGAATATGGACTATGCTGGCGTGCGCAACCTTGTCCATCGGGGGATGGTGAAGATTAGGTCCTCCGAGGCCTACCAACACATGAAAGTAGCCGCCGACTGGTAATTTACTCCCTTCTATAACTATGAATCATCATACCACCAATCCATTGAACCATAGGTCAATAGCCTTAAGCTTGGTTGCCCTCTTCTTGTGCGTCGTAGCCCGGGCACAAACCGATTATGTCTTTGCCACTTTTCATGAACCCGCCACTGATGGTTTGCGCATGGCCTATAGCCGTGACGCATTGCACTGGAGCGCCGTGGACGGATCCTTCCTGACTCCCACGGTGGGGCGGCAGCGTGTGCTTCGCGACCCTTCGGTGATGCGTACGCCCGATGGAATTTATCATCTGGTATGGACAAGCAGTTGGCGGGGCGATCGTGGATTTGGATATGCGGAAAGTCGCGACCTCATACGCTGGAATCATGTGAGCTTTGTCACGGTGATGAACGACACGTCGACGGTGAATGTCTGGGCACCGGAATGGTTTTGGGACGATAAGCGCCAACAGGCCATGGTGGTGTGGGCTTCGTGCGTGCCAGGACGGTTTGAGGACGGAAGTGAGGCTCACGACAATAATCATCGGCTCTATTATTCCGTGACCAAAGACTTCAGAACCTTTACCCCGGGCCGACTGCTCTTTGATCCGGGCTTTAGTTGCATCGATGCCACTATCGTGAAACGGGGCAAGTCCGATTATGTCATGGTGTTCAAGGACAACACCCGTAAGGAGCGAAACTTGAAAGTAGCCTTCGCTTCTGACCCTCTCGGACCGTGGGGGCGCGTCTCACCAGCCTTCACCGAGAGCTTTTGCGAAGGACCTGCCGTGGTGCCGGCACCTGAAGGAGGTCCGTGGGGAAGGGGATGGCTGATTTATTATGACCGTTATCGGCGTCATGATTTTGGTGCGTCGTTTACAACAGATTTTGTCCATTTCAAGGACATATCTGATAGCGTTGTCGTTCCCACGGGGCATAAGCATGGCACGATAGTTCGTGTTCCACGGGCCATCGTTCGGGCTTTGACCGATTCGGCCCGCGTGAACTATACGGGAGAGGCCCTGGCTGACCCATCAAGGCATGACGGTGGATTGGCCCCGGTAGTAGGAGTGCACAATATTCAGATACTCCGGGCTAACCGGGAGCATCCTTCGGCGCACAACGGAGGTGGCTGGACTTACAACCACCAACCAATGATGGCCTATTGGAATGGGAAGTTCTACGTGCACTATCTTGCCGATGAGGCCGAGGAACACGTGCCGCCTTCGCACACGATGATGCAAACCTCGGACGATGGCTACCACTGGTCTGATCCTGTGGAGCTTTTCCCAACTTACAATGTTCCTGACGGTTTCCATAAATCTAACTATAAGGTGCATCCTGATTTGCAATACCCCGATAGCTATAAGGAGCGTCCGCTCAAGGCCATCATGCATCAAAGAGTTGGCTGGTATGTAGCCAAGAGCGGCTTGTTGCTGGCCTTGGGAAATTATGGCGTGGCTTTCGATCGCAAGGACGACCCCAATGACGGCAATGGCATCGGGCGTGTGGTGCGCCAAGTGTATCGTGACGGTAGGTTGGGACCTATCTATTTCATTTATTACAATCATGGATTCAGTGAGAAAAACACCGATTATCCCAACTATCGGCGGGCTCCGCGTGAGGTGAGAAAGGCGTGTGAGGAGCTGCTGGCCAATCCACGTTACCTTATGCAGTGGGTGGAAGAAGCTGACCGGGATGATCGCCTTATCCCGGTGAACAATCTGTATAAGGCTTATTGTGATTACACTTTGCCCGACGGAAAATCACTAGTGGCCTTGTGGAAGCATGCGCTCACATCGGTGAGCCGTGACGGTGGGCGCACATGGTCGGCCACGATGCGCGCACCAGGATTTGTCAATAGCAATGCCAAAATATGGGGGCAGAGGCTTTCAGATGGAACCTATGCCACGGTGTATAATCCGGCCGAGTTTCGTTGGCCTTTGGCCTTATCACTTAGTGGCGATGGCCTCAACTATAACTCGCTTCATCTGATTTGTGGCGAAGTGCCTCCGATGCGCTATGGCGGAAATTATAAGAGCCGTGGACCACAATATGTGCGTGGAATTCAAGAAGGCAATGGAGTTCCGGCAGACAGTGATTTGTGGGTGACGTATTCCATGAACAAGGAAGACATCTGGGTGGCTCATGTGCCGGTGCCGGTAATGACAAAGGCCACGTTTCATGCTGATGACGACTTCAGGCAATGCCAATCGCTTGCCGACCTTTCTTCCTGGAATCTTTATTCTCCCCTCATGGCTCCAGTGTCGCTTGATGGAGGGTGGCTTCAGTTGGCCGATGCTGACCCATTCGATTATGCCGTGGCAGAACGGGTGGTGCCTGAGAGCAGGAAACTCAAGGTGGAGTTTGATATCCGAGCCGGACAAAACAATCATGGACGCTTGCAAATGGAACTGAAGGACCATCATGGCGTGGCCTGTACGCGGGTGGAATTCTCGCCCGATGGATTCATTTTCGTCAAGAGTGGTGCGCGCCAAAGCAAACTTATGGCTTATCGTCCAAATGAAACTTATCATGTTGTCGCCCTCTTGGACGCGCCTCGCCGGATGCTTACACTCTCCGTGAATGGCAAGAAAACATCGCGAGTATTTTTTGCTCCTGTGCATAAGATTTCCCGGGTGGTGTTCCGTACGGGCGAGCAACGGATCTTCCCAACGATTGACACCCCCGCTGATTGGTATGGAACGCTTGATGGAGCGGGTGAAAGTGCGGAGCGGGCGGTATTCCGTATTGCTCGTTTCCGTACGCGGAGCCTTGATGCTGATGCCGGGACAGCCGTTCTTCAGGCGGACGATTACAAGGCATATGTAGATGAGTTCAATCGCATGGATGAAGAGCATGTCGTCCAGGCGATTCCTAATGCGGATGCTTGGAAATGGATGGAGGCGAATATTCCGCTTTTCGACACACCTGACAAGGGCTTTGAGCAGATGTGGTATTATCGGTGGTGGACTCTGAGAAAGCATATCAAGTCAACGCCCGTGGGCTATGTCATGACCGAATTTCTCGTTCCACGGTCGTACGCCGACCGTTATAATCTCATTTCGTCGGCTCTCGGTCATCACATCCATGAGGCCCGATGGCTTCGTAATCCCCGATATTTGGATGAAAATATCCATACATGGCTTTATGGAAATGACGGACAACCCATGGCTAAACTCGACTTTTATAGTAGTTGGCTGTCTGCCAGCTTGTGGGATCGCTATCTTGTTGATGGACGCAAGGACAGCCTCGTGTCGCTTCTTCCGAGAATGAAGTGGGAGTATGGACAATGGGAGGGACACCGGTGGAATATGTCGCAAGGCTTGGGTCCTTATTGGCAATATGATGTGCGCGATGCCATGGAGGAGACTATCAGCGGAGGAAGGAGGGAACGTAATGCCCGTCCGAGTATCAACAGTTATATGTTTGGCAACGCTCGTGCCATAGCAGAAACGGCAAAATTGTCTGGTGACGACTTCTCAGCACGGCTTTATCAGCTCAAGGCGGATTCGATTAAGCATTGGGTAGAAACCTTATTATGGAACGACTCTGCGCAATTTTTCGAGGTGATTAAGCCTGTAACAGCGCAGGGGATGGTGGTTGGACACAAGTCGGCGCAAGTGCGTGAGGCCGTGGGATTCATCCCATGGTATTTCCGCTTGCCTGCCGACAACACACGTTTTGGTGCGGCTTGGAGTCAGATTGTCGATTCCAAGGGATTCTCCGCACCCTATGGGCTTACCACGGCAGAGCGCAGGCATCCGGATTTTCGTTCTCATGGTACGGGACGATGTGAGTGGGATGGAGCCATTTGGCCTTTTGCTACATCGCAGACGCTCACGGCGTTAGCTAATTTCTTAAATGATTATCGGCATTGGCCCACATTGACAGGAAAGAGTTGGAAGATGGTTTACTTCTCGGAACTGGAGAAATACGTGCAGAGTCAGAGTCATCGGGGTAAGCCCTATATAGGCGAATACCTTGATGAGAGCACGGGAACTTGGCTTATGGGGGATCGGGAACGTAGCCGATATTATAATCATAGCACTTTTGCCGACCTCATCATTACGGGGCTTTGTGGCCTTCGCCCACGTGCCGATAGCGTGATTGAGGTTAATCCGCTGATCCCTGAGAAGCAATGGGCGTGGTTCTGTTTGGACAATGTCCCCTATCATGGACATCGGTTGACCATCGTCTGGGATGCGGATGGAAGTCGGTATCATGTGGGACAAGGCTTGAGACTCTTTGTCGACGGCCGTCTTTGCGCTTGGCGGCCATCGTTGGGATGTTTGGAAATATCCCTTGAAAAGTGACGCCAGATAGATGGAAATGAGTAGTGATTATCCAACTTGAACTTTCAATTCGGATGGAGGAAAGCCATATTCGCGCTTGAAGGCTGTGGAGAAATGGCTCAAGTTCTTGAATCCCACCTGTAGATATACGTCAAGCGGTTTCTCTCCTTGCTCTATCAAGTGCTTGGCTTCCTGTAGTCGCCGGCGCGTAATCCAACGGCCAGGTGATAAGTGGAAGGTTTGTTCGAAGTCCTTTTTGAATGCAGAGAGGCTCCGTCCGGTGTAGTGAGCGAACTCGTTCAAGTTAAGATCGGACTTGAAGTTCTGATTCATATAGCTCTCTAAGTCTATCTTGAATGGTTCAGCAAAGTCGAATAGCAATGAGGCTACCTCTGGCTTTACCTGCAAGAGGGCGAGTACGGCTTCCTTTTCTTTGTTTTCCATGAGGGCCTCAGAAGGGTATTCTTGTGCATCGAAATAGCTTTCCAAACTCTTGAATAATCCTTTCAGGAAAGGATGTTCGGGTAATAAAATATATGGAATGGTTTCTGGACGAAGGCGCTCTGTTTTGAAGTTCAACTCCACTTCGTTGAACATCTTTCTTAAAAAAAGGGGTTTCAATTGAAGGAAGAGGCCCTTAAAAGGTTCGCCATTTATGGAGGGATGCTTCACTTTGGTCATCTTATGGTTACGTGGAAGAAAGAAACTTTGTCCCTTTACCAAGTGATATTTTTTTTTGTTGGATGAAATGAGGTCAAGTTCCCCGCTGCATATATATACCAGCATGTGCTCCGTAACCATTTCCTCGCAGAATTTGTCATGGAATACTTCGCAGCAATAGAAGGTGTCCATGAAGTTGTAAATGGTGATATTCTTGTCCATATTTGTCTTGTATTGAATGCCGTTGCAAAGTTACTATAATATAAAGGTATTCATATTTGTTGAAAAGTTAAATTTGCTTTTCAGAGAGGTCGAAAGTCTTTTTTTTTATATAAAAAACTTTTAAGCAAAGTATATATGCATATTTGGAAGTTACTCAATATCAACGATTTACAACTTTCTGAAACAATTAAAATAAAA
>CAYQUN010000007.1:96351-109348 GCA_964420715.1 uncultured Prevotella sp. | reverse complement strand
TCCCCGTCTTTCCGCTGAGACATGGCAAGGGAAGCCCTTTCGGGTTTCCCTTTTCCCGTTAAAATGCCACGGCCGTGGCAATGCCTCCTTCCGCATCTGGCTTATCATCAAATATATGCATCGGCAAACGCCATGCCGCTAATCCGGGGCCGGAGGACCACCCCGGTGATCGGCGAATTATGCCGCATGGAGGACAAACGCATGATAAAAACATTATAGTTTGGGAGACAACAATTATAGTTATCCTGTTTTTGATGGCATGACATGAGGGCTTCTTGACTGGAACCCGGTGAAGTGGGTGTGGAGGAAGTCTAAAGTTTTGTTAAATTCTGATATTATGTGAAATTTCTTGCCTATGGAATTGGTACTTTCTCTTGAAATTCTTATCTTTGTGCCCATATTTGAACCGTACAAAGAAATAGATTTTTGTACGTTATGAGAGAGAGTATTGGTTTTTTAATGAAGATAAAAGATATGGCCTTTACAAAGAGACGGATGGTGGTGTTGCTGTTCGTGGTCCTCGCAGCCATGGGGGGAAGGCTTTATGCACAAGACACCGCGGGGTCCGTTGTCGTTGGCGACAGCGCCCACTTCGTCACCGCCTCCCTCCTGACGGTCTCGCCCGGTCCGGCCGTCTATTCCGTCTTCGGCCATACCGCCATCCGCATGCAGTGCCCCTCCAAGGGCCTCGACTATTGTTTCTCCTTTGAGAGCGAACTCACCCCTGACTATCTCCTCCGTTTCTTCGCGGGCGAGTGCAACGCCACATTCGTGGCCAGGAAGACGGGCGAGTTCCTTGCCGGGTTCAAGGCCGAGGGCCGTGGCGTGACGCAGTGCGAGCTCAACCTCACACCCCATGAGAAGCAGGAGCTGTGGCGGAGTCTGGATGAGGACATGGTGGAGGGTGCCCACCGCAAGTTCAACCTGTTGCAAAACAACTGCACGTCGATGGCGTTGATCAAGATAGAGAGCGTGTTGGAAAGCGAGACTATCGAATATGGTGCGATGCCGCCCGAGTTGTCGCTCGTCAACGGCGCCCTGCTCCGCCATTGTTCCCGCCGTTCGCCCTGGGCCCAGTTCTTGTTCGCCACCTTCGCCGGTTCTGAGTCTGACAAGTATTGGGAGACGGAATTCCGCCTGGCCCCCGAGACGTTCATTCCCGTGCTAAGCCATGCGACCATACGTTCGACGATTTCCCAGGGGGCCGGCCGACCCGTGCTGGTGGGTGGCGAGCGCGTGCTGCTGCCCTTGCGCAATACCTATGATGCCACCTCGCCGCTGACGCCCAACCGAGTGTCCGGCGTCCTGCTCGCCCTGGCTTTCGTCTATGCCCTGTGGCGGGCGGCGGGCTATCGGCGGAGCCGTGGAGCGGCGCCCCGTGAGGGCCGCGGACGCGATGGCGAGACCACCCTGTGGCGCATGGCGGGGCGGGGGCTCGCCGTGGCCTATGGCGTGGTGGCGTTGTTCCTCCTCTACGTCACCGTGGTGAGCGGCCTTTTCGGCATCCATTGGAACTGGCTGCTTATTCCGTTCAACATTGTGCCCGTCGTGGTGTGGCTCGTCTTCCGCAAGAAAAAGAATTATCCCCAAGTATATTTATTTTACGCTGCCGTATTGGCGCTTTTCGTGGCCGTGATGCCATGGCTGACCACCCAGGTCATGACCGCCCACCTGCTCCTGGTGGGGGCGCTGTGCCTGCTCTGCGTGGGCCACTACCTCAGATGGCGGACGGGGGCGTAAGTGTGAAACATGAGAGAGCATATGGAAAAAACGGAATCAAACAAACACAACAAGGTGCGCATGGGAATCAGTCCGACCCGTGGGCATCATCAAAGACTATTTCTTATGGTCCTTCTTGTCCTGCTGTCGGTGGAACAGGGATTGGCGTCGAGTTCGTATTATGCGAAGCTGACGGCCACGACTTCGGCCACGGGCAAGGGACTGGTATATGCGGACACGGATAAAGGTGCGACACCTCAGTACACGTCAAGTAAAACGTTGACAAGCAAAAATGACGATAATAAACCATTCACCTTTTACGTATGGGCCAAGCCGACACGTGGCTATCTGTTTGCGGGGTGGAATGCCCAAGTTGCGGAACTGGTTTCCGGCCCAAGTGGTGTCGCCGATGAAGTGACCATCCAGGCCGAAAGTACGGCGAATAGCGAAGATAAAGCCACTACCGGCACCGTTACCGCCCAATGGAAGGACGATTCCCGATACTCTGTCACCTATAAGCAGCCGGAGAATGGAAGATATACGGTCAAGTATGCGTATGACGTCCTCAACGCTGGCGCTTTCCAATCCAAGACGGACGAATACGCCCTGGACGCCTCTTCGGGCGACAAGAGCGTGGAAAGCTATACGGGCGACAAGGTGACGCTCACCACGGAGTTATCCAATTTTCAAGGGTGGTATGAGGACGACATTTTGCTTTCCAACGCCTCTTCCTATACTTACGAGGTATCCAAGAACGCGACGGTTACGGGGCGCTTCGGCTCGGAGGATGCGGAGCACACCATCACCTTCATTCCACCTTCTCATGGCTCGTATACGGCCCAATATGGCGATACGCCCACGACCTATGCGACCTATGGCAAGCCCGTCACAACGAATCAGAACTTTACGCTCAAGGCAACGCCGGACAAAGGTTATCAGGTCGTGGGGTGGTATGTCACCCAGGACGGAGGAAAGACGAAAAAATATTTTTCCTTCGAAGCGAATGTGTCTGGTCATCACTTCTATCAAGATGTTTCCGTGGGGTGCGACTTCTCTGATTTGCCAAAGGCCGAATTCCAAGTCAAGGGCAATGCGTCTGTGACTTACGATGATTTGAACAAGGCCGATTTAGCCGCTAAAGAAGGCAGCAAGGTTATCGTCCTGGCCAAAAACGGCGAGCTGATTAGTGGCCAATACACCATTTCCGAAGGCAACACCCTGTTGATACCTTATGATAGTGTATACACGGTCAAGACGACCAAGGCTGAGGTCGTGACGGAAGATAACGGGTGGAAGAAACCCTCTGCCTTCAGAAAGCTGGCGATGGCCGATGGGGCGGACATCACGGTGGAGAAGGGTGCCGCCATTTGCGTCGGCGGCAAGCAGTATACTTCGTCTAGACAGATGTCTGACAACAACGGCGGACCGGGGGCGCCCATCGGGCCTTGCGCACAAATCCAAATGAACCGTGGTGGCAAGATCACCCTCAAGACCGGGAGCAACCTCTATGTGTGGGGATTCATTACGGGCCAAAACATGGATGAGGGCAATAACACCACGGGGGTGGGAACCATCGAAGCGCAAAGTGGCGCTACGGTGTATGAGGACATCGTCATCGCTGATTGGCATGGTGGTAGTGCAACATCGAAAATGAATAGTGGCAATAAGTTCTTTCCTTTCAACCAATATTTCATCCCGAACATTGAAGTGCCTTTGACCATCCACTATGGTGCGGCGTTGAACACGGTGTCGGATGTGTATGCGGGTCTTACTAGTAAAGCCCCGTATTCCGTTCCCGTGCCCTTTGTCGTCAAGGACGATGGAGGATTGTTTAATATGAAAAGTCCTGAGTCGGTCGTAAAGGTTTGGTATGATGCGACGACGGATAGGCAGCACTTCGAACTCACCGGTGATAATATAATCAAGGGCATAAAGGCAAACATCTCGACAGGGGTTGCCACACTCTCGTTGGACGCTTCCAATTATGTGATGCCCATGACCAGCAACTTTGATATTCGCATCACCCGGGGCACGCTCACGGTGCCCAGCGATATCGCCCTGTTGCCGGGATCAAAGGTGACGCTGGGCAAGGATGCGACGGCGACCATCAACACGGGGGCCAATGTGTACATCTACGACCTTGACAACTGGGGGTTGTATGCGTATGGTAATTACCGCAAGGTGTTTCCCTTCCGCCTAACCAAGTTTAAGAAATATAAACAGGGAGATATAAACACGAAAGATGTGGCGAAGGATACCGGGTTGGCCGACGCCCAACTTGTGGTCGACGGGACTATCAATGTCAAGGGCTCCGTGTATACCACGGAGGCTGGTGCGGACGTTTGCGGGACGATCGAAGGCAAGGGTGAGGTGAAATTCCTCACGGCTCCGACATCTACGAGTACCACCACGTACCAATATATACATGATGAGCGTGATGGAGAATCAATCTCCGTGACCGCCGTCCAACTGCACAACGTCGATGGAAGCTATGTGAAGACGGCGGGAGCAGCGGCGAATACGTCCTATGATTACAAAAACGGGTATTGGACAACGCTGACCCAACCGGAATGGAACTATGCTGACAACAAGTTGGTGCTGGGCAATGCCTATCCCGTGACCGTGGCCGACGTGGAGACGGGTGCGAAGGACAAGACCTTCCTTGTCGTGGATTTGACCCCGTCGCCTGCCGCGATTGATGTGGCGGAAGCACGCAAGGCCATTGGCGCAACCGATAAAAACAACATCTTGCTCTATGTGGGCAAGGCCATCGGCAAGGCCAACAACGTGGTGGTGGATGGAACGTGTAACAACCTCGTAATCGCCGACAAGCGACCGCTGTACGTGCCCACGGCGTTCTCTGCCGGCAAGGTGAGCTATAACCGCACGAACACCTCTTATGCCGGAAGCCTGCAATGGGGCACCATCTGCCTCCCGTTCGAGTTGACGAGTGATCCCGGCGGCATCACATTTTACCAGTTGTCGGGCATCAGCGGTAACACGATGACCTTTGAAGAGGTGTCCACGGTTGAGCCCAACACGCCCGCCATCTATTCCGCACCCACGGGCAGCACGTTGTCCTTCCTGGGCAATGCCGATAAAGAGGTGGCTGTCAGTGCGACGACGGACGACAACAAAGTCCAGGCGGGGGGACTCACCCTCGTGGGCGTGCAGACGGCTCCCGTGACGCTCAAGGTGGGCGACAACGACTACTATATTGCACAAAACAAGTTCTGGAAACCCACCAAGAACGAGGTCACGATGAACCCGCAGCGCGCTTACTTTGTGGCTTCGGGAACGGCCAAGCTGGCCTCCGTGTTCGACATCAGCGAGGGGGAGGCTACGGGCGTGGATGTCCATGGCAGGGACAACGAGCCGGACATCCTGGCCGTCTATGGCGTCAACGGCGTGAAGCAGGACGGATTGCGCCGCGGCATCAACATCATCAAATTGTCGGATGGCTCGACGAAGAAGATTGTAATTAAATAAAAACAGGAAACGAATGGAGAGAAAGCAATATGAGCAACCCTGCTTAAGGATTACGAGGCTCGGCATGCACCGCCTCTTGCAGTCGGTGTCCGGGGGTGGCGACGATAATCCCGCCGAGGGAGATGCGAAACGGTTTTGGAACTATGATCGTTTCGACGGCGAGGACGACGGCGAGGACTCGCAGGTGCGGAAATCGTTGTGGGAGGACGGCGGCTCTTAGGGGCGCCGCCTCCGTGCATGCCGGCAAGGGGGCTGCCGAAGACGAAGGCTCCTCGGCGAGGACGCCCCCATTGTTCATAGCATCCTGCCGAGGAACTCCTTGAGGCGTGGCGAGCGGGGGTGGGTGAAGACTTGCTCCGGTGTGCCGTCCTCCTGGATGAGTCCGTCGCTGAGAAACATCACCCGGGTGGCCACCTCGCGCGCAAAAGCCATCTCGTGGGTGACGACGACCATCGTCATGCCCTCGGCGGCAAGGCCGCGCATAAGCTGGAGCACCTCGTCGACCATTTCGGGATCGAGGGCGGAGGTGGGCTCGTCGAAGAGCATGACGTCGGGGTTCATGGCGAGGGCGCGGACAATGGCCACGCGCTGCTTCTGACCGCCCGAGAGAGCGTCGGGATAGGCGTCGGCCTTGTCGAGTAGTCCGATGAGTTCCAATAAACGGACCGACGTGTCGGAGGCCTCTTGTCTCGACATCTTGCCGAGGGTCACGGGGGCGAGCATGATGTTTTGGCGGATGGTCATGTTGGGAAAGAGGTTGAACTGCTGGAATACCATCCCCATGCGCTCGCGCATCTTGTTGATGTCGATCTCGGGCGACGTGATGTCGGTCCCCTCGAAGAGGATGCGCCCGCCGGTGGGGGGCTCCAGAAGATTCAACGAGCGCAGGAAGGTGGACTTGCCACTGCCCGAGGGCCCAATGATGGCGACGACCTCGCCTTGGGAAATGGTCGTATTGATGTCGCGGAGCACGGGGTGGCTGCCGAAGCGGAGGCTCAGGTGCTCGGTGCGGATGAGGATGGAGCTATCTTCTTTCATTCTTCCTTAGATTCTTTTCAAGTTTGTTGACCACGCTGGTGAGCATGAACACGAGTGCCAGATAGATTAGGGCGACGGTGGTGAGGGGCAGGATGGCATCGTAGGTGATGCTCCGGATGATGTCGCTACCCTTGGTGAGGTCGACGATGCCGATGTATCCGGCGATGGATGTCTCTTTCAGCAGGGTGATGAGCTCGTTGCCGATGGCGGGAAGCACGTTCTTGTAAGCTTGGGGCAGGATGACGAGGCGCATGGTCTGGCCATAGCTCAGGCCGAGGCAGCGTCCGGCTTCCATTTGCCCCCGGTCAACCGACATGATGCCGCCGCGTACCACTTCGGCCAGATAGGCCGACGAGTTGATGGCGAAGGCGACGACGGCCACGAAGACCTTGCTCACGTCGACGCTGGCGAAGACCACGTAATAGATGATGAGGAGCTGCACCATGGTGGGGGTGCCGCGGAGCAGCGCGAGGTAGACCTGGCAGACGGCGTTGAGAAAGCGCAGCCTACCCGTGCGGTCGTGGGTGGCGCGGACAATGGCTATGGCCGAGCCGAGGATGAGCGAGATGATGATGGCGAAGAAGGTGATGAGCAGCGTGTTGCCAAGGCCCTGAAAGAGGTAAAGGTAGCGTCCCTCGGTGATGAAGTCGTTCTTGAACTTCTCGGTCAGACTCCTTGTCACCGCGTCCCCGTCCTGGTCTCTGACGATCATCATCTGGCGGGAGTCGGTGTAAGTATGGGTGAAGCGGGCGTTGGCCAGCCGGTCACGGGTCACCGTGAGTCCGGCGGCGCCCACGTCGGCCTTACCCGTTTGCACGGAGGTGATGACGGCGTCGAAGTTCATGTCCTCGACGCGCATCTCCATGCCGAGGATGTCGCACACGGCCTGCATGATGTCGATGTCGATGCCGACCACCTTGCCGTGCTCGTAATATTCGTAGGGTGGAAAGGTGGCGTTTGTGGCGACAACCAGCGTGCCGTTGGGACGCCCGATGTTGCGGGGCACGTAGCCGGATGTGTCCCTGTCAATGTGGTGTCGTACGATCATGGCCGTTGTTCCGCTGTTGTTCAACAGGGTGAGGGCCGTGTTGATTTTGTCGCAAAGTGGCTTGTTCCCTTTGGCGACACAGAAGGCGAACCCGTTGCTGGAAAAAGTTTGCGGCAGCAACTTGAGTCCGGGATTCTCGCCGACGAAGGCCTTGGCCGGTTGCTCGTCCTCGATGACACAATCCACCTTGCCTTGGAGGAGGGCCTGGACTGCGTCAGCGGTTTTGGTGAACCGTTCCACCTTGGTCTTCGGATTTTGGCGTTCCAGTGCGGACACCTTCATGTCCGAGGTGGTGCCTAGTTGTACGCCGATGGTGGCGTCTGCCAGGTCGCGGGCCGACCGGATGTGCTTTTCCTTGTGGCTGCCGCCTAGGAAGATGGTCAGGAGAAACGCCGCGAGGGCGATGCAGGCGGCGACGGCCAATCCCCGCTTGAGGATGCTTGTTGTGTTGTGGTTCATTCTCGGTCTTTTTCTTCAAAATGTCTCTTGCCCGGCCTGGGGGCTTTCGGAGGCCTTGGGGCTCAATCCTGGAATCTCGGCTTTCCCGTTATGGGGCTTTCCTTCGGGAACTTCTCCGTCCTTCAAGAGCTGGGCCACATAGCGGTCGTGGGCCCGGCGAACGAGCTCGCTCAAGTGGTCGTCTTTCACCGAATAGCGCAGGATGACGCGTAGGGCGAGGCCGGCGATGGTGAGGAAAACCACATAGAGGCAGATGGCGAAGAGAAAGCGGAAAAGCCAGTAATAGAATCCCACGCAAAAGGCCAGCAGGCTTCCTACGAGAGCGACGTAGGCCCGTGCCACGCGCACGCCCACGCGGCGCGACTGGCGTTCGGCTTCCTGGTAATCGGCGTCATGAGCGAGTATCTCGTTGCCGTGTAGGCACCATTGTTGTTCGGCTTCTTGTCTTGTCATGGTGCAAAGGTACAGAGAAGCGGGGGAAAAAACAAGGGAATGTTGTGCTAATATTGAGAATCGCCTCGCCGCATCGTTGTGGCGGGGCATGGCCGACGGGAACGCCGAGCGTGAAAAAAATAGGGCGGAATGGAGAAAAAAGTAGGAAGAAAAAGACTTTCTTTTAAAAATTTATACTTAACTTTGCTTTGTCAAAACCAAAAGAATCAGAATCATGGAGAGTCAGCACTATAAAAATATTGTCAGCTTAAGGTCGGAAGGTCCTTTTGTATGGGCTTCGGCTACGAACGAAAAGGGTGAAAGAGTTTGCCTAAAAAGTTTGAACGGAGCTTTCAAGGAGAAAGTGCAGTATCGTTCGTTTCTGAAGAAGGAATACAATGTGGGACGGCAACTCAATCATCCTCATGTCGTGAAATATCTTAACTTTGTGGACGACGAGGCCTTGGGGCCGACCATAGAGGAGGAATTTGTCGAAGGGCGCAGCTTGGCTGACTATGAGAAGGAGCGCCACCAGGCTGGCGATGCGCTGGGCGTGGTGAGGCAGCTGGCCGAGACGCTGGCCTATCTGCATGGCAAGCATGTGGTGTGTGGAACGTTGAACCCCACGGCCATTTGGTTGACGACGAAGGGCGACGAGGTGAAGCTTACGGCTGTGAGGAGCCTGCAGGCCGACAACCTTGCCGTGCCCGAGGGGGATGCGAAGTATATGTCGCCGGAATTGTGTGACGGCACCATGTCGGTGGATGCCCGGTCCGACATCTATTCCCTTGGCGTGTTGATGAGGGAGCTGCGTCTCGGGGCCAATTACCAGGAGGTGATAGCCCAGTGTTGCCGTTACAACCGCAGCGAGCGATATTACGATGTGGACGAGTTGATGCAGGCTCTCGATGGTGGCGGCCGTCGTCCTCGTCATACCGCCGCGTCGACGGGGGAAGCCAAAAAGGTGGGACGGGTGGCCGTCGTCCTCGTCGTCCTTGTGGCGTTCGTCTTTGGTGCAAAATACGCCTATGAGAATTTCTCTCCTGCTCTTTCCCAAACGGATGGGGGCGCGCAAGCGGAAGTGGCGGATTCAACGGGCGGTGCCGGAACGTCCGCCAAGGTTTCTGAGACCGTGTCGGACGATTTCAAGGCCATGATTACTAATGATGTAAGGCAGCAGCTCGACTCCGTATTCCTTCCCTTTGAGAATTGGAAGGACGAGGGGGGCACGGAGCGGCAAATCAGAAAGGCCTTGCCTAAGTTAAACAAAAAGATTGGTGCGTGCTATCGGGAATTGGCGGCACGCCAGCAGAATCTGACTGACCAAAAGCGTGAGGTGCTCGACTCTGAGTTCGCGTCTTATCGGAAGCAGAAAACCGACGCTCTGTTGACCTTCGAATAAGGTCCCAGCCCGGAGTGGCTTGACGGAGGCTGTCGGCCATGTCACTCGCCGGGCGGAGGAGAGAGGAGGAGCAAGCCATCAAAAAAAACGCCTCGAAGGAATTCTCCTTCGGGGCGTTGTCGTTAGTTTCTTTTCTATAGGTTTTGAGGAAATCCCGCCCCCCCTAGGGAAGGGGGGATTTATTCGCTCTTGTTAGCGCGTTTCCGCTCAAGGTGGTCAAGAATGATCTTGCGCATACGCATGCTCTTGGGGGTTACTTCCACGTATTCGTCGCCCTTGATGTATTCCAGGCACTCCTCAAGACTCATCTCCACTTTGGGCACCACGCGCGCCTTCTCGTCCGATCCCGAGGCCCGGACGTTGGTGAGCTGTTTGGACTTGGTGACGTTCACCACCAAGTCGTTGTCGTGTACGTGCTCACCCACGACCTGTCCGCCATAGACCTCTTCGCCCGGATCGATGAAGAACTTGCCACGATCCTGCAGCTTGTCGATAGAGTAAGCATAAGCCGTGCCCGTATCCATGGCGATCATCGAGCCGTTGGTGCGACGTACGATTTCGCCCTTGTAGGGCTGGTATTCCTTGTATCGGTGGGCCATGATGGCCTCGCCCTGCGAAGCCGTCAGCACGTTGGTGCGCAGGCCGATGATGCCCCTCGAGGGTATGTCGAAGGTGATGTTCACACGGTCGCCTTCGGTGGTCATCCCCGTGAGTTCGCCCTTGCGCCGGGTGACCATGTCGACCATCTTGCTGCTATACTCTTGTGGCACGTTGATGTCGAGGTCCTCCACCGGCTCGCATTTCGTTCCGTCGATTTCCTTATAGATCACTTGGGGCTGCCCCACCTGGAGCTCGAAGCCCTCGCGCCGCATGGTCTCGATGAGAACCGAGAGGTGGAGCACGCCGCGGCCCTTCACAATCCAGCGGTCGGTATATCCCTCCACCGCCTCCACGCGCAGGGCGATGTTCTTTTCCAGTTCCTTTTGCAGGCGTTCACCAATCTGGCGGCTCGTGCAGTATTTTCCTTCGCGGCCAAAGAACGGGGAGTCGTTGATGGTAAAGAGCATGCTCATCGTGGGTTCGTCGACGGCGATGGGGGGCAGGGCCTCGGGATTCTCATAGTCGGCGATGGTGTCGCCGATTTCAAAGTGCTCGAGACCTATTACGGCGCAGATGTCGCCGCTCTCCACTTCGTCCACCCGCTTGTGTGTGATGCCTTGGAATGTGTGCAACTCCTTGATCTTTGTGCGCTCCTTGGAGCCGTCGCGGTGGCAGATGGTAATGTTCATTCCGTCCTTGAGCACCCCACGGTGTACGCGGCCCACGGCGATGCGCCCCGTGTAGTTGCTGTAATCAAGAGAGGTGATGAGCATTTGAGGCGTGCCCTCCAGCTTCTTGGGAGCCGGAATCACCTTCACAATCATATCTAGGAGATAGTCTATGTTGGTGGTAGGCTTATCGTAGTCGGGACCCATCCATCCGTTCTTGGCCGAACCGTAGACCACGGGGAATTCCAACTGGTCTTCGGTGGCGTTGAGATCGCACATTAAGTCGAATACCATCTCATATACTTCCTCGGGGCGGCAATTGGGCTTGTCCACTTTGTTTACCACCACGATGGGCTTCAGGCCAATTTGTAGGGCTTTTTGCAGCACGAACCGTGTCTGCGGCATCGGCCCCTCGAAAGCGTCGACGAGCAACAGGCAGCCGTCTGCCATGTTGAGCACGCGCTCAACCTCGCCGCCGAAGTCCGAGTGGCCCGGCGTGTCGAGAATGTTGATCTTGGTCCCCTTCCATGTGATGGAGACATTCTTGGATAGAATCGTGATGCCGCGTTCGCGCTCCAAGTCGTTCGAATCGAGCACCTCACCACTGTTATCCTGTCCGTCACGGAAGAGTTTTCCGGCAAGTAGCATTTTGTCGACTAGTGTGGTCTTACCATGGTCGACGTGTGCTATCACGGCAATGTTTCTAATGTCTTGCATTTCTTTCTTTACCTTAAAGCAATATGATTTTGCGTGCAAAATTACAAAAAAAAGTGCAAAGATGAATATCTGAAAGCAAAAAAATGGGAGATTCGTGCGTTTAGGTCTAAAAATCTTCGTACCTTTGCACCGCATTTTCGGAAAATCCGATGCATTCGAGGGCGGGCACCGTATGTGGATTAGCGGAACGTCACGCCCGAAGGATGTAATGATGCATCAACTAAACTAGTCCATCAAAATTATGTACTTAGACAAAGAGAAGAAGGCCGAGATTTTCGGCAAGTATGGTAAGTCGGCTACGGACACGGGTTCTGCCGAGAGTCAGATTGCCCTGTTTACACATCGTATTGCCCACCTCACGGAGCACGTGAAGCGTAATCACAAGGATTTCGTCACTACGCGTTCCTTGACCCAGCTTGTTGGCAAGCGTCGCGCATTGCTTAACTACCTTTATGATCGCGACATCAATCGCTATCGTGCCATCATCAAGGCGCTCGGCCTGCGCAAGTAAGAGCCTTCGCTTTTCTTCGGCAAAATTCCTCCCGTTTCCTCTTGTGGAAACGGGAGTTTTTTTTGGCTTTCAAACAAATGCGGACGGCATATTGGAAGGCTTGCGATGGTCCACGTTGGGAGAGAGTGGCGCGTTAGGGGCTTGGATGGTCTTGTGGGCGTGAAGTGCCATGGATGGATGGGTAAGTGGACGTGCCGAATATAATTTACATTCTTCGGCTTCTTTTAGGTGGCTGATGTCCTTTATATCGTTGGGCATATCCTTTTGGTATCATTATGAAATATTTTCGATGAACCCGACTATAGGTCATGATTGGCGTGTGGATAATTTGTTTTTGATAACGGACGTAAATAGTGTGATTTTATAGTTGTATATGTTGGTTGCTTTTTGTGGGTGAAAAACAAGAAATATCCATGCTGTTTCACGATTTGGGATGATAGATACAGATGTTTTAAAAATAGAATTTGTTTTTTTATATATATGTGAAAATTGGTAATACATTATAAAAAAGCTTGGTTTAATCGGTTAAAAATCAAATTAGTCATGCTTTTAATTCGTAAATTTGTGAAAAAAGATAGAAAAAAAGATGTAAAAAGTTAGCCTTTTTAAAATTTTTATGGTATTTTTGCACCTAAAATTGAGTATTAAACTTTGTAATCCATAGCTATTTTAAAAAGAGTAAATATATTTGTTTAAACAAAAAAGCGACAGTATGAGACATTCCTACTTGAAAAAAACAGGTGTAGTCCTAGCAGCAGCTCTCCTCGTATGGGCGGCTGGCTGGGCAGCAGTCTCGGGAAATAAAGCCTTGCGAAGCCCCAGCAAGGCTCCTGTTCCCAATGAGGCTTCTAATACCGAGAAGTTCCACGTTGACGTGACGGGGTATTCGGGGGCGCCGGGTTCCGAGAACCGTG
>CAYQUN010000007.1:95067-96251 GCA_964420715.1 uncultured Prevotella sp. | reverse complement strand
CGTGCTCACGGAGGATGCCATCCTCACCGTAGACGCCACGGACAAGCCCGATTTGAACATCACGGGCAAGTTGTCGGGTCTCCGCGACCAGTTGCTGAAGTCGGGTAGTGGTGCGACGACGGTTGCCATCGCCTATGCGGTGAATACGTTCAACCAGGTAATTGGCTTGGTGGATGCGGCCGACAACGTTCCCGTAACCCTTGAGTTCAAGAAGAAAAAGTTCCACGTTGACGTGACGGGGTATTCGGGGGCGCCGGGTTCCGAGAACCGTGTCCCGGTGGCCGTGAACGCCGACGTGTATGGCGATTATCATTTTGATGTCGCGCTCCCCGCTCCCGGAAGCGACGGTGTGGGTGCCGACAAGGCCACGGTGAACGTGCGCATGACGGGCGTGCAGAGTCTAGGCTTGGAGCCAGGAGAGACGCGCTCTTATTCCAAGACGGTGGAGACGGGATTGTCGCTGGGCCCGGTAGCTCTTTCCGGCGCTTTGAATAATGCCTACAACTTCGGCGGGGCGAGGATCAACGTGACCGTGAAGGACAAGGACAACACGCAGGCCTTCGACTACAACATCGCCGGCAGGACGTCCGACTACCACATTGTCGGAACGCCGAGCGATGAGGCAACGGCGCGCGCCGCTTGGCAACTGATCACCTCGAAGGTGAGTGCTAGCCAGGACCTGTCCGACGACGACACGCACTTCCTTTTTAAGAAAGGTGCCTATATCACCATCGGCGACGAAACGCTCGTCTTTGACGAGGACTACGACTTCCTGAAGGGTGCGGCCGACCTGGGCACGCTTTTCAGCGCCATCCGTCCCTACGTCCACGTGCAGAAGAGCGGGCTTAGCGGCCAGGCGGCCAACAAGGCGGTTGTCTACCTTCCGGAGGGCTCGACGCTGGGCATCAGCAGCAGCAACGCCGTGCTCACGGAGGATGCCATCCTCACCGTAGACGCCACGGACAAGCCCGATTTGAACATCGGGGGCTTTTTGTCGCGTCTCCGCGACTTTTTTCAGAGGTGGGGTAGTTATAGTGATGCGACGGCGTTTGCCACCTTCTATGTGTTGAATACGTTCAACGAGGTAATTGGCTTGGTGGATGCGGGCGACAACGTTCCCGTAACCCTTGAGTTCAAGAAGCCCCGCACTCCCAAGTTCCATCTCGACGTGACGGGTTACGCAC
>CAYQUN010000007.1:0-94967 GCA_964420715.1 uncultured Prevotella sp. | reverse complement strand
CTTCCTCTTCAAGAAGGGTGCTTACCTGCAGGTGGGCGACGAGCGCCTGGTCTTCCTGTCCGATTTCGACTTCTTGAAGGGCTCGGCCACGCTCGAGAGTCTCTTTGCCGATGCACAGACGCGTATCGAGAAGGTGAACGTCTCAGGTGCGAACACGGTGAAGGCGGTGGCCTACTTGCCTGCCGGTTCCACGTTAGGCCTGAGCAGTAGCGCCGCTTCGGTGACGGAGGACTGCTATGTGACGGTGGACGGTTCGTCGAAGGCGGGCACCTATACGTTGACCGACTTCTTCAGCAACCTGAAGAGTTCCGGTACGGTGCCCACGGCGTTGGCCATCAAGGTTCTTGTTGAGTACTTTGATGCCGCGGTCGGTTTGGTAGACACCGCCGATGGTGTGGAGTTCACAGTCGAGTTCAAGAAGCCCCGCACTCCCAAGTTCCATCTCGACGTGACGGGTTACGCACCCGCAGACGGCGAGGGCAATCGTGCTCCGGTGGCCGTGAACGCCGACGTGTATAGCGACTACGGCTTCGTGGTTTCGCTCCCCGACGTCCTCAACGACCAGCTTGGTGCCGACAAGGCCACGTTGCATGTGAGCATGACGGGCGTGCAGACGCTCGGCTTGCAACCCGGTGAGACTCGTAGCTATGAGAAGACCGTTGAAACGGGTGTGGGTGGAATTTCAGTTCCGTTGTCCAACTTCCTAACGAAAACTTACGCCTTCGAAGGCGCGACATGCCCGGTTAAGGTGATAACCGATGAGAAGACGGAGTCGTTTGTCTATAACATTGACGGAATCAACAGCGATTATCAGATTGTGGGTACGCCCGACGACAGCACCAAGGCCCGTGCCGCATGGCACCTGCTTACTTCCAAGGTGACGTCGCAGAGCGGCGTGAGTCCCGAGGACACGCACTTCCTCTTCAAGAAGGGTGCTTACCTGCAGGTGGGCGACGAGCGCCTGGTCTTCGATACGGATTACGATTTCTTTAAGGGGTCGGCTTCTATCGAGGATCTCTTTAATGGCATTCGTCCTGCTGTGCACGTTGCGAAGGTTAATTCCGGAGAAGGGATTCGTTCTGATTTACCGTTAAAGACGGCCCAACTCTATTTGCCTGCTGGTTCTACCCTGGGTATGGGTGGTAGTGCAGCTTCGGTGAAAGAAGATTGCTATGTGACCATTGATGGTTCGAGGTCTTCGATAGATGACTCTAAGTTCAAAGGCTTGTTGTCGGGTTATCGAGACAATGTGTATAAAAATGGTAGTGCCAATAAGCAAGTAGCTATTGCTTTACTTGTGAAATACTTCGATGAAGTAATCGGTTTGGTTAACAATGCATCCATGGTACCTGTTACGGTGGAGTTCAAAACGCTTGTCATTGATGGAAATAATGATGTAGACAATTGGGAAAACACTGTGTCGAGTCACGATGGGGATGTGGTGAACGTTCGCTTCACAAGGACTATGAAGGCCGATGGCGGCTGGTATACGCTTTGTCTGCCCATGGACTTGACCGACGAACAACTGAAAGAGGCGTTTGGAGACGATTATTATCTCGAGGCCTATAAGGACAATGAAGTGTCGGGCAGCAACAATGCCGTGTTCAACTTTGAGCGTGTACATGCTCTTAAGGCAGGACAGCCCTACTTGCTTATGCTAAGCAAGGACTTTGAGTCAAAAGTCTTCCAAGACGTGAAGATTAATGCGGATGGTCCTGAGAAGGTAGAATTCTATGTTAATGGCGACTTGTTCACCTTCACAGGTACCGCTCAATATAACGCAGATGACTTGAGAAATTTCAATGGCCTTGCACGCTATTTGGGTGGTGCTAACGGCACTACGTTGAGAAAGGTCGCATCGACAAGCACACCCTTGAAGCCGACACGTTGCTACTTTATATTCCCCAGTGTGTCAACGGAGATTTCGGCCAAGTTGAATATTGGTGGAAGTGGGGTTACTTCAATTGACAATATTCGTCTTGAAGAGGTGACGTCTGATAGAATCTATATGCTTGGAGGCCAGTATGTAGGTCGTTCGTTGAACGGACTTGCAAAGGGCGTCTATATTGTCAATGGTAAAAAGATAGTAAAGAGATGAAAAAAGAGAAGTATACCAAGCCGACGATTACAGTGTCCGATTTAGAAACTGGAGCTTTCATGGACGCATGGCACATTTCCCTCCATCCCGAAGAGGATGACGGAGAAGTAAAGAAGCCGACCATTACGAACTGTGAAGATGTTGATGAAGGCGGAGACGCAGGTGATGATGGTCGCGCCAAGAACTTTGCTTATAATGCTTGGACGCTTTGGGATGACCCTGGGGTGGACGAGTAATATGCATCACGAATAAACGACATTGAGCAATGCCTTTTATAATGAAATCGCATTGAGCAAGGATTCTAAGAATATGGGGCTTTTTCCTAAGTGTGGGAAAAGCCCCTTGTTTTTGTTTGCCGATGTCTATGGAATGAAAGATTAGTCCGATAGAAGGGCCGATAAACAAAAAGATGTATAATGCACTCCTTTCCCTCGCAATTTGATTAGAACTAAGGTCGGTTTGCTTCTTTTTGATTCCTGTGTACGGGAACAACCCTTCATGAGGATAGAATGAAAAGTTTGTACATGAAAATTGTAACTTATAAATGTTATATTGTGTGCGGAAACGGGTGAAAATATGAAGTTGTAATTGCAAAAAGAAAGCAAATTGGCTTGTATCTGCTGATTTTATAGGTATATACTTACAAAATGATAGTTATTTGCCTTTGTTTTCGATACTTTCAAATTTCGAAAAACTAAAAATATAGAACTTGAAAAAGAGGGAAAAATATATATAAAATTGTGTTAAAAAACGAACGGAATTCAAATTTATGCAGTATCTTTGCAGTGAGAAAAGAAATAAAAACTAAAAACTTAAAGATATGAAACGCTTACTTTTGATTTCGGTTATGGCTCTGATGTGTGTAGCAAGTTTCGGTCGCAAGCATGTTGAGAATGCGACGGTGGCCTCGGACACTATCTACTATGCAGAGAACTTGATGAATGTACCAAGTGCGGATCAAGCAAGCTACTATCGACTGCTGATGACGGCTGGTACTGGAATTCACAAGCAGGAACTCTTCCGTGACTTCTACATGAACGGCAATTTGAAGGCTGAGGGTGGTTATGCCTTCATCGACTTGGGCAATGATGCCAATACCGTGTACAACGGCGAGCTGACCACCTATTATGTGAATGGCAAGGAAAAGTGGCACGGCAAATACGTGAATGGCAAGCGTGAGGGATATTTCACCTTGCAGATGCGTGATGGCGGCGTTGCCGTGGTGCAATTCAAGAATGGCGAGTCGGTACACAAATACTTTACCGTCACCCATCCGAATGGTACGATGGAGAAGCGCCCTTTAAGCGAGATAAAATCGCTCCTCTGATGGGAAAGGGTTGCTGACTGGTAAGATGGAGATTCTTTTGAGGAAAGAAACAACTCAAAGTAGAATCATATCAATGCGGAAATAAATCTCTCTTATAAATTAAATTTTTGTTCAACCATTTTTGTGGGGACATATCCCGGGAGGGATGTGTCCTTTTTTTATTTGTTCGTGTGTATGCGAAGATTGGCGCTCCGTGTATCCGTTGTGTGCGTCTATGGCGTGGGGCGTGTGGGCGGGATGTGAACTTGGGCGTTGGGGAAGGGGCGATGGTTCGAGGGAACTTCTAAGGGAGTTGGCCAATATAGGTGTTGAATGGTGGATTTTGATGCCTTGTGATTACTTGTTATGCAAAAGAATAGAGCCTTCCGCCAGGGTCGTCTCCAAGCAAAAGGCACCATCCCATTCCTGGCAAAGATATTTAGATGTCCAGATCCAATTCCACGGGACAATGATCGCTACCATAAATATCGGTATGAATAAGCGCTTCTTGCATGGCCGGCCTCAACCGGTCGGAAACGAGAAAATAATCGATACGCCATCCTGCGTTCTTCTCGCGGGCATGGAAGCGATAGCTCCACCAGCTATAGGTGATGTCCTTTGGATGCAGGAATCGGAAGGAATCGGTGAAACCATGGTTGAGGAGTTCGGTCATCCGTGCCCTTTCCTCATCGGTGAATCCGGCATTGTGATGGTTTGTGGTGGGGTTTTTGATATCGATCTCCTCATGAGCCACATTCATGTCTCCGCACACGATGACAGGCTTCTTCGCATCCAACTTGTGCAGGTAGGTTTGGAAATCGTCTTCCCATTGCATCCTGTAGGGTAATCGGCGTGGTTTGTTTTCCCCCTTGGGCGTTTCTTGTGAGTTGGGCGTATACACGCACACCAGGAAGAACTTTTCCATCTCGAGCGTAACGACTCGTCCCTCGTGGTCGTGTACGTCGATGTCGAGTCCATAGTTCACGTTGAGAGGATGGTGTCGTGTAAAGATAGCCGTACCCGAGTACCCTTTCTTGTCGGCATAGTTCCAGTATGACTCGTAGCCAGGGAAGTTTAAGTCGATTTGTCCGGCTTGCAGTTTGGTCTCTTGTAGGCAAAAGAAATCAGCGTCGAGTTGGTTAAAATACGCCTCAAATCCCTCGCTTTCAACATATGGCTGTCCACTTTCGTCAAGCAGGGGAGTTTTGTCGCGTCCCTTCTTGTATTTCACTTGCACACACGAGCGGAGCCCGTTAACATTCCAACTGATAAATTTCATCTTTTCCGTATTGATTGTTTATAGACTTGAGCCGTAGACATTCGTGTAGCCTTGTTGTTTCCCCGAGGATTCCGGTTTGTTTCCCCCAAAGGTTTCTAGCCGTTATTCCCCCCGCAGGAGGTTCATGAATTCGCTTCGCGTCTTGGCCGACTCGAAAACGCCACTATATGCGCTTGTCGTGGTGATGGCGTTGCGCTTTTCAACGCCTCGCATCATCATACACATGTGTTTGGCCTCGATGACCACCATGACGCCTTGTGGTTTCAATGTTTGCTGGATGCATCTCATCACTTGTTCGGTGAGCCGTTCCTGCACTTGGAGCCTATGGCTGTAGATGTCCACCACGCGGGCGATTTTGCTCAGACCGGTGATATGGCCGTCGGGGATGTATGCCACGTGCGCTTTCCCATAGAAGGGCAGCATGTGGTGTTCGCACATGGAGAAGAAGTCGATGTCCTTGACGATAACCATTTGGTTGTATTCTTCGGCGAACAATGCGTCCGTGAGCACCTTGTTGGGGTCTTGCGAGTATCCACGTGTAAGAATCTGCATGGCTTTGGCCACGCGCATTGGCGTTTTCACGAGCCCGTCGCGCGAGGGGTCCTCGCCAAGGAGAGTCAATATTTCATGATAATGTTGGGCCAGCTCATCGAGCCCATCTCTGAATTCTGTTTCCGGATTCATGTGTTATTCTGAAACGTTCATGTGTTTGAAATGTGCAACATTCAAGTCGCGGGTTTTAGTCCTGTACGGTGATTTGTCCCTTGACAAGGCATGCCGACCTGTATCCCATCTTTCTGATTTGTCGTAACACCCGTTGGGCGTCGTTATAGTTTCTGAAGTTTCCCACCCGGCAGATCCATCGGGGAGAATAGAAATGCACGTAGACCGGTAGGTCGGGCATGGCCACCTTGATGGCGTTGCCAATCTGTTCGGCCTGTTGCCGGTCCTTGCGTGTGTTTCCGCCAGCGTAGGCCTGCACGCGATATCCCGTCACCTTCCGGCTTCCACGCATCACCTTTTTGCGCATGTCGATTGTTGGGACGGGAGCTTCCTCGGTCTCGGTCTCTTTGTTGGGCTCGGCTTCGTGCCGCGATTCCGGTTTGTTTTCCGGCTTATGGGTGTTGGCGTCATGCCCGGAAGCATGCGCAGGCGCATGCCCTGTTGCGGCATGCTCGCCCTCCGTCGCGTTGTGTCCGCTTGCGGCATGCTGGCCACCCGCAGGTGTCGTAGGTTTGGCAACGGGATGCGTTGGAGTGGGGGAGGCCTGCTTGGGAGCGCCATTCACCAGCTGGTCGAGCTCGCTACTTTCCGTCACGGTCACCTTTCCCTGTCCAGGTGTCTGTTGTTCGACGTGCTCCAAGAAGGTTTGTGCCCGGAGTGAAGAACAGCAACACATTAGTGCAAAGAGCAATAAGGCAAGCGTTTTCATTTCTTTGAGGGATTAGTTACGATTAAAAGTAATTATTCGAGTTAAGGCAACACCGTGGCCCCTGTCGGAAAAGGCGGGGCCACGGTGAGCGGACGAAGGGGGGACGGATTACTTCTTCCAGGCGTCGATGATGCCCTTGAAGTCGGCGGCCTTCAGCGAAGCTCCACCGATGAGCCCACCGTCAATGTCGGGCTTGGCGAAGAGTTCGGCGGCGTTACTCGGCTTGCAGCTACCTCCGTAGAGGATGGAGGTGTCTTCGGCGGCGTCCTTGCCATACTTCTCGGCGACGATGCTGCGGATGTAAGCCAGCATCTCCTCGGCCTGGTCCGACGTGGCGGTCTTGCCCGTTCCAATGGCCCAGATGGGCTCGTAGGCCAGGACGATGTTCTTCCACTCGTCAGCCGAGAGATTGAACACCGAGCCCTCGAGTTCGGCCTTAACCACTTCGTTCTGCTTGCCCTGCTCGCGCTCTTCAAGAGTCTCGCCGCAGCAGAAGATGACCTTCAGTCCGTTGGCCAGGGCCAGCAGCACCTTCTCCTTGAGGATTTCGGGAGTTTCATTGTAGTACTGGCGGCGCTCCGAGTGTCCGAGGATGACATATTGAGCCCCAGTTGATTTCACCATGGCGGCCGAAACCTCGCCCGTGTAGGCACCCTTCTCCTTGTCGGCGCAGTTCTCGGCACCCAGTGCCACCACGTTCTGGTCGATGACCTGGGCCACGCTGGCCAGGTGGATGAACGGTGTGCAGATAACGACACCACAATTGGGCTTGTCGGCCACGAGAGCCTCGTTGATTTCCTTGGCGAGTGCGACGCCTTCCTGCAGGTTCTCGTTCATTTTCCAGTTGCCTGCAACAATTTTCTTTCTCATTTTTTACGGTTTAAAAGTTGGTATATTTTGTTGGATTGTTCTTTTCTTTTGAGCCATCGTGTCCATGCCCACAAGCGGTCGGCCA
The DNA here is from genome assembly GCA_964420715.1 of uncultured Prevotella sp. Taxonomy (GTDB): domain Bacteria; phylum Bacteroidota; class Bacteroidia; order Bacteroidales; family Bacteroidaceae; genus Prevotella. The sequence goes on along the minus strand of CAYQUN010000007.1, from coordinate 87,897 downwards.
AGGTGAGCAGGAAGAGGGGCAGGGCAAACCACAACACCACGTGCAGAATCTTCATGGGAACGTTGTCGGCCGGTGTTTGTCCCAATTTGCTGTCTTCCAATGGAATCAAATTTCCGTTTGCGTCTTTGAGTTGTGCCACCACGTTGTCCAGGTCGTTATGGCTCCACTTGTTCACCACGCGTCCGTCTTTGAGCAGCACCAGTCCGGGGTTGCTTCTGATGATGGTCTTCAGCGTGGTCTCGTCGGTTGTGCAGAAGGGGTATTCCGCCCCCGTGAGGTCGATCCATCGTTCTATGCCCTGTTTCCCGCTTGCCGTGAGGCAAAAGAAGGGATATCTTTTTCCGTTGTCGGTAAGGTCGAAAATCTCGTTGATTTCACCGAAATGAGCATCGTCAGCGTGTTCCAGATGTGGTGATATGAGCAGGAAGGTGTAACCTTTCCGTTGCAACAGCCGTTCGGTGATGTCCTCGCCCGTAGAAGTCTCTTCGATGGAGAAGTCGTGGATGGGTGGTTCGTATCCGGCCCGTGTTTGTACGGTCTTGCTTTCCACGAACGTCCATGACGAGTCGGGATAGTTGTCGAGCGTGAATTCCTTTCTCACGCCGTTTTTTTCGAGGATGAACGTCGTGTTGAATTCCGGTTTCGGCGCGTCGGCCGGAATGGCCATGCCCTGCCTGAGGTCGGCTCCGATGTGATAGGGGCGGAAGTCGAATTGTGGCAGGTGGTAGAGGCTGTGCCCACTCGAAATGAGGATGAAGAGGATGGTGTAGTTGATCACAATCCACTGGGTCGACTTCGAGACGAATCGGAACATGTCGAGCGGTTTCCATGCCACGATGATGCTGCATGCCAGCAGCACGATGTTTTTCAGCAGGGTTTGCGAGTTGGACAGGTGTATGGCGTCACCGAAGCATCCACAATCCTTGATGGGGTTGGCCACGGCCAGCCACACCGTGATAGCCGTCATAACCACCATGAAAGCCACCATGAGGCGCGAGCCCTGCCGCCGTCGGATGGCAAAGAGCAGGAACATGCCCAGGCAGAACTCAAGTGCGGCCAGCAAAACGGCCACGACGAGCAGTGCCCAGTCGGGCACGCCCCCCGTCAGGCCCACGGCCTCTTGGTAGTCTTGTAGCTTGTAGAGCGTGCCCAGCGGGTCGATGGCCTTCACATATCCTGAGAAGATGAAGGTCAGAGCCAGCAGGACTCTGCAGATGTTGACGATGGTTTTCCTTGCTGTAGCCAAAGCCTATTCCTCAAGTTTGATTACTCCGAACACCGCATAGTTGATGATGTCGAGATAGTTGGCGTCGATTCCCTCTGACACTTGAGCCTTTCCATTGTTGTTTTCCAGTTCCTTCACGCGCTCTATCTTGGTGAGGATGAAGTCGGTGTAGCTCGAGGTGCGCATGTCGCGCCAGGCCTCGCCATAGTCGCTGTTCTTGCGCACCATCAGGTCGTAAGCCTCTCTTGCGTAGGTGTCATAGGCGTCGAGAGCCTCTTGGACCGACATGTCCACGGTGTCGGCGAATCCCTTTTTCAATTGGATGAGCCCCACGATGCCGTAGTTGATGAGTGCGATGAATTCCGGAAGGATGCCCTCGCCGACGCTGGAGTGCCCTTTGATTTCGAGCGAGCGAATACGCTTGGCCTTGATGAAGAGCTGGTCGGTGAGCGACGTAGGACGCAGGATGCGCCACGATGCACCATAATCGTGAAGTTTCTTTTCAAAGAGTGCGCGGCACTCCGCCATCACCTTTTTAAACTGGTCGTCGGTATGTGTTGTCTCGTTCATCTTTTTTTGCCTAAATCGGTGCAAATTTAATCAATTCCAGCGACATGGCCAAAGAAAATAACGTTATTTAGGTACTTTGTCGAAGGATGCGGGAGTCTTGTAGCCCGTAGTTCCCTTGCGTGGTAAGGCGGGGAGGAATTTGAAGGTGTATTTTATTTTTACAATATTTGAGACCCGAGCCACTTCCGGACTGCAAAGGGAAAATACAAAGTGACGTTGATAAGTCCCAACAGGAATCACGGTGAAAGGTCTTTTCTTGATTTTGCTAACCATTTTGTAAATATCTCGAAAAACGGGGAGGCCAGTCTGAGAACGGCCTTTTGGGCTTCTCTCAAAGCCCCTCTTAGACGGCCGGAAGGCCACTTGCACATCCTCGGAAAGGCGCTTACACATTGCAAGAAGGCCCAACTGGCGATGTTGTTCTCGGCTGGTTGAAAAATAAGGACAGCCAAGGGCGGTGCCCGCAATGCGAATCCGGCGCCCTTGCCGGAGTCGGGAGAAAAGAAAATGCGTTTTTCTTTTGCTTTTCGCTCTGTTTGCCGTACCTTTGCAGACAAAAAATAATGAGAATCCTATCCAATGACGATTTGGCACGATTGCTCGACCGCGAAATCTTTCACCTGATTTCCGAGGCGGCCGATACCCTCCACATGGAATGCTATGTGGTGGGCGGATATGTGCGTGATTTGTTTCTGGAACGGCCCTCCAACGACATCGACGTGGTGGTGGTGGGAAGCGGCATCCAGGTGGCCGACGCCTTGAGGCGTAAGCTCGGCCGCAAGGCCCATATCTCGGTGTTCCGCAATTTCGGCACGGCGCAAGTGAAGTATCGCGGAATGGAGGTGGAGTTCGTAGGGGCCCGCAAGGAAAGCTACAGCCACAATAGCCGGAAACCCATTGTGGAGGACGGCACGCTCGAAGACGACCAGAACCGGCGCGATTTCACGATCAACGCCATGGCCGTGTGCCTGAATCGTGACCGCTTTGGCGAGCTCGTCGACCCTTTCGACGGGGTGCTCGATTTGCAGGAAGGCATCATTGCCACGCCTTTGGATCCCGACATCACATTCTCTGACGACCCTTTACGCATGATGCGGTGTGTGAGGTTTGCCACGCAACTCAATTTCACCATTGAGGATGAAACCCGCGAGGCACTGGCCCACAATGCCGACCGGCTCAAGATTATCAGCGGTGAGCGCATTGCCGACGAACTGAACAAGATTATGCTTGCGCCCCATCCCTCCACGGGATTCTATTATCTGCGCGAATCGGGCTTGCTTGACTTGATTCTGCCCGAGCTCGTGGTTCTAGACAAGGTTGAGACAAGAAATGGCAAGGCGCACAAAAACAACTACTTGCACACCATGGAGGTGCTTGAGAACGTCTGCCGGAAAAGCGACAATCTTTGGCTGAGATGGGCGGCCTTGCTCCACGATGTCGGCAAGGCGGCCACCAAGAAGTGGGACCCTCTGCAGGGGTGGACGTTCCACAACCACAACTTCGTGGGCGCCAAGATGGTGCCCGAAATCTTCAAGCGGCTCAAGCTGCCCCTTGACGCAAAGATGAAATATGTGGAGAAGTTGGTCAATCTGCATATGCGCCCCATCGCCATTGCCGATGACGAGGTGACTGACAGCGCCGTAAGACGGTTGCTCAACGATGCCGGTGACGACATCGACGACCTGATGACGCTTTGCGAGGCCGATATCACCAGCAAGAACTTGGTGCGGAAGCAGCGATTCTTGGAAAACTTCAGAATCGTAAGGGCCAAGCTCAAAGACCTGCAAGACCGCGATTACAAGCGCTTGCTCCAGCCCTGCATTGATGGCAACGAAATCATGGAGTTGTTCCATCTGAAGCCCAGTCCCGTGGTGGGCGAGCTCAAGCAGGCACTCAAGGACGCCGTGCTTGATAACCGGGTGCCCAATGAGCGCGAGCCGCTTATGCAACTCCTCAGGCAGAAGGCTGGCGAGAAGGGGCTGGAACTGTCTTGACGATGCGTGTGGCGGAACGGGCTGGGGGCCTTCGCGCTGCGGACGGAATTGGGTTCCGAGGCATGATCAGGGGGGGAGGATAAAAATGAAAATCCTCTTTGCTCTTGAAAAAACAAAATAAAGATTGTTAAAAAGGTAACATTTACATCTCGATATAGAGAAATATTTAGTACTTTTGCCACGCAAAAACTGAAAAGAAGAAAATAGTTTCCGAATTCCAAAGGCTTGGAAAAAGTTTTAGTCGATGCAGAGTGAGTTAAGTCATCAGTGATAATATAGATAATATAACATTATATTTATATAAAAATAGGTATGAAAATTAAAAATTGTATGCTGCTCGTGGCTGTTGCTGCGACGTTGGCTTCCTGTGGTAAAAAGCAGGGTGGCCTTCCTGAGGACAACAACTTCCCCGTAATTACGGTGGGAACGGGTACGGCCGCCCTAGAGACTACTTACCCCGCCACCATCAAGGGTATTCACGACGTGGAGGTGCGTCCGGAGATTTCTGGACTGATTACGAAAGTGTACGTGCGCGAGGGACAGCATGTAAATGCAGGCCAGGTGCTTTTCTCTCTCGACGACGGAACGCAGAAGGCCGCCGTGCGCCAGGCACAGGCCGCCGTGGGTACGGCGCAGGCTCAGTTGAACACCGCGCGCCTGACCTATAATAACAACAAGAAACTTTTCGAGAAGAACGTCATCGGACAGTACGAACTCTCCACGGCGGAAAACTCCTTCCGCACGGCTCAGGCCCAGCTGGCTCAGGCCGAGGCCAGCCTCGCGTCGGCCAAGGAGCAACTCTCTTACTGCACCGTCGTGGCTCCCGCCAGTGGAGTGGTGGGCGACCTGCCCTATAAGGCTGGTGCCTATGCCTCGCCGAGCACGGCTCTCACCACGGTGAGCGACGTTTCCACCGTAGAGGTGTTCTTCTCGGTGTCGGAAAGCGAGTGGATTGACCAGGTGAAGAAGGCCGGAAGCATGAGCGCCGCCGTGAACGCGCTGCCCGCCGTGAAGCTGCGCCTTGCCGACGGAACCACCTACAACCATCCCGGACGAGTGGTCAAGGCAAGCGGTGTGATCGATGCCACCACTGGTGCCTATTCGCTCATCGCCCACTTCGCTAATCCCGATCACTTGCTCAAGAGCGGTGGCGCCGGCACCATTGTCGTGCCTAATGTCGCCAACAACAGCAACCGGATCATCATTCCGCAGGAAGTGTGCTCGCAGGTGCAGGACAAGGTCTTCGTCTACACCGTGGACAAGGACAACAAGGTGAAGTATACCGAAATCACCATAGAACCCCAGAATGATGGCAAGACCTACATCGTGACGGGTGGAATCAAGGTGGGCGACCGCATTGTGACCAAGGGCATCACCAAACTTGTCGACGGCCAGAAGATTACGCCTATCACCGAGGAGCAGTATCAGAAGAATATTGATAAGGCTGCCGAGCTGGCCAAAAAACAAAGCACGGCCAGCGGATTCGTCAGCGCCATGAAAGAGTAAGCGCACCCTGACGGGTCGGGAATAGTTAATATCGACGATTCATTAAAGAGAAAACAATGACATTTACAAACTTTATCAAACGACCGGTACTCTCGACGGTGATCTCCATCTTCTTCGTCCTCCTAGGTACGATCGGACTGGTGTCGCTTCCCATCGAGCAGTATCCTGATATTGCGCCTCCTACGGTGATGGTACGGACTACCTATACGGGTGCCGATGCACAGACCGTGCTCAACTCGGTGATTACTCCTCTAGAGGAGAGCATCAACGGTGTGGAGAACATGACCTATATGGAATCGACGGCCACCAACTCGGGCTCGGCCAGCATTACGGTGTACTTCAAGCAAGGCAGCGACCCCAACATGGCCGCCGTGAACGTGCAGAACCGTGTGTCGCAGGCCGCCGCCCTGTTGCCTTCCGAGGTGAACCAGGTGGGCGTGCTGGTGTTGAAGCGTCAGACATCGAACGTCATCATGTATTCGCTTACCACCGAGGACGGACGCTACGACTCCAAGTTCCTCACCAACTATAACAACATCAACATCGTTCCGATGCTCAAGCGTATCTCGGGTGTGGGCGATGTGCAGAGCCCCTCTTCGGCCGACTACTCCATGCGTATCTGGCTCCAGCCCGACAAGATGAAGGAGAACGGACTCGTGCCCTCTGATATTACCGCCGCTTTGGCCGAGCAGAACATCGAGGCTGCTCCGGGAAGCTTCGGCGAGCAGAGCGACATGGCTTATGAGTATGTGTTGCGCTACAAGGGACGTCTTTCGACGCCTCAGGAGTATGAGAACATCATCATCACAAGCAAGACCACCGGTCAGACGCTCTATCTGAAGGATGTGGCCAAGATCGAGCAGGGCTCGCTGATGTACAACGTGCACCTGAAGAACAACGGACATCCCGCCGTGATGGGTATGGTGCAGCAGATTGCCGGTTCCAACGCCACCCAGATTGCCACCGATGTGAAGGCCGCACTTGCCGAGGCGCAGAAGTCGATGCCGCCGGGCATGGAATACACCATTGAGCAGGACGTGACCGAGTTCCTCTTCGCCTCTATCCACGAGGTGGTCGAGACGCTCATCATCACACTTGTCCTCGTGTTCTTTGTGGTATACATCTTCCTGCAAGACTTGCGCTCTACAATCATTCCTATGATTGCCGTGCCTGTGGCCTTGATCGGTACATTCTTCTTCCTGGCCATCTTCGGATTCTCGCTTAACCTGCTTACGCTTTCGGCCCTCTTGCTGGCTATTGCCATCGTGGTTGACGACGCCATCGTGGTGGTCGAGGCCGTGCACGCCAAGCTTGACCAGGGCTACCAGAGCGCGCTTACGGCCAGTATCGACGCCATGAACGAGATCAGCTCGGCCATCATCTCCATCACGCTGGTGATGTCGGCCGTGTTCGTCCCCGTGTCGTTCATCGGTGGTACGAGTGGAACGTTCTATCGCGAGTTCGGTGTCACCATGGCCGTGTCCATCGTCATTTCGGCCATCAATGCCCTCACGCTTTCGCCCGCCCTCTGTGCCATTTTCTTGAAACCGAAGAACTTGGAGGAAACGGGTGGCAAGAAATTGAGCGCCATCGACCGGTTCCATGCTGGTTTCAACCGCTCGTTCGAAAAGATTACGGAAAAATATAAGAAAGGCGTCGAACGCATTATCAATCACCAGCTCATCACGGGCATTGCCGTGGTCATCAGCGTCATCGCCCTGGTCTTTGGCATGGCTTTCACCAAGACGGGTCTTGTGCCCAACGAGGACACGGGTACGCTCTTCGTCACCGTGTCGGCCGCTCCGGGTACGAGCCAGGAGCGTACCATGCAGATTGCCGAGCAGATTGACAAGATGCTGGCTAACAACCCCGCCATCAACCGTCGTGAGCAGATTGTGGGCTACAACTTCATCGCCGGACAGGGTTCTGACCAGGCTACCTTCATTATCAAGCTGAAGAGCTTTGACGAGCGTTCCAATGGTACGATTGACAAGATCAAGTCCCTCTTCACCGGTGACCCCATGCGGGTGATGGTGAATCCGATGGAATACACCAGCGTGTTGGGCATGATTTACAAGCAGACGGCCACCATCAAGGATGCACAGATCCTGGCTTTCGGTCCTCCTATGATTCCCGGATTCTCGGCCCAGAGTGGTGTTACGATGACTATGCAGGACAAGACGGGTGGCTCGCTCAGCCGTTTCTTCGAAGTAACGCAAAGCTACCTCAAGGAATTGAACAAGCGCCCCGAGATTCAAAGGGCTATGACATCGTACAACCCGAACTATCCTCAGTACATGGTCAATGTTGACGTGGCCAAGTGCAAGCAAGCCGGCACGTCGCCTGCCGCCGTACTCTCTACCCTTCAGGGATACTATGGCGGACTCTATGCGTCCAACTATAATGCTTACGGAAAACTCTTCCGTGTCATGATCCAAGGTGATGTGAACTCGCGTATGCGTCCTGATGGCTTGAGCAACATTTATGTGCGCACCAGCGCCGGTATGGCTCCTGTCAAGGAGTTCTGCTCGCTTAGCCGTGTCTATGGACCGTCCAACGTGTCACGTTTCAACCTCTTTACGAGTATCAACGTGAGCGTCACGCCGGCCGATGGATATTCCACGGGTCAGGCCATGCAGGCCATCGCCGAAGTGGCCAAGCAGAACTTGCCTGCGGGCTATGGTTATGAGTATTCCGGACTTTCGCGCTCCGAGGCTGAGTCGAGCAATTCCACGGCTTTGATCTTCGTGCTTTGTATCGTCTTCGTCTACTTGATTTTGAGTGCGCAGTATGAGAGTTACATTCTTCCTCTGTCGGTGATTTTGTCCATTCCGTTCGGATTGGCAGGCGCTTTCGCCTTCACCAATCTCTTCGGACACTCCAATGATATCTATATGCAGATTGCATTGATCATGTTGATTGGCCTTTTGGCTAAAAACGCCATCCTCATCGTGCAGTTCGCACTTGAGCGCCGTCAGACGGGTATGGCCATCAAGTTTGCCGCCATCCTGGGTGCCGGAGCCCGTCTCCGTCCTCTTCTGATGACGTCGTTGGCCATGATCATTGGTTTGCTTCCTCTGATGTTTGCATCGGGTGTGGGCAAGAATGGTAACTCCACCATGGGTGCGGCAGCCGTGGGCGGCATGCTCATCGGTACGGCATGCCAGGTGTTTGTGGTGCCGGCCCTGTTCTGTGTGTGCCAGTGGTTGCAGGAGAAGATTTCTCCGATCGTGTTCGACGACGAGGAGAGTCCGGAGGCAGCCGCAGAGTTGCAGCAATACACTCATACGGCCAAGCCGGAAAAATATCTCGACCAGTATAACAACTAATCGAAGAGTACTGAAATGAAACTAAGAAATATCATCATCATGGGTCTTGCAGCCGTCTCTATGACGGGCTGCAAGAGCCTATACGGCAACTACGAGCGGCCTGAGGTCAAGGCCCAGGGCATTGTACGCAATCCTTTGGGCGAGGGATCGCTCGCCAGCACAGACACGACAAGCATCGGCAACCTGCCTTGGCGCGAGGTCTTCACCGACCCAAAGTTGCAGACGCTTATCCAAAAGGCATTGGAGAACAATCCCAACTTGCTCAATGCCATGTTGAACATCGATATGGCTGAGGCACAACTCAAGGCCGCCAAGCTGGCTTTCGTGCCCCAGTTCACGTTCACACCCCAAGGAACGATAACGCGTTTCAACAGCGAGACCACCAAGAGCTATACGTTTCCGGTGAATGCCAGTTGGACCGTTGACCTCTTTGGAAATTTGCGGGCGTCAAAAAAGGCAGCCCAGGTGGCCCTGTTGCAAATGCAGGATTACAAGGTGGCCGTGCAAACCCAGCTCGTCAGCAACATCGCCAATATGTACTATTCGCTCGAGATGCTCGACCGGCAATTGGAGATTGTGAACGATATGGAGAAGCTCACCAAGGAAACTTGGGACATCATGAAGTTACAGAAAGATGCTGTGAGAGGGGTGCGTTCGACAGCCGTACAAAGCGCCGAGGCCAATTATTACAGCGTGCTGACGCAGAAGGCCGATTTGAAGCGTCAACTTCGTGAGACCGAAAATGCCTTGAGCCTTTTGCTTGGCGAACCCGCACAAGGCATCGAGCGGGGTAAGTTGGGCGACCATGCTCTGCCTACCAATCTCTCTACGGGCGTTGATATCCAGCTCTTACGCAACCGTGCCGATGTTCACGCTAACGAAATGGCGCTGGCCCAATGCTTCTACGGAATAGAGAGCGCACGGAGCCGCTTCTATCCCAGTCTGATGATTAATCCTACAGGTGGTTTCTCTAATGGCAATGGCAATGTGAATCCTGGCAAGTGGCTCGCCTCGGTGGTAGGATCACTTGTACAGCCTATTTTCATGAATGGCCAACTCACGGCGGGGCTACGTGTGGCCAAGGCTCAATACGAGCAGGCTTACAACACGTGGCAGAACTCCATCCTTACAGCGGGAAGCGAGGTGAGTAACGCGTTGGTGCTCTACAATTCCAGCGACGAGAAAGGCAAGATTGAGGCCAAACGGATTGATGTGTTAAGGCAAAATGTACAAGACACGCGTGATCTTATGGCGAGTGCGGGCAGTACCTATCTCGAGGTGATTACCGCACAGTCCAACTTGTTGAACGCCGAGTTGAGCAAGGTGACCGACGACTTCTATAAGATGCAAGCTGTTGTGAACTTGTACCAAGCTTTGGGTGGCGGTGCCAAATAAATAATGTTTCATTCTAACATCTAGAAATCTATGGCAAATAAAATCAGCGATAAGGCCGTGGTTTCGCCTAAAGCGAAAATCGGCGACAACGTCACTATATTTCCTTTCGTTTATATTGAGGACTATGTAGAGATTGGCGATGGCTGTGTGATATTTCCTTTCGTGAGCGTGCTCAACGGCACCAAGATAGGGGCGGACAACCGAGTGCACCAGGGTAGTGTGCTCGGCGCTCTTCCTCAGGATTTTTCCTTTAAGGGCGAACGTAGCGAGCTCATCATTGGCAATAACAATATTATCCGTGAGAATGTCATCTTGAACCGGGCCACTCACGAGGGTTGCCAGACCGTTATCGGTAATGACAACTTCCTCATGGAGGGCACCCATATTAGTCATGACACCAAAGTGGGTAATAGCAATGTGTTTGGTTACGGCACCAAGATTGCAGGTGATTGCGAGATTGGCAATGGCGTCATTTTCTCATCTTCGGTTATTGAAAATGCCAAGACTCGTGTGGGCGACTATGCTATGATTCAAGCCGGTACGACCTTCTCCAAGGACGTCCCCCCCTATATCATCGCGGGAGGTACTCCTGTGAAGTATGGAGGCCCAAATAATACGATTATGAATGTCGTGAATATTTCGGAGAAAAACCAGAAGCATGTGGCCAATGCCTATCGCTTGGTGTTTCATGGGCAGAACAGTGTGTTCGACTCGGTGATTCAAATCAAGCAGCAGGTGCCCGATGGCCCTGAGATTCGCAATATTGTGGACTTCATTAGCTCCACGAAAGTGGGAATCATCAGTAAGATGTGATTTAAAACATGGACAATTACAGGCCTTGACCCTTGTCTCATACCTATGGGGGTTAGGGCTTTTTATAGAGAGAGCCGACGTGAGTCGGCTCTCTTTTCGTTTTGCTTGCTTGTCAATATGAGGCCGTACAGAAGATGCCGGCTTCGCGCACCTGTTCGCAGATGTTGTCCAGTTCCTCTTTCGTGGCCTTACGCAAATCATGGTCAGGTGTCTCGCGGTCTATGGTATACACCATGACCTCGTGGGGTTGGATGTCGACGACGGCTTTGAGCCAAGGCTTCACGTAGTCCTCGCCCGTGTTGTCGACGTCCTTTCCTTGGAAAGTACCTTTCATGAACATGGTTTGGATGATGACGTGTCCGGAGAAGCGTTTCAGTTGCTCGATGACTTGGTCGACATTGTAAAGAGGATTTGAAGGCTGGTTGACGGTCTTGATGTATTCAGGCGATACCGTGTCTAGTTTCTGGATGTTGTTGTCCACTTTCATCAATGCCGCGTGAACCATCGGCCGTCCCACCATGGTGGCATTGCTGAGCACGCTCACTTTGGCGTTTGGGCAATAATGATCGCGCAAAGCGATTGTATCATCGATGATGTTGGCAAAATCGGGATGCCCTGTAGGCTCGCCATTACCGGCAAAAGTGAGTACGTCGGGATGAACGTCTTCTTCGTGCATTTCTTTGAGTTTGCTTTCAAGCGCACTTTTCACTTCTTGGCGTGTAGGCCGGCGGAGATGGGGGATGCGGTCCTTGTTGAACCCACATTCACAATAGATGCAATCAAACTGGCAAATCTTCCCATCGGAAGGCATGAGGTTGATGCCCAATGAAATGCCCAAGCGACGACTATGTATAGGGCCGAAAATGGGGGATGGATAAATTACGGTACTCATGGTTGTTATTTTTTTCATCAACTTAAGAAAGCCATATCCTCTTGAGGCCATTTGGCGTGAGGCATTCATGGCTTTTCCCTACTCTGATGGCAAAGGTATGAAAAAAAGTCAGAAACATATAATCATTCCATAAAAATTTTGTGGATGCTGGCGAATCGTCCAGGCACGAAAGTTCAAGCTGTTAAATTTAGTTAACCGCACAATAAAAGATGGGACAAAGATGAGGAAGTTTCTTTTTTTTTCTTTAATTTTGCAATGTATACATATAAAATAAATGCCCATGAGCAAAAAGATATTTACTTATATTTTCGCATTTGCATGTCTTTTGGCGTCGCCATTGAGTGCCGAGGCCAATCAATTGGTAGAGATTACTGAAGCCGATTATCAGCAACCATCCATCTCCATTACGGGGAATGTGATTAGGGTGTCGAACGCCAATGGGCAAACTTTATATATATATAATGTTGCAGGAGTGCGTGTGAAGGCGGTCAAGATTGAGGGAGCTGACAAGCGTTTCGATTTGGGACTGCCCAAAGGATGCTACATAGTGAAAGTGGGCAAGGTTGTGCGTAAGATTTCCATCAGCTATTGAGCGCTGGGGGGGCTTGCTTTTGATTCTCTCATAGGGCCATGGTTGCTTCCTTCAAAGAAAGCAAGGAGTATGTATACATATTGCTCGGAAAAACATGGGCGTGATAACTCTCATTTCCTAAGCTGATGACTGATAAGGAAATGATTCGGCTTCTCTCGGTGCCGTCTATGCGTCGGCAGGCTTTCGAGGAGCTTGTTAAACAATATAGCGAATCCCTTTATTGGAAGATTCGTCGAATGGTGATAAGCCACGACGACGCAGATGATGTCTTGCAAAATACGTTCGTTAAGGCATGGACTAATCTCGACCACTTCCAGGCCCGTTCTTCGCTTTCTACATGGCTATATCGTATTGCCATCAATGAGGCCTTGGATTTCCTTCGGCGCAAAAAAAAGAGGCAGGACGTGAGTCAGGAGGAGTACGAAGGACTGGCTAATCGGCTCATGGCCGATGAATTTTTTGATGGTGACGAGGTTCAGGCCCACTTCCAAGAAGCCATTAGCCAGTTGCCCGACGTACAAAGGACAGTGTTCAACTTGAGATACTATAATGATATGAAATACACACAGATGAGTGAAATTCTGGGCACCAGCGAGGGGGCGTTGAAGGCCTCTTATCATTTGGCTGTAAAAAAGATTATTGAATTTTTTAAGCATAATGATTAAACCTTGAGCACGGAATGACGTCTATTTAAAAAAGAGGCGTTTCGATAAGCCCGTCGAGCCAAGTCAAGCTTACTTGAGTTGTGCTGTGGTGAGAATCGCCGGTAAAAAACAAACCTTGAGATATGGAAAGGAATGAACGAAACTTAAGGAGTCGTTTTGGCACAGAAAATCATTTTCGTGTGCCGGAAGGTTATTTCGAGGACCTTACGGGGAGGATTATGGGGCAGCTGCCCGTAGACACGTCAAAATCGGCCAAAGTGATGTCGATGCCCACTACGCGTGTGCGCCATCATTGGATGGTTGCCATAGCTGCAAGTTTGCTCGTTGCCGTTAGCGGTGGTGCCGTGTGGTTGCACGAGGCCTCCAAGGTTAAGCCAAGTTCTATGAATTGGAGGTCGGTGGCACCGGCCACGGAGGTGTCAAGTGATATTACATTCAACATGGCGGCTGATTATGCTATGATTGATAATGAAGATATTTATGCATCATTGGAAAATCAATAAGATGAAACTACATCTCCTTATCAGGAAAAGAGTCATAGGGCTCTGGCTTTTTTTGTCTTTGGCTTTGCCTATTCGTGTTGCAGCCCAACCCCAAGGGGGATTCGATCCGAGGCGGTTTGACGCTGAGATGGAGCAGTTTATTGTCACCGAAGCCGGACTCACGCCGACCGAGGCCTCACGCTTCTTTCCTCTCTTTCACGAAATGCAACGTAAACAACGTGCCTGTTTTGACCAAATGCGTGTTTACCGCCATGTCGACCCTAATGACGACAAGGCGGCGGCTGAGGCCATTCGAAAGCAGGATGAAATCGATTTGAACATTAAGAAGATTCAACAGCAATATCACAACAAATTCATCCGCGTGCTTCCTCCGGGCAAAGTGCTGAGGGTAATTAAGGCTGAGGCTAAATTTCACCGTCAGGCTTTCAAGCGCATGGCCAAGCGGCCAAGGTGACAAGGCGGGTTGTGTAAGATTATTAAACATGAGGGGGATGTGCCACACAGGTGGCCATCCCCCTACTTAATTGTGTTTTAGTTTAGTTCCTGAAGACGAGTCCGTCACCGAAGCTGTCAATGACGACAGGCTTGTCCCGTGTTACCTCGTCGTCGAGCAACTTCTTGCTTAGGTCGTTGAGCACGTAGTCCTGTATGGCACGCTTGACGGGACGTGCGCCGAACTGCGGGTCGTAACCCTTGTCGGCCAAATAGCTGATGGCTTGCGGAGTCCACTGTAAGTCGAATCCCTGGGGCTCAAGCATCTTCTTGACTCGGTTCATCTGCAACTCTACTACTTGGGCTATCTGCTCCTTGTCGAGGGGTTTGAAGGTGATGATGTCGTCGACACGATTGATGAGTTCAGGCCGCATGATGTGCGTGAGTTGCTCTTTCGTAGCGTTGGACGTCATGATGATGATCGTGTTCTTGAAGTTGACCACTCTGCCCTTGTTGTCTGTGAGCCGTCCGTCATCGAGCACCTGCAGGAGGATGTTGAACACGTCTGGATGTGCCTTTTCGATTTCATCGAAGAGAACGACGCTGTAAGGCTTACGCCTCACGGCCTCGGTGAGTTGCCCGCCCTCGTCGTAGCCGACGTAGCCCGGAGGAGCACCGATGAGCCGACTGACACTATACTTCTCTTGATACTCGCTCATGTCGATGCGGGTCATCATGTTCTCATCATTGAAGAGGTAGTCGGCGAGCGTCTTGGCCAGCTCGGTCTTTCCCACACCGGTAGTGCCGAGGAAGATGAAACTGGCGATGGGGCGCTTGGGGTCTTGAAGTCCGGCCCGGCTACGTCTCACGGCGTCGCTGACGGCCTTGATAGCCTCGTCCTGTCCAACGACGCGCTTGTGGAGCACATCCTCGAGATGGAGCAGTTTCTCACGCTCGCTCTGCATCATCTTGGTCACTGGGATGCCGGTCCAACGGCTTACCACGTCGGCGATGTCGTCGGCAGTGACTTCCTCTCGCACCATGGCTTCGCCACCCTGGGTAGCCTTGAGTTGCAACTGGATGTTCTTGATGTCGTTATCAAGTTCCTTGAGCTTGCCATAGCGTATCTCGGCCACACGCTCGTAGTTGCCTTCCCGTTCGGCCCGCTCTGCCTCAAACTTAAGGCTTTCTATGTCCTGCTTGTCCTTTTGAATCTTGTTCACTAAGGCCTTCTCACCTTCCCATTTGGCGCGATAGTCCTTGTCTTTGTCCTTGAGTTCGGCAATCTCCTTTTCGAGTTGCTTCAGCTTGTCTTGGTTGTCTTCCCGCTTGATGGCTTCGTATTCGATTTCGAGTTGCTTCAACTTGCGGTCAATTTCATCGAGTTCTTCGGGTACGGAATCACGCTCCATGCGCAACTTGGCGGCGGCCTCGTCCATGAGGTCGATAGCCTTGTCAGGCAAGAAACGATCGGAGATATATCGCTCGCTGAGCTTGACGGCGGCGATACATGCATCATCGGTTATGCGCACCTTGTGGTGATTCTCATAGCGCGACTTTAGTCCGCGCAGGATGGAGATGGCATCGACTTCGTCGGGCTCGTTGACCATCACGGTTTGGAATCGGCGTTCCAAGGCCTTGTCCTTTTCGAAGTATTTCTGATATTCGTTGAGCGTGGTGGCTCCGATGGCGCGGAGCTCGCCACGAGCGAGTGCAGGCTTGAGGATGTTTGCCGCGTCCATGGCGCCCTCGCCGCCTCCGGCGCCTACGAGGGTATGTATTTCATCGATGAAGAGGATGATGTTACCGTTGGCATTAGTCACCTCCTTGATGACGCTCTTGAGGCGTTCCTCGAATTCGCCCTTGTACTTGGCTCCGGCGACGAGGGCACCCATGTCAAGAGAGTAAAGTTGCTTGTCTTTAAGGTTCTCGGGTACATCGCCCCGTACGATGCGTTCGGCTAGTCCCTCAACGATAGCGGTTTTGCCAGTACCGGGTTCACCGATGAGGATGGGGTTGTTCTTGGTGCGTCGGCTCAAGATTTGTAATACTCGGCGGATTTCCTCGTCACGTCCAATTACAGGATCGAGTTTTCCCGCGCGGGCATCCTCAACGAGGTTCTTTGCATACTTGTCGAGCGACTGGTAGTTTTCATCGCCAGATTGTGTCTGCACCTTGCTGCCTTGACGTAACTCGAGCACAGCCTGCATGGCCTCTTTTTGGGTGATGCCGGCGTCCTTGAGGATGCGTCCGGCGGACGAGTCGACCTCGAGTAAGGCTAGGAAGATGGGTTCTAGGCTGACAAACTGGTCGCCTAGTTGCTGCGAGATTTCCTCGGCCTTGTTGAACACGACCGAAGAATCATTGCTGAAATAGGGTTGTCCACCTTGTACTTTGGGCAGATGGGCAATTTCGTTTTCCACAAGTGTCTGTACCTGCCGAGGGTTGACTCCCAGTTTTTGGAAGACAAAATTGGTCACATCGCGCCCTTTGCTCATCACACCCAGCAAGATATGGACAGGCTCCACGGCCTGCTGGCCAGCACGTTGCGCCGAGTTCACGGCTTCTTGGACGGCCTCTTGCGCCTTGATGGTGTATTTGTCGAATGTCATATTCGTTGTTCTCCTTTCTATTATTGATATTTTCTGCAAAGGCCATAGGCAAACCATGTGCCCTAGAATATGGTATGACAAAAAGACAAATATTACTGACGTTTTGACATGTAACACTCAGAGCTCCACTTCGACGGTGTGATTGCCTGTGCTGAGTGTGAGGAGTTGTCCGTCGAGGAGTTGTCCATCGAGTCGGATGGCCCTTACACCACGGTTGCGCCCGTGCGGATTAGTGACGTGGATGGTGTAGGTTGCGCCACGGAAGGAGCGCCTTACGGTGAAATGTTTTGCCGTAGAGGGTAGGCAGGGGTCGATGAGGAGTCCTTCGTAGCAGGGGCGTATGCCGAGGATGTATTCGCTGACGGCGGCCCACATCCACGCCGCAGTGCCCGTGAGCCACGAGTTCTTGCCTTCGCCAGGGCGGAAGGCATCCTTGCCGGCTACCATTTGGCAGTTGACGTAGGGTTCTACCTTGTGAAGGGTCTGGTGGGTAGCCTCCACATAGCTGGGTAGAATTTTAGTATAATGGGCCCATGCATCATCGCCGCGCCCAGCCAAGGTCTCGCCGATGACAATCCAAGGATTGTTGTGGCAGAAGATGCCGGCGTTCTCCTTGTAGCCTTCTGGGTAGGAACTGATTTCGCCATATTCCACATAGTAATGGCTGAAGGCTGGATGATTGAGCACAATGCCATGGTCGCACTCCATGAGACGTTTCACCGAGTCGAGGGCTGCGTCACACATGCCTTCGCTCGCACCGATGCGTGCCATGGTGCACCAGCCTTGCGATTCGATAAAGATTTTGCCCTCGGGGCACTTGTGTCCGCCCACCTTGTGTCCATAATAGTCGTAGGCGCGAAGAAACCATGCGCCGTCCCATCCGTGGCGCTTAACGGCCTCCTCCATTTGGTCGGCGGCTTGGTCGATGCGTCGGGCCTCGGCCTCGAAGGAGTCGAGGCCGAAGGGGGCAGGGGAGTGGCCGTGGCGTGCAAGGTATCGGCAAAGAGAGGCGTAGTCGCGTGCGGTAACCACAAACAGACCGGCAATCATCACGCTTTCGGCCCGCGATCCTTGGCAGCGGTTCTCGGTGGTTTGGAAACTTTCGTCGGGGTCCCAACTGAAACAATTCAGATTTAGACAGTCATTCCAATCGGCGCGTCCAATGAGGGGGAGCCCATGTGGGCCAAGATTTTCTATAACGTGGTTCAGGCTGGTCCTCAGATGCTCAAAGAGGGTTTTCTCGCTACCAGGAGCATTGTCGAAGGGCACAGGCTCCGTAAGGATGGAGAAGTCGCCCGTTTCCTTGAGATAAGCGGCAGTGCCGAAGACGAGCCAGCAAGGGTCGTCATTGAATCCTCCACCAATGTCATTGTTACCCCGTTTAGAGAGAGGCTGGTACTGATGATAGCATCCACCATCGGAAAACTGTGTGGCGGCGATATCGATGATGCGCTGGCGTGCCCGCTGAGGGATAAGATGAACGAATCCCACAAGGTCTTGGTTGCTGTCACGGAATCCCATACCGCGCCCGATGCCGCTCTCGAAGAAACTGGCCGACCGGCTCATACAGAAGGTGATCATGCATTGGTACTGATTCCAGATGTTAACCATGCGGTCGAGCTTGTCGTTGCCGCTGTTGAGGGTGAACACTCCGAGCAAACTGTCCCAGTGGGTGCAGAGCTCGCCGAAGGCCTCGTCCACTTGTTGGACGGTAGTGAAGCGGCTGATCATCTGGCGGGCCTTATCCTTGTTGACGACGTGGCCGGGACCATCCTCGGCCGAGGGCTTGTTGTCGGCGGTGGTCCATTTGGACTCTTGTTCGTTCTCCACATATCCCAGGAGAAAGATTATGTTGCGCTGCTCTCCAGGTTTCAGTTCCACCTCGATGTAGTGGCTAGCGATGGGGCTCCAGCCATGGGCGACACTGTTGCGAGGGCGTCCCTCGGCTACGGCGTCGGGCATCGATTTCTCGCTATACAGGCCCATGAAGGCCTCGCGGTCGGTGTCGAATCCCGCAATGGGGACGTTGACACTATAAAAAGCGTAGTGGTTGCGCCGCTCGCGATACTCGGTCTTGTGGTAGATCACCGAGCCTTCCACCTCCACTTGTCCCGTGGAGAGGTTGCGTTGGAAGTTCTCGCCGTCGGTGGAGGCATTCCATAGGCACCATTCTTCCAGTGAGAACACTTTCAACCGCTTTACTTCGGACGTGTGGTTGGTGAGAGTCATCTTCTGCACCTCTCCCCACGTGTGCAGTGGGACGAAGAACAGCACGCTCGCCTCGATGCCGCTTTTGCGACCTGTGATGCGCGTATAGTTCATGCCGTGTCGGCATTCGTAGAAGTCGAGGGGCGTGCGGCAGGGCTTCCATCCTGGATTCCATACCACGTCACCGTCTTTGATGTAGAAGTATCGACCATCGTTGTCCATTGGCACGTTATTATAGCGATAGCGTGTGATGCGTCGGAACTTGGCATCGAGATAGAAGCTGTAGCCTCCGGCGGTATTGGAGATAAGTGAGAAGAAGTCTTCGTTTCCCAAATAGTTGATCCAAGGCCATGGGGTTTTCGGGTCGGTGATGACGTACTCGCGACGTGTGTCGTCGAAGTGCCCATATTTCTTTTCCTGCATTCGTGTATAAGGTTTAAGTTTGTGTTCCGTCCTCGATAGTTTCCCGTCATGATTGGCTTGTCGAAATTGTCGGGGTCCGGGCTACAAATATAGTGAATATTTTACAGTTGGAGTAATACTTTCTTGTCGGTTTCTGACACTTTCCGAACTTGAACTATGTGTGGAGAATCATTAAATTATCCAAAATAAGCATTCCTCTTGCTATGTTTCAATATGAATTCCCTGTTTTTTGTGTAATTTTGCAATCAAAACGAACAAAGGAAATGATGAAGAAATTATTATTGCTATTTTTTTTCACGTGCCTGTTCGCTCCGGTTTCCGCCGACGAATATTCGGCTTTGTGGAAACAGGTGGAGAATGCGCGTGAAAAGGATCAGCCCAAGACCATGATTCAAGTGCTCGACAAGATAGAGCAGAAAGCGTCTCTCCGCGGTGATTACGGCACGTTACTCTCGGCCGTACTCATGCGGTCGACGGCACGTTTGGCCGTATCGCCAGATTCGCTCGACACCGAGATTAGGAGTCTTGAGGCCAAGGAGCAGAAGGCGGGAGACGTGAGTCCTGTATTACAGGCCGTCTACGAGAGTGTCCTTGGTCGTATTTGCGAGCAGAATGCGGACTATGCCAGCAGACAGGCTTATCAAGATAAGTCCAAGCGTTATTACGCTCTCTCTATGAGTCGCCCCGACCTGCTTGCGACCACCAAGGCTGATGCTTACGTGCCGCTCATAGCAAAAGGGAGCGATAGTAAAATCTTTGGCGATGACCTGCTCCACGTGCTTGGTTTGCAAGCTGGCGACTTTGCCACCCTGTTGAGGTACTATGCGCAAACGGGCAACCGCGCTGCTGTCTGCATCGTAGAACGAGAACGCATCAGGCACGCCAAGAACGCCGAAGGTGCCACGCTCGATCACAAAGGGCAGCTGCGGCAGGTGGATTCGTTGATAGCCGTTTATGCTGATATTCCCGAGGCTGGCGCGCTGGCTGTGGAGCGGTTCAGGCTGATGAATGCAGGCAACGCTTCAGCCAAGGAGAAATATGAGTGGTTGAACCATGCCATCAACACGTGGGGGACGTGGACTGAGATGAACACGCTACGTAACGAGCTTAAGGATCTAACCAATCCCTCGGCGCAGGTGATGGTGGGCGATCGTGTGGCTACGCCCAATAGGCCGGTGGACATCAAACTTAAATACATGCGCAACCTGCCGAACTTGCGCCTCGACATCACCCGCCTGAAGGTGAATGCCCAACAAATCGAGCGTTATAACGGCAAGGACGAATGGAGAAAGCTGAAAGTCAAGGGCTCAACCATGACACTGACTCGGCGATACCAAAATCACAAGCCTTACGAACTGTATGAAGACTCCGTGACTATCAACGGCCTTCCCGCTGGTATCTATATTGTGGAAGCCCGCGCCGAGGGAGAAAAAACGGACGCAGCCTCAGCCTTGCTTTATGTATCGGACGCTCGGCTGATAGTGCAGCAGATGCAAGACAGCCTGCTGTTTGTGGCCGTGAGCGCCACTACGGGTGCGCCGTTGCCCAATGCCAAAATTCGGCTGAAAAGGAATTGGTGGGACAAGGAAGACGTGTTCAAGGAGTTTACAACTAATGGGAAGGGTGAACTGATGTGTGAAGAAATGCACCTGCGAAGGATGATGGTGTATACCGAAGACGATGCCTTTTCGCCCTATGTAGATGCCTATACGACTTATACCTATGCACCGAATCGTACCCGTACAATGACTCGAATAATGACCGACCGCGCCATCTACCGTCCGGGACAGACGGTACAGGTGGCCGCCATGGTCTACAAGGGTGACGGTTTGGAACATTTCGAGGCGGAGCCCAAGAAGGAAGTCACGCTGCGGCTGCTGAATGCCAACTATAAGGAGGTTGGGAAAAAGGTCGTGACTACCGATGAGTTCGGTACGGCGGCTGCTGATTTCACTCTGCCTTCAACGGGGCTCATGGGGGTGTTCCACATCCGTACGGCTGTGGGGAATGGAAACGTATCGTTCCGCGTGGAAGAGTATAAGCGCCCCACGTTCGATGTGGCCTTTGACGATTTGAAGGAGCAATATGCGGAGGGCGATACCATCGATGCTACGGGTAAGGCAAAGACCTATTCGGGCGTGCCCGTCCAAGGAGGCAGGGTGAGCTACACCGTGAGGCGCGAACCGGCCTACTGGTGGCGATTCTGGAATGGGGAGGGTTCCCAGGTGGTGTTCGCAGCCACTGACACCACGGCGGCCGATGGCTCGTTCAAGGTACGTGTACCCCTTGTGATGAAGGGCGACAACCCTGGACAACCTCGATTTTACCGATTTGTGGTCTCGGCACAAGTGACCGATGGCAATGGTGAAAGCCATTATGGAGAGATAGCCGTTCCTGTAGGGTCACGGCCGACGGCCTTCGGCTGTAATCTACCGGCAAAAGTGTTGTCCGATAGTCTGACTTCGATTACCTTTGACTATAAGAACAATGCGGGAAATGACCTTGACGGCGAGGTGACATTCGCCTTTGACAATGGGGAGATGTGGAAGGCTAAGGCCAATATGCCCGTCGCCCTGAGCACGAGACTCGCTTCAGGACGGCATATTCTGAGGGCTATGTGCGGAAATGACACGCTCAGGCAGGAGGTGATTGTATTTGCACTCGAGGACAGCACGCCTGTCGTGAAGACCGACGACTGGTTCTATCAAAGTGACGAAAACTTTGGGCAGGGGAAGCCCGTCTACATCCAAATAGGATCTTCTGATCCCGATCAATATATTCTCTATACGATTTTCTCGCAAAGGAAGTTGCTCGAAAAAGGCGTCATCAAGCAAAGCAACGCCATTTGTACACGGCGCTTTGATTATCAGAAGGCCTATGGCGACGGACTCCGTATCACCTATGCGTGGTATAAGGACGGCAAGATGCACAAGCACTCGGCCTCCATCGGCTGTCCCGCACCCGACAAGAAGTTGGCGCTCAAGTGGTCGACCTTCCGTGATCGGCTCACTCCAGGACAGAAGGAGGAGTGGACGCTAACCGTAGGAAAAAAAGACGGAAAGGCCAATCCTGTGCAGCTTATGGCGGTACTCTATGATAAATCGCTCGACGCACTCTTGATGCATGATTGGAATTTTGCGCTTGGGAAACACCGGGCCATACCCTATACGGAATGGAGCGGCAACTATTCGTCGATGATTTATATGATGGTGACTCAAACTCCGCAATACTTCAAGAACAGGGGAATTGGACTCAGTCACTTCGACGAAAAATGGTTTGAGGGATTCACTTCGCCCAGCCTGTCCATGGGCACTTTTAAATTCGACAGACCTAGAAAGGCCGGGCAAAAGGTCATAGCCACAATGATGGCAAAAGAAGCGAACAGTGTGGCACCAACGGCCGAATCTATGGCCATGGCCGACGCGGCCTCGACTGAGGAGAACAGTGCAGATAGTAACGACGGAATGGGTACGTCTTCTGTTTCTGTGCAAATGCGTGAGAACCTCAATGAGACGGCCTTCTTCTATCCCTCTTTGGTGAGCGATGAAAACCACCAATTTCATATCCGGTTTACTCTGCCAGAAAGCGTCACCACGTGGAAATTTATGGGCTTGGCGCACGACCGCGAGATGAACTATGGACAGATGAGAAGCGAGGTCGTGGCCAGCAAGCCGGTGATGGTGCAACCCAATGTTCCACGGTTCTTGCGTGAGGGCGACGAAGCGTCTATCGCCGTGCGCATCAGCAATACCACAAAGCAAACGCAAAAGGGAAGAGCATGCCTCGAAATCATGGACCCGGCAAGTGGAAAGACGATTCTGTTCAAGAAAGAAAACTTTGTGATAGGTCCCGAAGTATCCAAAGTGGTAAACTTCGAACTTGCTCATCTCGGCGAGGGGGTCTATGTAGTGAAGGCCATTGCAGAGGGAAAAACGTTTAATGATGGCGAACAACACTATCTACCGGTGCTCTCAAACCGCGAACTAGTGATCAACTCGTATCCCTTTACGTTGAACGGGAAGGGTAAGAAAGAGCTGAGCGTGGAGATGGATCGGGGTGGAAAAATGTCCTTTGCCTATACAGCTAATCCTGCATGGCTTATGGTGCAAGCGCTCCCCTCGGTGGCATCTCCTACGCAACAGGATGCTTTCAGCGTGGCCACGGCCTACTATGCCAATGCCATATCACAATTGTTGATAAAACACCATCCCGTACTGAGAAACGTGGTGGAGGCATGGATGAGAGAACCCGGGCAACCTGCAATGCAGTCGCCTCTGACACAAAATGAGGACTTGAAGCGCATCGTGCTCGACGAGACACCTTGGGTGATGGATGCTGACAAGGAAACCGAGCAACGCAAACGTTTGGCAAACTACTTCGATGAGAATCTAACGAAGCAAAGAATTGACCACCAAAGGGAGCTTCTCGAGAAGTTGCAACTAGCCGACGGATCGTTTGCATGGTGGCCGGGAATGGAGGGTAACCGATCTATGACGACGGCCATAGGCGAACTGTTCGCACGGCTGGCCGTGCTCATGGGAGACCGTACACCAGTTGCGCATATGCTTGACAATTGCTTGAAATACTTGGCAAAAGAAACTGCAGACGAGGTGGCCGAAATGAAAAGAAGGGAGAAAAAAGGAGTGAAGGACATCGCGCCCAGCGAATCGGCTCTGCGTTACCTGTACATGCTTAGTTTGGATTCCGCTAACGCCAAGAGCGCAAGGATGCAGGACGTGAACTACCTTATTTCCAAATGCCACGACGCTCGCCTGTTCACCATCTATGGAAAGGCGAAGATGGCAGTTGTCTTCGCACGGAACGGGCAAGGGCAACGGGCGGACGACTTTGTCCGAAGTTTGAAAGAGTATCTCACGGGAAATGATGATATGGGACTTTATTACGACACGAGGAAGGCCGTGTATAGCTGGTTCGACTACAAGATTCCTACCGAGGTGGCAGCCATAGAGGCTTTGCGGCTGCTCGATTCGTCGGACACGGCCACCATCGGGGCCATGCAACGATGGCTGTTGCAGGAAAAGCGCACACAGGCGTGGGATACTCCTCTAAATACTGTCGAGGCCGTTTACGCTTTCTTGTCGGGCAACCATGCACTCGAGGCTAAGGTAGAAATGCCCAACGTCACCATTGACGGAAAGAAGCAACAACTCAATACGCCTTCAGTGGGCGTGGGATACACCAATACCACCTTGCCTGTAATGAGTAACGGAAAGCGAAAACTCAGTGTTATTGTAGACAAAAAGAATACCGGCACCGCTTGGGGTGCGGTCTTTACACAATTTACCCGCTCTACCGCCGACATTGCATCAGCCGCTAGCGGTCTCTCTGTCACAAGAGAAATTAATGTAGAAGCTGATGGAGTGCAGGCGAATACGATTAACGATGGTGCAGAACGATTGCGTGTGGGCGACCGTGTGGTGGTGAGGCTTACCATCCAGGCCGACCGCGACTACGATTTCGTACAAGTTCGTGACCATAGGGCTGCTTGTTTGGAGCCCGTAAATCAGCTCAGCGGATATCATGGGGGGTACTATGAGGTGCCTCGCGACAATGCGACAGACTACTTCTTCGACCGGATGGCCAAGGGGCGCCACGTGGTTGAGACTACCTATTATGTAGACCGCATGGGCAACTATCAGATGGGCTCGTGCTCTGTGGAGTGTGCTTACAGCCCGGAGTTTTCCGGCAGAGCTGCTTCTGGAACGCTCAAGGTGAAACCTTGAAAACATTTCTTGAGGGGTGGCGTGCATGGCGTCGCCCCTCAAGAATTTATGCTTTATGCAAAAAGGTAAGGATATGCGTACAAAAGAATTCAAGCAAATAAGACAAAATATCGAGCCGCAAACTTTGTCTTTCCATTCTTTTACATTATCTTTGTCCGTAAATTGAATTCTTTGTACGAGAAAGTTTTGAAACAAGCGCATGAGAAAGCATAATGCAAACCATATTGGATGGGCTTCCGCCACATTGTTCGCCGCCATGATGCTCGGCCAATCTGGAAATGTCGAGGCTCAAAAAATAACCACCGACCATGCCACCATCGACGTGGGACAAGTGATGTTTAGGCACCCGCAAACGGTCGACTTCGAATTGAAAAATAATTCTAGCACGCCATTATCCATTTCGTCTGTACGTAGTGATTGTGGATGTACCACCATACAATGGCCAAGCACTGTTGGGGCCAACAAGACTTTCAAAGTGTATGTCTCCTTTGATGCCAAACAAATGGGCCATTTCGAAAAGCAGATGGCCATCTTCAGTAATGCCTCGGAGCAACCTTTTGTCTTAACTATGAAAGGCGTAGTGGTGGGCGAAATTGTCGACTTTGAAGGGAAATATTCCTTTCAACTGGGCGATTTCTCTGTCGACCGAAACGATGTGGAGTTTGACGACGTGAATCGAGGAGAACGCCCCGTACAACAAATTCATATCTTTAACAATGGAACGAAGACATTGGAACCCTATGTGCTCCATCTTCCGCCCTATCTCAATGCTGTGATTTCGCCTACGAAATTGGCACCGAAACATGCGGGAGTGATTTATCTGACTTTAGACTCGCACAAACTCCGTGATTTCGGACTCACACAGACGTCTGTTTACCTGGGTGAGAATCTCGGCGACAAGGTCGCTGTCGACAAGGAGATAAGTGTGTCGGCCGTGTTGTTGCCGAGTTTTGACAGCGTCAGTACAAAAAGACAAGACCTATTACCAAGCATCAAACTTTCAACGGAGAGCCTTGACTTGGGAAGCTTCAATGGGAAACGAAAACTTAAAGGTACTATAGAAATCACCAATGAGGGAAAGGGGCGGCTTGATATCCGACGACTGCAAATGTTTACCATGGGACTGGAAGTGTCGCTCAATAAGACCTCGCTGAAACCCGGAGAGACGGCAAAAATGAGAGTGACGGCTACGGCGGCCGAACTAAAGAAGGCTCGTTCGGCCCCCCGAGTACTTATGATTACAAACGATCCCGAAACCCCAAAAGTCACCATACGTATCGTTACGAAGCCTTGAAAAAGAAATATGCTGAAGATTGAAATTGACGAAAGTAGTGGCTTCTGCTTCGGAGTGACCAGGGCCATTAACAAGGCGGAAGAAGAACTAGCCAAGGGCGAGCAACTTTACTGCCTAGGCGACATTGTCCACAATGGAATGGAGGTAAAAAGGCTTGCAGAAAAGGGGTTGAACACCATCGACCACGATCAACTGCAAAAGCTACACCATGTGAAGGTGTTGCTTAGGGCACATGGGGAACCGCCACAAACCTATGGGACAGCACGGGAAAACCATATCGAAATCATAGATGCTACATGCCCCGTGGTCCTTCAATTACAAAGGAGAATTAAAAAGCAATACGAGGTCGACGGACAAAAGACGGACAAGCATGGTGAACCACAAATAGTCATTTTTGGCAAGAACGGACACGCCGAAGTGCTTGGACTCGTAGGACAGACCGACGGGCACGCAATTGTCGTGGAGAGCTTTGACGATGTGAGAAGGCTCGACTTCACGCGGGACATTTATTTATATTCTCAAACAACGTGTAGCTTGGATGAGTTCCACCGCATCACCGAATACATTCAACATCACATTGCACCCACCGCTATCTTTAAGAGTTTTGATACCATCTGCAGGCAGGTGGCTAACCGGATGCCCAACATCGCAGCCTTTGCTGTGCGCCATGACGTTGTACTTTTCGTAAGCGGGCGCAAGAGCTCTAACGGCAAGGTGCTCTTCGCACAATGTTGTCGCGTCAATGTCAACAGCTATCAGATAGAAAATGCCAACGAAATAGATATGCATTGGTTTGACGGCATGCATACCGTGGGTATTTGTGGGGCTACGAGCACTCCCAAATGGCTCATGGAGGAATGTCGTGACCTTATTAAGCGTAAGGAACAGGAAGAGGGTGGTGTACTTAAATAAATATGTTAGAATTTCTTTCTGCAGACATAAATTGCACAAACAAAGGGTTGGCGCTATTAGCTATTCGTAGATAACCAGATTTCTTGGCAAAGTAATTACTTTAAGTCTAAGAAACCAGCGTCGTGGCGATGTCGGGTCTATTCTTTCTGACTGGCTACTGATGATATAGTAGCTTGCAGAGTAATCATCCATTAAAGATGTGAAGGCGGACTTTATCCTGGAACACTTTTCATTGATGGCATTGTCAAGCGGATTTGTAAGCCTTGCAATAGTTTCATGCTTTTTGCTTTTATCTCCATCAGGAAATATGCGGTCATAAATAGAGAGCAATTCTTCACGGTACTCGCTAAGGCGTTTGAACTCAATCCCCTCTTCATGACGTAGGAAGAGAAGGTATACGGCTCGATGTATTGGAGACAGTTGCACCTCTACCGTATTTCTGCTATCCGTATTATTTCTCTCAAGGAATATTCTGCCGTCACGTTTTATAATGAGCCTACGTAGTGAGCCACGAGCAGCTTCTGTCCTTAACTGTTCGAGGGTTGGCACAGTTATGGCCTGAAGCAGCAAGTCGTTTCTTCCCATGACTTGCAGCTTTCTTACTAACTCACGTATTTGTTGGGCCATCTGTAGTGCCAGTTCTTCGTCATTATTCATAGCTTGGGCAAAGTTAATGAAAATATTGAGAGGTCAAATCAAATTGAGTGATAAAAAAAAGGCTGCAAGCCTTGCGATGATTTTTTTGTTGCCAAATTCATAGTTTTGTTTTATCTTTGCTGAAAAATAAAATACCATGCCAACAGAAGATAGTAACAAACAGGTTGATACTATATTGGATTTCGGACCCGTAGAGGACACTACAAAGAAGATAATAAAGGTTGTGGGTGTTGGAGGTGGCGGTTGTAATGCCGTCAACAACATGTATGAGGAAGGCATCGCAAACGTGTCTTTCGCTGTATGCAATACCGATAGTCAAAGTCTTGCTCATTCTCCTATTCCTGTTAAGTTGCTGCTTGGAGACTCTGGACTTGGTGCTGGTGCAGACCCAGAACTTGGTAAACAAGAAGCCATCAAGACAAAGGAGCGTGTAAAGCAACTGTTCTGTGACTCTACCCGTATGTGCTTCATAACGGCAGGCATGGGTGGCGGAACCGGTACTGGTGCTGCGCCAATAATTGCTTCTGTTGCCAAGAGTATGGGAATACTGACCATTGGCATTGTAACGATACCTTTCTACTTTGAGAAAAAGCGCAAGATAATAAAGGCATTGAAAGGCGTTGAGGAAATGCGTAAAAACGTAGATTCACTGCTCATTATTAATAATGAGAGTATTTGTGATGTCTATGCTGATTCAGAACTTCCCGTTAAAAGTGCCTTTAAATCAGCCGACAACATTCTTTGCAATGCTGCAAAAAGTATTTCTGAACTTATCACCATTGAAGGCTGTATAAACCTTGACTTTCGCGATGTTGAGACAACAATGCGTGGGGGAGGTGGTGCTATTATGGCAATAGGCAGGGCTCGTGGAGAGAAACGTGTTGAGCAGGCCATTGTCAACGCCCTTGAGTCACCATTACTTTATGGTGGCGATATTTCAAATGCAAAAAAAATACTATTCAATATCTATACAAGCGAAGATCGTCCTTTGTTTGTCAGTGAGATGCGTGAAGTTGATGCATTCATGTATGGTCTGAACCCTAATATTGATGTAATTTGGGGAACAAGCGATGACAACACCCTTGGTGAGGATGCAAAGGTGATTATCCTTGCCACTGGCATAGATAATTGTTTCATGCATGATGATAACGATGATAACGGAGAAAACGATGAAGAGTTTTATGACCAGATAATCTCAAAGCTCTATCGTGAGCCATTGATGTCACAGACTGCGGCAAAGAAAAAACAAAAGAAGCCAGCCGTAGAAGACAAAGATGCAGATGCTGTACCACAAGAAACGTCTTGGGAGGTGGGCAATACAGGTGAAGTAAAGTCACCAACCTCTTCTTTCGGCGTAGCAGGCACTATGGCGGGCGAAGAAGGTACAGGTGACGAGCCAGCTCCAATAGTTGGAAATCAAGGTGATTGGCCAAATATACCAGAGGGGGAAGTCGAACCTCCTGTGCCAACTGGAGGACCTCAACCCAAGGCATGGTCTTTCTTTGACAAACTTAAAATGCACTTGAAGAAATGTTTTACAGAAATAACAAACGATATAGACGAGTAATTTTTCATAATCACTGTCTAATAATGGTGCTTGCATTATTATCTTTCTATGCGACACACACCATAGAAAGATAAACAATTAGGATAGATGTGTATTTTCTTATTGGTGTTTTAAGAGCACCCCGTGTAATGCGGGTGTACTTGAATATAGCGACAAGGTTATCCGCATTACACGGAGATGACAAAAAAACATCCAGCAATGCAAGAAAGTAAGAAATGAAGACAGGTGTCTCCATTTCTTATTACTTTAATTGGTGCAAGTACTCTTCAGCGCGTGAATCACCAAGGGCTTTGGCTTTTTCTAGAGGTTCGGCGGCCTCTTTCTTTTTACCCAGCTGCAACTGTGCAAGGCCGAGAAGGAGCCATCCGTCAGCATAGTCGGGGGCCAATTCGGTGCATCGCGTGGCAGCTACAACAGCATCGTCAAACCGTTTTACGCGGAGTTCCAGCGAAGCCAGTTCGGCAAAGTAGGTGGGATTGGTGCGGTCGAGCAAGGCGGCGTGGGCGATGTCGTTGAGGGCGAGTTGCCATTGATGCCCGTTCTTTGCACACTTGTAGCGAGTGTAGTAAAACTCGGGCGAGGCAGCCCCCCGGTAGGTGGTAGTAATGGAGTCATAGACGTTGTAGTCGGCAATGGCGTCACGATAGCGGCCCATAGCGTCGAGCATCTGGCCGCGGGCCAGGAAGTAGGGAGCGCCGAGCTGGTTCTTGGGACTATTGCTCACAGACTGGTCGAGGAGTTTGAGGATTTCCTCGCGTGGGGCTTTGAGGTGTGACTTGCATTGTGCGGCCTCATAATAAATTTCGCCTGTCTTCATGTCCTTGGCTCCAAGAGTTACAAAGATATCGTAGGCCTGTTGATATTCACCTTTGAGATAGAGTATCTGGCCTTTCTGATGCTGGTAGACGGATGAAGGGTTGAGCTGGATGGCTGCCTCGATTTGCTCTAGGGCCTTGTCGGCGTTCCAAGGCTCAAAGGGAGTGTCGGGCATGTAGGAAAGTTTGCGGTAGATGACGTCGGCGTAGTTGGAGTGAGCCACATCTTTCTCGGTGGATTGGGCGAGCGACTGCCTCATGGCCTCGTCGGCTCCTGCAAGGTCGCCCGTGGCCAGACAGAGGTCGGCAAGCTGCTTGTAGCCCACGGTTTGGGAGGGAAATTTCTGAATAAACTCACGTGCATACTTCTTCATCACGTCGTTTCCGAAGCGGGTTTGAGCGAGGGCGAGAGCCATTTCGGCGTCTTTCTCATTGTCGGGCAGAGCGGTGCGGATTCGCGTGCGCCTCAGGGCGGGGTCTAGAGTCGTAAGTCCATTGACCTTTAAACTGTTGCCGAAGTTTGCATCGGCAGCATAGGCTCCGTTAGCGTTTTGATGGAGCAGTCCCATGACCAGTCCGGCCCCATTGAGAACAGGACATCCGTAGGCATCGTCAGGGGCGAGTCCTTCGAAGATATAGTAGTTGTATTGTGTGTTGAACTTCTCCACGCTTTTCACTTTAAGTGCTTGGGCTGTGGTGGCTTTTCCTTTGTAGTCAGGCAGCCACACCTCGCTTCCCGTCTTGGGAGGCGTCATGGCCAGAGGGGTGCCAGTGGTGCGGGCGTCAACATGAAATTTGCAATAGTCGTAGAGTTCGTTGCCACCGAGGATGTAGTCGACGTCTAGGTTGTTGCCGTCTGCTGTAGTGATGGTGGCGCGTGCTGCGCCCACGAAAGGTGCAAAGGGACTTAGAGCAGTGCCTCCGTTGTCGATGAAGACGCCGTGGGTGGTGGCTAGGACTGTACTATCAGCCTTGAACGTGGTAAGTGTGAAAACCGACTTTGCGGCTTTCTTCACTAGGGCGGGCTGAGCGTGGAGAATGCTACCTGCGAGGAGCAGGGCTGCAAAGAGGAGTGTATACTTTTTCATTTTTTATCGTGTGTTGTGTTTTCGTTTTTCAATAGTGAGCGGGCGTTGGCCAGTGCGGCTTCGGTGATATTGCTGCCCGAAAGCATTTGCGCAATTTCCTTGACGCGTTCGTCAGAGTCCAGCAGGGTCATGTGGGTGGTGGTGCCCTCGGTGGTCTCGTCCTTGGCCACTTTGTAGTGGGTGGTGCCGAGAGCGGCGATTTGGGGTAGGTGAGTGATAGAGATGACTTGTCGGTCATTGTCACCCATCTCGCGCATGATCTGGGCCATTTTCTCGGCGATTTTCCCGCTTACTCCCGTGTCGATTTCATCGAAGATGATGGTGGGTAATTTCACGGCTCCGCTGATCATGGCCTTGAGCGAGAGCATGACGCGTGCGATTTCGCCCCCCGAAGCCACTTGGGCGACTGGCTGCATGGGGATGCTCTTGTTGGCACTGAAGAGAAAGCAAACTTTGTCGGCCCCATCGGCAGCCAAAGCCTTTGGGGTGATATTGACTTGGAACCGCACGTTGGGGATGCCGAGGGGGGCAAGGCGCCGCTTCATCTCTTCCTCGACGCGGAGGGCGGCTTGACGGCGTTGGCGGGTGAGGAGGTTGGCCTGCTCCTCGACCTGACGGCGGGCCTGTGCTACCTGCTCTTGCAGGTGGGTGAGTTCCTCGTCACTCCGGTCGATGTGTCCCAGCTGTTCCTTGAGCCGTTTGCCGATGTCTAGGATGTCGTTCACACTTTGTACGTGAAAGCGCTTTTCGAGAGCGTAGATAGCATCGAGTTGTTGGTTTATGTCGTCGAGTCGTTGTGGATCGAAATCGATGCGTTCGGTGAGTGAGGATATCTCATCGGCGATATCGCTCAGTTCGATGTAGCTGCTGTTGAGACGCAGACTGAGTTTCTGAGCCTCGGGTAGAACGCCGGCAATGGACTCGATACCGTTGGAGGCAGTCTTGAGACGTTCCACGATGCCGTTTTCCTCGCCGTAGAGAAGGTTTTCGGCTTGGTAGAGGGCCGACTTGATTTCCTCTGTGTGGCTTAAAGTGTCGCCCTCCTGTTCTAGTTCTTCCTGTATCCCCTCGTGCAGGTTGGCCTGCTCGATTTCTTTGATTTGGAAGCGTAGGAACTCTTCGTTTTCCTTGCTTTGGGCGATGTCGGTCCTGAGTTGTTCCAGTTGACCAGTGCGCGTCTTCCACGTATGGTAGGTCCGGCGGTATTCGTTGAGAACCTGTTGGTCGGCGGCGATGATGTCGACCACGTGAAGTTGGAAGTCCTCTTTCTGCAGGAGCAGATTTTGGTGTTGCGAGTGGATATCGATCAGTTGCTCCCCCAGTTCTCGCATCAGGGCAAGCGGGACGGGCGTGTCGTTGATGAAGGCGCGACTCTTGCCTGAAGCGGTAAGCTCGCGGCGGATGATCGTGTCGGCGGTGTCGGAGTCAATGTTGTTATGCTCGAAGAAGGAGTTCATGTCATATTGTGACAGGTCGAAGTGGGCCTCGATGATACAACGCTTCTTTCCGTTCTTGATGGTCTTGCTTCCGGCGCGGTTGCCTAATAGCAGTCCGATGGCGCCGAGGATGATGCTCTTGCCCGCTCCTGTCTCACCGGTAATGACCGAGAAGCCGGGGTGAAAGTCGATGTCGAGCTCATCGATGAGCGCATAGTCTTTGATATATAGATGCTTTAGCATGTTTTCTAAAAATAGGTGGTGTGTCGCCCTGTGGACTATTCTTTGATCTTGTCCCAAGCGTTGCTTTGGCTGGCGTTGATAGAGAAGAGGGTTTCATAGACCGACTCCTTTTCTTTTTGCGTGCCCTTGCCCTTATAGATGTTGGCTAGCTCGTCCCGTTTGAAGTCGGTCCATATCAGGGGGAGGGTGCTTAGAGGTTTGTCCTCATGCACTTTCTTTAGATTGGTCTCCAGTGTGGTTGTGATTTCAGTGCGTCCGCGGTCGGCGTTGTTTGCCATCTCGTCGAGTCCCTTGCGGTAATAGTCGTATTGCAGTTGGCGGAAGGGTTGCATGGCTCCGTCGAGATAGTCGTTAATGAATGCGAATCGGTTTCTGTCATCCTCGAAGGCCTTCCATCCGGGATAAGATAAGTCCTGGGCGTTGTTGGTCAGGTTCATGCACCGTTGGAGCACGTCCTCGCCGCCCATGGGGGCGAAGGTATCGAGGTCGAGTCCAATGACGAGGTAGGCATAATAGGCGAAGAGAGCTGTGAGCTGGTTGTCGATGTTCTCCTCGTTGAACTGTAACTGGTCGAATTGGGCGTATTGGAAAGTGAAGTTGTTGTCGGTGTTGCTGTAGAAGGTGGTGGTGTAGGCCGAGTTGTATACAGGTCGTGTAGCTTGTATGAGTGCCTTGCAGGTGAAGACGTTGGCGTCCTTGTCATACTTAGTGACGGTGATATTGAAATTGACGGGTATGCGCTCGTTCTTTTGGAATTGCAGGTTGGTCCATTGGCGGTCGTTGACAAATTGATCGAGATTTTTCTGCAAGTCGTCAAACACCGAAGCGTCGGTGCCCTGGATTTGGGCGTGGTTGATGGTGATCCGAGCCTGCAACTCTTGCGCAGCGGCGTTGATAGTGGCCGTCAGGGCCAGGGCGGTAATGATAGTTTTTAGTCTTCTCATGTGATGTTCCTTCTTCACGTTTTCTTGGGTGCTCCGCAACCCGTGACGCATGTCATTTCTCCGTCAGACGTGTGGCAAGTTCGTCCACGATGTCACGTGCCACATCGGCTTTGGGCTTCTTGGGGTAGTCCTTTTTGCCGTCGGCCGAGATGATGCAGATTTGATTGTCGTCGGTGCGGAAGGTGGTGCCGGGATTGCGGGTGGAGTTGAGCACGATGAAGTCGGCATTTTTCTTCCTCATCTTGCGTCGGGCGTTCTCCTCCTCGTCGTTCGTTTCGAGGGCAAAGGCCACGAGAATTTGTTGTGGTGTCTTCATTCGTCCGAGTGCGGCGGCGATGTCATGTGTAGGCTTGAGCCGAATGACGAGGTCGTCGTGCTCGCGCTTGATTTTTTGTCCACTCACATGGTCTGGCCTGAAGTCGGCCACGGCCGCACATAGGATGGCCGCCTCGGTTTTGGGAAAGCGTGTGGTGGCCGCCTCGTACATCTCCTCACAACTCTCCACGTCGATACGTTCGATACCGAGGGAGCACTCTAAGGCTACGGGGCCGGTCACGAGAGTGACGTGTGCTCCACGGCGGTGGCATTCCTCGGCGAGGGCGAACCCCATTTTCCCGCTACTGTAATTGCCGATGAACCTGACGGGGTCGATGCGCTCGTAGGTGGGGCCTGCGGTGATAAGGATGTGGCGCCCCTGTAAGTCGGCGGAGACCTTGGCCGTGCCATGCGCATTTTCAAGGGCGCGGTCGAGGGCCTCGATAATGTTTTCGGGCTCCTCCATGCGTCCCTTGCCCTCGAGTCCGCTAGCCAGATAACCGTCGGTGGGCTCGATGATAATATTGCCGAAGCGGCGCAGGGTGTCCATGTTATGCTGGGTGGATGGATGCCGGTACATGTCGAGGTCCATGGCGGGTGCGACAAAAACGGGGGCTTTCATAGAAAGGTAAGTGGTGACGAGCATGTTGTCAGCTACGCCGTGGGCCATCTTGGCCAGTGTGGAGGCCGTGCAGGGAGCTACGAGCATGGCATCAGCCCAAAGTCCGAGGTCGACGTGGGAGTGCCACGTGCCATCGCGTTGCGAGAAGAAGTCGGAGATGACGGGCTTGTGAGAGAGTGTAGATAGTGTGATGGGGGTAATGAACTCCTTGCCTGCGGGAGTAATCACCACCTGCACCTCGGCACCACGTTTCACTAGTCCGCGGATGATGAGGCAGGCCTTGTAGGCCGCAATGCTTCCCGTTATGCCAAGAACGATGTGTTTACCTTTGAGCATGAGTTATTTCTTGTTAAATTCACGCAGGCGGATGCGTGTAAGCACCTGTTTGGTGTTGTAGGTGAATTCACTGCTTAGCATCCACGAATAGTAGCCTGGGTCACGGTGGAGCACGTCAGCCACGGCGAAACCCTTGTACTTGCCGAAGTTAAACACCTCGTGCCGCAGGGGCTTCCCGTCGGACCCGGATACGGGGTTGCCCTTACCATCGGTGACATCGCGCCACACGATGCGTCCGGCGAAGTCGACGTTGTCGTTTTGCTTGGAGAATTCGGCCAGTACGTCCATGTCGTTGTCCAGCACACGGTCAGCTTCATCCTGGCGGCCCGGGGCGTACATGTCGAGTTCGCCCTGAAGCACGCGGTAGGTGGCCTCGGTGTCCTGGTCTGCACGATGGGCATGGAAGTCGTCCTCCATTTTGTGTCCAGTGTAGAACTGATAGGCGGCGGCGAGGTTGCGTGGCTCCATGCGGTGGTAGATTGTCTGTGCGTCAATGAGACGGCATTTGGAGAAGTCGAAGTCGACACCGGCGCGGAGGAACTCCTCGGCCAGCATGGGTACGTCGAACCGGTTGGAGTTGAATCCGGCGAAGTCGCATCCGCGGAAGGTCTGGGCGAGGGTGGGGGCCAGTTCCTTGAATGTGGGTTTTTGGCTCACCATTTCGTTAGTAATGCCCGTGAGTTGCTGCACCATGGGCGGGATGTCCTTCTTGGGGTTGACCAACTCGTTGCCGCGCAATTCCTCACCCTGCGGAGTCACCTTGATGTAGGAGATTTGGATGATACGGTCTTTCACCAAATCGAGCCCCGTCGTCTCCAGGTCGAAGACGATGAGCGGGCGTGTCAGTTTCAGTTTCATCTTTTTTCTTCTCTCTCCTTAATCGTTGAGCAGCATGGGCATGATGAGCATGAGCACGTCCTCGTTTTCGGGCTGCACGGCGGGCACAATGACTCCGGCGCGGCTGGGGTCGGCCAATTGGATGATGATGTCGTCGCTCGTGAGGTTGTTCAGGATTTCCATCAGCGATCCACCCTTGAAGCCGATGCTCATGGGTGTGCCGGCGTATTCGCAGGTAATGAGTTCACGGGCGGAGGTGGCGAAGTCGATGTCCTCACTAGTGAGTTCCAGTTTGCCGCTTTCCACCTTGAGTCTGACCAGCTGGCTACTCTCGCTGGCGAATGGGAGAACTCGGCGCAAGGCGCCGAGCAGCGATCGGCGGTCGATGGTGATGTTGTTAGGATTGTCATGGGGGATAACCGACTCGTAGTTGGGATAGCGTCCCTCGATGAGGCGGCAAACGAGCCTTCCTCCATTGAAGACAATTTCCACGTTACGGTCGTCGAACTTGATGTTCACGTCATTATCATCCTTGGACAGAACGTTTTTCAGCAACGTAGCTGGCTTCTTGGGCAGGATGAACGAGGCGGGCACGTCACTCTTGATGGTAAAGATCTTGTTGCGTACCAGCTTGTGACCGTCGGTAGCCACTACAGCCAGGGCGTCTGGCGTGAGGTCGAAGTAGATGCCGTTCATCACGGGGCGGAGTTCCTCTTGGGCGGTGGCAAAGAGAGTTCGCCCGATGTTGTCGGCCAATACGTGCTCGCTGATGGTCAGTGTTGTAGCGCCGTCGCTGATGGGCTGTACGCGGGGATATTCCTCGGCATTCTGGGCGGAGAAATTGTAGAGTCCGTTTTGATAGACCACTTTTACGGCGAATGTCTCGGTGTCGATCTCGAAGGTGAGTGGCTGTTCGGGAAGTTCCTTTACAGCATCGAGAATCGTGCGGTTTGGCACGGCGAACTCGCCATCGCCATCACTTGCATCGAGCGTCACCTCGCCTGTCATCGTGTTCTCGTTGTCGCTCGCCGTCACCACGAGCGTGTCACCCGTTACCTGGAAGAGAAAGCAATCCAAGATGGGAATGGAGTTCTTGCTGTTGATCACTCGTGATAGGGTGGAGAGTTGGCTGCTCAGGGCCGAACTGGATAATGTAAATCTCATGGGTTTATATTTTTATTTAAGTTTTCCTTTGATTTCAAAGCACAAAAATAAGAATTTTTACCGACATGCACAAAATTTATCTCTTAAAGTTTCCTTTTTTAAATCTATTTTGTTAATTTCGCAGTTCGAAAAGAAAACTTCAAAACAAATAATCGTATATGGAAATTCAAGGAAAGGTTATCGCGGTGTTGCCAGAAAGAAGTGGTGTCTCGGCGCGTGGCGAGTGGAAATCGCAGAGTTACGTCATTGAGACACACGAGGCTTACCCCAAGCAGATGGTGTTCGATGTGTTTGGTGCAGATCGAATCGCCCAGTTCAATATCAAGTCGGGCGAGGAAATCACTGTTTCGTTCGACATCACCGCTCACGAATACAACGGAAGGTGGTTTAACAACATCCGGGCGTGGAATGTGGTAAAGACCGATCCCGCAAGCGTGTCTCAGAATGCTGCTCCTGCGGGCGTGCAATCGCCAATCCCCCCCCAGCAACCTGCTTCCGCTCCCCAGCAACCCGCCTCGGGGACAACGGCTCCATTCCCTCCGCAGCAGCCTGCTGGAGACAATGAGAGTGATGACGACCTGCCCTTCTAAGAAAAGCAGCTTGCGGAGAGTGGTGGAAGAGTCTTCGGATGGCCCTACCTCGTAGAGTGAGACTTGGTTGCCCGTTACGACTTATTCCCCGATGGTAGCAACGCAAAAGAGAAAACGGTGGAACGCTTCAAGTGCGTTCCACCGTTTTTATATTCAACCCTGATGCCAGACTATGGCCTTCAAGGTGTGGAGTGTTAGCATTTGGGGCACCAGGGCTTCAACTCTTTGAAGAAGTCGTGTCCCTTGTCGTCAACGAGGATGAAGGCGGGGAAGTCCTTGACCGTGATCTTCCATACGGCTTCCATGCCCAACTCGGGATATTCCACGCATTCAATGCTCTTGATGTGCTCGTCGGAGAGGACGGCGGCTACCCCCCCGATGGTGCCAAGGTAGAATCCGCCGTGCTTCTTGCAGGCATCGGTGACCGTCTGGGTGCGGTTACCCTTGCCAATCATCACGAGACTGCCTCCGTTGGCCTGGAACTCGTCGACATAAGGGTCCATGCGGTTGGAGGTTGTTGGTCCCATGGAGCCACACGGCTTGCCCTCGGGCGTCTTGGCCGGTCCGGCGTAGAGAACGGGGTATTTCTTGATGTAGTCGGGCAGCCCCTGTCCGGCGTCGAGGCGGGCCTTGAGCTTTGCATGGGCGATGTCGCGGGCCACGATGATGGTTCCGTTGAGGCTCACACGGGTGGAAACAGGATACTTGGTCAGTTCCTGACGAACGGCGTCGATGCCCTTGTCCAGGTCGATGACGATGCCCTGGGTACCCTCACCGGCACGCCGATACTGTTCGGGAATGAGCTCGGAGGGGTTGGTGTCCATCTTCTCCAGCCAAATGCCGTCGCGATTGATTTTGGCCTTGATGTTGCGGTCGGCCGAGCAACTCACACCGATGCCGATGGGGCAACTGGCACCATGGCGGGGCAGGCGTACCACGCGGATGTCATGAGCAAAGCTCTTGCCGCCGAACTGGGCTCCGAAACCAATGCGGTGGGCCTCGTCGAGGAGCTTGGCCTCGAGGGCCGTATCACGGAAGGCACGTCCCGTTTCATCGCCCGTAGTAGGCAGGCCGTCGTAGTATTTGATGGAGGCCAACTTCACGGTGAGCAGATTCTTCTCGGCCGATGTGCCGCCGATGACGATGGCGATGTGGTAGGGCGGGCAGGCGGCGGTGCCCAGGCTCTTCATCTTCTCAACGAGGAATGGCACCAGTGTGCCCTCGTTTTGGATGGTGGCCTTGGTCATTGGGTAGAAGTAGGTCTTGTTGGCCGAGCCTCCGCCCTTGGCCACCATGATGAAGCGGTACTCCTCGCCCTCGGCGGCCTCAATGTCGATTTGCGCGGGAAGGTTGCATTTGGTGTTCACCTCGTCGTACATGGTGAGCGGGGCGTTTTGCGAGTAGCGCAAGTTGTCGTTGGTGAAGGTGTTGAAGACGCCACGGCTCAGGGGTTCGGCATCGTCGAAGTCAGTCCACACGCGTTGTCCCTTCTCGGCATGGATGATGGCCGTGCCCGTGTCCTGGCAGAATGGGAGTACGCCCTTGACGGCGGTCTCGGCGTTGCGCAGCAAGGTGAGTGCCACGTACTTGTCGTTATCACTAGCCTCGGGGTCGGACAAGATGGCGGCCACCTGTTCGTTGTGCTTGCGGCGCAGGCAGAATTCCACATCGTGGAAGGCCTCTTGGGCCAGGAGGGTGAGTGCCTCGCGGCTTACTTTTAAAATTTCCTTGCCCTCAAAGGTAGACGTGCTTACGCCCTCCTTGGAAAGCAACCGGTATTCGGTTTCGTCGTTTCCGGTTTGGAACATCGGCGCATACTTAAAATCTACGGTCTTGCTCATAATGTTTTATCCA
This sequence comes from uncultured Prevotella sp., assembly GCA_964420715.1. Taxonomy (GTDB): domain Bacteria; phylum Bacteroidota; class Bacteroidia; order Bacteroidales; family Bacteroidaceae; genus Prevotella. The sequence continues at coordinate 48,320 of CAYQUN010000007.1, read as the reverse complement.
ATATTTAATAACCAAAAATATCATTTGTAGTGAGCCTCTTCACTGGCCCGATTTTCTCCAACGCCTTCATGTCAAGTTCCTTTTCGTCGCCGAGGATGATGTATCGGTAAGGCTTGTGGGAAATGTTCTGCTTGGCAAATACGACGAGGTCTTGGAGTGTGAGCTTGGGCAGGGCCTCGTAGACGAGTTTGTTTATGTCGTAGTTGATGCCCAGCTGTTGTGCCGAGAGGTAGGCGTTGAGGATGGCGAACTTGGTGGTGCGTGTGGTGGCGAGGCTCTTGGTGAGGGCCTGACGAGCCAGCTCGAATCCCGCCTGTCGTTGGGGCATGCTGTCGAGCAGGTTGTTAAATTCGTTCACGCAGTCCATCATCTTGTCGTTCTGAGTGATGATGAAGGTATAGAAACACTCTTTGTCAGTCTTCCTTGACGGTCGCGTGTACCATGCGCTGGCGTTGTAGGCCAATCCGCGCGCCTCGCGAAGTTCCTGGAAGACGATGGCGTTCATCCCCCCACCGAAATATTCGTTGAAGAGTTGCTCCACGGCGGCGTTCTCGGGGTGCCAAGCGCGGTTCTCGTTGTGGTATTGCATCATATAGATGTTCTTGGCGTCATAGGGGGCGATGAGCACTTCAGGTGCGGGCGTTGTTTCGCGCACATAGCGTCGAGCCGTTTGCAGGCTGGCGTCCCGTTGGCCTCCGAAGGTGTTTTGCGAGGCAATTTTCGTGAAGTCCTTCAGCGGGGTGGGACCATAATATAATAAGGTGTAGTTGCCCAACCGGCTGAGCGTGCGGAGCAGTTCCTGCGGGTTGCAATCCTTGAGCTCGCGTGCGGACATGGTGTTGCGTGTCGGGTTGTAGGCCCCGTAGTATCCATAATTGCGCAATGCGGAGAAGTTGCTGCGTTGGCTACTCTTGTTGTCCTCGCGCGATTTCTCCACCAATGCCACGAAACGGTTGAAACTGGCCGTGTCGGCTTTGGCGTTGGTGACGTAGTCCCTGAATAAGGCCAGCGCCTTGGGCATGTTCGTGTTGAGTCCGCTGAGGGTGAAGCGTGTCTCGTCATTGCCGACGTTGATGCTGAAGTCGCATGCCAAGCGATAGAATGCATTCTTGATGTCCGTGGCCGAAAGTTTGGGTGTGCCCACGTAGTCGATGTAGGATGCAGCCATGTCCAGGCGGTTGCTATTCTCGGAGCCCACGGGGAAGACGAAGCTCAGCCGGAAGAGGTCGTCTTGGGTGTTCTGCTTGTAGAGCACCTGCGTGCCGTTTTTGGCCTTTGTCGTCGTCAGGTCCTTGCCGAAGTCGAGAAATACGGGCTGGATGGGGGTAGGCTTGTCGTTGGTGATTTCCTGTAAGAAGTCGCTGTGCTTGTCGTTGTTGGTAGGTATGGGCGTGATTTGCGGCTTGTCAATCTTGTGGATGGTGGTATCGTTGTCTTGCAGTTTGAACACGCACGCATAGTTGTCGGCGAAGTGCCGGTTGGCAAAGTCGACCAGTTGCTGCTTGGTGATGCCCGCCATGCGTTCGAGCCGGCCCACCACCGTCTTCCAATCCCCGCCATTGATGAAGGCGTCTTTCATGAGTTCGGCCCGTTGGCGATTGTTGTCGAGCGAGCGGAAGAAGTCTAGCTTCTCATTGGCCACGACGGCAGGTATGAGCGTATCGTCGAAGTCACCACGCTTCAGCTTGTCAACCTCGTCTAGGAGGAGCCGTCTCACTTCGTTCAGACTCTGCCCCTTTCCAGGCATGCCAACGAGGATAAACTCGGTATAGTCGGTCATCGGATTCGTATAAGATGCAGCCTGCAACAGTTTCATGGGCTGGTTCAGGTCGACGTCGAGGAGGCCCGCCTTGCCGTTGTAGAGCACGTCGGCAATGAGTTGGAGCGTATCTGCTTGGAGCGAGGCGGCCTTGTCGAACTTCCACCCCATCATCACGTTTTCGGCCTCCAGTCCCACCACGGTGGTGTCGGTGTGTTGCTTCAGGTCGGGCACGGGAGCGTATTCCGGTCGCGAGAGGTTGTCGCTAGGCTTCCAAGAACCGAAATACTTGTCGATGATGGCGATAGTGGCGTCGGGGTCGAAGTCGCCCGCCATGACGATGGCCACGTTGTTGGGCACGTAGTAGCGGTTGAAGTAGTGCTTGATGTTGGTGATGCTTGGGTTCTTCAGGTGTTCCTGCGTGCCGATGGTAGTCTGCGTGCCATAGGGGTGCGTAGGAAAGAGCTTCTTTTCCAGGGCGGCCCACTCCTTGCGGCTGTCGCTCGCCAGTCCGATGTTGTATTCCTCGTAGACGGCCTCGAGCTCGGTATGGAATCCGCGGATAACCATGTTTTGGAAGCGGTCGGACTGGATGCGCGCCCAGTTCTCCACCTCGTTTGATGGGATGTCCTCGACGTAGCAGGTCTGGTCGTTGCTGGTGTAGGCGTTGCTACCCTCGGATCCGAGCGAGGCCATCATCTTGTCGTATTCGTTGGGGATGTTGTATTTTGCGGCCAGTTGCGATATGGAGTCAATCTGGTGATAATAGGCCTTTCGCTGAGCAGGGTCTGTCAGGGTGCGATAGGTTTCGAAACGCCGCTCAATGGAGTCGAGCAGGGGCCGTTCGGCCTCATAGTTTGAGGTTCCAAACAGCCGTGTTCCCTTGAACATCAGGTGCTCGAGGTAGTGGGCCAGGCCGGTGGTCTCTTTGGGGTCATTGCGCGACCCCGTACGTACGGCGATATAGGTCTGTAACCGTGGCTTTTCCTTGTTGACGCTCATGTAGACCTTCAATCCGTTGTCGAGCGTGTAGATGCGAGTGTGCATCGGGTCTCCAGGCACCGATTCGAACGCATAGTCCTTGGCCGGTGCCGGTAGTGCAAGCACGGTCATGAACATTGACATCACGATGATTTTCAATCGTTTCATGTTGTTTGTGTGTATATTTTTGAGTTAGTTATCATTTGGAGTATTATCGTTGTTGTTTTTTCGCCGATCTTTTCTCGCCATGGCAGAGTTCAAGCAAGCAGGGCCCCGTCCAACAGACTTGGGCAAAGTCTCCTTCTTTTTGGGGCGTATGTGCCGGAGTTGTCGCCTTGTGAGCATCAGGTGCGCCCCCTCTTCATGGAGGGGAATGTCCTCACTTCACCGTTTTCAGGAAGTTGCTCAGCGTGTCCTCATCGACGTCGCCGAGCCTGAACTCCTTTTCGGCGTCGAAGGCGATGGCCTTCAACCAGGCCTCATGCGCAGGCGCGCATAATGTGCGGATGCGTTCCACGTCAGTCGGCGTGAGCGTTTCGAGGTGGCACACGTCACACACGACGCGGTAGGTGAAGTTCCATTTCCACTCCTTGTACATGGTGTTGGCCCATTCGAGTCGTTTCGCCACGGCCATAGTGTCGGCGAGCCGTCCGTCCTTGACGTCGTCCACGAGCCTTTCCTCTTCCGAGGCAGGAATGAGCATGCCGCTCAAGTCGTTCCATTCACCCGTTCCCGTAGAACTTTCGGGCAGGGTGGCCTCGTGTTCGGCCAAAGCCTGTCCGATGTACATACGTATGGCCGTGTCGTAGGCTTTGATGCCGTGGAGCAGGCTGTCGTGCCGGATGATGCACCCCTCGTGGGTGTAGCTGGCGGCATCGCCCTGTAGGGCCTTCAGGTCGTTGAGGATTTTCCTTCCCCGTATGCATTCCAGCACCACGCGCGGGTTGAGCCAGTCGAAGTTGACGGCCGAGTCGCGTTCCGAGTAAGGGCGCCTGTCCCGTTTGGGCCATTTGGTCGTATCGCGCCATGTGCCGACGGTTGACAGGTTGCGTCCGGGTACCACGTAGGTGCCGTCGCCTTGTCCGAAGACGTAGCTGAAGGGCAATGACATAAGGTCGGGATGATTTGCCACCTTGCCCATAATCATGGAAAAGGCGCCTATTGACGCCGGCCAGAGCACGTGGGCCCCCGACGCCGTCTTGCATCCACGCTCCAGCGTACCCCAATGTAGTGGCCCCATCTTGTAGGCGTGGTTGCTGAAGTTCGTGGCCGATCCGGCGTTGTAGAAGGCGAAGTCGCCCCCGATGAGCAGGGAACTTTTGTGATGGCTCACCGAGAATGGTCCGCAGAAGGCGGCGCACGTCTCGCCGTTGTCGAGCCACGAGTTGGCGAAGAACAGGCTCGATTCGGCCGAGGCCCCCTTGCCGATGTGGCAGGCCTCACCCACGAAGCAGTTGTCCACCTTGGCACCATCGAGGATGCTGCTACCCGCCTGCACGATGGAGTTGTCGATGATGACCCCGTTCCCGATGTAGGTGGCCGCGTCGGGCGTGCTGAGGATGGTACAGTCGCTTACGCGGCAGGCCCCCGAAATCTCGCAATCGTCGTTCACCACCACGTTGGTCAGTTCGGTAGTGTTGGTTATTTTCACACGGTATCCAATCTGGCTTCGCTCGGGGCTTCGCATAGCGATGTTGTCTTTGACCAGTTGTCGTATGGCTTGTGAGAATTGGGAGTCGGAGGCGTGTCTGACCATGAGCGCCGCCAGTTGCGAGGTGAGTCCGCTGAAGAGAGTCACGTTGCCGTTGCCCCCCTCGTTGAGCACCGCCACGGTGTTGCCTTCGCCATAGTTGGCGCCCGAGTTCGTGGTGACGCATCCCACGTTCATCAGGCAGCACTCTTCGCCGATGTCGCAATTGTGGATGAAGTTGCCGATGTGGGCGATGATGCAGTTGTCGCCCACGGTGACGTCGTTGAGCGTGGCGCCGTTGATGCCGGAGTGTGCGAGGAAGCCCTCGTCCACCTCGATGTTCTTGTTGAAGACGCCAAGGTGCACCTCGCCGTAAAAGTCGGTGTTGCGCACCCATGCCGCATCGAACTCCTCGGCCACGCACACCGACGTCCAGTCGTTGGCGTAGCATCCTTGTGCTTCCAGTTGTGTTATTTCTTCTTCGGTCAAGCTTCGGTAGTCTTCCATGGTTGTACGGGTTTAGTCGACTTCCGGGTAGAGGAAGTCATTATATGGATATTTCTGTACGTGCAATTCACGCACCTTGGTGTAGAGCACGCGTCTCAGCTCGTCGATGTTCTCGTGTTGTTTGGCCGAGATAAACATGCAGTTGTCCTGCAAGCGCGCCATCCACGTCTTTTCCAATTGTTGCAGGGAGACGTTCTCTCGCGTCTCCGGCGTAAGGTCGTCGGGAGCCTTTTCCACCCAGTGGTATTGGTCGATCTTGTTGAAGATGATCATGCTGGGCTTGTCGCTGGCCCCCAACTCCTTCAACGTCTGCTCCACCACCTGGATTTGCTCCTCGAAGTCGGGGTGTGAGATGTCGACCACGTGGAGGAGCAGGTCGGCCTCGCGCACCTCGTCGAGTGTCGACTTGAACGAGTCGACCAGTCCGGTGGGGAGCTTGCGGATGAATCCGACGGTGTCGGCCAAGAGGAAGGGCAGGTTCTCGATTACCACCTTCCTTACGGTCGTGTCGAGCGTGGCGAAGAGTTTGTTTTCGGCAAATACGTCGCTCTTGGCCAGCAGGTTCATCAAGGTTGATTTCCCAACGTTGGTGTAGCCCACGAGGGCCACGCGGATGAGACGTCCGCGATTCTTTCTCTGCGTGTTTTTTTGCTTGTCGATTTCTACGAGCCTCTTTTTGAGCAGGCTCATACGCTGGAGGATGATTCTTCGGTCCATTTCCAGCTGGGTCTCTCCAGGGCCGCGCAAGCCCACCGAGCCCTTGCCTCCGCCCGATCCCGATCCGCCGCCCTGTCGTTCCAGGTGGGTCCACAAACGATGCAGGCGTGGCAGCATGTACTGGTATTGTGCCAGTTCCACCTGTGTCTTGGCGTTTGCCGTCTGTGCCCGCATGGCGAAGATGTCGAGGATGAGCGATGTGCGGTCGAGAATCTTTATGCCCAACTCGCCCTCGATGGTTTTCAATTGTCGTGGCGAGAGCTCGTCGTCGAAGATAACCATACCCACGGGGTCGTCGGCGTCTTCTCTTTCCTGGATATACGTCTTGATTTCGTCCAGCTTTCCCTTGCCCACATACGAAGTCTGGTTGGGTCCGCCCGCTCGTTGCGTAAAGCGCTTCACGGTGACAGCACCGGCCGTATCGGCGAGGAATTCCAACTCGTCGAGATATTCCTTGGTCTTGGCTTCATCCTGCTCTTTGGTAATGAGTCCCACGAGAATCGCGGTCTCGGCCTTGGCTTCGGAGATTACAAATTCTTTCATTTATAGTTTGTCTATATTAACTTAGCGCAAAGTTTTTGCCATCAAGGGCGTGAAAACTTGTTCCCAATTGCCGGGTGCGGCAACGTTTATGCAAAGGTAATGCAAAATGAAGACAAAACAAAATGAATCGCCCCCTTTTTCGAATTTCCCTCCTTTTTGTTTCATCTTTTGTAACGTATTCAACATACGGAATAGACGGCGCGGCATAAGATTAAAATTTTACAAGGATTAGATAGGTTTCCAAGAGAGCCGTTCAGAGCTTCTTTAAGGGCCGCTCTTAGCTCCTTTGGAGGCCGTTCAGAGGCCCTCGGAGGTGCTCTCAGAGAGGCTTGGAAAGGCGTGGCTGTATATTGTTGGAAATCAGAAGGATACGAGTGCGCGTTTTAAGGGTGTTTAAAAATGTTGTTTAGAAGAAACTTTACATCGTGTGACTCTGTAGTTGGAAAGTTTCTTTCCGGGTTCATCTCGGGCGAAGAAACTTTAAGGTTTATTCCTCAAGAAGACTTGTAGATATAATTGTTAAAATACACCTAATCGGGCCGGAAAGGCTTTCAAAACGTGGAAATCGTGTTTTTATTGTCTTGTTTCGTAAACGTTTACGTGTTTTTTTCCTTAAAAAAAGATCGAATGATTTGATTTAAATCAATATTCTGCTTACTTTTGCAATGCTATCAAGAAATCAATTCGATTTTCAAAAAGCAATCATAACTACATAAGACAAACTGCTGAAACATTCAAAAAACAGTTAAAGCCCCGACGTGACGTCGGGGCTTTAACGTTTTCTATTGTCCAAATTATGCAATGCGTCGGAGTTTCCAAGTGAGGTTTGGAGAAGAAAAAAGGTTTGCAAATTTCGTGGTTTTTAGAAAAAATGTGTGTACCTTTGCATTGGATTTTCCAAAGTGGGATATAACGAGTAGTGTCCAAGGCGTAGGCCGATGGGCGCGTAAGTCCAGTTATGAACAAGGGAATCCGGTTTTACGTAGTTCATAACTAAAAAATAAGAAATGCCTCAAGTATCGAAAAGGGTGACATCGACGATACTCTCGATGTCGCTTCTCACCGTCATGGCGGGTGCGGCCATAGCCCCGGCCTTGGGTATCATGAAACAACACTTTGCCCGCGAACCCCAGCTTCTGGTACAGTTCATTGTCAGCATTCCGGCACTGTTCATTATCATCACCAATTTGTTTTTCCTTCTCATCAGCCGCCATTTCAAGACGCGGACCATCGCCCTCGTGGGGCTTGTCCTTTACGTGGCCTCGGGGAGCGGATGCTTCTTGGTGTCACACATGGGCGCATTGCTCTTTCTCAGGGCGTTGCTGGGAGTGAGTGTGGGGCTGGTCATGCCCTTGTCGACCGGGCTGTTGTCCATGTATTATCCTCCCGAAGACCAGGCGCGACTCATGGGCCTGTCGGCGGCGATGAACCAAATGGGCGGGGTGGTGGCCACGTTGCTAGCTGGCCTTTTGGCCACTATAGAGTGGAACTATGCCTTCCTGGTCTACTTGCTGGGCTTGGGAGCCGTGGCGCTGGTTTTCCTCTACCTTCCCAATGACAGGCTCGGGACGAGCAACAAGCGTGGCAAGGCCTTTGAGCCACGCCAACTGCTCAAGTTCCATCCCTCGGTGGTGGGCATGCTCTTGCTGATGATGATCTTTTTCATCTTTCCCACCAACTTCGCCATCACAGCCCGTGAGCAAACCGGATTGCCGGCTCATGCCATCACGCTGGTCATGGTGGGCCTCGATGTGGTGGCCTTCTTCGTGGGGATTTTCTTCGGCCGGCTCATGCGCGTCTTCCGACGAGGCTTGAAGTATTTCGCCCCTTCGTTCTTCTTCGTGGGCTATTTGTCGTTTGCCTTGGCCGGAAGCATGGCCCCGCTTGTTGTTGGCGCCGTCTTTACTGGCATCGCCAACGGGGTGGGGGTGCCCTATCTGAACACCATCGCCTCGATCAAGGGAGGGCGGAACTCGGCAACAACGGTCATGCCCCTGCTTTCGGCCGCCCTTTATATGGGCCAATTTGTGTCGCCCGTTGTGGTTACCCCTTTGGCCGGCATACTTTTTGGCAATGACATCGTCGGAACCTACAAGGTGGGAATGTTGCTTTGCCTGGTATTCTTATATCAAGTTTGGTCGACGCGCCACTATCAAAGCCTCCCTCCGATGGAGGGTATGAATGGCCGACGGTGAAGACGTGTTTATTTTTTTCAGCCTCGGAATTTTGCCCAGTTGGGGATTTCGAGGCTGGTTCTTATTTAGGATTGTGGGGACAAGGCATGACGGGAAATGCTTGGCTAGGCCTGCGGGAACTCATTGTGGTGGCGAATATGTTAAAAAGCAGCAAGAAACGGCCGATTTCTTGCAAGATTGGTTCTTTTGTCCTAAATTTGCAAAATAAACCTAAATAGCAAATCAATAAAAACCATGAAACGTAGTTTTATTTTTGTTGCCATAGCGACCGCATTGTTGGTGTATGGTCAACTTGCTCATGCGGTGAGCCGATGGATTGATGTTACATCGGAGTACATCGTCAATCCCAGCTTCGATGGTAACAGCAACCATGGATGGACCTTTGAGAGCAATGCACATTCGAAGGCCGTGCGGTGTGGCGCGATGGAGTTTTGGAATGGGACTTTTGACATCCACCAGACGTTGCAACAGTTGCCGGCCGGACACTATCGGCTGAGCGTTAGTTCGTTCTATCGTTGCCAGGACAACGACCAAGGCTATCAGGATTATTCCGCTGGTAGAGAGTCTATTCCCGCCGTGGTCTATGCCGGGCAGGAGGAACAAAAGCTGGCAAGCGTATACAGCTGGTCGTCGTCCGTACAATTCTCAAGCGGCACATGGTCGCCATGGTGGGTAAGGCCTAGCGTCTACTTTCCCAACACCATGGAGAGTGCTACGGCCGCCTTCGAGCAGGGAGGCTACGGCAACGTGATGGAGTTTGAACATCGTGGCGGAAATGTCAACATCGGCTTGCGCAACACCACTTTTGTGCAAAGCAACTGGTGTATCTTCGACAATTTCAAACTTGAATATTATGGTGAAATCGTACCGGTGAGCGAGGTGAAAATCGTGCCGGCGTCAATCTCGCTTGTCGTGGGCGAATCGCTACACCTGCAAGCTGTGGTGGCTCCGGATAATGCCACAATCAGCAAGTTGGATTGGGCGACATCGAATGCCGGTGTGGCCACGGTTGACGAAAAAGGAAACGTGACGGCTAAAGGGGAAGGGCAGGTCACCATTACGGCCACGTCCACAGACGGCTCCGGAGTGCAAGGGAGCGTCGTTATAACGGTGGAACACAATGTGCCGACGGCCGGCTCGCTTGTCATCAACGAGATTATGGCGGCTAATGTGGACCAGTTCATTTCGCCGGCGTTCAATTTTGACGGATGGGTGGAACTTTATAATCCTACGGGAAAGAGCGTGGAACTTGGAGGAATCTATCTGAGCGACGACGCTTCCAACTTGCAACTTTGGCGCACTCCGGCCACCATGGGCGTCGTTCCGGCACACGGCTTTGCCACGGTGTGGTTTGATAGTAACAATCTCAATGGCAATCAGGCTCCTTTCAAACTCGATATGGATGGGGGGACTATCATCTTGAGCAATGCCGATGGTGAAATCTTGGCTAAAGAGTCCTATCCCGAGGCCATGGAGCGTGTGAGCTATGCCCGAACATCGGATGGTGGACCGGAATGGCAACTGACCGACGCGCCAACGCCTTCAGCCTCTAACGCGGGGAGCGTCTTTGCCATGAAGCAGCTTGACGCGCCCGAGGTCGACAAGGGCTCATGCCTCTTCACCGGACAACTTGCCGTCCATGTCAATATCCCTGAAGGAACGATGTTGCGTTATACCACCGATGGCACGTTGCCAACGCTGGACAATGGCGAGACTTCGGCCACTGGTGATTTCTCGATCGCGCAAACCACGAACTTCCGGTTCCGTCTCTTCCAAAGTGGAAAACTTGCCAGCGTGGTTACCACACGTTCGTATATCTTAAAGGACAAGGATTACCGTCTGCCGGTGGTGAGCGTGGTCACCGATCCCGAGTTCCTTTACAATGATAGTATCGGAGTCTACGTGAAGGGTGTCAACGGACGCCCAGGCAATGGCCAGTCGACACCATGCAACTGGAATATGGATTGGGAACGTCCTGTAAATTTCTCTTGGATTACCGTCGACAACGAAATGGGAATCAACCAAGATGTCGATTTGGAAATGTGTGGCGGATGGAGCAGGTCTTACACTCCGCACTCCTTCAAACTTAAGGGGGCGAAGGAGTATGGTGGCAACAAGCGGCTTGACTATCCTTTCTTTTCGGCCAAGCCGTTTATACGTAACCGCACATTGCAAATCCGCAACGGAGGAAACGACAACGTGTGCCGCATCAAGGACCCCGCTTTGCAGACCATTATTCAGACATCGGGCATCGATATCGACTTGCAAAGCTATCAGCCCGTGCACGAATTCATAAACGGGCAGTATGTTGGCGTGCTCAATGTGCGTGAACCCAACAACAAGCACTATGTCTTTGCCAACTATGGATGGGACGATGACGAAATTGACCAGTTTGAGATGAGTCCGGACTCTGGCTATGTGCAGAAATGCGGCACTGACGAGGCCTTCAACCTTTGGCATTCGCTCTCGGGCAATGCTGCTGACGAGGCCTGCTACAACGAAATCAAGCGGCTTGTCGACATTGACGAATATATCAACTATATGGCCATGGAATTCTATTTGGGTAGCTTCGATTGGCCTCAGAACAATATCAAGGGCTTCCGTAAGAGCGATGATGGGAAGTTCCGTTTTGTCTCGTTCGACCTTGATGGAGCATTTAGCATCGACGATTCGTTTAATGCTTTCATGAACAAGGCAAACTATACTTTCGACCTTCTCTATGGTTGTCCGGTTGATCATATTACGGCTGAAATCAAAATGGTGACCATATTCCGCAATATGCTGTCCAACAATGAGTTTAAGAAGAAATTCATCGATACGTATTGCCTCATGGGGGGAAGCGTGTTCGAGCCGGCTCGGACGACCTCTATCATCGACTCGCTGACGGCTATTGTCGGTCCGGAAATGTCGTTGAAGAACGAAAGTCCGTATGCAACGTCAAGAAGTTTGAAGCAGGGATTTAGCAATAGGGCGTCGACGGCCATTGGAGCTTTATGCAACCTTTCGGCGATGGGACTTCGCCAGAGCCTGGCGCAATCGGCCACGCTGAGTAGTAATGTGGCTGGTGCCGCACTCTATGTGAATGGTATCGAAGTGCCTACGGGACGGTTCAACGGGAAACTCTTTGCTCCGGTGAGGTTGCGTGCCTCTGCTCCGGCGGGCTATGTCTTCCGGGGATGGAAGAAGGCAACGTCGGGTAGTGCCGCTTCGTCAACGGACGAGGGGTATTATTCCACTGATGTGGAAACGGATATGCCGGCGGGTGACTTCTCGCTCGTGGCTGATTTCGTGCCGATGGAGGATGGCGCAAAGGCTGGATTCACTCCGATTCGAATTAACGAGATTGGTGCGGCCAATGATACTTACGTGAACGAATATGCAAAGAAAAGCGATTGGGTGGAGCTTTACAATACGACTTCCGAACCTCTGGATGTGGAGGGAATGTATCTGACCAATAGCTTGAAAGATTTGAAAAAGAGCCAGTTGACCAAGGGAAATACGAACACTTCTACGGTAATTCCTGCTCATGGCTATTTGGTAGTGTGGTGTGACAAGCGTGATACCAAGCAGTATCTGCATACCTCGTTCAAACTAGATGACGAGGGGGGGACATTAGCGCTCACGGCGGCTGATATGAGCTGGACCGATAGCTTGAGCTATCCGGCGCATGATGCATGGCATACGGTGGGCCGCTATGTTGATGGAGGTAATGACATCTACCTGATGAGCCGGCCCACAATTGGTGCCAAAAACATGCTGACAAGTTACAATTCGCTTATTGCTCATCAGACCACTACGGGTATAGACCGCGTTGGAATGGGCTCGGCACAGGGCGCCGACCTAAAATTGCATTATGCGGCGGGACGGTTGGTGATTCATGGTAACTTACCGCAAGTCAAGGTCGGTATTTATACGCTGAGTGGCCAAATGGTTTCGACGGCTGTTGTCAATATGAGCAATGGGGTTGGCGTGATGAAAGCTGGTGCCTTGGAATCAGGTTGCTTTGTCGCAAAGGCTATGGGAGGTGAAGGCCGAATAGCTGTTTGCAAGTTCGTAAAATAATCGTTACTGTTCGATAAAAGTAGTGCACAGTTGAAGTTTAAGGCTGATTCCTGGTATTGGAATCAGCCTTTTCCCTTTTTAACTAGATGCAAATACTCTGGAGATTTTCTTTTTAACTAGATGCTAATACTCAGGAAATGAATAAAGAGGGAAAATCTTACGACTTGTCAGATGTTAACTTCTTTAGTCTTTTCTTGGCTAGCACATGCTCGGGATAGAGTTTCAAGGCCTTCTTGTAGTTCCTGATTGCGGCCTTCGGCATGCCTTCTTTCTCACATTCTTTGCCCATGAGAGTGTATTCCACGGCCAATTTTTTCAGATACTCTTTTTGCTTGTCTTTTTCTTCTTTCAATTGTTGGTTTTCTTCGCGCAACTTGTTGATGATGTTTAGCTTACGTCGAATAAACCTTTTGGCCAAAGGCTTTTCTATATCATAGCGACAATGAATGGCAATGAAGAAGTGTTCGAGTGCGGATTGCATGTCCCCTTGGTCGAATGCCTTGATGGCTTTGAAATACTCTCGGTCAGCTTTGCTTTGTTCTAGCGCTCCCTCGATGGCTTTCCGGTCGTTGTAGGAGCGGGCGAAGTTTTGTACCTCGCTTTTGACAAAGATGTCTCTCCGATGTAACGGCTCTTTTAGAGTGATGCCTTCAAGTGATGTGCAACGAGAGAGGGCTACGTAAGTTTGACCTCCGGCGAAAGCCCCTCCGCTAAAGTCTATGTTCACTTGTGAGAAGGTGAGCCCTTGGCTTTTGTGCACGGTAATGGCCCATGCCAGGCGGATGGGATATTGTAGATAACGTCCGATTTCTTCTTCTTCAATTTTCTTTTCGGTCTCATTGAAGTGATAACGCATATTTTCCCAACTCGTACGTTCCACGGTCACGTCTTGCCCATTCTCGGTACGGATGTAGATTCGAGGCTGTTCTCCATCCGTATCATAGCCGGTGACGGCACCCAATGTGCCATTTACCCAACGGTGGTCCATGTCGTTTTTGATGAAAATGATTTGAGCTCCGGTCTTCAATACCAAATCGATGGGAGTGGGAAGACTGTTCTCAGGAAATTCTCCTTCGATGGTGCCATGGAAGGTGACGGGCGACTCGTCCAAATCGTCCAGCTTCTTCTTGTTAATATAGTCAACGGTGTCCCGACGTGTTGACAATGTGATGGCCAGTTTCTTTTCGTTTTTTAACTCGCCAGACCCCACTCTTTGGTTGAGTAGGGCCAGTTCGGAGTCATTCACCGTGCTAGTCCTGATGTGGTCAAGGATTTTGATGAACTCAGGATCGTGTTGCCGATAAACCTTTTTTAATTCTATACTTACAAGCTGAGTTTGTTGGAACACCTTTGCGTCAAAGAAGAAAGCTGAAGGATAGAAGGGAGCTAGCAATTGCCAGTCATCATATTTTACAACGGGCTCGAGTTGGAAGATGTCACCCACGAGTAGCATCTGCTTCCCTCCGAAAGGTTCCCGCATGTTACCCCCGTAGATTCGCAATATTTTATCGATAGTATCGATAATGTCGGCCCTCACCATTGAAATCTCGTCAATGATAACGAGTTCCACCTCTCGGAGTATTTTGATTTTCTCCGAATTGTACTTCATGGTGTCCCTTATGTGCCGTGCGGTATACCGGTCATCGTTGGGGAGAAGTGGATAAAAGGGAAGTTTGAAGAAACTGTGCAACGTGGAACCACCGGCATTGATGGCTGCAATGCCCGTTGGGGCCAGAATGATATGCTTTTTCTTTGTTGTTGAGGCTATGAAGCGAAGCAACGTGGATTTGCCCGTTCCAGCCTTGCCCGTAAGGAATACGGATTGTCGGGTCCATTGAATCATCTGGAGCGCGTTTTGCAGCTCGGGATTATCCAAGTCTATATTGTTGGGAGCGGTGTTGATAGTATATTTGCTTAAGTTGAATAAATATCACGAGGATGAAAAAGATTCACCTCCCGAAGGCTTGTTTAGAACCATCGGGAGGTAGGTGGTTGGCGAACTAAAGGTCATCGAACGAGATAGGCTCGTCTACTTCACGTGTGCGCTTCTTGTCCGATTTTATCTTCTTGGGTTGCTGTTGCCCGTTATTTTCCGATGGAGCATATTCTTCGCCCTTGTTTCCTTCGATAGGCTTAGCAATGGGGTTCCCATTCTCGTCGAGTAGGATTTCTTCCGTTGTCGTCCGCATGCTGTCGTTTCGAGTCGTGTCTCGCTGGGCTGGCCTATATGGAGTCACACAACTGTACATGTCGGCGCTAATATCGCTATCCTTGGCTTTGGGCCATTTGCCGTGGTACTGCTTGAAGTTGGAATCCTCCATCACCGAGTGAATAAAGTATCCACATATAGGTAATGCCGTTTTCGAACCTTGTCCCAATGCTCCTGTGCGGAAGTGTATGCAACGGTGCTCGTTGCCAACCCAGGCTCCCACCACGAGGTGCGGACTTACGGCCATGAACCATGCGTCGGAATGGTTGTTTGTTGTTCCCGTCTTGCCACCCCAATCGGTGTCACGGAAGGAGTTTCCCGCATACTCTTGTGCGGAGAAGCTGACCGATGTTCCGCCACCATCATGTGTTCCGGCCATGAGCATTTGCTGCATAAGGAATGCACTCTTGTATGGAATGACCTGCTCGTCAGTCTCGTCGGCCTTGAACACCTCGTTGCCATCATGGTCGACAATACGTGTGACGAGGATGGGTTCGTGGTGCCGTCCGTCATCGGCTACGGTGCTGTAAGCATTCACCATTTCCAAGAGATTTACATCGCTTGCGCCAAGGGCCAATGAAGGCTCGTCGTCGAGCGGACTTTTAATACCCATTTTATGTGCTGTTTCGATAATTCGGCTGATACCCATTTCTTGTCCCAGCCGGACGGCAATCGAGTTTATGCTTCGGGCAAAGGCGGTACGCAGTGGAAGGCTGTCGCCCGAGAATGAGCCATTGGCGTTGGACGGCGTCCATCTAACCATTTCGTGTTTTCTCTTGTCGTATACCTCCATCGAAATATACTCGTCTCGCCGCTTGTCACACGGGAGGAGTCCTTGATTCATGGCCTCGGTGTAGACAAAGAGCTTGAACGTGGAGCCCGGTTGTCTCATGGCCGTGACCTTGTCATACTTCCATGTGCCGAAGTCAATATCACCAACCCACGCCTTCACGTGTCCGTTTTGCGGTTCCATGGCCACCATAGCGCAATGCATGAATTTCACCATGTAGCGGATGGAATCCATTGTAGACATCGTTTCCTCTATCGAGCCTTTGTCATAGTCGAAGAGTTTCACCTTGTGTGGCCTGTTTAGTTCGGCAAGGATGGAGTCTGGATTTCCATTATACTTTTTCTGCAAGTATTCGTATACGGGAAGTTTTCTTGCTATTCCTTCGATGAATCCAGGCATTACTTTGCCGTTTTCGTCGACCCATGGATCATTCTTCCCCCAATGGTTTTTGAAGTTTTGCTGCACGATTTTCATTTGCTTGCGTGCGGCCTCTTCGGCGTATTTTTGCAGACGGGTATCGAGCGTGGTGTAGATTTTGAGTCCGCTGGAATATAGGTCATATCCGTTGTCCTTGCACCATTGTGAAAGATAATTTGCCACGGCCTCGCGGAAATATTGTGCCTGCCCGCCGTAGTTCTCTTCTACACTAAACTCCAGCTTGATTGGAATCTGCTGAAGCGAGTCATATTCTTGCCGGGTGAGGTCGCCGTGGGTGTACATGTTGCGCAGCACGGTGTTGCGTCGTGCTAGCGAGTTTTTGGGGTTTGTGCGTGGATTATAATAGGTTGTAGCTTTTAGCATACCCACGAGCACGGCTCCCTGCTCTGTTGTGAGCTTTTGCGGTGTGGTGTCAAAATAGGTCTTGGCAGCAGTCTTGATGCCGTAGGCATTCGACCCGAAGTCGACCGTATTCACATACATGGTGAGGATTTCGTCTTTGCTGTAAACCGTCTCTAGTTTGGTAGCGATAATCCACTCCTTGCTTTTAACAATGAGAATCTTCAGGCCGGGTATCTTGCCGAGCAATCCGGTGGAGTATTGTGACCGAACGCGGAACATGTTCTTGGCCAGCTGTTGGGTAATGGTCGATGCCCCACGTCCTTCATGGCGCAAAACAGCATCCTTCATTGCCCCGAAGAGGCCGATGGGATCAATGCCGAAATGCTTGTAGAACCGTTCGTCCTCGGTGTCGATGAGGGCGCGATAGAAGTTGGGATTCACCTCGTTGTATTTCACAGGAGTACGGTTCTCATTGAAATACTTGCCAATCATTACGCCATCCGCGCTATAGATTTCCGAAGCCTCGCTCGTTTGTGGGTCCAAAATACCGGAAAAGTAGCCAGGTGATTTGCCGAAAAGCCATAAAAAGTTTATGTCGACAGCTCCCAGATAAAGGAAGAATGCGACGATGCATGAAGCGATGGCCACCAAAGTCTTTGTGTACCAAGGACGTCCGTGATATAAGTTTTTATACCAAGGCCAAAAGGCACGGATGCGGCGCCATATCCATTTGAAAACGCGTTTTATTTTATTCATAGTCTTCAATAATAACGTTTTTTATCGTGTTTCTCGTATCTTTTCTTCCAAATATTTTATGATATTCCCCTTGTCGTCGGGATTAAACCATTTGATGGAATCGTCATGCTTGAACCAAGTCACCTGTTTGCGCATGTAACGTCGCGTGTTGGACTGGACTTGCCGCACAGCTTCAGCCTTGTCGATTGTGCCGTCGAACCAGGAAAAGAGCTCCCTGTATCCCACGGTGTTGAGTGCGTTGAGTTCCCTGAACGGGTAGACTTGCCTTGCCTCCTCTTCCAATCCTTCCTCCATCATGTTGAGAACGCGTGTGTTGATGCGTTCGTACATCTCGTCACGTTCCCTCCATAAGCCCACCTTGATGATGTCGAACGGGCGTGGTCTAGGCTTCTGCTTGCGGAAGGAGGTATAGGTGCGTCCCGTCATCTTGCAGATTTCCAAAGCGTGAACCACGCGTCGAGGATTTTTCCGGTCGACGATGGCCCAGTATTCCGGGTCGAGGCGTTGGAGCTCTTCAGTGAGAGCGGGCAACCCTTCAGCTTCTAGTCTATGCTTCATGTCGACCCTTGTCTTCTCGTCTATTGTGGGAATGTCGTCGATACCTTTGCACACGGCGTCTATGTACATCATGCTTCCCCCAGAGAGTAAGGCGATGTTGTAAGGGCTGATGGCGTTGGTACCGTTTAGTTCGTTGATATCTTGTGGATTAAGAAATAATTGCTGTAGTAATGCGAGAACGTCCTCTTCGAATCGAGAGGCCGAATAATAATCATTGATATGATGGTTTCCCACAAAAAAGTGCGTCACCCTTTGCCTTTGCTCAGGTGTGGGAGCAGCGGTTCCGATAGGCAGTTCGGCAAAGATTTGGCGAGAGTCTGCATTGATTATGGGAACATGAAAATGTTCCGCAATCGAGATGGTCAACTCTGTCTTGCCAACTCCGGTGGGGCCAAGGATGACGATGAGCTTCTTTTGCATGCAATATTTCAAAAACCTCAGACCAGCCCGAAGGTGATCTGAGGATTTAGCTCTTATCTGATAATGCCACGTTTCGACGATTCTACGAAATCAATGATGTATTGTATTTCAGGAGTAACCTCCATTTCGTCCTTAATCTTTTGGATGCCGTCCTTGAGGATTCCTTCAGAATAGAGCAACCGGTAGGCATTATGAATCTTCTCAATCAGGTCGTTGCTGAAGCCATGCCTGCGCAATCCGATAAGGTTTATACCTGCATAGCGAGTCGGCTCCTTGCCAGCGATGATGTAGGGGGGGATGTCTTGTGAGAACCTGCATCCGCCTTGGATCATGACGTAGCCGCCGATGTGGCAGAACTGGTGGGTGAGCACCACTGCGCTGACGATGGCGTTGTCGTCAATGGTGACTTCGCCGGCAAACTTCGTAGAATTGCCGATGATGCAATGGCTTCCCACCACGCAATCGTGGGCTATGTGCATGTTTTCCATGAGCAAGTTGTTGCTGCCCACGGTGGTTTTCCCCTTCGAAGCCGTTCCTCTCGAAATGGTGACATTCTCCCTGACGGAGTTGTTGTCGCCAATGATGCACAAGGTGTCTTCTCCCTTAAACTTCAAGTCTTGCGGTTTGGTGGAGATACTGGCCCCGGGGAAGAATTCGTTATCATTGCCGATGCGGGCTCCGTAATGAATGGTGACATTGTTTAGGAACTTGTTGTTGTTGCCGATAACGGAGTTTTTGTCGATATAGCAGAAAGGCCCTATTACGTTGCCGTCGCCTATTTGGGCGCTCGGGTCGACGTAGGCCATGGGGCTGATGATATTTGCCATGTATGTAGTATTCTTTTGATTCCGGGCCTTGCCCCGACGGGCAGGCCCAGACGTTTTTTATAGATGTGGTAAGTTTGCTGTCAGTCTTTACTTGTTCTTCACGATTTGTGCCGTGAAGGTGGCTTCGGCCACAACGTGGTCGCCCACAAAGAGATAGCCCTTCATCGAACTGATGCCGTGACGCACGGGATGGAGCAGTTCTACGCGGAAGAGCAACGTGTCGCCCGGAACCACCTTGCGACGGAACTTCACGTCGTCGATCTTCATGAAGTAGGTACTCCATCGTTCGGGTTCTTCCAACTGGTTGAGCACGAGCAAGCCTCCGCATTGTGCCATGGCCTCGATTTGGAGCACACCCGGCATTACGGGCTCCTGAGGGAAGTGCCCTTGGAAGAAAGGCTCGTTGGCCGTGACGTTCTTTACGCCCACGATGCTTGTTGGCCCCATGGCAATCACCTTGTCGACCAGCTGCATGGGGTAGCGGTGGGGCAGGAGCTTCCGGATGCGGATGTTGTCCATGATGGGTTCCTCGTTGGGGTCGTAGATGGGTGCTTGCACCTCGTGCTTGCGTATCTCGCGGCGCATTTGGCGTGCAAACTGGTTGTTGATGGTGTGGCCCGGACGTGTGGCGATGATGCGGCCCTTGATGGGTCGCCCGATGAGAGCCATGTCGCCAATGATGTCAAGGAGTTTGTGGCGTGTGCACTCATTCTCCCACATGAGGGGCTTGTGCTGTATGTAGCGAGGTTGCGACGCATCTACGTGGGGCACGTGGAGCAGGTCGGCAAGCTTGTCAAGCTTTTCCTGGGGCACTACTTGCTCGTAGATGACGATGGCATTGTCGAGGTCGCCACCCTTGATGAGGTTGGCTTCGAGCAATGGCACGATGTCGCGTACGAACACGAATGTTCTAGCCGGTGCGATTTCGTTGGAGAAGTTGTCAACATTGTCGAGTGTGGCAAACTGGCTGTTGATGAATTTGCTGTTGAACGAGCACATGGCCGTAATGCTGAACTGGTCGTCGGGGAGAATGGTGATGACACTTCCCGTCTCGTCGTCTCGCACCTCGATTTTCTTTCGAATGATGTAGTAGTCTTTTTCGGCGTTCTGGTCTTGCAGTCCGATTTCCTTGATTTTGTCCACGTAAGTGGCGGCGGACCCATCGAGGATGGGGAACTCCGGACCGTTCACCTGTATCAGGCAGTTGTCGATGCCCATGGCATAGAGGGCGGCGAGCCCGTGTTCCACGGTGGAGACGCGCACGTCACCAGAGCCGAGCACCGTGCCGCGTTGCGTGTCGACCACGTTTTCGGCAATGGCATCGATGATGGGTTGCCCCTCCAGGTCGATGCGTTGGATTTTGTAGCCGCTGTTTTCTTTGGCGGGATTGAAAGTCACGGTCAGGCTAAGTCCCGTGTGCAGTCCTTTTCCGAAGAGCGAAAAGCTTCCTTTCAGTGTCTTTTGCTTCGACATATGCTTCTTTTTTTAAGTTTCTAGATTCTTGTTAGTCTTTCCTTATTTTCCCAAGGCCTTCTTCAGCTCGTCCACTTCCTTTTGCAGTTGGCCCAACTGCTTGTAGAGTTCGGGCAAACGCTGGAAGATGGCTTGGCTCTTGAAGTAGGGCAACTTGGGCATAGGTGGCGTTCCGATGAGTGCTTGATCCGACTTGAGGCTGCCCGGCACCCCGCTTTGAGCGCCTAAAAACACCCTGTCGCCGATGGTGATGTGCCCGGAAATGCCCACTTGGCCGCCGAACATGCACCATTGGCCAACCTTTGTGCTTCCGGCTATGCCCACTTGGGCCGACATCACCGTGTTCTCGCCGATGTCGTCGTTGTGGGCTATCTGTACAAGATTGTCAAGCTTGACCCCTTTGCGCACGTAGGTGCTGCCCATGGTGGAGCGGTCGACGCAACTGTTGGCTCCGATTTCCACATTGTCCTCTATGGTGACAATGCCGATTTGGGGAATCTTGTCATACTGGTTGGCCTCAGGATTGGGGGCGAAACCGAATCCGTCGGCACCGATGACGCAACCGGCGTGAAGGGTGACGTTGTTGCCGATTTTGCATCCGTAATAGATGGTGACGTTGGGATAGATGATACAGTCCTTGCCCAGCGCCACGCCATCTCCGATTACGGCGTTAGGATAAATTTGCGTTCCATCGCCAACCACCGCTCCATCGCCAACGACGGCAAAGGGACCGATGTAGACATCCTTGCCTACTTGGGCCTTGGGCGATACGTAGGCCAGCGGGTCCACGCCCGTCTTCTTGGGTTTGGCCGAAGCGTAGAGCTGGAGCAATTTGGCAACGCAGTCGCGTGCGTTCTTTACCCGGATCAGTGTGGTTTCGACGGGCTTTTCCAGTTCTATGCTCTCATCGACGAGGACGATGCTCGACTGAGTATTGTACAAATAGTGTGCATATTTGGGATCGGCGAGGAAAGAGATGGCACCAGGCACACCTTCCTCGATTTTGGCAAACGTATGCACGGCGGCATTTTCGTTGCCTATGACCTGCCCTTGGATGAATTGGGCGATTTGTTTTGCGGTAAATTCCATTTTATGTGGACTTATATGTATTTATTCTGCAAATATAAGAAATTATTTTTGAATAGCTTTCTCTTGGCATGTTTATTTGTGTTTTTTTGAGTTTCGCGTGGTGTTTTTCATCATTTATGGTGGGAAAGCTCTCTTATAAAAGGTGGAAAGTGGTGCAAAGAAGCGTATTGCGTGCCAAGTGTCCCTTGGGGAGTCGAGACCTGTTGGTGCCTGTGTAGAAATAATTATACAACAATCCTCCTCGTTTCACCTAGCCGGGCAAAGACGTTCGATGACGGATTGGCGGAAAAAGTATGGAAAATCTTACAAGATGAAACAAAAAACGGGGAGAATTCAGACCGTTCTGTAAAGATAAACGAAAGACTGACAAGATAGGCTCGGAAAGGCCTTCAGACCTTCTCATTCCGGTCTTTTGGGCACCTTTGAGCAGACTAGAGAGCCGCCTTGAGGGCAGCTTTCAAATTGCAAAATGGCTTTTCTTGCAAAGTGATTCTTTCCATGTTGAAATCTATCAACAAAGTGGATAGATTCCTCATTGAAAGTATGCTTCCGTCTTCACACTTGTCTTGGTCATGTTCCCGATAGTCTCGCTGGTTTGGAAAGCAGGAATATGTGCTATCGTGTGGTTTGCTTCACCTGGGTGCGATGTTGTATGTTGCTTAGTCCCTCCGTTAAGATATGTTTGGCCAAAGAGGGGGGGCAAGAGCGTCAGGCTTGACCGCTCCCCTTGCGTCAGGGCCGTAAGGAGAAGGTACAAGCCTGCCGCTCTTCTTATTTCCGATTACGAATCCGGTTTAGTTCCACGGCCATCTGTTCCTGTAGTTCCTTGGCCTTTTGGGCGGCCACATCGGCAAAGTCGGTGCCATGGCCAGCATAGATGATGCCACGGCTGCTGTTGACCAGTAGTCCGCAATCATCGTTCATGCCGTATTTGCACACCTCTTGCAGGCTTCCACCCTGCGCCCCCACGCCAGGTACGAGGAGGAAGTGGTGCGGCGCGACTTTCCTCACGTCGGCGAAAAGGGAACCTTGCGTGGCTCCCACCACATACATCATGTTGTCCTCGTTGCCCCAAGCCTGGCTTTGGCGGAGCACCCGTTCGAAGAGGCGTTGGCCGCTGGCATCCTCTGTGAGTTGGAAGTCGTGGCTTCCCTTGTTGCTTGTCAGGGCGAGCAGGATTACCCACTTGCCGCCGTATTGCAAGAAGGGGGTCACGCTGTCTTCGCCCATGTATGGGGCCACGGTGAGAGAGTCGACGCCATAAGTCTCAAAGAAGGTGCGTGCATACATGGTGGACGTGTTGCCGATATCGCCTCGCTTGGCATCGGCAATGACGAAGTGGTCGGGGTAGAATTTCTTCAGATAGTCCACCGTCCGGGCGAAAGCCTCCAACCCCGATTGTCCCTCGCACTCATAGAAGGCCACATTGGGCTTGTATGCCACGCAGAAGGGAGCCGTGGCGTCGATGATGGCCTTGTTGAAAGCGAAGATGGGATCGTCGTCTTCGAGCAGGAAGGAGGGAATCTTCCGCGTGTCGGTATCGAGTCCGACGCAAAGGAAGGAATCCTTCTTGAATATCTGGTCGATAAGTTGCTGTCTGTTCATGCGTTATGTCAATATGTGTTATAGTTCCGATTCTTTCAGTTTCTCGGCGTTCTCGGCTACGGTGAGTGCGTCGATCATGGGTTGTATGTCCCCCCCGAGGAAGCCCTGCAAGTCGTGTGTGGTATACCCGATGCGATGGTCGGTCACCCGTCCCTGGGGGAAGTTGTAAGTACGGATTTTGGCCGACCTGTCGCCCGTCGACACCAGGGAGCGTCTCCGGCTGGAGATGTCGTCCACATATTTTTGGTGCTCGTGGTCGTAGATATAGGTGTAGAGGCGGCTCAGGGCCCGCTCTTTATTCTTGGGTTGGTCACGTGTTTCGGTACATTCAATCAGAATCTCCTCCACCTCCCCAGTGTTTGGATTTTTCCATGGATAGCGTAGTCGCACTCCGGAACTCACCTTGTTCACATTCTGGCCACCCGCTCCACTGCTTCGGAACGTGTCCCACTTGATGTCGCCTTCATTGATATGGACCTCGAATTTCTCGGCCTCGGGCAATACGGCTACCGTAGCCGCCGACGTGTGCATGCGGCCTTGGGTCTCCGTGGCGGGCACGCGTTGTACGCGGTGTACTCCGGATTCGTATTTCAACGTGCCATAAACATTGGTTCCACTCACGGCAAAGTCAATCTCCTTATATCCGCCAACGGCTCCTTCGCTCACGCTGGTCACGCTCAGAGTCCAGCCTTTCTTGTCGCAATAGCGCTTATACATGTTGAACAGGTCTCCGGCAAAGAGAGCGGCCTCGTCGCCACCTGTTCCGGCGCGGATTTCCATCTGCACGTTCTTGGCGTCCTCAGGGTCTTTGGGCACCAGTGCGATTTTGATGTCCTCTTCCAATTTCGGTTGCAGGGCTTCGTTTTGAGCCAGTTCCTCGCGGGCCAGGGCCTTCATGTCCGGGTCGTTCTCATTGGCGATGATGTCCTTGGCTTCGCGGATGGCGTTCAGGCAGTCCACGTATTTCTTGCGTGCCTCCATGATGTCGCCAAGGTCCTTGTATTCCCGGGTGAGTTTCACATAGCGTTCTTGGTCGGCAATGACTGATGGGTCGGTGATGAGTGTAGCCACCTCCTCGAATCGCGCCTCCAGTCCGTCGAGCTTCTGCAATATGTTTTTTTCTTCTGCCATATCAATAATTGAATTCTCCAAACTCCGATTTGATGGTGAGCTGGCGTTGGCCTTCTTCGATGTGCCCCACTTGTTGCGCGTCGATGCCGAAACTCTTGCTGATGCTAATCACTTGGTCGGCGACTTCGGGGCGCACGTAGATTTCCATGCGGTGCCCCATGTTGAACACTTGGTACATCTCCTTCCAATCGGTGCCGCTACAATCGTGAATCATACGGAAAAGTGGCGGAACGGGGAACATGTTGTCCTTCACCACACGGCAATTCTCACTTACGAAGTGGAGCACCTTGGTCTGGGCGCCGCCTGTGCAATGCACCATGCCGTGAATCTCGGGACGCATTTCGTCAATCAGCTTCTTGATGACCGGCGCGTAGGTGCGGGTGGGCGAAAGCACGAGCTGCCCGGCATTGAGGGGCGTGCCGTCCACGGGGTCGGTAAGCTTGTATTTCCCACTATATACCAACTCGTCGGGTACGGCGTGGTCGTAACTTTCAGGGAACTTCCCGGCCAGGTATTTGGCAAACACGTCGTGTCGTGCCGAGGTGAGTCCGTTGCTTCCCATGCCACCATTGTATCCATGCTCGTAAGTGGCTTGGCCCGTCGAACTCAGACCGACGATCACGTCGCCCGGTCGGATGTTGGCATTGTCGATTACGTCCTTACGGCGCATCCGGCACGTCACGGTGGAGTCTACGATGATGGTGCGCACCAAGTCGCCAACATCGGCGGTTTCGCCTCCGGTGGGCCAAATACCAATACCCATGTCCCGAAGTTCGGCCAGAAGTTGGTCGGTGCCGTTGATAATGGCCGATATCACTTCTCCGGGTACGAGCATCTTGTTTCGCCCGATGGTCGAGGAAACCAGGATGTTGTCGACGGCTCCCACGCAAAGCAGGTCGTCGGTGTTCATCACCACGGCGTCTTGAGCGATGCCCTTCCAAACATCCATGTCGCCCGTCTCTTTCCAGTACATGTAGGCCAGTGACGATTTCGTTCCAGCCCCGTCGGCATGCATGATGTTGCAATAGTCGGGATCACCGCAGAGAATGTCGGGAATGATTTTGCAGAAGGCCTGTGGAAAGAGGCCTTTGTCGATGTTCTTGATGGCGTTGTGTACGTCCTCCTTGGCGGCGCTCACGCCGCGCATCATGTATCTGTTGTTCATCTCTTGTATTTAATATTCTTTGTTCCACATTTCCCACGAGGCGAAGGCCTGCAAAAGGAGCATTTCCAGTCCGTTTTTAACCACAGCTCCCTGTGCGGCCCCTTTCTTCATGAAAAGCGTCTCGTCGGGATTGTATATCAAGTCGTAAAGCAGGTTGTGAGTGTCCATGGCCTCGTATGGCAGTTGGGGGCATTCGTCGGTGTGAGGATACATGCCACAAGGCGTACAGTTCACGATTACATTGTATTCTTTCACCACGTCGGCCGTCACCTTGTCATATTGTATGGTGCCGGGGCGTTCATAGCGGCTCACAAACACGGTTTCCAACCCGAGCGACTTCAGTCCGAAGTTGATGGCTTTCGACGCGCCTCCCGTGCCCAGGACAAGCGCCTTCTTGTGCCATACGTTCAGCATGGGTTCTATGCTACGTGTGAATCCGATTACGTCGCTATTGTATCCCTTAAGGACGACATTTTTCCCCTTGTGTTCTACCTTCACCACGTTTACGGCGCCAATGCTTCGAGCTTCGGGGCTTACGGAGTCAAGAAAGCTGATGACTTTCTCCTTGTAGGGAATTGTGACGTTGAATCCCTTGAGGTTGGGATTGGAGTCAATCACTTCCGGCAGATCATCGATAGAAGGAATCTCAAAGTTAACATATTCGGCATCGATACCCTCGTCGGCAAACTTCTCGTTAAAGTAGTTTCTCGAGAAGGAGTGGCCCAAAGGATAGCCTATCAGTCCGTATTTATCCATAATGCGTTGGTTGTTGTTTTATTTTGTAGCGAAATACATGGTGCAGATGCCGCAAGTGAGACGCTGGAATCCGGCTTCGTTGAACCCTGCTTTGTGCAAAGCGTCCACCATGACTTCGCCTTGCGGGAAAGCCTCAATGGTGGCCGTGAGGTATTGGTAAGCCTTTCGGTCGTTGGAGATGAGCTTTCCGAATGCGGGCATGATGGCGTGCGAATAGAATTTGAAGAGCTGGTGCATGGGGAAACGTTGTGGCTCAGTCAACTCAACAATGCTCAGATGTCCACCTTTGCGTAGGACCCGGCACATCTCGGCCAGTCCGCGGTCCAGCTCTTTAAAGTTCCTGATTCCGAAAGCAGACGTGACGGCGTCGAACGAGCCGTCGGCAAACGAGAGGTGCATGCAGTCTTCGCGCTCGAAACTGATAGTTCCTTCGAGTCCGGTCTGGCGCACTTTTTCCCTTCCGACATTCATCATCCCCTCGGAGATGTCGATGCCGACGACCTCTTTGGGGTGGAGCATGCGGGCGGCCAGGATGGCAAAGTCACCCGTCCCCGTGGCCACGTCTAGCAGGCGTTGTGGCTTATGGGGGGCGAGTTGGGCAATGGCCTTGCGCCGCCACCGCTTGTCGATGTCCCACGACAAGCGGTGGTTGAAGGTGTCATAGACCGGTGCGATGTTGTCAAACATCTCCTCTACCTGTTGGCCCTTGTCACCTTTTGGAGCGTAAGGTCTGATTTTCTCCTGTTCGTACATGGACTTTTCGGCTCCCCAATCCATTTTTATTTGTGGCTGGCGAGCCATGCGCTTACATTCTGTTCGATGCGCTGCGCGATGTCGCCCTCTTCTGCGGCTTTGTCGAATTTCTCACCCGTGATGTGCTCATAGAGCTCAATGTATCGCTCACTGACGCTTTCAGCGTATTCGTCGGTGATTTCGGGCATTTGTTGTCCGGGCTGGTTCATGAAGCCTCGCTCAATCAGCCATTGGCGCACGAATTCCTTGGAGAGTTGCCGCTGGGGCTCGCCCTTGGCCAGCTTCTCCTCGTAGCCGTCGGCATAGAAATAGCGGCTTGAGTCGGGTGTATGGATTTCATCGATGAGATAGAGCTTGCCATCACGCTTGCCGAACTCATATTTTGTATCGACAAGGATGAGTCCACGCTTGGCGGCGATCTCTTGTCCGCGTGCAAAGAGCTTGCGTGTCCAGTCCTCGATGACGGCGTAATCCTCGGCGCTCACGATTCCCTGGCTGATGATTTCCTCTTTCGAGATGTTCATGTCGTGGCCTTCGTCAGCCTTGGTCGTCGGCGTGATGATGGGCTCGGGGAATCGCTCGTTCTCGCGCATTCCCTCAGGCAGGGTCACGCCACACAGGCTGCGGCATCCGTCCTTGTAGGCCCTCCATGCACTTCCGGTGAGGATGGAGCGGATAATCATCTCAACGCGGAACCCCTCACATTTCAGTCCGACGGTAACCATGGGGTCGGGCGTGGCCAGCTTCCAGTTGGGGCAGATGTCGGCTGTGCGGTCGAGGAATTTTGCTGCAATTTGGTTCAGCACCTGACCTTTGAAGGGAATTCCTTTGGGCAACACGACGTCGAAGGCCGAAATGCGGTCGGTCGCAACCATTACGATGAGGTCGTCGTTGATGTCGTAAACATCTCTCACCTTACCGTGGTAAACACTCTTCTGTCCATCAAAGTGGAAATCAGTTTGGGTTAAAGCTTTCATATCTTTGGTATATTAAATCTCTATGTTTTCAGATTTTGCTCTCTTGGCCTAACTTTTGTTCCTTCCTTTTCTTTCGTTCTTCCTCCACATGCTTGTCATAGGCATCATAGGCGTTGACAATCCTTGTTACGAGCTTGTGGCGGACAATGTCCTTTTGGCCGAGTTTCACCACGCTGATGCCTTCGATGCCGTTGAGGATGGACAAGGCTTCCTTCAGTCCGCTCTTTTGCTGGTGCGGCAAGTCGATTTGCGTCATGTCGCCGGTGATAATCATTTTCGTGTTCCAGCCCATTCGCGTGAGAAACATACGGATTTGCTGCGGAGTCGTGTTTTGGGCTTCGTCGAGGATGACGACGGCGTCGCTCAAAGTGCGTCCGCGCATAAAGGCCAGCGGAGCAATCTGCACGATGTGCTTGTCCATCATGTCCTGTAGCCTCATGGTGGGCAGCATATCCTCGAGGGCATCATAAAGGGGTTGCAGGTAGGGGTCGATTTTGTCTTTCATGTCACCAGGCAGGAACCCCAGCTTCTCTCCGGCTTCCACGGCCGGCCGGCTGAGAATGATCTTCTTGGCAGTCTTTTCCTTTAGAGCCTTTACGGCAAGAGCCACGCTCAGATAAGTCTTTCCAGTTCCGGCTGGTCCGACGGCAAACACCATGTCGTTTTTCTCAAAGGCATCAATGAGTTTTTGCTGGTTTTCACTCCGGCTTTTGATGGGGCGTCCCGAAACGCTGTACACAAGCACCCCCTTGGCCCCATCGGATTTGGTCTTGTTTCCTTTCACGATATCGAGGATGTCCTCGTCGCTTATGGTGTTGTATTTCAACACATGCCGGCGCATGGTCTCAAGGTCTTCTTCGGCCTTGGCCATGTCTTCCTCGTCGCCGAGGATGCGAATCACATTGTCCCGTCCCACGATTCGGAGTTTAGGGAAAAGTGATTTCACCACCTGTAAGTGGCTGTTGTTCACCCCATAAAATACTACTGGGTCAATATCTTCGAGTATTATATGTTTCTCTATCAATGCTTGAAAATGTTTTATTGCTTCGTGAAGTCGGTGCAAATTTACTAAAATTCAATGAAATGACATCGTTGAAAAGGATTTTTTTTATTACCTTTGCCCGGCAAAAGAAAATCGGAGATGAAGGTATCGAAACGCAATTTTGTCAAAGGCTTCTTTATGGTGGTCGCCATATTGGCGCTCGTCCGGCTTGTTTTCCCGAATGTGGCCAAGCCTTTTTCCTCGTCGAGTTCGTCTGCCGATAGTGTTGGCGTGGGCGTTTCAGGCCAAGACACGGTGTCTGTCCACGGTGCTGGTCTTTCCATGCCAGGTGGTAGTCCTGCTCGGCACGGCGATTTGGAAAAAGCCTCCATTTCATCCCCCTCTATCCCTGCGGGTCGGAAGCTTTTCTTCAATGCCGATGGGAGCCTGGCGCGGCACCCCATCTTCTCGGTGCATGATTTTGGAAAGACGTTTCCTGACCAAAACGATGTTCAATTGCAATCGGCCGTGTCGTTGGGCGTTTCACCTATTGACAATCGCGACGAGGCCGAGTCGATGAAGGGGAAGTTGGTCTACGTGGGAAGCAATCCCTATTTCTGCGTAGAGCAACTTCGTTCAAGTGTCCCATATCTGGTGCCGCGTGCGGCGATCTTGCTTCAAGACATCGGGCAGAGTTTCTTTGATAGTTTGCAGGTCAAGTCCATACCTCTTCACAAGATTATCGTTACAAGTGTCATGCGTTCAAAGGAGGATGTTGCCCGCCTGCGTTCGCACAATGGCAATGCCACGCAAAATAGTTGCCATATGTATGGCACTACATTTGATGTGAGCTACAATCGCTATCTGACGGTTGAGGCCAGTGACGTGCCTCGCCGGCGTGTGCGGAACGATTCGCTCAAATGGGTGTTGAGCGAAGTGTTGCGCGATATGCGCGAGCGAGGCCGGTGCTACATCAAGTACGAGGTGAAGCAGGGGTGTTTCCACATTACCGTACGATAGCCCCCGGAGGAGGAAGACTGGCCCGCGTGGTGTTTATTCCACAATGCCAGCCTTTTCCCATTGCCGCATGAGCGCGTCGGCGTCGGTGAGGGCCGTGTCGTAATCCACGTCGTATTCATCGGTTAGCAGTTGGGCCAAGTCCTTGTTGTTGAAGTCCTTGCCTTCGATGGCATTCCATAGGTATGCCGACGTGTCGTTCATGCTGATGATATAGGTGAAGTCGATATTCTCCCTTCCTTCAGCGACAATGATGTTTTCTCCGCAAATTTGGCGGAGTTTGAATCCTGTTTTAGCTTTCATTTCTTATTGTTTCAATTTTTTCTCTTCCTTGTTTGTTGGGGCATAAGCGGATGGATGGCATCTTTGCTAGTCCAAGTGAGGTCGGACGGCCTGTTGTCCCCATAGCGTGCCGTCATGATTCATGCAGGGCCGAACAAGGGCATCCAAATCCTCTTGTAGAAGGCAAGCAGATAGCGGCGTATGGGGAGCAGGGCGCACCATACGGCCGAATATATGGTCCATTTCCATCCGTTAGTCTTGTCGGGCTTCGTCCGTCCTTTCCTATAGAACTCTATCACGAATCCCTTTATATCTTCCAGTCCGCAATGCTCTGTCCCCAGGTTGCCATCACCTCGCAACGTGACCTTGTCGCCGTCGATTTTCACAATCCTGTGAAGCACGTAGTGTCCTGGTGCCACCTCAGCCAACACGGCGTTGCCTTTCTTGACGCTCCTGGCCTTGGTAATCAAAGCCTTGTCGCGTCCGTCTTCGAGGAAAGGTCGCATGCTGAACCCTTTCAGTCCCAGCGTGACGGTGTGACCTTCGTTGAGTAACTTCACCACTTCGGGCAAAAGCACCGAGTTGGGGAATACAAGTTCTTTTTTTACCGTTTGGCTATTGTCTTGTTGCATAATATAGCAGATTCCTTGTCGGGGCGGCAATGTAGTGTATACAGGTTTGTGGTTTCCACCACGCGTGTGGCTGTATCGCACGTACCGTTGTAGACATCCTTGTCCCATTTCATGCTTGAGCAGGAAGGGAGGAACGAGGCGAAGGCCTCGACGGGTCCAAGTTTCTCGATGCTGTTTTCCTTGGCGCGTTCTATGCGCGTGATGGCTCCCAGCGGCGCCTTCACGTTACGGTAGCAGGGAGTTTTTCCGCTCCATGGCCCTCCATATATATAAGGTTTCCCGTCTTGGATTCTGAGGATGGGGTTGTCGTCGTTCATCAAGTCGCATCCGGGCAGATGGCTGAGCCACAATCCCACCTGCGTGCTTTTTCCCGTACCGCTTTTGGCGATAAAGGCGTATCCCCAACCATTTTGCCTTACGAGCGAAGCATGGATGAGGAGCACCTGCTTCCTGCTGCCGGCGAAAGCGAAGATCAGCATCAAGGCGTTATTGAGTCCGAATGTCCGCATGTCGTAGCTTCCGTTCAGAGCGCATTTGCAATCCGAGAAGTCCTTGTTGGTTTGCAGCATACAGCAGTCGTATCCTTTTACGTCCTTGATGATGAACTGGTAGCCGCCGTTGTCGAGCAAGTCTACGATGGTGTCTCCGTTTCCCGTATCAAACGTTCTGATGCGTTCCCTTCCCGTTTTGGGAACAGGCTTCAAGTTGTCGTCGATGTCAAGTTTGAAGAATAGTTCGCCATCTTGCTCTTTTGTTTGGAAGGGCTCAAACGAGGGGAGCAGCCGCATGGAGTTCACCTCGGGGTTTTCGAAGATGAGCTTCAGGTTGAGTTCGGCTATGCGGAAATGATGGGTGCTGCTCATTTCTTTTTAGGGGAGGGCTCCGCCAGTTCCTCGTTGTCCTCAACGTAGGTTTCTTCCGTAGGTTGCACGGCCATGTAAGAGAATTCCGAGGGTTTCAGATAGCGCATGTTGAAGTTTGCCTTCTTGTTGCTCGTGTATTTCCCGATGAGCTTGTTAAACTTCTTTATGGCCTCTTTCTCGTTGAAGGCGAAGGTTGTGACACACGTGCGGTCCGTCTCTCCTTTTGCAGCAAGGAATTGCCGCAATTGTTGCGAATAGGCGTCGCGGCTGAAAAGGAATTTCGTCCTCGAGTCAACCCATGCCGAGTCGACACGTTGGACATCGGTGACGTAGACGGTGGAGTCGTTGAACGACGCTGCCAGTCCGAACATATACACCGTTTTCCTCACGCTTCGTGCCGAGGCCATCGAGGCCGAAAGGACGACCAGCACGACCAAGGCCACGCATTTCAGTTGTTTCATATACTTAATATTTTTGATTTCCTTTCCTCCAGGCGCGTCTGGGCTTTTCCTTGTTTCCCAGTCACGCGTGGTCTTTTCTTCGTTCCGTACTTCAACAGCCCCGGGGCCTATTGTTTCCGTTTTCTGCAAAGGTACGAAAATTTCTCTTGAACGGCAAGAGAATGGAAAAAAAAATCCCGATTGGCATGATTTCGCCAATCGGGATGCATGTTTCGTTTCGTTTTTTTTCAGGGTGATTTTTCCACCTCGCCCGTGCGGTATGGCCGTTATTGTTGCTCAAGCGGTACGGCAAAGTAAGCTTTCTTTCCGGTGGGCCATATGCCTTGGATGTAGAGCACCGGGTCCTTGCTTGTCGAAGCCGTCTTCACCAGCTTCTGCAGGTCGTCGATAGACTTCACCATTTCGTCGTTTACCTTTTGGATGATGAATCCGCGGCTGATGCCAGCGCTCTTCAGGGCGCCATTGTTCACCTTGATGCACTCCACGCCGTAGGTGATGTTGAGGTCTTTCTTCTGCTGCTCGGTGATGGGGCGGAAGTTGCCGCCAAGGATGTCCAGATCGGCAGCCTTCACGATAGACGTGTTTCCTTGCGAGTTTTTCAAGGTCACGGTCTTGGTGTTCTTGTGCTTCTTGTGCAGGTAGGTGATGGTGACCTTGTCGCCGGGACGCTTCTTCGAGATTTCCTCTTGCAGTTCAGACATCTTCGTCACTTTCTCGCCGTCGATCCCCGTGATCACGTCGCCTTCCTCAAGTCCGGCGGCAGCTCCGGCGCCGTCGTCCTCCACCTTGGCCACGTAGACACCCTCATTGGTACCCAGGTCTACATCTTGACCCTTGTCTTTCTGCGTGTTGATATAGTTGAGCACGTCCTGTCCCTGGATGCCGAGCCAGGCCCTTTGCACGCTTCCATACTTTTTCAGGTCGTCCACCACCTTGTTCATGATGCTGGTGGGGATGGCGAATCCATATCCGGAGAAGCTTCCCGTCTGCGAGTAGAGCATGGCGTTGATGCCGACCAGCTCACCTTGAGTGTTCACCAGGGCCCCGCCGGAGTTTCCGGGGTTGATGGCGGCGTCGGTCTGTATGAAGCTTTCGATGCCGTTAGCCCCCATGCTTCCACGCGCTTTGGCGCTGACGATGCCCGCGGTGACCGTGGACGAGAGGTTGTAGGGGTTTCCCACGGCAATCACCCATTCGCCCACTTTCAGCTTGTCGCTATCGCCAATGGGCAGGGTGGGCAGGTTCTTTCCGTCCACCTTGATCAGGGCGAGGTCGGTGGTCTTGTCGGTGCCAATGATTCGAGCGGAGAATTCGCGGTTGTCGTTCAGGGTCACGGTCAGTTCGTCGGCGCCCTCCACCACGTGGTTGTTCGTCACGATATATCCGTCCGGACTGATAATCACGCCACTTCCGGTGGCCTCCTTCTTGGGCGTTTGCACCTGCTGCTTGCGCCTTCCGTTGTCCTGGCCTTGGTTGGGGTTGCCAAAGAAGTAGTCGAAGGGGTTGCCAAAGAAGTCGCCGAACGGGTCGCTTTGCACCTCGATGGTCTTGGTCTTGGCGTTCTGCACATACTTGATGTGCACCACGGCGGGTAGCGCCTTCTCTGCCGCATAGGTCAAGTCGACGGGCTGGCCGGGTGCCGCGTTGGTTTCGTTGGTGGCTGCATTGGCTTTCACGAAGGCTCCTGCCGAGAATGCCACGGAGACGACGCACAATGCTGAAACTACGTACTTTCCTAAATTCTTCATGCTATTTTCTTGTTTTGTTGTTACTTGTTTTCTTCTTCCTGGTCGCTGAGCCGTCCTTTGGGGCGGCTCGCGGATTTCGTTTCTTGTTTTGCGGTTGCAAATATAATGGCAAAATTTTTAATTTCGACAATTTGTCTGATACATTTATCTGTATTTAACAATTCGTTTTAACACTTTAACGCTCCTCTCTCGTTCTCGGGCAACCTTGTCTTTCGTGTGTGCCAATTTGGCGATGCCACAGGGTTGCTTGGTTTTGTGGTGTAAGCCAAGGTCCCTTAGGTTGGGTGGGTCGGCAAGTTTTCGTCCGCCGTCGGGATGGAACCGCATGCCTCGTCGGGGCTCATTGATGATGATGGACAAAGTCGGGAAAGGTTTATGCGCTTGCGTTATAATTAAACATAGTTAACTAAAAATGGAAAATAAACTTTATTTTTCACAAATAAGAATCGTCCGAGCCCGTTGACTTCAACTTCTATTCTTGTCAGATTCGTGTCGCTTTCTTTATTCCTTGAGCAGTTAGGCTTGCCATGAAGTTTTAAAAAAACAAGCAAGCATATTTTGTCATGTGGCGGGTTTGTCGTAATTTTGCACCGGAAAGGAGGCACGCCCTCCATGGAAGTGAGTAAACAGAAGAGTCGTTCAACCCCGGAAAACGTTCAGCAATGGAAGAACTATCCACCCTGCCTTCATGGCAGATCACGCTAACCCTTTATGCCCATACGTCGCAAGTCACCATGGCGGAAGCCCTCAGGCAGCTTTCGGCCAAGGGCTATTCCGTGCGTGTCAGCCGCGTGTTGCTCGGCAACGCGGTCATCCTTGAAGCCATGCGCCGTTATGGCGTGTCGGCCGTGGTGGGGCGAATCAAGGAGATGCCCGAGGTGGGGCAGGCGGTCTCCTCCCAGCTCGACGACTTCCTCCGGGCGCATCCCGATGGCTCGATAGGCAATCCCAAGATTTCTTTCTATGGTCCTGGCGACGATTTTGAAATCCTCGGGCATACCTTTCATGGTGTCAGCGACTTGAAGGACCACGTCGAGTTGTCGCTCTATGATGGTAGCAGGCTCATGGCTCCTTGTGCCAGCGCCGTACAACCCCGCAAGACGTGCGACGTGCATGTGGGAGTCGTGTGGAAGCGCTATCCTTGCTTCGACTTTTATGATAGTGTGAACGAAAACCGCCATTTCAACAACTTTATCGTGCGTCGCCGTCCCATTACGTCGGACGACCTGGTCAGGGTCATGCGTTCAGATTGTGGTGATAACGAGGACCGGATAACGCCTTACGTGTCCGACGATCTCGTCCCTATGGTTTATTACGACGACGAGCATAGTGTAAAGGTGGCCCGATAAGGCGGTTAAATTATTTTCTTCAGATGGAATACATGTCCCAAGAGGGTTTCGACAAGCTCTCCAACGAACTCCGCGACCTTGAGAAGGTCAAGCTCCCCGAAGCCATTCGCTCGCTCTCTGAGGCTCGCGACAAGGGCGACTTGAGTGAAAACTACGAATATAGGGCCGCGCGCCGCGAGCAGTCCCGCGTGCTCGGACGTATCCGGTTCCTGCAACGTGTGCTTTCGCAGGCCCGTGTGTTGCCGGCGTCGGCCGCCGATGCCGATTGCGTACAGCTGCTCTCCAAGGTGGAGTTGCTCAATCTGGATACTCGTCAAAAGATGTCCTACACCATCGTAAGCCCACACGAGGCCAATGCGCGCGAAGGGAAGATTTCGGTAAAGTCGCCCATGGCCAGCGCCTTGATGAAGAAGCGGAAGGGTGACGTGGTGTCCGTGCGTGTGCCCATCGGGGTCTTGAAAATCCGCATTGAGGGTATTAGCCGCTAGCCAGGCTGCCATGTGGCGGGTTGGGGCGCATCCGCCCCTTTTTTATTATTATAGGCCCGTATTCATTATAGGCGCCTATTCATTCCAGGCGCCTATTCGTCACTATGGCCTCGTGTTCGCACGGGGCTTCACATAGGATGTGATTTTTTTCGCAAGTCTTCCCTTTTTAGGCGGCGAGGGCATGAATCCCTCGCCAAGGTCGTGGCGTTGTCCGAGCACCTGCCAAAGGCTTGCGGCGAAGGCGTCGAGGCGCGCGCGACGCACCAGGTGGTTGAGGAGGTCTTCGTCGTAGTTGTCGGCCATAAGCAGGTTGTACGTCTTTTCCAGCTCGTCCGTCGGAATGTTCTTGTGTGGCATCCGGTTTCTGATTAGCAGGAGCTGGAACAACAACGCCTTCTCCGGCGTGTCGTCCTGGTTTTGGGCGATGTCCTCCACGCGGCCCCATATCCGTTTCCTTGTTTTGTTGTCATAGTCGGCCAGCGTCTTGTCCGCCATGCTTAGATATTCGTCGACCATGGTCTCGAGCGTGGTGTCCGAGGAGAAGAGGTAGTCGGCGACGAAGGTCACGTGCCGGTTCCAACGGATATTGTCGAGCCGTTTCTTTTCGGCATGGCTCGTGGCGACGAGTCCCTGAGCGTGGCGGACGAGGAGGTTGGCGAATAGCAGCGTCTGCGCCGTGCGTCTGACGAGCGGGGTGCGTATGTTCCACGCCGACAAGTCGCCTAGGGGGATGACCACGTAGGGGATGCCCATCTTGCGCGCCCTCCGCGCCCATCGCGAGGCGGCAAGGTCCCATATACCAAACACAAGGAGCATGTCGGCGTCGCACAAGTCGTCCACCACGTCAAAGTTCGCCTTCAACGTGGAAACGTAGTCGCCGATGAAGTCGACCCGGCGCTTCTTGCTGGTGATATATAATTTGACTTTCATCTTGTCGTGGAGGAAGCAGGGTCACAACTTGTGGCTGGTGAAATCGCGCTTGTCCGCCTTCCAATAGCAGATGCGGTAATAGAGGCTGTGCCAGATGAGCGCGAGCTCGTAAAAGGGCACGGCGAGGGCCGGAATCGCCACATGGCACCGGTGCGACGCGCCGAAGGCCGCGCCCACGCGCAAGCCATAGAGCACGAGCAGGGCCAGCAGCGAGGCTCCCGCCAGCACCCATTGTTGCGAATGCAGGGCCCACGCGCCTACGCCCAGCGAGGCCAGCAGGGAGAGGTGGGGCAGGAGATGGTCGGCGAACTTCAGCAGGGCCATCGACGTGTGCCCCGTCATGTTTTTGCGCGCGGCCATATGGCAGAGGTGCCGGTACTTCCAGTTCTTGGGATAAGGCTCGTCCTCTATGGCGCGTGCCTGTGGCGCGACGGCCACCCTCGTGGCCCCCTTGGGGGCGTACTTGTTGACCAGGAAGCTGAACTCGCTCCTCACAAACTGCGCGTTGCCTTGGAAGGCGCATCCCCGCATGAACTGGCTTTTGCGGAAGCACACGCAAGGCATGTTGGTGGCAAAGGGCTTGGACCGTTGTGCGCGCCTGAGGTTGTAGCATGCCGTGCGGAAGTGCTCGAAGCGCTTGTATCCGCTCATCGATTTGGGGAAGTCGGTGCATCCCAAGACAAACCCGGTGTCGTCGCGGCACGCCTTCGCCACGCCTTCCAGCCAATGGTCCGACGAGGGGTGTACGGTGGGCGCCACCAGGAGCACCCATTCCGTCCGTGCGGCCTTCACGCCCAGCGTGACTTGCAGTTTCGGCCGGCTCATATACCGGCTGCTTTCCGGGATGAGCGTGTAGTAGAGTCGCTCGTGGCTGTATTTGAACCGTTTCAGCACGTCCTCGGTGTCGGCGTCGCCCTGTTCGCCCACGACGATCACCCGGTAGTCCGGGTAATCCTGGCTGAGGAGCAGGGGCAGGTGCTTTTCCAGCTCGCCCGCATTGTCATGAATGGGTATGAGGACGGTCATCGGCGGCAGTTCCTCCCGTTTCGCGTCGTCCGCCGTCCCGTCTTGCGTGCGCACGCGTCTCACCAGCGGGTTCACCAGCGAACCCACCAGGGCCAGGAGGAGCAAGGCCCCCATGATGATACCCGTTGACAAGTCAATCTCAATCATAAATCCTCCGTGATATACCCCTTGGGCAGCGGGCGGCAGTTGTACTGGCTGGCCATGATTTCTCCGTAGGCGCCGGCGGAACGTATGGCCAGCAGGTCGCCCCGGTGGCACTGGTTCAAGTCGACGGCCTTGGCGAACACGTCGCTCGACTCGCAGATGGGGCCGACAACGTCGTAGGTTTCCGAGGGGTCGTTGTTGCTGATGTTTTCAATCTTGTGGTATGCGTTGTAGAGGGCGGGGCGGATGAGGTCGGTCATGCCGGCGTCGACGATGGCGAACTGCTTGAAGGCCCCCTGCTTGACGTAGAGCACGCGTGTGATGAGCGACCCCATCTGTCCCACCACCGAGCGTCCCAGTTCGAAGTGGAGCCTTTGTCCGGCTCTCAGCCTCAGGTGGTGTGCGAAGGTGTCGAAATAGTCCTTGAAGTCGGGCAGGGGAGAGCGGTTGGGGTGGTTGTAGTCGATGCCCAGTCCGCCTCCGACGTTGATGTTCTCCACCTTCACGTGGTGTCGCTCCAGCAGGTCTTGCAACTCGTTGACGCGGTTGCACAAGGCCTCGAAGTCTCCCATGTCAAGCAGCTGGCTTCCAATGTGGAAGTGCAATCCGACGAACTTGACGTTCTTCATTTTCCCGGCCTCTTCGATCACCGGTTCCATGTCTCTCATGGCGATGCCGAATTTGTTTTCGGCCAGTCCGGTGGTGATGTTGGCGTGCGTGTGCGCGCCCACGTTGGGATTGATGCGGAAGCACACCCGTGCCACCTTTCCCTGTTTCGCGGCCAGTTCGTTGATGACCTCCAGTTCGGGGACGCTCTCCACGTTGAAGCAGAAGATGTCGTGGCTGAGCGCCAGGTTGATTTCCCAGTCGCTCTTGCCCACTCCGGCGAAGACGATTTTCTCCGCGGGGAATCCGGCCTCCACGCACCTTTGTATCTCGCCCCCGCTCACGCAGTCGGCGCCCAGTCCGGCCTGGCAGATGATGTTGAGCACCTTCGGGTTGGCGTTCGCCTTGATGGCATAGTGCACGACGAAGTTCTCGTGCCTTCCCGCCTCGTCGTTGATGGCCCGGAGCGTCTTCCTGAGCACGTTGGTGTCGTAGTAGTAGAACGGCGTGGGTATGCCGTCAAACCTCTCCAAGGGGAAATTACCTTTCATCTTGTAGCAGTTTTTGTGTTGTGTCCTTGCCGTTTACGGCTTGTGGTTGAAGAGCACGTCGCTCAAGCTTTGCAGCGCGCGTTTCTTGTCGCTCTCCTTGATGAGGAACGAGATGTTGTAGTTGCTCCCCCCGTAAGAGATCATGCGCACGGGGATGTTCTTCATGGCGTCGGTGGCGAGGGTCTCGAACCCGAGGTTGCTCCAGTCCAGGTCGCCCACGACGCAGATGATGCACATGTCGTTGTCGACGGTCACGGTGCCGTATTTTTTCAGCTCGTCCACGATTTCGTTGAGGTGTTCCTTGTTGTCGATGCTCATGCTTACGCCCACCTCGGAAGTAGCCACCATGTCGATGGGCGTCTGGTAGCTTTCAAAGATTTCGAAGACCTTGCGCAGGAATCCCGTGGCGAGCAGCATCCTCGACGATTTGATTTTGATGGCCGTGATGTTGTCCTTGGCGGCCACGGCCTTGATTTTCCCCCTGATGAGCACGTTGTCGATGATGGTGCCCTCGGCGTCGGGGTCCATGGTGTTCTTCAGCCTTACGGGTATGCCCGCGTATTTTGCGGGTTGCACGCACGTGGGGTGCAGGATCTTGGCCCCGAAGTAGGCCAGTTCGGCGGCCTCCTCGAAGTTGAGCTGGTGTATGGCGTCGGTCTTGTCCACCACGCGCGGGTCGTTGTTGTGCATGCCGTCGATGTCGGTCCAGATCTGGATTTCCTCGGCGGGCAGCGCGGCGCCGACGAGCGACGCCGTGTAGTCGCTTCCTCCGCGTCTGAGGTTGTCCACCTCGCCGTAAGCGTTCCGGCAGATGAATCCCTGCGTGACGTACACCTGGTGTCCCCCGTTCTTTTCCATGATGGCCCCCAGCTTCTCCTTGATGTATTGCGGGTCGGGCTCGGCGTTCTTGTCCGTGCGCATGAAGTCGAGCGCGTTGAGCAGGACGGCGTCCACCCCCGTCTCCCTGAGGTAGTTCACCATCATGTTCGTGCTCATGATCTCGCCTTGAGCCACGATGCTTTTTTCCTCGAAGCTGGTGAAGATGTCCTTGGTGAACGAGCGCAGGTAGTCGAACTCGCCTTCGAGGAAGTCGAGCGTGGCCTGCCTCGTCTGGGGCGAGCTGTAGAGTTCCTCCACGTGCCGCGTGTATTTCTTCTGCAGCGCGTTGACCACCTCGTGTGCGCCGTCGGGGTTTTTCTTGTAGAGATAGTCGCTGATTTCCATCAGCGAGTTGGTGGTACCGCTCATGGCCGAGAGCACCACGAACGTGGGCTCGCCGCTGGCCGTGATGAGCGACGCCACGCTTTTCATCCGCTCGGGGGTGCCCACGGAGGTCCCCCCAAATTTCATTACCTTCATCTTTCTATCTGTTTTTTTGTTTCTTACACATTATTTATCCTCCCGTCCGGCTTGCGTTCCGAGGCGGTTGTATTGGCTTGTCACCTCGTCCAGGTGTCCGTCCTCGCATTGGTAGACGATGCCCGGGAACTGGTCGAGCATGGGAATGTTGTGCGTGGTCATCACCACGGCCGTTCCCGTTTGCGTGACGTCCCTGAGGAGTTTCACGATCATGGTTGCCGTTTCCGGGTCCAGGTTTCCCGTGGGCTCGTCTGCGATGATGATTTTCGGGTGGTTGAGCACGGCCCTGGCGATGGCGATGCGTTGTTGCTCCCCGCCGGAGAGCTCGTGCGGCATCTTGTCGATTTTGTCCTTCATGCCCACCTCGTCGAGCACCTCCTCGACGCGTCGGTCCACGTCCTCCCTCTTCTTCCATCCCGTAGCGCGGAGCACGAATTCCAGGTTGCGCCGTACGGTGCGGTCGTGCAGCAATTGGAAGTCTTGGAAGATGACGCCCATCTCGCGGCGCAGCGCGGGCACCTCCTTGCGCCGTATGGTCTTCATGTCTCGTCCCAGGACCACGGCCGTCCCCCCCTCTCCGGGGTTCAGGTCGAGCTCGCTGTAGAAGGTTTTCAGCAGGCTGCTTTTTCCGGAGCCCACTTTTCCGATGATGTAGATGAACTCGCCCTCGTCGGCATGGAAGCGCACGTTTTCGAGCACGGGGGCGTCCCCCTGGTAAATATTGATTTGATCGTAATTGATGAGCATCTCTTTTCGCTTATTTTCTATGATAATTTCCCATAAACTTGGCCAGCCTCCGGTCTTTGTCCCATTCGGGCTGGTGCCTTCTGAGCAGTTCCGAGGCCACCTCCTCGATGCGCAGTCCCCGGTCGGCCAGGAGCACCACGAGGTGGTAGATCAGGTCGCCCGCCTCGTAGACCAGTTTCTCCCTGGTACCGCCGACGGCCTCGAGCGCCGTTTCCAGGGCCTCCTCGCCCACCTTTTGCGCGATGCGCTTGGTTCCCTTCTTGAAGAGCGCGGTGGTGTAGCTGCCGTCGGGCATCTCCGTTTTTCTTTTCCCGATGAAGTCTTGCAGCTCGGAGAGGAAGGCTATCGGGTTGTACGTGTTGTCCTCGGCCCAGCAGGTGTCCGTCCCCTTGTGGCATGTGGGTCCGTCGGGGTGCGCCCTGACCAGGAGCGTGTCGTGGTCGCAGTCCACCTTGACGTCCTTGAGGTGGAGCACGTTCCCCGACGTCTCGCCCTTTGTCCAGAGGCAGTTCCTCGTCCGGCTCCAGAAGGTCACCTTGCCCGTCCGGACGGTTTTCTCGTAAGCCTCCCGGTTCATGAATCCCAGCATCAGCACGTTCTTCGTGTCGGCGTCCTGGATGATGGCGGGCACCAGTCCGTCCATCTTGTCGAAATCGATTTCGTTATGGCTTGGAAATTGTTTCATATATATCTTATATTCTTACGTTTATACCCTCGTCCCGCAAGTAAGCCTTCAGGTCTTTTATTTTGATCTCGCCGAAGTGGAACACGCTGGCCGCCAGTGCGGCGTCGGCCTTTCCCACGAGGAAGGCGTCTCTGAAGTGCTCCATCTTTCCCGCGCCTCCGCTCGCAATGACGGGGATGTCGAGCTCGTCGGCCAGTCGGGCCAGCGCCTCGTTGGCGAATCCCCGCTTCACGCCGTCGTGGTCCATTGACGTGAACAGGATTTCTCCGGCGCCTCGTCTCGCCGCCTCGCGCGCCCAGTCGAAGAGTCCCAGCTCCGTGCGTTCCCGTCCCCCCTTGACGTAGCAGTGCCATCCGTCGTCGTCGTGCCGCGCGTCAATGGCGCACACGCACACCTGCGATCCATAGTGCGAGGCGATCTCGTTGATGAGTCCGGGGTGGCGTATGGCGGCGCTGTTCACGCTCACCTTGTCGGCTCCGGCGTTGAGCAGCCTGGCGACGTCGTCGAGCGACTCGATGCCTCCGCCCACGGTGAAGGGGATGTTGATTTCGGCCGCCACGCGCGACACCATGTCGGTGAAGGTCTTGCGTCCTTCGAAGCTTGCGGTGATGTCCAGGTAGACCAGCTCGTCGGCCCCGGCCTCGCTGTAGGCCTTGCCCAGCTCCACGGGGTCGCCCGCGCTCCTCAGGTGTACGAAGTTGGTGCCCTTCACGGTCTCGCCGTTCCTCACGTCGAGGCAGGGTATGATTCTCTTGGCCAGCATGTTCATAGGTTGAGTTCGCTTACGTTGATTTTGCCCTCGTAGAAGGCCTTTCCGAAGACGACGGCGGGTATTCCGGCCTCGTCGAGCCGCCGGATGTCGTCGTTGCCTCCCACGCCCCCCGAGGCGATGAGGTGCAGGGAGGGCAGGGCCTTGAGCACGCGGCGGTACAGGTCGATGTCGGGGCCGCGCAGGGTGCCGTCGCGGCTGATTTCCGTGCAGAGCACGTGCCTCACCCCCTTGCGGGCATAGTCTTTGAGGAAGGGGATGAGGTCCAGCGCGGAGTCCTCCCTCCATCCGTTGATGGACACCTTTCCCGCCCTGACGTCGGCTCCGAGGATGAGGCGTTCGGGCCCGTACTTCTCCAGCCAAGCCTCCATGCGTTGCGGTTCGGTCACGGC
This sequence comes from uncultured Prevotella sp., assembly GCA_964420715.1. GTDB lineage: Bacteria > Bacteroidota > Bacteroidia > Bacteroidales > Bacteroidaceae > Prevotella. The sequence goes on along the minus strand of CAYQUN010000007.1, from coordinate 5,546 downwards.
CGTGCTGCCCACGGTCACCATGTGCGCGCCCGCGTCGAGGGCCGCCTCCAGGTCGTCGTCGGTCTTGATGCCGCCGCCGAAGTCGACGGTGAGTCGTGTCTTCCGTGTGATCTCGCGCAGCGTGTCCAGGTTGACCACGTGCTTGCTTTTGGCGCCGTCGAGGTCCACCACGTGCAGCCGTCGGAAGCCCAGGAGCTCCAGTTCGCGCGCCACCTCGGCGGGGTGGCCGTTGTACACCTTCTTGGCCGCGTAGTCGCCTTGGGTCAGCCTTACGCACTGCCCCCCGATGATGTCGATGGCTGGTATGAGTTCTATCATGGTCGTTCTGTTGTTGTCCTTGTTTATCGTTCGTCGTCCTTTCCGCTTATCTCCAGGAAGTTGCGAAGGATTCTCTCGCCCACCTTTCCGCTTTTTTCCGGATGGAATTGGCAGGCGTAGAAGTTGTCCTTGTGCAGGCAGGCGCTGTATTCCACGATGTATTCGGCGGTGGCGATGGTCCATGGGCATACGGGCACGTAGAAGCTGTGCACGAAGTAGACGTAGGGGTTGTCGCCCAGTCCGTCGAGCAGTCCCCGCCGGCCGCGCGGGTGCTGTTCCCTCGTGCCGATCCTGTTCCATCCCATGGCGGGCACCTTGTCCTCGTGGCGTGTCGGCCGGAAGCGCCTCACGTCGGTGTCGAAGACCCCGATGCAGTCGGTGTCGCCCTCCTCGGAGTGTCGGCAGAGCAGCTGCTGCCCCACGCAGATGCCCAGCACGGGCTGCCTGAGTCCCGCCACGACGCTGTCGAGGCGCCGGGCCTTGAGATAGGCCATGGCCTCCCTGGCGTTGCCCTGTCCGGGAAACACCACCCGGTCGGCGCTTGCCAGGTCGTCGGGGTTGTCGGTGAGCAGGGGCTCCACGCCGATTCTTCTCAAGGCGTTCACCACGGAGTAGATGTTTCCGGCGTTATATTTGACGATGGCGACGTTCATCAGCTGAAGATAATGGTCTTGTTGTGATAGGTGAGTATTTTCCGCTCGATATGCTTGGTCACGGCGCGCGAGAGCACGATCTTCTCCAGGTCCTTGCCCTTGAGCACGAGCGAGGCGGGCGTGTCCTTGTGGCTCACGCGCATCACGTCCTGCTCGATGATGGGCCCGGCGTCGAGGTCGGCGGTGACGTAGTGGCTTGTGGCGCCGATGATCTTCACGCCGCGCTCCCAGGCCTGGTGGTAGGGTCGCGCGCCGACGAAGGCGGGCAGGAAGGAGTGGTGGATGTTGATGATGCGGTTGGGGTAGGCGCGTATCATCTCGTCGGAGATGATCTGCATGTATCGCGCCAGCACGATGCAGGTGACGCGCTCCTTCCTCAGCAGTTCCATCTCGGCCTTTTCCACTTCGGCCTTGTTGCCGTGGTCTTTCTTGATCGACCAGACGTAGTACGGGATGTCGAACTGTTCGGCCACGTAGCGCAGGTCCTCGTGGTTGCTCACGATGCAGGGGATGTCCACGTTCCATTCGCCGGCCTTGTATCGCGCCAGCAGGTCGTAGAGGCAGTGGCTCATCCTGCTGACGAAGATGGCCATGCGGGGCCGCTCGTCGTTGAAGTAGAGGCTGGACTGCATGTCGTAGCGTTGCGCGTAGAGCGTGTCGATGATGTCGCTGATCTTGTTTCGCGGAATCAGGAAGTCGCGCAGTTCCCACTCGATTCTCATGAAGAACATTCCGTCCTCCCGGTCCACGTATTGGTCGAGATAGACAATGTTGCCCTTGTTGTCGGTGATGAATTTCGTAACGTCCGAGATGATTCCCTGCGTGTCGGGGCAGTGCAACAGCAATATCGCCGTAGGATTGGTCTTGGCTTCTTCCATCTTGCTTTTAGTTCGCTTTTACATTAAACAAGTGCAAAGATAACGATTTTCCGCCAAAACGGAGCAATAATCTGTTGATTTGTTACAAATTTGGCGGAAAAGACGCCTTGATTTCTCTTTTCCGCCCGTTTTCGCTTACTTGACGTGCATCACCCAGCCGTCGGCGAAGTGCTTGTCGCCGCCCATCCGGTTCAGGGTGTCGAGGGCCTCCCGCTCGCTGGCATACCGGCCGTAGACCACCTTGCGCGAGGCGTTGGCGGGGGTGAGCACGCGCGCCTGGTCCAGTCCGGCCCTGGCCAGCCGTGCCACGAACTCCTCGGCGTTGTGGCGCGCCACGTGGCTTGCCAGCACGATGCAGTAGTAGCCGGCGGGCGCCTCGGGGGCGTCCGTCGCGGCCTTCGCGTGCGTGGCGGTGGCCTTCGCGGCGGCGGCCTCCGCGCCCGGTTGCGTCGTGGCGCGCAGGCTTACGTTGCGCGGCATCACGCGGGTGAGGAACTCGGTGTTGATTCCGCTCTGCTTCAGCTCCGTCCGGCCGTCGTTGCCCAGGGGCGAGGTGAAGAGGAAGAAGCACAAGATGGCGGCGCAGGCCGCGGCCACGTCGCGCACGGCCGCAAGGCTCAGCGTGATGGTCCGCCGCCCCCGGCCGGGGTCCTCGCGTCCGGCCCCGGCGTCCATGGCGGGGGTCGTGGCGCGTGGCGTCGCGGCGGCCTCCCGTGGGGCGCGCGCCTCGTCGTCGGCAGCGTCGCGGACAGCCTCAAGCGGGGTCATCTGGAACCCGTCCAGGCCATAGAGCGAGGGCGTCAGCAGTCCGGCCTCGCAGGGCTCGAACACATAGTGGTGGTCGGCGTTGAGCGAGAGCACTCCCACGTCGGCCAGCTCGTAGCTCCCCTCGTTCTCCAGGCGCTGCCTCAGCTCGGCCACCTCGCCCTCAATGCGCTTCAGGGCCTCGGGGTAGCTGATGTCGTAGGCCTCCACGTAGGATTGCGCCAGCAGCGAGTCGTTCAGCGTGAGCTGGGGGTTGAAGCCGATGGTGCGCAGCGGGGGGAGGAACATGCGGTCGGCGTCGTCGAAACGGGCGTCGACGTAGTGGGCCATGAACCCGCCAAGCCCCGGAACAATGACGCAGTCGTTGTCCAGCAGGAGTATCTCTATATGTCGTCCAATGTCTATCACGTCTGCAAAGTTACGAAAAAAAACGGATTCGGAAGCCGTTTGAACCGAAAAAAAACACCGCACGCTGTTTTTTTCATCTTTTCTTTGGGTATGTCGACAATTTATACTACCTTTGCTCGAACATATAATAAAAAAGCAAGTAAGGAAAGATGGAATACACTCAGACAGAAATAGAAGGGGTGTGGATTTTGAAACCGCGCGTGTTTGACGACCCAAGAGGTTATTTCTTCGAATCTTGGCGGCAGTCCGACTTCGACGAGCACGTGGGCCGGCATGTGGAGTTCGTACAGGACAACGAGTCGAAATCCAGTTTCGGCGTGCTCCGCGGCCTGCATTATCAGAAGGGGCAGTTCTCGCAGGCCAAGCTGGTGCGCGTGATCGAGGGGCGCGTGCTCGACGTCGCCGTCGACCTCCGCAAGAGCAGCCCCACCTTCGGCAGGCACGTGTCCGTGGAGCTCAGCGGCGACAACAAGCTCCAGTTCTTCATCCCCAGGGGCTTCGCACACGGCTTCCTCGTGCTGAGCCCCAAGGCGGTCTTCACATACAAGGTGGACAACGCCTACGCCCCGCAGGCCGAGGCGAGCATACGGTGGAACGACCCCGCGCTGGGCATCGACTGGCCCATCGACCCCGCACAGGTGCTCACCTCCGAAAAAGACCTGAAGCGCGCCGTCAGCCTTGCCGACGCCGACACCTTCGACTGACGGCCCCCCAGGCACGCGCTTCTAAAAAAAAAGGAACCTCATGGAACAAATCAAGAAACTCGCCCCCGTCCTCATCGCCGGATGCCTGCTCCTTCCCGGATGCCGGGACCGGCAGCGGGACGCCGCGGCGCAAGAGGACTTGCAGGCCAAGCAGATGCTTCAGGGCGTATGGATCAACGACGACGACGGAGAGCCCGCATGGAAGGTGAGGGGCGACACCATCTACTTCCCCGACGCCACCAGCCAGCCGCTCCATTTCAAGGTCGTCGCCGACACGCTGGTCCTCACGGGGGCCAACACGATGAAGTACCCCATCATCAGGCAAATGCCCCATGTGTTCCAGTTTAAAAACCAGAACGGCGAGGTCGTCAAGCTCGACAAGAGCGCCAACCCCGACGACGCCCTCGCCTTCGACGCCGCACCGCCCGAGGGGAGCCCCACGGTGGAGCTGAACCAGCGGCGGCTCATCAAGAGGGACACCGTCGTGGCCTTCGGCGGGGAACGATACCACTGCTACGTCCAGGTGAACCCCACGTCCTACAAGGTGTACAAGTCGTCCTACAACGAGGACGGGGTGGAGGTGGACAACGTCTTCTTCGACAACATCATCCACATCAGCGTCTTCCAAGGGGCGCGGAAGGTCTTCTCCCGCGATTTCCGCAAGAACGACTTCCGCAGGGAGGTGCCCTCCGACTTCCTCAAGCAGGGCGTATTCAACGACATGACCCTCATGAAGGTCGACGGCGCCGGAGTGCATTACGATGCGAGCATATGCCTGCCCGACTCGCCCAACAGCTACGAGATCGAGGTGACGATCTCCTTCGACGGACAACTCTCGCAACGGGTCATCAACGGGTGAGGCGGCCCTCCGTCCCCCCCCTTACCTTAATTATATACATATACGTTTTTTTTGATATGATTGTCTTTCCCTGTGCAAAAATCAACCTCGGGCTCAACGTCGTGGGCCTGCTGCCCAATGGCTATCACGCCATAGAGACCGTCTTCTATCCCATCCCGCTTTGCGACGCCTTGGAAGTCAAGTACATGGACGACCGGTTCCCCAGCGACGTGAGCTGCGACCTCAAGGTCACGGGCAACGCCGTTGACTGCGACGAGGGGCACAACCTCGTCGTCCGGGCCTACGGGCTCCTCGCCGCCGATTACAAGCTGCCACGGGTCCACGCCCACCTCTTCAAGCGCATACCGGCACAGGCGGGCCTCGGAGGCGGCAGCAGCGACGGGGCCTATATGATCCGGCTCCTCGACGAGCGCTTCCGGCTCAACATGGGCTATGCGGAAATGGAACGCTATGCCGCACGCCTCGGGGCCGACTGCGCCTTCTTCGTCACCTCCGAGCCCAGCTTCGCCACCGGCATCGGCGACCAGCTCGAACCCGCCGACGACGCAAACGGACACCTGCGCGGCTACTGGGTGGGCGTGGTGAAGCCCGACGTCGCCGTGAGCACCCGCGACGCCTACCAGCTGCTCACCCCGAAGCGGCCGGACAAGTGCTGCCGCGAGGTGGTGAGACAGCCCGTTGAGACGTGGAGGGACGAGTTGGGCAACGATTTCGAGGAGCCCGTCTTCAACCTCCACCCCGAGTTGCGCGCCATCAAGGAGCGGCTCTACGGCCTCGGCGCCCTTTATGCGCAGATGAGCGGGAGCGGGAGCGCCATCTACGGCTTGTTCAGGAGTGATGTCGCCGAGGATTTCCATGCGGCCTTCCCCGGCACGTTCCGTTGCTTCATGAAGATCTAGCCTTCCCCCGCACGGCACGGGGCGGAAACGGAACCGCGAGGTACCGCGGGTTCGAATCCCCC
>CAYQUN010000006.1:78766-110139 GCA_964420715.1 uncultured Prevotella sp. | reverse complement strand
AGGACGGGGAAGTGTGACAACCGGAAGGGATGGAAAGAGATGTGAAATAGGGAAAAAACAATAATCCCCGACTGTATCACTACATCCGGGGACCCTACTCACTAAATCAACAAAAACTAATTCTTAAAAGCGTTTTTTACTTTCCCATAAACATTCTTAAACCTAATCTATCGATTTCTATAAGCTAACACCATCTATCCTGAACTATCTTTCCACCATGCTAAACCTCATGCTTGAGTTCGTTTTATATCTATTCGCTTTTTAAATTGACATTGCAAAGATAAGCGAACTATTCGAAAAGGCATGAGCAAAAGGGGGAAAAACTTGTTTTTTGCAAAGCAATCGTTTGCACAATCTTCCCCTTTGATATTCAGTTCTTGACACACTTCAAGGATACACGGAGGGCGTCACCATCGTGTAACCATTTGCGCGACAAGGACGCCCTTGGCCGTCTTCATGAGCCTGGCCTGCCACTGACCAATGCCGGAAGGAGCCTAGCTGACACGCCCCAAGGGCCGAAACCGGCTTCAAAGGGCCATCTCAGCCGACTGCAAGTCGACGGCGCGAGCCTTCAACACCGGCTTTTCCTCACCAGGACGCATGCTCAACACCACAATGCACCGACCATGGAAGGCCTTGCGATGGTCGGCCTTGAAACGCTCCATGGAATAGGGACAGCCATTGTCAACACCAGCAACGGAGCAGCCTTGGGGCTGGAAGAAGATGGTGTTGTCGGCATACGGACAGAGATTGCCATCCTTGTCGACCACATCGGCCTCCACATAAACCAAGTGGGAACGGCCTGCGGAATCGCCCTCCATGAACTTGGGGACCGCCACGTCGGCACCCCGCACAATCTCTTGCGTGACTGCAGGCCGGCCGGAAGTCGCACGCCCCGCTCCGCGCAAGCGTCCGTCGTAGTCCATGCGCAACCGGATGTGGTGGGGCTGTCCGGCCGTACGAACCACCTGCGAAGCCACCTCGCGCCCTTTCAAGCGGGCCACGACCCTCGCCTCGCCGGGCTCGAAGCACACACGCCAGGCCACATGATAGGGCGTACACAAAGGAATGCGGTGGGTCACGGAGTCGGGTTCCGGCGAGACGTCGGCCTTACGACGCACTCCCTGCGACTTGCCGTTTATGAAGAGTTCCACTTCATCGGCCTGGTTGAAGTAGCACCACATGTCAATGCTGTCGCCGGGCAACCAGTTCCAATGGGGGAAGAGGTGGAGCACCGGCTCCTCCGTCCACTCGCTCTGATACATATAATAAGCATCCTTGGGCATTCCGGCCAAGTCGACAATGCCGAAATAGCTGCTCCGGGCAGGAAATCCATAAGGCGTGGGCTCGCCAATATAGTCGAATCCCGTCCAGATGAACTGTCCGCCGCAATAGGGCGTACGCTTCACGATGTCCCACGTCTGCTCGTGAGTACTGCTCCACGAGGCATGCATGTTGTCGTAGGCGGGACAGCTGAAAGAGGGATTGGTGAAGGGCAGCCACCACTCCTTGGGCGCCTTCAGGTCGACATCAGAGGGCATGGAATAATAACCGCGCGTCTGCAAGGCCGACACACTCTCCGTCATCAAGAAGGGCTTGCCGGGAAACTTCTCGGGGACGCCCTTGACCCATTGGCGATGATAATTGAAGCCGATAATGTCGAGCGCACCCGACTTGAACAGATGGTTGCCCGGCGAGGGCTCGTTACAACCTGCCGAAACATAAACCTGACCATACGGCCACTTGTCGATGGCACCGTCAATGGAAAGATTCCTGCGCACGATGTCGGCCAAATGGCGCGTCATGAGCTGGTTGGGATGGTCTATAGCAGCCGTGGCTCCTTGTTCTGAATCCACCTGATGACCGGCATTGAGAATCAAGTTGGCCTGCTCGAGCGATAATGTGTCGGCCTCGGCCGACGACCATTGCTCAAGCACCTCGTTGCCGATACTCCAAATGGCGATGCATGGATGATTGCGGTCACGGCGCACCAGGTCGGTGAGATCACGCTCGTGCCACTCGTCGAAGAAACGGGCGTAGTCGTTTTTCGTCTTCTTCCGCCGCCACATGTCGAAGGCCTCGTCCATCACCACAAAGCCCATGGTGTCACACATATTGAGCAATTCCGGAGCGGGGGGATTGTGACTGCAACGAATGCCGTTCACTCCCATCTGCTTCATACGCAGCAACTGGCGGTGGAGGGCATCCTCATGAAGGGCCGCACCCAAGCATCCCAAATCATGATGGAGGCACACCCCGTTGATCTTCATGTTCTTACCATTGAGCCAAAAGCCCGTGGAAGCATCGAAGCGGAACGAACGGAAACCCGTTGTGGTGAGATACTCATCGACCAGTTTGCCGCCAACAAGGAGTTCCACCTTGACCTTGTAGACATAGGGATGGTCCACCGACCAAAGCTCCGGCCTGGCCACCTTGAGGTTTTGCCTGGTGGAGGAACTCGTACGCGAGGCCACGCGGCGCCCCTCCGCATCATAGATGGTGGTGCGCAAGGAGGGGCGCGCCCCCTTCCGGACATTGCCGGCATACTCCACCCGCACGGCCACACGGCCTTTCTCGTCCGCCACGACATGCGTTCCCCAATCGACGAAGTGCAAGGGCGAGGTGCGGGTGAGCCACACGTGGCGATAAATGCCACATCCCGAATACCACCGGCTGTTGGGCTGGTCGCCGTTGTCGACACGCACGGCCACCACATTGTCGCCCTTCTTCAGATAGGGAGTCATGTCGTACTCAAACGAGATATAGCCATACGGCCGCGTTCCGAGCCGGTGTCCGTTCACATATACCGTGGAATTCATGTAGACCCCATCGAATGTCAGGGTGTAGCGGTCAGTCTCGGTCGTGGGTTGGTGGCCCAAGGCGAAGTGCTTGCGATACCATCCGACGCCTCCGGGCAGTGCGCCTCCGCTAGCCCCGCTGGGGTTGTCGGCACGGAAATCGCCCTCGATGGCCCAATCGTGGGGCAGGTTGAGGCGGCGCCAATGGCCGTCGTCGTAGTCGGGAGCCGACATCCGGGCGCTATCGGCGAGGAGAAAGCGCCAGTCCGAGTCGAAGAGTGAACGCTCGCGGGCCAGGACCGGGCTGGCCGTGAAAAGGGCCATGAGCACCATCCAGAAACAACGTGGAGCGCGGAGCGCGATGATAGAGAGGGGCTTATGCAGACAAGTCATGATTCGATTTTAAAGTGAAAAGGGCCAACGACGAAGCATTCCATCATCCTCCCTCCGCCGTCGCCATGAGGCTCACGGCTTGGGCGAGGGAGTCAGAAGGCATCCGTCAGAAGCCGTCATAGACTCAGTTTGATTTCCTTTCCGGTGTATTTCACGAGCTTCCCTTTGGGATTCTCCATGTTGAGCGCCTTCGGCTTGTCCGCTCCAACCACGACCACATTGAACCTTCTCTGGGTCAGCATGCCGTCAAAGGAGCCTTTCCGCCCGCCGATGGTGAGCGTCCGCGAAGCCTCGTCATAGTCCAGGGAGATGGTGGAATACTTGCCTTGCTCGTAGTTATAGTTCGTGCCCTCATCCTCGTAGAGCGTGAAGTGGGCGTCATGCCCAGTGTAGACATACAGGTTGATGAGCTCTGGCTTCTTCTCGTCGCTCCACTCCATGGCCGGTCCAAAAGGCACAATGCTGCCTTCGGGCACGAAGACGGGAATGCGCTCATAGGGAGCATCAGCCGTAATGGTCTGTCCTCCGGCATAATGCCGCCCGGTGTAGAAGTCGAACCACCCACGCTGTTTGGGCAGGTAGACCTGGCGCGAGCGAGCCTGGTAGGTGCCCACGGGGCAGGCCATGAGCGACGGCCCGAACATCCACTGGTCCTTGATGTCATAGACATGGTTGTCGCCATTAAAGTCCATCACGAGTCCACGCATGATGGTGTAGTCGTCAAAGTGCACGGCCCCCGCCATGCTATAGAGGTAAGGCATGAGCCGATAGCGCAGGCGGTGATACCATACGATGCTCTTATAGGCCGGATGCGACTCCGGGGCGATGTTCCACACCTCGCGCAAGGGCCACTGTCCATGCGCCCGATAGAGGGGCACGAAGCATCCGAACTGGTTCCATCGGGCCTGCAGCTCACGCCACTCCTTCAGGTCGGCGTTTTCCTGTCCCTTGGAATCAAAGAGCTGCTGGGCCGCCACATAGCGGTTTTCCACGCAGAAGCCCCCCTGGTCCATTCCCCAGAAGGGGAGTCCCGACATGGAATAGTTGATGCCGGCAGTCATTTGGGCACGCATGTCCTCCCATCGTGTGGCGATATCGCCACTCCACGTGGCCGTGCTGTAGCGTTGCTCACCGGCAAATCCACTCCTCGTGAGCAAGAACACCCGCTGATTGGGGTTGACGCCACGCTGTCCGTTATAGATGGCATCAGCGTTGACGATGCTATAGGCATTGAAATACTCGGTCGAGGATCCCAGTGCCGTGGGTCCGCAGAGGGCCTTCCGGTACCACATGGGGGTGCAATCGCGCACGTTCGGTTCCGAGGCATCCATCCACCACGCGTCGATGCCGTAATGGTATTTCGAATAAAGATTCTCGTCCATCTGCCGCCAGAACATCTTGCGGGCGCCCGCGTCATAGGCGTCATAGAATGAACCCATGAATCCGAGCCAGTCGTAGATGGAGTCGCGCACGGCCTGATGATACATCCATCCATGAGCATCGAGCTCCTTATAGTTCTTCACCGAGCAATAGAACTTCGGCCAGACGGAAATCATGAAGCGTCCATGGAGCCGGTGCACGCTGTCGAGCATGGCCTGCGGATTGGGATAGCGCGCGGCCTCGAAGGTGTGGTCGCCCCAGGAATCAAGCTTCCAGTAGTTCCAGTCCTGCACGATGTTGTCCACGGGGATGTGGCGGTCGCGGAAGGTCTTGAGCGTCGTCTCGATGTCGTCCGAGCTCTTGTAGCGTTCCCGGCTCTGCCAGAAGCCAAGCGCCCACTTGGGGAACACCTGCGCCTTGCCCGTGAGCGTGCGGTAGCCCGCGATGACCTGGTCAAGGTTTTCGCCCGCCACGAAGTAGTAGTCCATGTCCTGTGCCATCTCGCTCCAAAGGCTGAGCCTCCCCTGCTCCTCTTCGGTCTGGGGCGTGGCGGCACGGAGTCCGCAATAGCTCACATCGCCGTCGGGATACCAGTCGATGAGGATCGGAGTCTTCTCGCCCTTCTTCAACGGAGCCTCAAACTTGTAGGCGTTGGGGTTCCAGGCCGTGCGCCATCGCTCGGGCACCACCAGTTTCCCACCAACATACACCTTCATATATCCGGCATAATAGAGGATGAAGCGGTATAGATTGTCTACCGGCGCCTGGAGATAGCCTTCGTAAGTGACGTGCGAGCCGTTGAGGCGGAATCCCTTGGGCAGGTTGTCCACGCCGACATCGGTGGTGCCGTGCTTGGCCAGTGCTGGAAGGGCGTACTCGAAGTAGAGGCTGTCCTCCTGCCTCACCACCTTGCGCCCGTCCTTGTCAACATAGGTTCCGGTGAGCGATCCCTCGCGCCCGTCCTTGTCGAAGAGGGTGAAGGCCCGGTTGAGTTGCAGGTAGTCGTTGGGATTGCCCCAGCGGCAATAGCTGTAACTATCCCAAAGCAGGCCGTAATTGCGATTGGACACCACGAAGGGCACGCTCACCTTGGTGTTGTATTGGAAGAGGTCTTCGTTGCGTCCCTTCATATTCATCTCCTCGCTCTGGTGCTGTCCCAAGCCATAGAAGGCCTCGTCAGCAGGCGAGTCGAAGAGGGCACGCCACGTCCACCCGTGCTTCTGCAACTCGGTGAGGCGGCCGTCTACGCCTATCTCGCGTTCGGGCACGGTGAAGGGCTTGAAGGTCTTCCCCCTTCCGGCGGTCTCGGCAAGGAGCACCTTGCCCGACGGGTCGCGGAAAGACACCTCGCCGGTAGCCACGTCGACCACGGCCGTCACCTTCTTGGCGGCTATGGTCAGGCGTCCGCCAGCCTCGCTCACGCTGAACGTGGGCCGCGCCGTCTGGGGCACCACAATGAGGCTTTGCCTCGTGGGAAACGCCTGTGCGGCCGTGGCCTCCACACGAATGATGTTGTCGGCCACCACCTGGAACCTTACCATGTGCGGACCGTAGTCCCGATGATTGTCTAATTGCAGGGTAATGGTGTTGCCCGATTGCGTGTAGTTGGCGGCTTGGACGATAGCGGCCACACAGCAGAGGGTCAGAAAGAGAATCTTTTTTTTGATGTTCATGGTAGAATAGATTACAGGGACAAAAGTAAGAAATCTTTTTGGAAATAAAAAGGATGAATCAAAAAGATTCATCAGAAAAATCACTTTTAACATATTTTCTCGCGTCGCGAGCCGTCGCAACGTGTTGATACAGAAAAGGAGAGTGTGCGCCAAGGAGACTGCCCGACGTTTACAAAACAATTGCTGCTTTAACCTGTCGACACGGGGGGGGGAGACCGTCTTTCATCCCACGATGAAGGACATCCGAAACGTCCCAACGGCGCTCCGACTTCCCGCACGGGTGGCCCTCCCCACGTCGGGAGCCCTTCTTCATATGTCAAAAGAATTTTCAATATGGCCGCACGAGTTGCCCATATGGGCCATTTGACAATGTGAAAGCGGCTTTCCGAGGGCCTCTGAGAGCCGTTCTTAGAACCTCAAAGGGCCGTTCTTGGAGTCCAAGAACGGCCCTTTGAGCACTTCGCCTCGCTTTTCTTTTATTCTTACAATGTCGTAAGCCATCCGCCGGTTTCACATGACACCGTGCCGGGAAATAGAATCCGAGGCTTACACTTTGAAAAAGCCGATTGACCGGAACGTTACGGAAATCCGCAAGAATCTGTCAAAGTTTTTCCTTACCGCTTGCCCACGTTGTCAGGAAGCTTGAACTTATAGCTCTTGTCGAACACACGGCTCACCCGGTTGATTTCCACGAAAGTGGTTCCACCACCCTCGCCGAAGCTTCCGCTCAAATAGGCGATCTTGTCTTCGGGAGTGAGATACCCCTTCTGCCTGAGCATCCTCACGGCGGCAATGAACATCTTCTGGTTGGAAATGCGTCCCTTCTGATACACGGGAATCACGCCATAGCTCAAGTTAAGCCAGCGCTGGGTCTTCTCCTTGTAGCAAATGGCGAGGATGGGCGTTGGCCCGCGGAAGGCCGCCACATCGCGAGCCGTCTGTCCCGTCTCGCTGTCGGTGATGATGCCCTTGACCCCGATTTTCTTCGTCGCCTCGATGGCCGCATGGGCCAAGAAGAGTTTCTGGTCGATGTCGCCCACCATGGGATCGATGTCGTTCTCGGGAATCTTGTCCTTTTCGGCCTGCTCGGCAATGCGCGCCATGGTCTTCACGGCCTCCAGGGGATACTTTCCGCTGGCCGTCTCGCCGCTGAGCATGAGCGCGTCTGTGCGGTAGAAGATGGCATTGGCGATATCGGTCACCTCGGCGCGTGTGGGCCGCGGATTGTGAATCATGGTGTGGAGCATCTGCGTGGCCACGATTACGGGCTTCTTCTGCTGGATGCACTTGCGGATGATGCGGCGCTGTATGCCGGGGATGCGCTCTATGGGCACCTCGATTCCCAAGTCGCCACGGGCCACCATGATGCCATAGGAAGCGTCGATAATCTCGTCGATGTTGTCCACGCCTTCCTGGTTTTCTATTTTCGAGATAATCTTGATGTCGCTATGATGCTCGTCGAGGATGGCCTGTACGGCCCGCACGTCGTCGGCATTGCGCACGAAGGAATGGGCAATGAAGTCGATGTCCAGCTCGATGGCCAGCTCGATGTTCCGTTTGTCCTTGGACGTAAGCGCCGGCAGGTCGATGTGCTCTCCGGGCACGTTCACGCTCTTGTGCGATCCCAGGACGCCGTCGTTCTGCACGCGGGCCACAAGCATGGGCCCCGTGTTCTCAATCACCTTCATGTCGATTTCGCCATCGTCGAAGAGCATGTCGTCGCCCACGTTCACGTCCTCGGTGATGTTGGTATAGCTCAAGTTGATGATGTCATGCGAGGTTTCCATCTCGGGACGCCCGAAAATCTTCACCACGTCACCCGTCTTATATTGTATAGGATTTTCCACGGCGGTGGTACGCACCTCGGGGCCCTTGGTGTCGATCATGATTCCGATGTGGGGCGATACCGACCTCACATTGGCCACGATTTTCCGTATGCCCTCTTCAGTGGCGTGGGCCGTGTTCATACGCACCACGTTCATGCCGGCGAGAAAGAGGCTCCGGATGAAGTCGGGGTCGCAGCGCAGGTCGCTGATGGAAGCGACAATCTTGGTTTGTTTCATATGTTGTGTTGGTTTGTTGTTGCAAAGGTAATCATTTCCATTGGAAAAAGCGAAGCTAACGGGGCAAAATCAGGCCACCAGGGCCTACCATCCGCCACCGGCGCCGCCACCACCAAAGCTTCCGCCGCCAAAGCTCCCTCCGATGGGGCCTCCTCCGCCACCGCCCAGCGAGCCTCCTCCGCCGAAGATGAAGGGAGGCAGGGTGAAGTCGTCGTCGTTGCGGCGATGGGTGCCCGATCCGGAGCCGGGACCGCCGAAGAGCCATTTCACCAAGGCCACAATCGGAGGAATGAAGCACAGCAACAAGATTATGAGCATCGCCACGTCGCCTGATGTGAGCGACTCCTCCGGAGCGTCGATGGCCTCAAAGCCGGTGTTTCCGCTCTTCACCTTATTATATAGGGACTTGCTCAGGGCCACGACGGCCTTGCCGGGACCTTCCTGGCGCATGACGCGGCCAAAGCAGTAACGCCCGATATGGGCGCAATCCACATCGGTGAGGGTGCCCTCGAGTCCCTGTCCGGGAGCGATGAAATACTTCCGGGCCGAGAGCGAGATGACCACCACCAGGCCGTTGCGGTCCTTCTGGGTGCCCACGCCGTAACGGTTGCCCACGTCTTGTGCCATGCGGAAGCAATCGTCGTCGGCAACACTGTCGGCGATGACCACCACCGACTGCACGCCCAATTGCTGCTCGAGCCGGCCCAGATAGAAATTGGCCGAGTCGAGGTCGGAACGGTCAAGCACGCCGTCGGGATCGGAAACATGCTGCGTGTAGTCTTTCAAATAGGGAATGGGCACATTGCCAGCACTCCACACGGTGGCGCGCAAGGCCAACGGGAGCACCAACAAGAAAGCCAGTAGGCCGAACAGACGGGTGGACGCTTTCATCATCAATATCGCATTTACGCTACAAAAATAGGAAATAAATTCGGACGAACCAAACTTTTCCGCCTTTTTCGGAATCAGCACTCCAAGAGGCACCCACAAGAAGTCGTTCACTTACAGTGAGTTGAAAACTAGGCCAAGATAGTTAAAAAAGTGTATGAAGATTTTTGTTTCTCAATAAAAACTTGTATCTTTGCACACCGATTGAGTAATAAAGAAGATAAAAAGAGAAATAGCAATGACCAAAGCAGAAATCATCAGCATCATTTCCGACAAAACGGGAATGTCGAAAAAAGAGGTGGGTGCCGTCGTTGAGGCTTTCATGGCAGAAGTGAAGGACAGCCTGCTCAACAGACACGAGAATGTCTATCTGCGAGGATTCGGAAGCTTCAACATCAAGCACCGCGCCGCCAAGACCGCACGTAACATCTCAAAGAACACCTCCCTTAAGATCAGTGCACACGACCTGCCAAACTTCAAGCCTGCCAAATCATTCGTCGACCAGATGAAAGGAGACGTCACCGTCACCGAAGAATAGGCTAAACACGGATTTACAAATTAACATACCATATAATTAAATTTAACGATTATGCCAAACGGAAAGAAAAAGAAGGGGCACAAAATGGCCACCCACAAGCGTAAGAAGAGACTGCGCAAGAACAGACATAAGAGCAAGTAAAACTTGCTCGCCAGTCTATTCGTGGACTGCGGGTATGCCGGCTTTCTACAGGAAAGCCGGTATGCCCTTTTTCATTGAAACGAACTAAGCACACAAGAAATGACAAGCGAACTTATCATCGATGTCCAGCCCAAGGAAATCTCGATTGCACTGCTCGAAGACAAACAGCTCGTGGAATACCAGAACGAGCCTAGAGAGGCCTCCTTTTCCGTGGGAAACATCTATGTGGCAAAAGTGAAAAAACTGATGCCGGGACTCAACGCCAGCTTCGTCGACGTCGGGTACGAGCGCGATGCCTTTCTTCACTATCTCGACTTGGGAAGCCACTTCGCTTCCTTCCAGAAATACATCAAACAAGTTGAAAGCGACCGCAAGAAACTTTATCCCTTCGCCAAAGCATCACACCTGCCCGAACTGCAAAAAGACGGTAACATCCCGCAAGTGCTGCAGCCGGGACAGGACGTGCTCGTGCAAATCGTAAAAGAACCCATTTCAACCAAGGGACCACGACTCACGGGAGAAATCTCGTTTGCTGGAAGGTACTTGGTGCTCATGCCATTCGGGGACAAAGTGTCGGTATCGACCAAAATCAAAAGCAGCGCCGAACGATCCAGACTAAAACAAGTCATCCACAGCATCAAACCGAAAAACTGCGGGGTGATCGTCAGAACTGCGGCCGAGGGAAAAAGAATCGACGAACTCGACGAGGAACTGAAGGTGCTCAACAAACGATGGGAAGACGCCATCGTGAAAGTGCAAAAGACGCAACAGCGGCCACAAATGGTCTATGAGGAATCTGGAAGGGCCGTGGCCATGATCCGCGACCTCTTCAACCCCTCATACTCCAACATCTACGTGAACGACGAGAGCGTGATGAAGGCCGTGAAAAACTACGTCACGCTCATTGCACCCGACAAGGCCGACATCGTCAAACTCTACAATGGCAAGGTGCCCATCTTCGACAACTTCAACGTGACGAAGCAAATCAAATCAAGCTTCGGAAGAACCGTGAACTACAAGCACGGCGCCTACTTGATTATCGAGCACACCGAAGCCTTGCACGTGGTCGACGTAAACAGCGGAAACCGGACTAGGGAAAAGGGACAGGAGGCCAACGCGCTGGACGTGAACCTCGGCGCCGCCGACGAACTGGCACGACAACTGCGCCTGAGGGACATGGGAGGTATCATCGTGGTGGACTTCATCGACATGAACCTGGCCGAAGACCGGCAGATGCTCTACGAACGGATGTGCAAGGACATGCAGAAAGACCGGGCAAAACACAACATCCTTCCATTGAGCAAATTCGGACTAATGCAAATCACAAGGCAAAGGGTGAGACCCGCCATGGACGTAAACGTGGAGGAAACCTGCCCTACCTGCAACGGAACTGGAAAGATCAAGTCGAGCATTCTCTTCACCGACCAGCTTGAACGGAAAATAGACAAACTGGTGAACAAAATCGGCATCAAGAAGTTCTACCTGCACGTCCACCCCTACGTTGCCGCATACATCAACCAGGGGGTCGTCTCGCTGAAACGCAAATGGCAGATGAAATACGGATTCGGCGTGCATGTGATTCCTTCACAAAAACTGGCGTTCCTGCAATACGAATTCTACGATAGCAAGAAGCAGTTCATCGATATGAAAGAGGAACAGGAAACCAAATAAGGGGAAACAAGGCTTCACAAGAGAACGGACCCTACCCTGGCGAGGAACACACCAGGCCGTCCGAAAAGAAGAAAGTGCCTAAAGACAAAGAGAGCCCAACGCACAAATGGCGTCGAGCTCTCTTTTTTCTTGCCCTGACGTTCTACACATACCGCATGGCAGGCTGACCGCACAAGGACGATAAAAACACTTCAGTCGCAAGACCGGAACGGGACGCTACACGCTCAAGCCCAAGGGTGCACCTTGAAGCGGATGCGGAAGGTGTGCGTGGATTCGTCCCAATTGGTGCCCAAGAGCTCGAACCGCCCTATTTGCGATGTAGAACGAACATGCTTGCCAACACAGGGGCAGACGTCATAATCGCCAATGCGGACAAGGCGCAACATCTGGCCGGCGTCGCCGGGCAAGCGGTCTAAACTGACGTCGGCCGGCACATGGTCGCGGTCAACATACTCGTAGCTCACCTCCATATCGGCATCTATCAGACGGTTCATCTCGCGCTCTATGGCCTTCTCCTCTTGACGAGACGGCTTATGGTCGAGCACATAACTGATTTTGCTTTTCTTACGTTCGATGTGGGCATTGTTGCTCCGCCCGCATCCGAACATACGAATCATGAGCTGATTGAGCAAATGCTCGGCAGTGTGAGCGGGTGGAAACTCGTCCTTGTTGTGCTCGTTGAGCACGTATCCTTTCTCAGTCGTCATCACATTGAATTTATATATGCGGCCATTGTAAGGCTCTAGTGTCATGCCCAAACAACCGTCTCTGACAAGCTGGAACGACTCCCTGTCACCTGTGAGCAGGTCGGTGGCACCCACCAGCTTTTGAGGCAATTGCAAATAATCAAATGCATGGGCGGGAATACGGACCTTCACCTTGGCCGGCTCGCCCGAGAAATTGACTGCCACCAAAAGCACCTCGGGGCCCTTCTTGCGCAGGAAGACATAATGTGAACGGGGATTGAAGTCGGCACTGGCAGGGTTGACATACATCAAATCAAAGAATTCGCCCTCGCCAACGGCATGTTCGCGCACACCGATATTAAGAATGTTGCGATAGGTTACTGCCAGCTGCCGCTCTTCTGGCGTGAGCCGGGAACGGTCGGCATAGGCACGGGAAAGCGTGTCGGGAGCCCAATAGTCAAAGATGGACGTACGCCCGTCGCACCCGCTGAATCCCTCACAATCCATGCCCCGCTCACCGAATTCCTGCCCGCTGTATAGCATGAAGGGATTGCCACGAAGCAAAGCCGAGACAATGACAGCCGGAATGGCTTTGCGGCCTTCGCCTACAAAGAAGTCGCTAGCCACGCGCTGCTCATCATGATTCTCTAAGAAATAGAGCATGTGGTCATGAATGTCATCAGTGGATTGCCACTCGGAAGTGATGTCCGACGCAGGACGTTCGCCACATACCACGGAACGCAGACAGTCGTACATGCCCACCTTGTCATAGAGATAATCGAAGCCCGAAGACACATAGGCGCGATACTGCTTGGGATCGTATACTTCGCCTATGAATACCAGCCCTGGGTAATTCTTCTTCACGGCCTTGGTGGCATAGTCCCAAAAGGCAGACGGCACCATCTCGGCCATGTCGCAACGGAACCCGTCAATGCCTTTAGAGGCCCAGAAGAGGAGGATGTCGGTCATCTTCGTCCACGTACTGGGAACAGGGAAGAAATGCTCGCTCCGCCCCCCGGCGTCGCAATAATCCACACCATAGTTGAGTTTCACGGTCTCATACCAGTCGTTCTGATCGGGACGATTGGTGAACCGGTCATTTCCCGTGGCCTTGGCCGGCACTTCGGTATATGGCGAATCAACAAACCGGCGTTCTTCCTCGCTCAGTGACACACCACCCAAATCGAGCGGAAGGCCCCAACAATAGTAGAAATTATTGTTCGTGGAAAAATTAAGATTAGAGTCGTCGTCCTCACCCAAGTCACGCACCCCGGTCGGCTTGGCCACACTCCGATACTCTCGTGCCACATGATTAGGAACAAAATCAAGAATCACTTTCATCCCCGCACGATGCGTACGGGCAATGAGATCCTCCAATTCGGCCATGCGGGTTTGCGGATTGTCGGCCAAATCAGGGTCAACATCATAATAATCGGTAATGGAATAAGGCGATCCGGCCATTCCCTTCACCACCTGGGGGTGCTGTTTGGGAATGCCGTAAGCCGTATAGTCGGTGACTGTAGCGTGACGAATCACGCCCGTATACCAAACGTGGGTGATGCCCATGGCATGAATGCGCTGAAGCACATCATCGTCAAACCGTGAAAACTTGCCACAACCATTTTCGGCAATCGTACCCCAGGCCTTGCGCGTGAGGTTACGATTGCCGAACAAACGGGGCAACACCTGATAGATGTTGATTTTCTTATTCATCTAGACCACACGCCTTAACGGTCTTGTCAATGCGTGCAATCATGCCGCGAAGGGCTTTCCCTGGGCCACACTCAACAAACTCGTCGGCTCCGGCCGCAATCATGTTCTGCACGCTCTTGGTCCACCGCACGCTGCTCGTAAGCTGAGCAATGAGGTTCGCCTTGATTTCCGAAGGGTCGGTGTGGGGTTGTGCATCCACATTCTGGTAGACAGGGCACTGGGGTGTATGGAACTCGGTGAGTTCGATAGCCTTCTCCAGTTCTTCCTTGGCAGGCTGCATCAGAGGCGAATGGAAAGCGCCTCCAACGCGCAAGGGCAACGCGCGCTTGGCTCCGGCGGCCTTCAAGGCTTCGCAAGCCCGGTTGATAGCGTCGGTATTTCCGGAGATGACAAGCTGGCCGGGACAGTTATAGTTGGCCGGAACCACCTCGTCGCCCTCGGTAGATACCTCGCGGCAAACCTCCTCTATCTTCTCGTCGGGCAAGCCAATGATGGCTGCCATGGTACCAGGATGGGCCTCGCAAGCCTTCTGCATGGCATTGGCACGAGCTGCCACAAGTTTCAAACCATCCTCGAAGCTGAGGGCGCCTGCGGCAACAAGGGCCGACAATTCGCCCAGCGAGTGACCAGCCACCATATCGGGTTGGAAGGCTTCGCCCGCACAAAGGGCTGAAATAACGCTGTGCAGGAATACTGCGGGTTGCGTCACCTTGGTCTCCTTGAGCTGTTCGTCGGTACCGGAAAACATGATGTCAGTAATCTTGAAGCCGAGAATCTCATCGGCCTTGTCGAATAGTTCCTTGCCCTTGGGATTGTTCTCATAGAGATCTTTTCCCATGCCTACGAACTGTGCTCCCTGTCCGGGAAATACAAAAGCTTTCATATCTTGAATCGTTTTATATAAAGAATTGTCTTTCAGAATGCAAAGTTAATGTTATTTAGAGACATTACAAAATAAAAATCCTTGGATTTCCAAGAAAAGAGTAGCAAATATTGATTATTTCCGCCCTCAAGAAAGAATTCATTCCGCTTCGAGAGCCAATTGACAAAATGAGCCTTGAAAGAGGTTTGGAACAGACAATTCGCCTTCTTAGACAGCCTGACCTGCATGAACGCAGATCCGGAATGGGTCCGCACCATAGCGCCTCGCATTCCATTTGGCCTCCCCCAAAAAGGGTCGGCCGGACTACACCACAACGACGATTGGCTACATACCTATGGTTTCAGAAAAACAAAAAAATCCCGAAGCCGCATTCACGACGTTCGGGATTTACGTATAAAGATTTGCTTTACAGTGCAATAATTGCCTTTTCCAAGCAACTCACGACAAGTTTAAGCCTCGGCGGGAGCCTCCTCTTCCTCTGCCTTGGGAGCTTCTTTTACGGGAGCCTCCTCAGCAGGAGCAGCTGCAGGTTCGGCCTGAACCTCGGCGGGAGCCTCAACCTTGGGCTCCTCGGCCATCACCTTCACGGGAATCTTCACTTCCACTTCCTTGTGGAAATGCACGGTAGCCTCGTATTCGCCCACGCGCTTGATATCCTTCATGGTGATAATCTTGCGATCAATGTCAAAGCCCTTCTTTGAGAGTTCGTCTGCCACCGTAGCAGCGTTGACCGATCCGTAGAGCTGACCCGTAGCGGCCACCTTGGCAGCCACCTCGATGACAACATCCTTCAGGGCCTCGCCCTTCTTCTCAGCCTCAGCCTTGAGAGCGGCCAACTTGGAAGCCTGCTGCTTCAGAGTTTCAGCCAACTGCTTCTTGGCGCTGGCCGAAGCAATCACACCCTTACCCTTTGGGATAAGGTAGTTGCGGCCATATCCGCTTTTCACATTGACAATGTCGTTCTTGTATCCGAGTCCGATAATATCTTCTTTGAGAATGATTTCCATTGTGTTACCTCCTTTTTAATTACTTCATCAAATCGGTTACATAAGGAAGCAGCGCAATCTGGCGTGCACGCTTGATGGCTTGAGCCACACGACGCTGGTACTTCAGCGACGTTCCAGTGATGCGACGGGGAAGAATCTTGCCCTGCTCATTGAGAAACTTCTTCAGGAACTCGGGATCCTTATAGTCGATATACCTGATGCCGCTCTTCTTGAAACGGCAATACTTCTTCTTCTTCGTGTCGATAGAAGGAGCGGTCAAATAACGGATTTCTGATTTCTGCTCTGCCATAATTTAGTCCTCCTTTTTACCAAGTTTGTTGCGACGCTTCTCTGCATATGCTGCAGCATATTTGTCGAGCTTCACAGTGATGTAACGAATGACCTTCTCGTCACGGCGGAAGCCGGTCTCGAGGGAGTCAACAACGGACGGCTCTGCCTTGAACTCGATCAGGCAGTAAAAGCCCGTCGACTTCTTCTGGATGTTGTAAGCCAGTTTCTTCAGTCCCCAGGCCTCTTCGTTCAAAATCTCAGCACCCTTGTCGGTGAGCAGTTTCTTGAATTTAGCGACCGTTTCCTTCATCTGTTCATCAGACAAAACGGGAGTCAAAATGAAAACGGTTTCGTATTGATTCATACTACGTTTTGAAATTAAATATTATTATGTTTTAACGCATTGCCTTTCAAGTACTTTCGCATTTTCCGGCAAATTGCGGTGCAAAAGTACGGCTTTTTTCTTGATTAACCAAATTATTTTTCGTATATTTGCAGAAAAAGGAATATAAGATGGCACAATTCAAACTTCACCGCATCAATACAGAGCCCGTGAAACGGCATATCACTTCGACCACAGGCATAGCGTTTGTCGTGCTGGGCGTACTTTTGCTGGTGTTTTCGTTCGTAGCTTCGCTGACATCAAACACAATTCTCTTTGTGGGCCTGCTGTTTGTGGTTCTAGGCATAGCGGCCTATGTCTACGGCATCAAGAGGGAAAGCGCATCATAGTCCCATGCGACCATGACGCAGCCGGCTCCTAGAAGTGGCCCCGGAAGCCGTCCCTCTCGCAAACGCGACTCCTCCGGAATGTGCCATCACATCCACTCCGGAGGAATTACATTGTGGGACATAGCTGTCCTGAAAGCGCTCTGACTATTACTCTTCCTCAGGCACGATGAGTTTGTAACCCTTTCCGTGGATGTTGATGATTTCAATCTGGTCATCATCCTTCAAATGCTTCCGCAACTTGGTGATATACACATCCATAGAGCGTGCATTAAAGTAATTGTCATCAATCCAAATAGTTTTCAGAGCGAAGTCACGCTGCAAGATTTCGTTGGCGTGCGAGCAAAGCAGCGCCAGGAGTTCGTTCTCCTTGGTGGTGAGTTTGGTCTGCTTGTCGCCAATGGTAAGCAATTGCTTTTGCGTATCAAAGGTGAAACGCCCGATGTGATAGAGCGTCGACTCCTTGTTCTTCTTTCCGCGCACACGTCTGAGAATGGCCTCAATACGCAACACGAGCTCTTCCATGGAGAACGGCTTGGTGATGTAGTCGTCGGCACCGATTTTGAATCCCTCAAGGATATCGTCTTTCAGGGTCTTCGCCGTGAGGAAGATGATAGGGATTTCAGCATTGGCCTGCCTGATTTCCTGTGCCAAGGTGAAGCCATCCTTCTTCGGCATCATCACATCGAGCACGCAGATGTCAAACTTGTCTTTCAAGAACTCTTTGTAGCCCACCTCGCCATCAGGGCAGAGAGTGGCTTGGTAGCCCTTGGCCTGCAAGTATTCACGCAGCAACATTCCGAGGTTCTCGTCGTCCTCGCAAAGCAGAATTTTCACTTTTTCGTCCATACTCGTTTTATTTTTAGTTTATTTTTTGTTGTCACTCAATCGTTGTCAATGAATGGAATCCGTATGGTAAAGGTAGTTCCCTTTCCATATTCGCTGTCCACGTGGATGTCGCCATCGTGCAAGTCCACCATTTTCCTCACATAAGCCAGCCCAAGTCCGAATCCCTTCACGTCGTGCACATTTCCCGTATGAACCCGGTAGAACTTCTCGAACACCTTTTTCAAGTTTTCCTTTTTGATGCCCATTCCGGTATCGCGCACCGACAAGCACACCATCTTCCCATCGTTCCACGTTTTCAGATAAACGTTCAGAGGCTTGTCAGGCTTGCGGTATTTCACGGCATTATCGAGCAGATTAAAGATAACATTTTGGAAATGCATCTCGTCGACATAGATTGTAGAATCTACGGCCTCGATATCAATGAACACCTTTCCACCCGTATGCTCAACGCGCAAGGTAAAGGAATTGCCGATGGTCTCCACCATTTCGTTCAAGTCGACCTCACGTTTTTTCAATACGGCCTTCTTTCTGTCGTACATACTCATCTGCAACACCTTCTCCACGAGGAATCGCAAGCGTTTAGACTCGTCGTTGATGACCCTCCCCAGATGCTTCATCATCTGCTCGCTCTTGCCCACGGCCGGGTCGTTGAGCATTTGTGCAGCCAGCGAGATACTGGCAATTGGGGTTTTCAACTCATGCGTCATATTGTTGATGAAGTCGTTCTTAATTTCAGAATAGCGTTTCTGCCTGAAGATAATCACAATGGTGAAGATGAACGTCACAAGCAGCACGACGGTAAAGATGGTACTGGGAATCATGAATCTCACCGACGAGAAAATATAGCTGTTCATATCGGGGAAGTGCACCTTCACCACCCCCATCTTCGACTGCGGGTCGTTTCTGAACAGCACTTGTGAATAAGTATTCTCCTCGCCATCCTCGGTATAGTCCGGACAGCGGTATACTTCCCGCCCGTCCTGCGTGCTCACCGTGAAGTGGTAGGGAATGTTGATACCGTTGTTCAGCAGTTCGGCCTTCAGGTCCTGGTCGAGCAGTTTGAAGTTGATACGTTCCTTGAGTGGTTTGTCAGAGGCCGAATAAAGAATGGAATAGACCACCTCCTCGAGCAGAGCCTTTTGGTAGACGTATCGGTTTTTCACAATTTCCTGCATGGATTTCTGCGCTGCCGAGATTGAATTGCGGTCGCTTCTAAGAATCATGGCCTTAGGCGTCTGCGAGGGTTTCATTGTGATTGTCTTCAACTCGAAAGAAGAATACACCGTACCATCCTTCCCCGTCACCGAATACTGGTGTGAGTGCTGCACGGTTCCGTCGCCGGGATTCCCCGAACGCGTACCGGCGGAATCCGTATATTGAGCGCGCCGTTCGGTCTCGTTGACATCCTTCTCCAGATAACGCAGGGTTTCGTTGAGCTCCAAATTACGTGACGCCTGATAAAGGGCGCGGTTGACCGACTCGTCAAACTGCTCCTTCTTCATCTCGGCCATGGCCCGAATATACTTCAATTGGAGCGAGAGCAAAGCCAGAAACGAGAGGCCCATGATGATTGCTATCGTCCAAATCGTCTTCTTTTTCATGGCAACAAAGATAGCAAAAATCTTAATTGTTTAACACATAAAAGTTAATTATTCACCGCTATTTTAATCAAATTAACTATTTTAATTGATTTTGACTAAACATATACAAATACAGAACATCCCCTTCAAACTCTCAATTCAGCCTATGTTCAATCTTCTGCTCAAACCCAGGCCGGGGCCTGGCCTGCACGCCGCCACCGCCAAGGGCCTACGCCCGGCGGCGATGCCGGCTAAGCAAAGAAGTCAAGCAGGAACTCGGCCATTCTCACGCCATCGTTCTTGCCCTGCGCCAACGAGGCCAGCGCGTTTTTCTTAATCCGTTCCGGTTCGTCGGGCGCACAGTCCTCAATCCAATGCCGGATGAAAGGCGTTGTGAACTCCGGATGGCCTTGTAGCGTGATGACTTGCCGGCCGACGCGGAAGCTGTCGATGGCGCAGCACTCACTCCCGCTCACGCAGGCAGCCGAGTGTGGCAATCTCGTCACCAGGTCGTGATGGTTATAAACAAGCGAGAACCCGTTGTCGCGCAAGAGCACACGCCCCAACTCGTCCTTCATGAGCGAGGGCCTCAGCCCCACGTCCCATCCTTTGGACGAAGCCACGACGCGTCCGCCCAACGCCTGTGCTATGGCCTGGTGGCCGAAGCAGACGCCCGTCAGGCGCGCACCCTGACGGAAAGCCGTCCCTATCCACTCAAGCAAGCCTTTCACCCACACCGTGTCGTCATAGGCCGAGGCCTGGCTTCCCGTAATCAAATAAACGTCGTCTTCCGACAATTGCACCGGCAATTCGCCCTTCCAGGCTTGCAACACCTGGAATCCGCCCGTATAGCCTGCCTTCTGGAAGACGTTGATGAACATCGACTCATAGTTGGGAATGTCGGGAGTGAGGATGCCTGGAAACTGGTCACAGACCAGTAAAACAATATTCTTCATATCATGTTTGTGTTGGTTGATGGTGCAAAGGTAACACAAAGCGGGCAAAAAACAAAATTTAAAGCGGACATCCCGTCTACCCGCCCTCTCCCTATGAGGCTCGGACGCCCCTTTCCGGAGTAGTCACCTATTTTATATACACATCCCCGAACCAATCCACAGGAATGGTTCGGGGACGCAAGTCGGATTCGGCCGTTGCGGCCCAGCCGGGCGGGTGGTCACCGAGAGCGTCCGCGCTCCATGCCCCTCCCCGCGCCAAGCGGCCATCAGTCGTCAGCCTCTTTGGCCAGTTCGGCCTCGTGCTCGGCGATGAGTTTCGTTTGCATTTCGTTGGGCACGAGCTCGTAGCTGGCGAACTTCGTGGTGAAGCTGGCCCGTCCTCCCGTGAGCGAGCTCAACGAGATGCTATAATTGGAAAGTTCCTTCTGAGGAATCTTGGCCTGCAGCTTCTGGTATCCGGCCTCGCTGTCCATACCCATGATGAGCGCGCGGCGTCCCTGCAGGTCGCTCATCACGTCGCCCATGAAATCGGCGGGCACATAGACCTCAAGGTCATAGATGGGCTCAAGAATCTTCGGGCCAGCCTCCTTGAACGCATCGCTGAAGGCATGCCGTGCGGCCAACTTGAAAGAGAGCTCGTTGCTGTCGACGGGGTGCATCTTGCCATCATACACCACCACGCGCACGTCGCGGGCATAGCTGCCCGTGAGCGGTCCGCGCTCCATGCACTCCATCACGCCCTGGAGGATGGCCGGCATGAATCTCTGGTCAATGGCTCCACCGACCACCGAGTTCAGGAAGACCAGTTTTCCACCCCATGGCAGGTCGCGTTCCTCCCGGCTCTTGATATTCATCTTGAACTCCTGTCCCGCAAAGCTGTATGTCGTCGGATCGGGCATGCCCTCGGCATACGGCTCGATGATGAGCGACACCTCGCCGAACTGTCCGGCTCCACCGCTCTGCTTCTTGTGGCGATAGGTGGCCCTGGCCTTTTTGGTGATGGTTTCGCGATAGGGAATCCGCGGCTCATCAAACTCCACCTGCAGCTTCTCATTGTTCTCCAAGCGCCATTTCAGCGTGCGCAGGTGGAACTCGCCCTGTCCGTGCACGATGGTCTGGTGCAGCTCTTTCGAGTTCTCCACCACCCATGTGGGATCCTCCTGCCTCATCTTCAGCATAGCGGCCATGAGTTTCTCCATGTCCTGCGGATTCTTGGGCTTGATGGCCCGCGAGTATTTCGAATTAGGATATTTGATGAAATCAAACCTGTAGTCGCAATCCTTTCCGTCGAGCGTGTTGCCCGTCTTCACGTCCTTCAGCTTCACCGTGCACCCGATGTCGCCGGCATTGAGCTGGTCCACGGGCAAGCGGTTGGCTCCGGCGCAAACGTAAATCTGTCCCAGGCGCTCCTTGCTTCCCCGGTCGGCATTGGTCAGGTCGTCTCCCGCCTTCACCGATCCGCTCATCACCTTGAAGTAAGACACCTCGCCGATGTGCGGCTCCATGCCCGTCTTGAAGAAATAGAGGCTCTCGGGTCCGTTAGAATCGGGTGTGACTTCCTCGCCCCGCGTGTTGTGCACCTTGGGCATCTCGCTCACGAAGGGCACCACGTTGCCCAGGAATTCCATGAGTCGCTGCACGCCCATATCCTTGTGTGCGTCGACACAGAACACCGGGAAGATGTTTCTCGTCACGAGTCCCTTGCGGATACCCTCGCGCATCTCGTCCTCGGAAAGCGACTCGAACTCGAAGAACTTCTCCATCAGTCCCTCGTCGTTCTCGGCGGCAGCCTCCACCAGGGCGGCGTGCAGCTCCATGGCCTTCTCCATCTCGCTTTCGGGAATGTCCTCACGCTTGGGAGCGCCACCGTCAGGTCCCCACGAGAGTTTCTTCATGATGAGCACGTCGATGATTTCATGGAAGTCGGGGCCGGTCTGCACAGGATACTGAATCTGCACGCACTTCGATCCATAGATGTCCTTCATGCTCGACATGATATTGTCGAAGTCACACTTCTCCGAATCCAACTGGTTTACGAGGAAGATGACAGGTTTCTTCAGTTTTTCGGTATATCGGAAGTTGTTCTGCGTGCCCACCTCGGGACCGTATTGCCCGTTGATGAGGATCACGGCCGTGTCAGTGACGTTGAGAGAGGTGATGGCTCCGCCCACGAAGTCGTCCGCACCCGGGCAATCGATGATATTCAGCTTCTTGTTGTTCCATTCCACATGGAAGACCGTGGGGAAGACCGAGTATCCATATTCCAATTCTACGGGGAAATAGTCGCTCACGGTGTTTTTGCCTTCCACGGAACCGCGGCGCTTGATTACGCCAGCTTCATACAGCATACTCTCGGCAAGCGTGGTCTTGCCGCTACCTGAGGCGCCGATGAGCGCGATGTTTTTGATTTCACTCGTCTGATATACTCTCATAAACGATATAGATTTTAGGTAATAATAATATATTGTCAAAAAGGGCTGGCGGACGTTTCCTCCACAAAACCGCCGACTAAGTTAGTCATTTTCCTCGACATTTGCAAAAGAATGACATGGAAATTGCTTATATTTTAAAACATATTAGTATTTTTGCACCAAAATGAAAGGATTATACGTTCACATCCCCTTTTGTGCGAGCCGTTGCGTGTATTGCGGCTTCTACAGCACCACCCGTCTGGAATGGCGCCGGCGCTATGTGGAAGCGCTATGCCGCGAACTGGACCTGCGCCTGCCCGAACCCGCCGGTCTGAGCACCGTCTACGTGGGCGGGGGCACGCCGAGCCAGCTTGGTGCCGACGGCCTGTCCACGCTCTTCGGCGCCATCGCGGCCCACTCGGCGTCGCCTCTCGGCCGCCAGGGCATGGAAGTCACCGTGGAGTGCAATCCCGACGACGTCACCCCCGACCTTGCGGGAGCGCTGGCGGGCATGGGCGTGAACCGGGTGTCCATGGGCGTGCAGACCTTCGACGACCGCCGCCTCAGGCTCCTCCACCGACGTCACACGGCCGAAGAGGCCGTCGCGGCGGTGCAACGGCTTCGCGCGGCGGGCATCGGCAACATCAGCATCGACTTGATGTTCGGCTTTCCCGGCGAGACAACGGCCCAATGGGAAGAGGACTTGCGGACGGCGCTGGCCCTGGGCCCGCAACACATCTCGGCCTACAGCCTGATGTACGAGGAGGGCACGCCGCTCTACGACAAGCTCAGGCGGGGCGAAATCGTGGAAACCGGCGAGGAAGAGTCGCGCGCCATGTACGACCGCCTCATCGACCTGCTCACCGCGGCGGGCTATGAGCACTATGAAATCAGCAACTTCGCACGGCCGGGGTTCCGCTCCCGCCACAACAGCAGCTACTGGCACGGGGTGCCCTATGTGGGCATCGGGGCGGCGGCACACTCTTATAATAAGGTGGAACGAAGCTGGAACGTGGCCGACATCCGCGCCTACATGGAGGGCATGGAGCGGGGCGAGCGCGTGGCCGGACACGAGACGCTCGACCTGGACACGCGTTACGACGACCTCATCACCACGGCCCTACGCACCCGCGAGGGCATCGACATGGCGCAGATGCGGGCCGAATATGGCGCCCCACTCCACCAATACCTGCTCGACATGGCACGTCCGCACATCCGGCGCGGACTGATGGCGCTCAACGACGGAAGGCTCACGCTCACACGGAAAGGACTCTATGTGAGCGACGACATCATGAGCGACTTGATGCACGTATGAATCCGGACTCATGAGAACACTCAAATCAACCCAACTACAAACACGTATGGAGGACAAAGCATGAAAGCACTCTACACCGTGTTGCTCCTCGTGGCGAGCAACATCTTTATGACCCTGGCCTGGTATGGCCACCTCAAACTTCAGGAAACGGGCGTGAGCAAGAACTGGCCCCTGCTGGGCGTCATCGTCTTCTCCTGGTCGATAGCCTTTTTCGAATACTGCTGCCAGGTGCCGGCCAACCGCATCGGCTTCATGGGCAACGGCGGACCGTTCTCGCTGATGCAGCTCAAGGTGGTGCAGGAGTGCGTCTCGCTCATCGTCTTCGCCGTCATCGCCAACATGCTCTTTCAAGGCGAGAGCCTGCGCTGGAACCACGCCCTGGCCTTCCTCTGCCTGGTGGCGGCCGTCTACTTCGTGTTCCGCGAGCCCTAGCCGCCCCACTCCACTCACGCCACGGGGGCCACGCGGAGCTCGCTGCGCCACAGGCGGACGAAGAGTATGCCCACGAAAACGCTCGTGAGCACCCAGGACACGGGATAGCACAGCATGAGATGGCCGAAGCCGGGCCACACCGGCGTGAGCAGGAATATCCACGCCAGGCGGAGCACGCACGTGCCGAAGATGGTGAGCAGGGCGGGTTCCAGCGAGTGGCCGAAGCCACGCATTGACGCCGCGGGCACCTCGTAGAAGGCGGCTATCCACTGGAAGACGAGCACGGCATAGGTGCGCTCGGTGGCAAAGCGGACCACGGCGGCGTCGGTGGTGAAAAGGGCGAGGACGGGTTTCAGGCATGCGGCTATGAGCACATTGGCCGCCATGCACGAGCCGGCGCCACAAGCCAGGCATATCCAGAAGATGCGGCGGCAACGCGCGTTCTGGCCCGCGCCATAATTCTGGCCGACAAACGTCATCGCGGCCCCGCAAAAAGCCGAGAGCAGGAAATAGCAATAGGCATCGAACATTTGCGAGACCGACGCGCCGGCTATGGCGGCTGCGCCATACGCGTTGATGGCCGTCTGCACGAAAATGTTGCTGAACGAGAACACCATGCCTTGCAGTCCCGCGGGCACGCCAATGCGCAGGATGAGCCCCACCTCGGTGCGGTCGAGGCCTATACGGCCGAAGCGCAGCCGCAAGGGGCCGGTCTCGCGATGGAGGAGCCGCACCACGGCGCAGGCGCTGAAGAGGTAGGCCGCATCAGTAGCGGCGGCGACACCGGCCACGCCCGTATCGAAGCCGACCACGAAAAGCAGTGTCAGCCCCGTGTTGATGATGCCGCCCACAAGCAAGATCACCAGCGGGCGCCTCGTGTCGCCCTTGCTCCGGAGCACCGAAGCGCCAAAGTTATAGGCCATGAAGAAGGGCGAGCCGAGGAAGTAGACTTGCAGGAAGAGGACGGCCTGGTCGAGAATCTCGGGCGGAGTGCCCATGAGGGCGAGGATGGGGCGGGCCGTGAGCAGGCCGATGACGAGCAACAGGAATCCCGCGATGAGCGATAGGGCGGCCGTGGTGGACACCGCGCGCCGCACCCGCCGGAAGTCGCCCTGCCCGATGTGATTGCTCAGCACCACGTTGGCTCCGAGCGAGACACCCACGAAGAGGTTGATGAAGAGATTGATGAGGAACGTGTTGGCTCCCACGGCAGCCAGCGCCTCGCTGGAGTCGAACCGTCCCACCACGGCCACGTCTATGGTGACGAAGAGCTGCTCCATCACGCTGCTCAGCGCGAAGGGCATGGCGTAGCGCAGTATCTTGCCCAACAACGGGCCGTGCAACATATCAATCTCGTTTGCCTTTGCCATTTTCCTACATTTTTTCTTGCCCACGACCGCGGGTGGCGCCCCGTCCGTGCATGGCCCCGGGCGGGGGCATGGCGTGGGTCATCGTCCGTGACGATTCACTATCCCGTATCTTTTCCGGCATGCAAAATTAGCAAAATTCACGCTACTTTTTTCTCTTCCAAGTCATTTTGACGTATGTTAACAATACGAAGGTTCACTGAATAATCATGACAACCACGTGCCCTAAAAGGGGCTTCAAGCCCTTGAGGCGTATTCCTGGAGGAATTCACGCCTGTTTTTCGGCCATTTGCACAATATCTTAATAATCAGCGTATTGCAAGAATCTTACCCAAAACAGCCTTGCATTTCACATCGGGAAAATCCTCAAAGAGGCCTTCAGAGCTCCTTACTTGGGGCAAGTGAGGGGCTCTGAAGGCCGTTCTTGCATCCCCACTTGGCCCTTTAGAGCCCCTCGTAGTAGCAAGAAAAGGGTCTTTCCCGGCCCCAACGAGCCATTTTCCACCCAAAAACGGGCACTCCTCGCTTGCGGAATGCCCGTTTCAAGTTGATCCTCCATGCTCGTTGGAGCTTTTAACAATGTTAATATTTTCAGAATTACGATGACATTTTCCATATTCCGAAGGCCCTGGGGAAAGGGCTCGACGGCATTTGCGGAAGGGGGGCTTCCTCCATGAAGCGAGGCCCCACTCCGCCCCGTCACTTTCCGCCAAGCACCTTGTAGCAGTAGGCCAGGCGCCAGAAGGCCGTGATGTTGGCCAGCAGGGCGATGAGTCCGACAGCCACAGCCGTGGGCCAAAAGGAGCCCGTGAGGCCGGTGACGATGGTGCCCACGCTCAGCACCACCACGCGCTCGGGCCGCTGCATGAGGCCCACCTTGCACTCCAGCCGAAGCCCTTCGGCACGGGCGCGCACGTAGCTCACCATCACGCTGCCCGTCATGGCCAGGAAGCCGGTCACCGCCCACCAAAATCCGGCATCGCCGAGGGAGAAGAAATAGAGCGTCACTCCGAAGAGGCTGACAAGTTCGGAATAGCGGTCGAGGGTGGAGTCCCACAAGGCTCCGAACGTGGAGCTCATGTTGCCGAGCCGGGCCAGCCGGCCGTCCATCATGTCGAAGAGGCCCGAGGCGATGATGATGAAGCCGCCCCAGCCCATTGCCGTAGTGGCCTCGGCGGAACTTCCGGCGCAACGGGCCGCCCAGACAAAGAAGGCGGTGGCCACGCAGTTGCCCAGGAAACCGAGGGTGGTGATGACGTTGGGGGTGATGCCTACACGAATCATGCCCAGGATGAGGGGGTTGATGATGCGGTAGATGATTTTCTGAAAGAAGTCTCTATAATTCATTTGAACACAAAATTTCGTTGCAGGGGATAATTGAAACCGATGGCCACGACCACGGCTATGCAGCACTTCACCACCAGGAACCACTGGGTGCCCACAAGCGCGGTGACATGATTGGTGCCCAGGCCGTTGAACGTCATGCTGAAAAGCCACACCACAAAGTAGCGCCAAGCCACACCGCCACGCGAGTGTGTGGTGTGGGTGAACACGTAGCGGTGGTTCAGGGCGCAGTTGGTCACGCCGCCGCTCATCACGCCGATGAGGTTGGCCGCATTGTAGGGGAGCAGGCCGGAATAGTAAAGGGCGATGGCCAGGCCGAAGTCGACGATGCTGGCCACGCCGGCTGTCATCTCGGCCTTGCCCAAAAGCCAGAGCTCGTGGCGAATCTTTCCCATGTCAGGCCGTTATCAAGATGAGGGCTATGCGCACCAGGACAAGCGCTACGGCGGCATAGAGTCCGCCCAAGAGGTCGTCGGCCATGACCCAGAAGGCTCCCTTCCGGCGGTCGAGGGCCTTGATGCCCAAAGGTTTCACAATATCGAAAAAGCGGAAAAGCGCCAGGGCTACAAGCGCCCAAAGCCAGTCCGTGGGACGAAGGAGGCTCAGGGGTATCCACACACCCACCCACTCGTCGACGACCACGCGGGAGGGGTCGTCGCCCCAATAGGGCTGCAGACGGGCCGTGGCCCACGTGCCCACGATGGTGAACACCACCACAAGCAACAGCATGAGGCTGCTCAACCCGACTGGGGGAAGGGGAAGCAGCGTGAGCAACATCCACACAAGGGTGGCCGCCACTGAGCCCGCCGTGCCGGGGCCCCAGGGCCAGAAGCCGCTGCCCAGACCCGTGGCTATGAGCACGGGGAAGAAGGGCGGACGCTTGTCGGTGAGGTTTCCGTAATCGTTCATTGTTGCAAAAATAAGGGAAAAAATTAAATTATCCAAAAAGTTTTCGTTCTTTTCACAATAATGTATACCTTTGCGCCAATATTATGTCGTGTGAGAGATACCCATAATGATGTTTAAAACAGGATTGAAAAGATTTTTTATCATATCATGCCTTTGTCTTTTGGCCGTGGCCGAGGCGGCAGCCCAGCAGCTTACGGGCCAAGTGACAGACGCCGATGGCGAAGCCGTCCCCTATGCCACAGTAGCCTACAAGGGGCATCATGAAGCCGTATCGAGCAACATGGAAGGCAGATTCTCCATAGCGCGACACGAGGGATGGACGCTTACGGTGTCGTCGCTTGGATACAAGACGGTGACCATCCACGTGGGCCACGACACGCCGGGCTCAATGAAAGTGAAGCTGGAGGAAGAAAGCCGGCGCCTGAGCGAGGTGGTGGTGAGCGAAAAGCGCGGCCGCTACCGGCGCAAGGACAACCCCGCCGTGGAACTCATGAGGCGCGTCATTGCGGCCAAGAAGAGAAACAGGCTGGAGAATCACGACTATTACGAGTATGACAAGTATCAGAAACTCACCATGTCGCTGAACGACATCAAACCCTCGCAACTGGACTCGAAATACTTCAAACGGCGCCAATACCTGCTCGACCAGGTGGAGGTGTCGCCCTGGAACCACAAGCTCACGCTGCCCGTGTCTATGACGGAAACGGTGACGCGACACATCTATAGGAAAAATCCGCGCGAGGAGAAGAACATCGTGGAGGGACAGAAGGACGAGGGCATCGGCTCGGTGCTGCAAACGGGGGAAATGCTCAACACCGCGCTGAAGGACATCTTCACCGATGTGGACATCTACGACGACTACATCCGGCTGCTACAATACCCCTTCCCCTCGCCCATCGGGAACACAGCCGTCTCGTTCTACCACTTCTATATCGAGGACACGGTCTACGTGGACCGGGACTTGTGCTATCACCTCCAGTTCATCCCGGCCAACTCGCAGGACTTCGGATTCCGAGGCGAACTCTATGTGATGGCCGACAGCTCGCTACACGTGAGGAGGTGTAACCTGTATATGCCGAAGAAAACCGGCGTGAACTGGGTGGACAACATGAAAATAGAGCAGGAATTCTCGAAACTGGACAATGGCGAATGGGTGCTCACACGCGACGACATGGTGGCCGAGCTGCACGCCGTCAACCTGCTGCCCGACATGCTCGTGGTGCGCAACACGCGAATCAAGGACTACAACTTCGAGCCCCTGCCGAACAAGCTCTTCAAGGGAAAGGCGAAGACGCGCATCGAGGCCGAGGCCTTGAACCGGGACGAGGAATACTGGAACCACTTCCGCGACGTGCAACTCACCAAGAGCGAGAAGGGAATGGCAAACTTCATCGACCGCATGAAGAACTCGAAAGGATGGAAGTGGGTGAGCGCAGGACTGAAACTCTTCATGGAGAACTATGCGGAGACAAGCACCAAGGACGGAAAAAGCAAGTTCGACCTGGGACCAGTGAACACGTTCCTGAGCAAAAACTATGTGGACAACATCCGACTCAGACTGGCCGGAAGAACTACGGCGGAACTCAATCCGCACTGGTTCTGGGACGGATACGGGGCTTATGGAACAAAGAGCGGGAAATGGTATTACGGAAGCAACATCACCTACGCTCTGAACAAGAAGAAACGGGCTCCATTCGAATTCCCAAGGAGAAACATCTCCTTCGAAAGCACATACGACGTGATGTCGCCTTCGGACAAGAACCTGCAACACAACAAGGACAACATCTTCATGACCATCAGGGCCACCACGCAGGACGAGATGTACTTCTACAACCGGCAGCGACTGGCCTTCACCTATGAGACCGAGGGTGGACTGGCCATGACCGCTTCGGCCAAGACGGAAAGCAACGAGACGGCCGGAGAACTGCACTACTACAGGCTGGACGGAACGGAAATCAAGAAAATCAGAATGGGCGAGGTCAGCCTGGGACTGGACTGGAACCCCAACGTGACCTATGTGAACACGAAACAGCAACGCGTCCCCGTGAACTTGGACCAGCCGGAAGTCTACATCAGCCACACCATGGGCATGAACCACTTCCTCGGAGGACAATTCAAAAGCAACACCACCGAACTGGGCTTCTACAAGAGGCAATGGCTCGGTAGCTGGGGATGCATCGACTTCCACGTGAAGGCCGAGGCACAATGGAACCAGGTGCCCTTCCCCATGCTGCTTCTGCCACCCATCAACCTGAGCTTCTTCGAACACGAGAACAACTTCAACATGATGCGCGACTGGGAGTTCCTGAACGACCGGCAGGTGTTCTGGTCGGCATGCTGGGACATGAACGGGAAAATCCTGAACCGAATCCCGATGATAAAAAAACTGAAATGGCGGGAATATTTCGCCATCAAGGGACTCTGGGGCAACCTGACCAACAAGAACAATCCCACTCTGACACAAAACCAAGGCAGCCAGAAGATATACCAATTCCCCGAGGGTGCACACGTCATGACCAACCAGCCCTACTGGGAGGCCGTGGTGGGCGTGAGGAACATCTTCAAGTTCTTCACCGTGGAATGCATCCGGAGAATCACTTACCTCGACAATCCGGACACGCACAAATGGGGGCTGAGGTTCGGATTCGACATAAGCTTCTAAGCCTGGATCGCTACCGGACCGGGCTTGCACGCACAAGATAAAACGAACGAAAGGAAATGAACATCTACATTGCCGACCGACAAGATATCACTCGCGCAGGACTGTGCTATGTGATTTCAAAAATTCCGGACGCAGACTATAAGTATACGCCTGACAAGGCGGAACTTGTCAACGCGCTCAAGACCAACGGAAAGGCGGTGGTGATTGTGGATTACACGCTCTTCGACATCAACGACGCCAACGAGCTGCTTATCCTCAGCGAGCGTTTCCACGAGGCGCAATGGATCATCTTCAGCGTCGACCTCAGCATCGACTTCGCACGAACGATCATCGCTTCCAGCCCGCACTTCGGCATCGTGCTCAAGGAATCGCCACTGGTCGAAATACAAGAGGCCATCGACTTTGCCGCAAGGGGAAGGCGCTACATCTGCCAACGGATGACGGAAATGCTCCTCACGCCAGAGGCGGCACAAGAGGAACAGGTGAAACTCACAAAGACGGAAACCGAAATCCTGAAAGACATCGCACTGGGAATGACAACGCGGGAAATTGCCGAGAAAAGGTTCTCAAGCTTCCACACGGTGAACACACACCGGAAAAACATCTTTAGAAAACTGGGGGTGAACAACGTGCACGAGGCTACAAAATACGCATTAAGGGCCGGACTCGTGGACGAGGCCGAATACTACATCTGATGAAAAAGACTTATCACGAC
>CAYQUN010000006.1:0-78666 GCA_964420715.1 uncultured Prevotella sp. | reverse complement strand
CGACACCTCAAATATCGTCCCGACAAGCCGACAATAAACATTCCACAAAAAAGAAAAACTTGGAACTGTCTCACGACAACCCCAAGTTAACTTTCTAACTAACTTATTATCAACTATTCATTACTCGTTTCTTTCTGGTGCAAAGATAAGAAAAAGATGCAAGAAAAAGATGCTTGGGGGTCAAAAAAAACACGTAAACGTTTGCGTCTTTGACTTATTTGCACTATCTTTGTCGCTACAATCTATGTAGAATCTAATTTTATGAAACAACGCAGAACATCTCTCAAGGACATAGCGCAGCGGCTCGGAGTAAGCATAGCCACCGTTTCCCGTGCACTACGCAACAGCCATGAGGTGGGGCCGGAAATGACTGAAAAGGTGAAAGACCTGGCAAAACAGCTCAACTACAGGCCGAACCCGTTCGCACAAAGCTTACGCAAGGAGGCGCCACGCATCATCGGCGTGATTGTGCCCAACCTGGTGACACACTATTTCTCGTCCGTGCTCGAC
The DNA here is from genome assembly GCA_964420715.1 of uncultured Prevotella sp. GTDB lineage: Bacteria > Bacteroidota > Bacteroidia > Bacteroidales > Bacteroidaceae > Prevotella. The sequence continues at coordinate 78,156 of CAYQUN010000006.1, read as the reverse complement.
GGCATTGAGGAATACGCCGCTCAAAAGGGATACTCCGTAATCAGCTCGAACAGCCACGAAAGTCACATCCGAGAGGAAAAGGCGGTGGAGAACTTCCTCAACCTGCACGTCGAGGGCATCATCGCCTGCCTGGCACAAGACACGGTGGACTACGCGCACTTCGAACAACTCGGACAGATTGGGATGCCGCTGGTGTTCTTTGCAAGAACATGCCTGGAGGACAAGGTGTCGCAGGTGGTGGCCAACGGGGATGTTGCCGCGCAAGAGGCTACACAACACCTCATCAAGGAGGGGGCACGGCGCATCGCGTTCATCGGGGGACCCAACACGCTCAACATGGTGCGCAGAAGGAAGCACGGCTATCTGCAGGCTCTGCGCGAAAACCATATTCCCATCGACCGGAACCTGGTCATATGTGACAAAATCGACTTCGACGTGGCACGCAACAACACGCTCAGACTGCTAAACAGCGAAAAGCGCCCAGACGCCATCCTGGCTTTCAACGACACCATTACCTACGCGGCCTTTGACGCAATCAAGCAAATGGGACTCCGCATTCCCGACGACGTGGCCATCATCGGATTCACCGATGGAGACACCGCCACCTACGTCACACCCAAACTCAGCGCCATCATGGACCAGGCTTTCGTGCAGGGGCAGAAGGCTTGCGAACTGCTCTTGAGGGTCATACAGGGCGACAACCATATATATAAAGTGGTGGTGCCCATGATTTTGAAAATCAGAGAGTCGAGCGAAAAGGATTTGAGCAGGAGGGACAAATGAGAATCCACACCTTCGTATTGCTTGCCGGACTAACCCTGGCCATAACGGCGGGATGCAAGCGCGAAAAAACAGGACAGGGGCTTGAATTCTTACAGAAAGACCTGCCCATCCAGGGCGACACGACATGGATTAAAGAGGTGAGGCCCACAAAGCCGTTCAAGGCCATCTATATCTTCGACGTGGACGACGTAAACATCCTCACCGGACAAAAATGGCGTGTGGAAATAGAGGGACCCGCCTGCTACGTGGAGGAACAAAAGACCGAAGTGGAAGACACTACGCTGGTGGTAAAGTTTGCCAATCATGACACTCACTATCGAAAAACGCGACTCAATATTTGCGTGCCGGTGCTGAACGACATCGAGATCACCGGCTGCCGACTGGCTACGCTCAGCGGACCACCGGTGACCACATCCAACATCTACGTGGAACTGAACAAGGTGGAGTTGGCCGTTTTCTCGGCCGCCCTGCAGGCCAGAGACCTCACCATCAAGACTGCCAACATGGACGAAGGGGTGTTCTACGTGCACGCCGGCAACATGCAACTGTATGTCAAACATGCCAAATCGGCCAAATTCAAGGGAAGTGCCGACACGCTGGACGTGAAGTCGACGGATAGAACCGCCCTTGACTTGACGGAACTGGGGGTTGGTGAAATATTAAAAAGGTGATGAAGATATGAAACTTGCTTTTCTGCTTTTGTTCATGCTGGCACTCCTGGCCTCGCCATCAAGGGCCAAGGAGGCTTTGGAAAATGCGGAGTTCTGGAAACTCACGTCACTAGACGGACTCTGCAACAGCCAGGTAAACGCTATCATGAAGGACGAAAAGGGGTTGATGTGGTTCGGAACACAATCGGGACTGGCCCGCTTCGACGGATTCAGATTCAAGAACTTCTTCTTCAACGAGAACGATCAGACGTCGCTCAACAATAACACCATCGACGAACTGCAGCAAGACATCGACGGCGACATCTGGGTGCGGACCGCCATGGGATACTGCATCTACAACTACCAAATGGAAAGGTTTGACCGTAATCCGACCGACTGGATGCAGTCGGTGGGCATGAGGGGAACGCCGAATCGGATGTTCATCGACCGTGACAAGAACATGTGGTTCTTCGTCTATGGCAAGGGGTGCTACTTCTACGAGCCTCGGAAAAAGACGCACTGCTTCTTCCGACAAGGTGGAAACAGCAGAAAAACGCTCCCGCAAGGCGAAGTCACCCACTTCGCACAGGCGAGAGAGGGCGTGGTAATGACCTTCCGAGACGGAACCTTGGCCTGCCTCAACGGCAAGAAAAGGAAGATGATATGGCTGACGAGGAAAATCAAGGACATGACTCATGGATCGCCGGAGAGCTACAAGACGTATATCGACAACAAAGGCAACATTTGGGAGATTAGCAATCAAAGCTCTTTCGTCTACGAGAAAGCCAAAGGACAATGGCACAAGGGCGTCTTCAACTTCCTCAGAACCCAAGGATACGACGTACCGAAGGACCCCGTTTTCATCAAAGACATCAAGGAAGACCGACTCGGAAGGCTCTGGATTGCCACCGACCATAAAGGCCTCTTCGTGCTCCGGCTGAGCGACAAGGCGACAAGCCACTTCATGCACGACCCGCTGAAAACGGGCAGCATTGCCGACAACACCCTGCAGAACATCTTCATCGACGAAAACCTGGGGGTCTGGATTGGAACATACAAGAACGGCATAGACTATTACTCCACCTACCGCACGCACTTCTCTACCATTTCCCTTGGCGACATCTGCACGATTACAGCTGACAAGGCGGGACGTCTCTGGTGCGGCACCAACGACAACGGCATCGTATGCTATGACCCCAGGACCGGACAGACGTTGAATTTCCATAATCAACAGACGGGATTGGGCACCGATGTGGTGGTAAGCAGCCTTTGCGCAAGCGACGGAACACTCTACTTTGGAACGTTCAATGGAGGTATGGCCATATACAAGGATGGCCGATGGAAAGCCATACGCGCATCGGAAGCGACTGGGGGGCTGGCCTCCGACAACGTGTGGGCGCTCATGGAAGACCGGCTCCACCACATCGTCATCGGCACACTCGGAGCCGGAATGCAAATCTACGAGCCGAAGACGGGCCGGTTCACCACTTTCGATATTGAAAACTCGGGGCTGTCGTCGGACTACATCAACTCGCTCTCAAGCACGCTGAACGGCGACATCCTCATGGGAACTTCGTCCAACTACACGGTGATGAATCCCCTGACTCACCACATTTCCAACCATAATACCACCCGTGCGGGAACACCTTTCACAGACCCGTCGGTGAATATGATTGCCATGGACAGCCGTGGACTCATCTGGATGGCCACGGCATCGGGTATCGTGATGTACGACCCCAAGTCCGGAATGCAGCAGGACATCAACGCTCTCACCGGAAACCGAGGAGCCATGGGATGCTCTGTCATCGAGGACAAGCAGCACCAAGTATGGCTCATCTTCGACCATCAGGTGTCGTGTGTGGTGGTGAAGAAGAACGCGGAAGGCAAGTGGGACTTGTTCATCACCAACTACAACTACATTGACGGCCTGCAATCGCGACAGTTCAACTACCGTGCAGCCTTTCTCACCGACGACGGCACCATCGTCATCGGAGGACAGGATGGCATCAACCTCATCTTCCCTGAGGCCATCGCCAAGCACAAGGACCCACCAGCCAAAGCCATCTTCAGCGGTTTGGAACTCTTCGGACAACCCGTAAACGCAGGCGAATCATACAATGGCAGGGTGATTTATGAAGAATCGCTCGACCGGAGCCGCAAGCTCGTATTGCGCAACGATGAGAATGCCTTCACCATCCAGCTGGCCTCCACACAAATCCAAGTGCCCTGCCGCAAGCGGTTTCTCTACCGGCTGAAGGGCATGAGCGACAAGTGGATGATGACCCCCGACAGCCGGCCAAGCGTGACATTCACCAACATCTCCTACGGACACTACACCTTGCAGGTAAAGGTGGTGAATGACAACGGCACGCTGAACAACCGTGTAAGCGAAATGGAAATCATCATCCGGCCACCTTTTTACCTTTCCACATGGGCCATCCTGATTTACCTGCTGGCCCTCGGAATAGCCATCTATGCCTACCGCCAGCGTAGCCTGGCCAGGCAGAGGCACAAGTTCGAGATGCAACGGATAGAGGAAGAAGCCCGTCGGACGAAGGAGCTCGACGAGGCGAAGCTGAACTTCTTCACCAACATCAGCCACGAATTGCGCACGCCGCTGTCGCTCATCATATCGCCCATCTCGGCACTCATCAAAAAGGAAGACAACAAAGAAAAGAAGCGAAAGCTCGAAATGATCTTCCGCAACGCCCAACACTTGCTGCAACTGGTGAACCAGATTCTCGATTTCAGAAAGATGGATGGCAAGAATTACAACCTTAACACCACATCGGGCGATATCATCACCGTGCTACGCGCCGTCTGCGACTCGTTCAAGATGCTGAGCGAAAAGAACATCACACTGTCGTTTTTCTCTTCAGTACCATCACTGGTGATGCGCTTCGATGCCGAAAAGATGGGGCAAATCATGAACAACTTGCTCTCCAACGCATTCAAATTCACACCAGAAGGAGGCAAGGTGGACGTGCAGGTGCGCACTCTGAGCAAAGAGGGGGGAACCGAGCACGATGCCGACGAGCTTGAAATTTCGGTGGCCGATTCCGGCCGGGGAATCTCCGACGAGAACAAGAAGCACGTGTTCGAACGTTTCTTCCAAGTCGACGCCGATGAAATCCAACGCTATGGCGGAAGTGGAATCGGGCTCAACATGGTGAAAACCTTCACCGAACTGCACGGCGGAAAGGTGGCCGTGATGGACAACCCGATGGGAGGAAGCATCTTCAAAGTATACCTGCCGATACATCAGGACAAAGCCACACCAAGCCCAATCACCGCCTCCGAGCCGGCCGAAACCGCTTCCGAGGCACCTTCCTACAAGTGTGACAACAGTTGCGAACAGCCGACCCCAGTCCCAAGGCAACACAGCAAGCACTCCATCATGGCCGCTAACGACCATAGGCCACTGGTGCTTTTGGTGGACGACAGCGACGACTTCCGCTCGTTCATGAACGATTTCCTATGCGAGCAATACCGCGTTGTGGATGCCGCCAACGGCAAGGAAGGACTCGACAAGGCACGCAAACTGCACCCCGACATCGTGCTCAGCGATGTCATGATGCCCGTCATGGACGGCAACGCCTTCTGCAAGGCGATGAAGGACGATTCCCGCACGGCCGACATTCCCTTCGTTATGCTCACCGCCCGCATGACCGACCAGCAACGCCTGGAGGGGTTGCAGAATGGAGCCGACGAATACATCACCAAGCCTTTCGACCTTGACCTGCTGGTTCTGAGAATCAAGAACCTTATCAGAAGGTTCAAGAAGAACACCATGCCAGACCTTCTGACGCCTCCAGGCGGTGCTTCCGTCCAAGCCAACGCCACCGACCCAACCTCGCCGGCGGCCCCGTCTCACCAGCAAGAGGCCAAGCTCTCGCCCGCCGACCAGAAGTTTGTCGACCAGGCCGAAAACTTTGTAATGAGCCATATTGGCGACACCAACCTCTCTGTAGAAACGCTAAGCTCGGCCCTAGGCATCTCGCGCGTACAACTCTACAAGCGCATGGTGTCGCTCACTGGCACGACACCGTCGGAATACATACGCTACCTGCGACTGCGCCGAGCCGAGGCCTATCTCTCTGACGGCGACCTCCCCATCACAGAAATAGCCTATCGCGTCGGCTTCAACAGTCCCCGCTACTTCACCAAATACTTCGCAGAGGCCTACGGATGCACTCCCTCACAATATAAGAAGAAGAGGAAGGAGGAAGAATAATCCACCATCTGGCAGCATTCGCCTACCCAACCGCAAAGACACTCCACGACAGTCGCATCGGGGAGAGGCGTTTCCCGTACGAAAAAGCATGTTCCCTATATACTTAATTTCCCAAATTATGTTCATTTTCTCTTTTATTTTCATTTTATGAGAAACAGATTGTGAAACTTTATAAAAAACCATTTCGAATTAGAAAGTTTTAGCTATCTTTGCGCAAAGTAAAACAAATTTAAGTGTAAATACAAAGCAATGAAGCAAACAAACGTGAAGCCCGCCGAGGGCAAGCTCGGTATTTTGGTCGTCGGCTGCGGTGCCGTAGCCACCACCTTCTTCACCGGCGTGCTTATGGCCCGCAAGGGATTGGCCAAGCCCATTGGCTCAATGACCCAGTATGACAAAATCCGCATAGGGAAAGGCAAAGAGAAGAAGTACCTGCACTACAAGGACATCGTGCCTCTCGCCAGCCTTGACGACATCGTCTTCGGTTGCTGGGACGTGTATCCGCAAAACGCCTACCAGGCCGCCGTCTATGCCGAAGTATTGAAAGCCAAGGACATCGAGCCCGTTCGTGACGAACTCGAGGCCATCCGACCAATGAAGGCAGCCTTCGACCATAATTACGCCAAACGCCTCGACGGCGACAATGTGAAGGATTGCGCCACGCGCTGGGACATGGTGCTGGCTCTGAAGAAAGACATTGAGGACTTTAAGGCCAGCAGCGGTGTGAACCGCGTCGTGGTGATTTGGGCCGCCTCCACGGAGATCTACGTGCCTTACAACGAGCAGGTGCACGGCACGCTCGACGCTTTGGAGAAGGCCATGAAGGCCGACGACCGTGAGCATGTGGCACCGAGCATGTGCTATGCCTACGCCGCACTTACCGAGGGATGCCCCTTCATCATGGGCGCTCCCAACACGACCGTAGACATCCCCGCCATGTGGGAGCTGGCCGAAAAGACCCACATGCCCATTGCCGGCAAGGATTTCAAGACCGGACAAACGCTGGTGAAATCGGGCTTCGCACCGATTCTGAAGGTACGCAACCTGGGGCTGAACGGATGGTTCTCCACCAACATCCTGGGCAACCGCGACGGCCTGGTGCTCGACGAGCCCGCCAACTTCCACACCAAGGAGGTGAGCAAGCTCTCCACGCTGGAGACCATCCTGCGCAAAGAAGACCAGCCCGACCTCTACGGAAACATCTACCACAAGGTGCGCATCAATTATTATCCGCCCCGCAATGACAACAAGGAAGGCTGGGACAACATCGACATCTTCGGCTGGATGGGTTATCCGATGCAAATCAAGATTAACTTCCTTTGCCGTGACAGCATCCTGGCCGCACCACTGTTGCTTGACCTGACCCTGCTGAGCGACCTGGCCGCACGTGCCGGACGCTATGGCATCCAGCGCTTCCTGAGCTTCTTCCTCAAGAGCCCGATGCACGACTTCACCAAGGGTGAGGAGGCCGTAAACAACCTCTTCGACCAATACGTGATGCTGAAGAACGCCATCCGCGAGATGGGAGGCTACGAGGCCGACGAGGAAATCGATTGACGTTGCCGGCCACAAGCCCTTCAACCATCAAGGAATGCATTACCCCAAGAATGGGGTAATGCATTTTTTTGCGCCATTGCGATACTGATCCTGCTACTTGTAACCAGGATTTTGCCTCATGCCTGAGTTCAAGTCGAGCACGGTTTGAGGAATTGGGAACACCGAAGTGTGGCCATCAGACTCACCATCCGACTCCCGCCCGTCCCAAAGATTCTGATACCTGCCAAAGCGCACAAGGTCCTGCCGGCGCCATCCCTCCCACATGAGTTCGAGCAACCGCTCCTGCAAGATATTGTCAAGCGTGGCCCGACGCGGGGGCATACCGGCCCGCCGCCGCACCTGGTTGAGTGGTGCGTCGCCATCAAGGCCCTGGCGCACCAAGGCCTCAGCCTTCATCAGCAACACGTCGGCATACCGAAAGAGCACGATGTCGTTGTCGCCATTCTTGGAATCATTGAAAGCCGTGGGGTCCTCCTCGTACTTTTTCATTCGTGCCCCCGCCGTCTGGAGGTAGGGGCTATAGGTCAGATTGACTTCCACCTCAAGTGGCTGGTACACCAGCGGCTGCCCATTGTCGAGGGTGACCAGCCGTCCCTGGAAGTAGACCGTATCGGCATAGAAGTTGACTGCGAAGCGCGAGTCAATCGTGTCCGTGGCATAGCCATACGCCCTCACCGTCGACACCGTGGCACAACTTCCATTCTCCGAGGCCATCCCCCGCGCGCCTCCGTGGGCATAGTGAATCGACCGGAAGATGTATTGGAACTGGTTGCTGTACAGCGACTTGTCCATGGGAATAACGAAGATGTTCTCCGGAGAGTACTCGTTGTGGATGGCAAAGTTGTCCGCATAATCCGTAGCCAGGGCATATCCCTCGTCCTCTATTTTGTCACAGAAAGCCACGCAAGCCTGCCACGCATTCATCCTCCTCCCGTCCACGGTGAAGAAGATGCCGTCGCCCGAAGGCCTCGAGCCGTCAGTCCAGTCCGCGTCGGCATACACCTCGGCATTCAAGGCCAGCTTGGCCAGCAGGAAATTGGCCACCGGACGCGTGACGCGGCCGTAATAGTCGCCCTCCCGGTTGCCATGTTCGTCGGGCAGGAGCGGTGCCACCGCCTGTAGCTCGTCCACGACGTAGCGGAACAGCACAGGTCTGGCCACCTGCTCCACCCGCCCCGTCCGGTCGGTGGAGACGTCCTCGCCCACGATTTCCGCATTGCCGAACATATCCATGATGTAATAGTACATCAACGCCCTGACGGCCCTCACCTCGGCGCGGTAAGCCGCATATTCGGCATCGGTGAGCAGCGCCTTGTACGCATCGATATGTCCAAGCGACTCATTGCAGAGCACCACCACCTTGTAAAGATAGTTCCACGTGTTGCAGAGCGAGGCGTCGGCGGCCTTCCAGTTATGATTGAACAAGTCCTGCCAGAATCCCCCATCATACCAGTCGCCCCCACGGATGGGAATCATGGCCTCGTCCGTGGAGAAGGTGTTGTAATCGTAGACGCCCCGGTAGGTCCCCATCAGGCCCTGGCTCTCGGCGTTTCCACCGATGTAATTATAGAGTGTGGCCACGGCGTTGTTGTAGATATTGCCTGGCGAGTTAAACGTCTCGTCGTCGTCGAGGCGGTCACGAGGCGACTCATCCAGGCACGCGCCGAGCCCCCCGAGCACGACTGCCGCAAGCAGGAAACGAATGAAGCTGTACTTGTTCATGCTTTTCAGAATTGAATGTTGATACCGAACGAGAAAGTCCTATAGAGCGGCATGCAGCGCTTGTCGTCGATGCCGAGGGTTCCGTTCACCACATAGCTGTTGATCATCGGCGTCATTCCGCTGTATCCGGTAATCGTGGCCACGTTGTTGCAACTCATCGACAGGCGGAGCGCCCTGACATATTTGGCCTTCACGGGCACGTTCCATCCCACGGTGATATAGTCGATATTGAGATAGTCACCCCGTTCCAGCCAGTAGTCGGTCACGTTCTGGTCGACGATGTTGGCCCCGATGGCCTTCTTGAAGATATTGTAGTTGGGAAAGCTCGAGAGGTTCATATAGCTGAGCGACGTACCGTTGAAGATTTTGTGTCCGAAAGCCCCGTTCATCTGAATGGTGAAATCAAAGTCCCGGTATCGCAAGCTGATGTTCGACCCGAGCGTCATCTTCGGCGTGGCCTGTCCGCACACATATCTGTCGCCGTCGTCATCGAGGCTGATGTTTCCATCTCCGTTTTTGTCGGCAATGTCATATTTGTTGTCTCCGTGTCCGTTGTCCACGATTCCCTTGCAATGAGGCAGGTAGAACACTCCGAGGGGTTGCCCCACGATTTGATAGACCACGTCGTTGTATCCGCCATGCAGTCCGGCCCCGGTGATGCCGCCAATGGGTACGATTTCCGACGCCGACATGTATTGCCCGTTGTAATATCCGCTGAGCGAAAGCAGCTTGTTCCTCTGCCACGACATGTTCAAGTTGACGTTCAGCTCGACATCCTTCTTGGCAACGGGCACGAATCCGAAGCCAATCTCCACGCCGCTATTCTCCATGGACCCGATGTTGGCCAGCAGTTTCTCGAAGGCGAACCCCGGCACGGGCACGTCGTAATCATAGAGCATATGCGTTGTTTTTGAGTAATAATATTCGGCGGTGAGGATTATGCGGTTATTAAAGAATCCCACATCGGCCCCGACGTTGAAGGTCGACCGTGTCTCCCACCTCAAGTCGGGATTGCTGTTGCGCAAGGTGCCCATGGTGATGGTTGGCGTGCCTTCAACCGACACCACGCCCACGGGCACGCGGCTGTTGAGAGTCAGGTAAGAGCTGATGGCCCCGAGGTTTCCCGTCTGCCCGTAGCCGGTGCGCACCTTCAGCATCGACACCTCGGCCGCCCTCCGCAGGAAGGGCTCTCGCTTCACGTCCCACGAGGCCGACACCGAGGGGAACCAGCCCCACGTGTGGTTTCGTCCCACCATCGACGACCCATCGGCGCGCAGGCTGGCGTCGACGGCATAGCGATCCATCAGCGTGTACGAGGCCGTCATGAGAGCCGAGGCCAGTGCCGGGTCGGCATAGGTGGAGCCCGTGCCGCCATAAGGGATGGTGGAAGCCGCCGCGAGATTGTTGTATCCGAAGTCGTTCGACGTGAATCCCTTCACCTGGGTCCAGAAGGCCGTGGTCCGTTCTTTTTGGTATTCGCCGGCCAGCGTGAGGCCGATTTTGTGGTCGCCCCGCTCCAGATGCCATCCCGCATCAACGTGCCCATAGAGCACCTCGGTGCGCGAATGGTCGCGCGAGGCGAATCCCTGGGCCCACACCCACGTGGGTGCGAAGCGTCCGTTCTCGGCATGCGCGTAGCTATAGGAGCCTATGGCGTTGGCCTCCAGGCCGTAAGGCAAGGTGAAGTGGAGTTGCAAGTGCGAGTTGAAGTTCTGGTGGACCACGCGGCTTTTCTCGTGGAGCAGCGCCTCGGGCGGATTGATCAGGTTGGCTCCCCCCGCCTTTACCCACGCCCCATCGTATTGGTGATAGGGCATGGTGGGGTTCATGGCGGCCACCGAGTAGAGCAAGCCTTCCTCGTCGTAGAACTCATCATTCTTTTGCGACGAGCCGAATACGCCGAAATCGATTTTCAGGCGGTCGTCAAAAGCCAGTTGCGAGATGTCGAGTTTGGCCACGAAGTTGGTGTAATCCATTGTTTTGACGATGGTGTTGTGGTTCATCACGGCCAGCGAGGCACGGTAGCTGGCCTTCTCCGACCCGCCGCTGAAGGCGACGTGGTGGTTCTGCACCTGCCCCGTCCGGCTGAACTCCTTTTGGAAATTGGTGTCATAGCCCAGGTTCCGGTAGATGCTTCCGGTGCGTTCGGCCAACTCCACATAGCCCTTGGCGTCGAGCATATCAAGATATTTGTACCGCGCGTCGAACCCCATGGCGCCGTCGTAGGCAATGTGGAACTGCCCGCCCACCCCGCGCTTGGTGGCCACCTCGATGACGCCCGAGGCCCCGCGCGAGCCATATTGCGCCGTCTCCGAGGCGTTTTTCATGATGGTGAAGCTCTCTATATCAGCCGGATAGATGGTGGACAGGGTGTTCAAGTCAGAGTAGACTCCATCGATGATGACCAGCGGGTCGTTTCCCCCGGTGAGCGACGTGGTGCCGCGCACGCGCACGCTGTTGAGCATGGCCACCCGGTTGGAGCCCGACGAGGCCACGTTCACGCCCGCCGCCTTGCCGCTGATGGCATCGAGAGCACTGGTCACCAGGCCTTTGTTCAGTTGCTTCCCGCTCAGTTTCTCGGCCGAACCGGGCATCGGTGCGACGCTATCCGCACGCGAGATTTCAACCTCGTTTTGGGCACCAGCGGGCATGGCGGGGCCTAGCAGGGTCATGACGGCCCAAAGCCATCGGAAGGGAGGATGCAGGGATAAGGGCTTTTCAGGCATAGGTTCGGCGGATATAGGGTGAGGGAATAAGTTGATACGTTGCAAAGATAATCCATTTTTTTGTAATTGCAAAGCGCCGGAAACTTTTTTTTCAAGTTTTCTCACGCGTGCGGAGGCCGGCCTTGCGCCCCGCCATGGGACGGGATGCGGCACCGCGCGCCCACACATCCGAGGACGAGGCATGGTCAAGAGAAGGGGAGGAGGCCATCGCCCGCAAGGCCACCGGGAGGGTGGGTGCAGCCGAGCGCGACGGTGGAAGAAAAAAGGACAAAATGCAAGAAGGCCCAAGTGACCGTGTGAAAGCACCGTTCTCACGCGCTCAAAAGGCTGTTCTTAGGACCTAAGAAGGCCCTTCAGAGGGCCTCTGAAAGCCTCTTCAAGAACTTTATTCCGTTTCTCTGATTTGTTTACAAAGTGTGAAAGAAAAACGCTAGTTGTTCTTTCATTTTGCCCAAAGTCTTTCGTTTTTACTTCCACATTGATTTTCAAAAGCCTCCGCAAGAAAGAGGAAAAATAACGACAACGGCTCGCGCCCCCCGTCCAAGGGCATGAGCCGGGGCGAAGAAACGCCCTCCACGGGCGGCGAGGCGGGAGCCCCTCCCACTCCACCGCACGCCTCGAAGAGGGTGACGGATTGTGGGAAAAACTGCCCCCAAAAAGGAAGACGCGACGCCTATGTCGACAAGAAAGCACGGCCATGGCCGTTTTTTAACCATTTTTTATTTCAACATGTCAAAGATTCTTAGTAACTTTGCACCTTAATAATAGTAATTGGAAGAAATCGTGCAATGGAACAGACGGTATACAGAATAGGATTGGACGTGGGATCGACGACGGCAAAGATTGCCGTCTTTGACGACCAAGAGCAGAAAGTCTACTCCCGCTACGAACGCCACAACGCCCGCGTAGGCCAAGTGGTGAGCGGATTCTTCGACGAATTGCGCCAGAAAATCGGCGATGTCCCATGCCGCATCTGCGTGACGGGCTCGGTGGGCATGGCCACGGCCGAGCAGCTCGGGGCCGAGTTCGTGCAGGAGGTGGTGGCCGCAACCGTGTTTGCCAAGCACCGCCATCCACAAGCCAAGGCCCTCATCGACATCGGAGGCGAAGACGCCAAGGTGGTGTTCTTCGGCGGAAAGACCCTGGAGCTCCGCATGAACGGCAACTGCGCCGGCGGCACGGGCGCCTTCCTCGACCAGATGGCCGTGCTCATGGGCACCGACAACAAGACCATGAGCGACATGGCCATGAAGGCCACACACGTCTACCCCATGGCCGCACGCTGCGGTGTCTTCGCCAAGACCGACATTCAGAACCTGATGAGCCGCAACCTGCCCGAGGCCGACATCGCGGCGTCCATCTTCCACTCCATCGCCGTGCAGACGGTGGTGACGCTCAGCCACGGCATCGACCTGGAACCGCCGCTCCTGCTCTGCGGCGGACCGCTCACCTTCCTGCCCGCACTGCGCAAGGCCTTTGCCGACTATCTGCACCTGGACGCCGACAAGGACTTCATCGTACACGACGACAGCAACCTGATTCCTGCCATGGGATGCGCCATCAGAAGCGGAGAGAACAAGGCCGAACCCGTGGCCCTGTCCGTGCTCAGAGGCCGGCTCGACGTGGAGCAGAAGGCCGAGTGGCACAGCGACCTGAAACCCCTCTTCGCCAATGAGGAGGAGCACCGGCAGTGGCTCAAGGGGAAGGAGAAATATGCCACACGCATACACCACATGCGCCCGGGACGGCAACGCGTGGTGGTGGGCATCGACTCGGGATCGACAACCACCAAGCTGGTGGCCATGAGGCTGCCCGACGACGGGGCACAGGGCGAACCCGAAATCGTGTTCACCAACTACCGCATGAACCTGGGCAACCCCGTGAAGGCCGCGGCCGACGGGCTGCAGGCCCTCAAGGAGGAGGCCGACCACGCCGGAGCCACGCTCGACGTGGTGGGAAGCTGCTCCACGGGCTATGGCGAGGAACTGATCAAGGCCGCATTCAACCTCGACGACGGCATCATCGAGACCATGGCACACTATCGCGCCGCAGCATCGCTCATGCCCGACGTGTCGTTCATTCTCGACATTGGCGGACAGGACATGAAGGCCATCTTCGTGGACCGGGGCGCCGTGGTGCGCATGGAACTCAACGAGGCGTGCTCGTCGGGATGCGGAACCTTCATACAGACCTTTGCCAACAACCTGGGATACAAGGTGGAAAACTTCGCCCGCATGGCCTGCACGGCACCCGCACCCTGCGACCTGGGCACCCGGTGCACGGTGTTCATGAACTCCAAGGTGAAACAGGTGCTGCGCGAGGGGGCCTCGGTGGCCGACATCTCGGCCGGAATAGCCTACTCGGTGGTGAAAAACTGCCTCTACAAAGTGCTCAAGCTCAGAGGAAACGACTCTCTGGGGGAGCACATCGTGCTCCAGGGCGGCACCATGCGCAACGACTCGGTGGTGCGGGCCTTCGAACTGCTCACGGGAACCAACGTGGCCCGCGGCAACATGCCGGAACTGATGGGGGCCATCGGGTGCGCACTACACGCCGCCGCCAAGGCCGAAGGACAGATGGTGGAGGCACGGGGCATTGGCGACCTGCTGGCCATGTCGGAATACAAGACGCGACAACTGCAATGCAAGGGATGCGAGAACCATTGCTTCGTGTCGTGCTACACCTTTGCCGGAGGCAACAAGTTCTACTCGGGCAACAAGTGCGAGCGGGTGTTCAACAACAAGGGCAAGAACAGCGTCAAGGGCGAGAACATCTACCCCTTCAAGTATCACGAACTCTTCGAAAGACCGCTCACAGCCTCGGCCAAGCCGTCCGGAAAGGCGGTGTGCCGCACCATCGGCGTGCCGAGAATCCTCAACATGTTCGAGGACTATCCCTTCTGGAACACGCTGCTGCGCGAGGCGGGCTTCGACCTGGTGCTCTCGTCCGAATCCAACTTCTACCGCTACGAGGGGGCACTGGGCTCGGTGATGTCTGACAACATCTGCTTCCCGGTGAAGCTCGTCCACTCACACATCGCCGAACTCAACGGCAACGACTCCGTGGAACGCATCCTGATGCCTTATGTGGTGTACGAGCGCAACGATGACCCCAAACGCACCATCAACTCATACAACTGCCCCATCGTGTCGGGCTATGCCGACGTCATCAAGTCGGCCATGGACTTGAAGAAGCCTCTCGACGCCCCGGTAATCAACTTCGCCAACGAGAAACTGCTGGAAAAGCAAATCGTGGACTATCTGAAGTCGCTCGGCGTGGGACGCGACGCGGCCAAGGCGGCCCTGAGAAAGGCCCTCGAGGCCGAGAGCGAATACGCCCGGACCATGAAGCAAAAGGCGGAGGAAATCCTCGCCCACAGCCGCAAGGCCGGACGGCTGACCATCCTCCTGGCCGGACGCCCCTATCACACCGACCCGCTGGTGCAGCACAAGCTGTCGGAAATGGTGGCCTCGCTGGGAGTCGACGTCATCAGCGACGACATCGTGAGGGGAGACACCCAAACCAACGCGGGCGAGACTTACCTGGTGAAGCAATGGGCCTATATGAACCGGATCATGAAGGCGGGACAATGGGCGGCACAACAAGACGACCACTTGCACTTCGTGCAGATGACGTCGTTCGGCTGCGGACCCGACGCGTTCATCCAAGACGAGGTGCGCGACATTCTGAAACGGCACAACAAGCCGTACACGCTGCTCAAGATTGACGACGTGAGCAACATCGGAAGCCTGAAGCTGCGCGTGCGCTCGCTCGTGGAAAGCCTGAAGATGAAGGCGCACAAAGAGGAACTCAAGGCGCAAAGGCTGGTGGACACCAAGGTGTTCAAGGAGGAGGACGTGCACCGCAAGATTCTGGCGCCCTTCATGACCGAATACCTCACGCCCGTGCTCGAGCCCATGATGAAGCTCATGGGCTACGACGTGGAGGTGCTGCCCATGGCCGACGAGGAGAGCGCCGAACTGGGCCTGAAATATGCCAACAACGAGGTATGCTATCCCGCCACGCTCATCGTGGGCGACATCATCAAGGCGCTGAAAAGCGGACGCTACGACCTGAAGAACACGGCCGTGGCCATGAGCCAGACGGGAGGACAGTGCCGTGCCACCAACTACGCCGGACTCATCAAGCGCGCCATGGTGGCCAACGGCTTCAAGGACGTGCCCCTGATCACCCTCGGCGTCACCGCCCACGCGGAAGACAACGTGACCGAGCAATACGGATTCCACATCGACTGGTACAAGTATCGCAACATCATCGTGACGAGCCTCTTCTTCGGAGACGCCATCGCCGAGATGTATAACGCCGCCATCGTGCGCGAGAAAGCGCCGGGACAGGCGCTGGCCGTGCGGAACAAGTATCTCAAGGCGTGCGCCAAGTGCATCCTCGACAACGACGCCAAGGCCATGGTGCTGCTCACCGAGCAGGCCGCCAAGGAGTTTGACGCCATCACCATCGACAAGGACGTGCCCAAGGTGGGCATCGTGGGGGAAATCTTCTTGAAGTTCAACCACTTCTCGCATCAGAACATCGAACGCTACATCATCTCCAAAGGCATCGAGGTGGTGCCCCCGCTGCTGGCGCCTTTCTTCCTGCAAGAGTTTGTCAACGCCGAGGCCAAGAAGCACCTCAGGCTGAGCTGCTCACGCGTGCCCGACATGGTGGTGCGGGGAATCTACGAGGCAGTCGTGGGACGATATATGCGGAAAATCAACAAGGCGGCCTCGCACTTCCGCTATTTCCGCCCCTTTACCAACATCTATGACGACGCCAAGGAGGTGAAGGGCATCGTGTCCATGGCCGCACAGTTCGGAGAGGGATGGCTGCTGCCTTCCGAAATCATCGGATACCTGCATGACGGGGTGGAGAACGTGGTGTCGCTGCAACCCTTCGGATGCATCGCAAACCACGTGATTTCCAAGGGAATCGAGAAGAAGCTGCACAAGCTTTTCCCACAACTCAACATGGTGAGCCTTGATTTCGACTCGGGGGTGAGCGCGGTGAATGTGACCAACCGATTGCTGCTTTTTCTCGACAACATTGCTGTTTAAGCAAAAAAATGCTTAAATTTGCACCATAATTGGCAAGTATCCGAAAATGAACAAGACTGATTTCTCACGAAGGCTCAACGACACCGTAAAACGACTGGCGGAACCCGAGTCGCTCAAGGGGCTCTTCCACCAGTACCACGACGGCAACCCCATGCCGTCGGGAAAAAAGCTGGCCGAAATCATCGACATCGGCCGCTCGATTCTCTTCCCCGGATACTTCGGGCGGAACTCCTTCACCACGCAAACGCTTGAGTTCCACCTGGGCGTGCGCACCGAACGACTCGAACGAATGCTGGCCGAACAGGTGATGGCCGGGCTCTGCTTCGCCAATACCGACGAAGAGCAGTCGCCCGAGGAATTGGACCGCATCAAATGCAAGGCCGAGGAGATATCGCTGTCCGTCATCGAGCAGTTTCCTGAAATCAGACGCGTGCTCGACACCGACATCACGGCCGCCTACAACGGCGACCCCGCCGCCGAGAGCCGAGAGGAAATCGTAAGTTGCTATCCGGTAATCAAAACGCTGAGCGCATACCGTATCGCACACGAGCTCTATCTGAGGCAAGTGCCGCTCATCCCAAGGCTCATCACCGAACTGGCACACTCGGAAACAGGCATCGACATCCACCCGGGCGCGCAAATCGGAGAATACTTCACCATCGACCACGGCACGGGTGTGGTCATCGGGGCTACATGCATCATCGGGCGAAACGTGAAGCTCTACCAAGGAGTGACGCTTGGCGCAAAAAGCTTTCCGCTCGACAAGCACGGAAATCCCATCAAGGGCATACCACGACACCCCATCATCGAAGACAACGTGGTGATCTATTCCAACGCCACAATCCTCGGACGAATCACCATCGGAGAGGGATGCGTCGTGGGAGCCAACGTGTGGGTGACCAAGGATATGAAGCCCAACACAAAGAAATACAAGAAAGAAAAAATAGACAAACTAGACTTAGAATTCGATAATGGAACAGGAATTTGAGCTCATCGCCAAAACCTTCATGGGCCTGGAACAGGTGCTGGCCCAAGAGCTCACACAGTTGGGTGCCAACAATGTACAAATCGGACGGCGCATGGTGTCGTTCACCGGAAACAAGGAAACCATGTACCGGGCCAACTTCCAACTGCATACGGCTATACGTATCCTCAAACCGATTGCACACTTTAAGGCTAAATCGGCCGAGGACATGTACAACGAAGTAAGAAAAATAGACTGGAGCATATATATACAGGAGGGCAAGACGTTCTCGGTGGACTCGGTGGTCTATAGCGAGGACTTCAGAAACTCACGCTTCGTAACTTATAAGGTGAAGGACGCCATCGTGGACCAGTTCCGCGAAAAAACAGGAAAAAGACCTAACATCAGCGTCACCAACCCCGACATCAGGCTCAACATTCACATCGCCGAGGACAACGCTACGCTGAGCTTGGACTCCAGCGGTGAGAGCCTGCACCGGAGAGGATACCGCCAAGAGTCGGTGGAGGCTCCGCTCAACGAGGTGCTCGCCGCGGGTATGATCCTGATGACGGGATGGCATGGAGAGTGCGACTTCATCGACCCGATGTGTGGCTCGGGCACGTTGCTCGTCGAAGCGGCGCTCATCGCACGCAACATCTCGCCTGGCGTATACCGCAAGGAGTTCGCTTTCGAAAAGTGGCCGGACTTCGACCAGAACCTCTTCGACGCCATTTACAACGACGATTCGCAGGAAAGGGAATTCAATCACCACATCTATGGATACGACGTCGACATCAAGGCGGTGAACACCGCACGCATGAATGTCAAGGCGGCCGGACTTTCCAAGGACATCTCCGTGGAGGAACGCGACTTCAAGGAGTTCACACAGCCTGCCGAAAAGAGCATCATGGTGACCAATCCTCCGTATGGCGAGCGCATCTCCACGCCCAACTTGCTGGCCACCTATCACATGATTGGCGAGAGACTGAAAAATGCCTTCAAGGGAAACGAGGCGTGGATTCTCTCGTACAGGGAGGAGTGCTTCCAGGCCATCGGCCTGAAACCGTCGCTGAAGATTCCGGTTTACAACGGTTCGCTGGAGTGCGAGTTCAGAAAATATGTAATGTTCGACGGGTCCATGCGCGACTTCCGGGCTGATGGCGGCATCGTGAAAACCGATGAGGAAAAACGAGAGATGGCCGAAAAGCACCGATTCAAGAAGAACAGAGATTTCAAAAAACGCCTCGAGGAGGAAGAGGCCAACGAGGAAGGAGACATCCGGACGTTCACCTTCCACAAACCATCCCTGGGCTCCAGATATGACGACGAACACCACGACCGGAGGCACTTTGACCGGTACAAGGGCGACCGGAGGAGAAACCGCGACTTCGAAGACGGCCGGAGGGACTTCCGGGGAGACCGGAGAAACTTCAAAGGCGAAGGAAGGGACTTCCGGGGAGACCGGAGGGACTTCAAAGGCGAAGGAAGGGACTTCAAGAACGGTGGACGCCGATTCGAACGCAACGGACGACGTGACGCAACGAACAATCGATTCAAGAGAAGAAACGACAATGAGGAATAAAGCGATGAAAAGCCTGAACTGGGCCTGCAAAATGGGATTGGCCCTGCTGGCAATGACCATGACGACAACGATTAAAGCACAAGACGAGCATATTCTGACGCTGGAGGACTTGAACTTCGGCGGGTACAACTACCACAACAGGATTCCACAAAACCGATGGACAACGTGGTGGGGCGACAACCTTGTGAGGCAGGATGCCGAGGAGTGCTACCTTGTCGACCTGAAGACGGGACGCGAAAAAAGGCTCTTTACCCAAGATGAACTAAACAGCATCAAGGGTGTCGACTCCATCCACTCGCTCTTCAACGCCACCTTCCCCGTGGCCGGAAAGTCCATCGTAAAAGTGGGGCGGCAGCTCATTGACTGGAAAAAACGCTCCGTAAAGGCCGACCCCACACCGAAGGCTTGGGTGAAAGACCACCAACTCTGGGTGAGCGACGGACAGGGAAACGAGCGGCAACTCACCAGCGACGGAAGCCGGAACATCGTCTATGGACAAAGCGTACACCGTGACGAGTTCGGCATCACGGGGGGCATCTTCTGGAGCCCGGACCACAAGCGGCTCGCCTTCTACAGGATGGACCAGAGCATGGTGACCGACTATCCCCTTGTCGATATTCCCGAAGTAGACTGGAGTCCGGCTCCGGGCGAAAGCCGCATTGCCAAACCCGCTCCCGAAAAGTATCCCATGGCGGGAGAAACATCGCACAAGGTGACCGTGGGGGTCTATGACCCAGCCACGGGAGACACGCTCTACCTGAAGGCGGGCGACCCCACCGACCGCTATTTCACCAACATCGCGTGGAGCCCCGACAGCCGGACCATCTACATGTTCGAGCTCAATCGTGACCAAAACGATTGCCGGCTGGTGAGCTATGATGCCACGACGGGAGAGAAAACAGCCGAAATCTATCGAGAAACTGATGCGAAATACGTGGAACCGCTTCATCCAATCGTGTTCCTGCCGTGGGACAACACCAAGTTCGTCATGCAGAGCCAAAAGGATGGATACAACCACCTCTACCTATTTAATATAAAGGGAGAGCAAATCAAGCAAATCACAAGCGGACCGTGGGTGGTGCTCGACATGATCGGCTTCAACACCCGGCGCCACAGCATCGTCTATGCAAGCAATGAGTTGAGCCCCCTGCAGCAGAACCTTTGGATTGTGGACGTGGAGACAGGAAAGCGCGCGATGATGGACGACAACGGTAAGGGATGGCACCAGGGAAGCCTGAGCAAGAGCGGACGCTACATCGTTGACAACTACCAGACGCCCGACGTGCCACGCAAGATTGTGCTCGTGGACACCGAAAATGGACACCGGACACCTTATTTCACGGCGCCCGATCCGTGGCAGGGCTTCACACTGCCCACCTACGAATGCGGGACTATCAAAGCCGACGACGGCAAGACCGACCTTTACTATCGGCTGGTGAAGCCCACAAACTTCGATGCTAACAAGAAGTATCCCACCATCATATACGTCTACGGAGGCCCCCACGCACACAATGTCGACGCCAGATGGCACTGGGCGAGCCGGGGATGGGAAACCTATATGGCGGAAAAGGGCTACGTGCTCTTCATCCTCGACAACCGGGGAAGCGAGAACCGGGGAAAGGAGTTTGAGCAAACTACCTTCCGACAGCTCGGCCAAGTGGAGATGAAAGACCAGATGAGGGGAGTCGACTTCCTCAAGTCGCTACCCTATGTCGACGCCAACCGGCTCGGCGTACATGGATGGAGCTTTGGCGGATTCATGACCATCAGCTTGATGACCAACTACCCCGACGTGTTCAAAGTGGGCGTGGCAGGTGGTCCGGTAATCGACTGGAAATGGTACGAGGTGATGTATGGCGAGCGCTATATGGACACACCGCAGACCAACCCGGAAGGCTATGCCAAGACTACCCTGCTCTCCAAGGCCAAGAACTTAAAGGGAAAGCTGCAAATCATTATCGGTGGCAACGACCCCGTGGTGCTTCCGCAACACGCCCTGTCATTTCTCAAGGCCTGTATCGAAGCCGGAACGCAGCCCGATTTCTTCGTATATCCTGGCCAGCCACACAACATGATGGGACACCAGTCCACTCATCTACATGAGCGCATCAGCCAGTATTTCTTCGATTACCTGAAGTAGCAAGCACTTTGGACAATGTATCCTCCTAGATTTGGAATTCATATAGACCCAATAACCCGTACAAGTCCACAATTAATACTTATAAAGAAAGAAGCTTTTTAGGCTAAGGGGAAGTTAGCTAGGAAAAGTGGCTCTGACATCACTAATGAGATAACAAATACAGATCATATTCAAATCACCAAACCCATGAAGATTTTGCTGATAGGCTCAGGAGGACGCGAGAATGCGCTGGCCTGGAAAATTGCGCAAAGCAAGAAATGTGAGAAACTCTATATCGCGCCGGGCAACCCCGGTACGGCACTGGTGGGCGAGAACGTCGCACTCGGAGTGGGCGACTTCGACGGACTGAAGGATTTCGCCGCCTCCAAAGGCATTGACATGCTTGTGGTGGGACCCGAGGTTCCCCTCGTCAATGGTATTACAGACTCCTTCAAGAACGATTCGCGTACGGCACAGATCGCCGTGATCGGACCGTCCAAGCAAGGTGCGCAGCTGGAGGGAAGCAAGGACTTTGCCAAAGCCTTCATGAAGCGCCACAACATTCCCACGGCCGCCTACGCCACCTTCGACGGCACGTCAATCGACGAAGGACTCCACTTCCTCGAAGGCTTGAAGCCGCCTTATGTGCTCAAAGCTGACGGACTGGCCGCAGGCAAGGGCGTACTCATCGTCCCAACGCTCGACGAGGCTAAGAAAGAACTTCGTGACATGCTTGGCGGACTCTTCGGAAACGCCAGTGCGAAAGTGGTGATTGAGGAGTTCCTGAGTGGCATAGAGTGCTCCGTATTCGTGCTTACTGACGGACGACACTACCAGATACTGCCCGAGGCCAAGGACTACAAGCGCATCGGCGAGCACGATACTGGCCTGAACACGGGTGGAATGGGCAGCGTCAGTCCTGTCCCCTTTGCCGACAAAGACTGGATGAAGAAGGTGGAAGACCGCATCATCCGCCCCACCATCGACGGACTCGCCGAGGAAGGTATCGACTACAAGGGCTTCATCTTCTTCGGTCTGATCAACGTGGAAGGCAACCCGATGGTGATAGAATACAATTGCCGCATGGGCGACCCGGAGACCGAGACGGTGATGCTACGACTCAAAAGCGACATCGTCGACCTCTTCGAGGGTGTGGCCCAAGGCGACCTGGACCGACGCCAGGTGGAAACCGACGAGCGCAGCGCCGTGTGCGTCATGCTTGTCAGCGGTGGGTATCCCGGCAAGTATGTCAAGGGGTACCCCATCAGCGGAATCGACGAAGTGGAGGGGTCTATCGTCTTCCACAGCGGTACGGCCATGCACGACGGGCAACTTGTCACCGACGGTGGGCGCGTCATCGCAGTCTCGTCGTATGGAGCCAACAAGGCTGAAGCCTTGCAGAAAAGCTTTGCCGAAGCCCAAAAGATTCACTTCAAGGACAAATACTTCCGCTCTGACATCGGAAGCGACCTGTAAACGGCCATAACCTTGCAGAAGAAGAGATTACAAAACCGGATGGCGCAGAGCCGCATGGCCCTGCCCATAACCGCGATTTACGCCCTGCTCGTATGGGTGGCCGGCGGACTGGCCACCCATGCGCTGCTTCCGCAATTCATCTGTTCGGCCCTTGCCACCTACTTCATGGTGGAACTGAACAACCGCAACGCACTCATCCGCATCTATAGCCGGATGGTGTCGTGTGCCTTCCTGGTGCTTACGGTCATGGCCAACTTCATGTTCCAGTCTCTCCAGGCCTACATTGTCCAGCTCTGCTTTGTCGCGTTCTACGCCTTCCTCTTCCCCTGCTACCAACGCAAACAATCGCAAGGAGTAACGTTCTATGCTTTCTTCTGCCTCGGACTAGCCTCCACCGTCTACGTCCATATCCTCTTCTTCGTACCCCTGTTCTGGGTGCTCATGGCCACCCATATCCAGTCGCTCACCATCCGCACATGGATGGCCTCGCTCTTCGGACTCGCCCTGCCCTACTGGTTTGTGGCCGGATACCTTGTCTATATCGGACAAAGCGAGGCTCTGATTGCCCACTTCACGGCCTTGGCCACATTCGGTCCCGTGGCCGACTTCCACGCCACCGGACTTCCACGGCTTCTCACGCTGGGCTTTGTCACCTTGCTCGCCCTCGTCGGAGCCGTACACTTCTTCCGCCACAGCTACAACGACAAAATCCGGACACGCATGCTCTTCAGCATCTTCACGTGGACCGACATCGTCACACTGGCCTTCATCATCGCGCAACCCCAACACCTAGACACGCTGCTCGGCCTGATGATTGTGAACACCGCACCCCTCATCGGCCATTACATCGCACTCACGCGTACCCGCTGGACCAACTTCACCGTCATGCTCATGATGTGCGCCTCCGTCGCGCTCACCGCCTTCTGTCTATGGATGCAATAATCGACTTTCTCATGAACTGGGGCTACTGGGGCATGCTCGTGGCCGCATTCCTCGCCGGGAGTTTTTTCCCCTTCAGCAGCGAGGCCATCATGCTCGGACTCATTGCCGCAGGCCTGAGCCCGTGGAAGCTTGTTGTCTTCGCCTCTGTGGGCAACGTGGCCGGCTCCATGTTCAATTACGGGATAGGCCGACTGGGGCATATTGACTGGATTGAGAAATACCTTCATGTAAAGAAATCAAGCATAGAACGCGCCGAACGCTTCATGTCGGGCCATGGAGCCTGGATGGGCCTGTTCGCCTTTCTTCCCGTGCTAGGGTCCGCCATCACCATCGCCCTCGGTCTGATGCGGGCCAACCTGTTCATTTCACTGCTGAGCATCACCATCGGCAAGGTGCTACGCTATATTCTTCTTGTCTCAGGCGTATCACTATTATTTCTCTGAAACAGTCCATCCCACATTCTTCCGTGTCACATAACGAACAAGGAGAAAGACCGGTGTCAAAAGCCACACGTCAAAAAATTCCACACGTTTCCCTTTGCCGTTTCACGCTTTTGCATTATCTTTGCAATCAGATTACGAAACAACTCAGATTTCAAGCAGAAAATAAATGAAACAGTACAAGCTAGTGGACAACATTCTAGGTTGGGTAGTCTTTGTCATAGCCGCCTTCACCTATTGTTCCACCATTGAGCCGACAGCCAGTTTTTGGGACTGTCCTGAATTTATCGTTACCGCATTCAAGCAGGAAATCGGTCACCCACCTGGGGCGCCTTTCTTCATGCTTTTGGGCAATCTGTTCACCCAATTCGCCTCTGACACCACTCAGGTAGCCAAGATGGTCAACACCATGAGCGCCCTGCTCAGTGCGACATGTATCCTGTTTCTCTTTTGGACAATCACCCATCTGACACGCAAGCTTCTCCTTGACAGTTGGAACGACCTTACTGCGACCAAACTCATCGCCATAGAGGCTTCCGGCCTTGTGGGCGCACTCATCTATTGCTGGAGCGACACATTCTGGTTCTCTGCCGTCGAAGGTGAAGTGTACGCATTCTCATCGGCCTTCACCGCCGTGGTGTTTTGGCTCATGCTGAAGTGGGAGGACCACGCCGACGAACCCCATAGCGACCGCTGGCTCGTGCTCATCATGTACATGACGGGCCTCAGCATCGGCGTCCACCTGCTCAACTTGCTCTGCATTCCGGCCATGGTGCTCGTGTTCTACTATCGCCGGTTCCCCAATGCCAACGTCAAGGGCTCGCTTCTGGCTCTGCTCATCTCGTTCATCATCGTGGCCGCCGTGCTCTATGGCGTAATCCCTGGCATCATCACCGTGGGTGGATGGTTCGAGCTCTTCTTCGTCAATACGCTTGGATGCCCGTTCAACACAGGCGAGATTGTCTACATCGTTCTCCTCATAGCCAGCGTGACATGGGGTATTTGGGAAACCTATACCGACCGCAACGCCAGGCGTCAGAACATTGCCTTCTGCATCGGTTTCGGCATGCTCGGCATCCCCTTCGTCGGATACGGGTGGAAAGCCTTCGTCACCGGCATCATCGTCCTGGCCACCATCTACATCATTCTCAACGTCAGGCTCACCAACAAGACCACGCACAAGCGCGAGCGCCTCATTCCCGCCCACGTGAAGAACACCGTCCTGCTCTGCATGCTCATGCTCATGATTGGCTATTCCAGCTATGCACTCATCGTGGTGCGTTCCTCGGCCAATCCTCCAATGGACCAGAATTCGCCTGAAGACATCTTTACCCTCGGCTCCTATCTCAGCCGCGACCAGTATGGCGACCGCCCCTTGATCTACGGCCAGGCCTATGGCTCGCAGGTGAAGCTAGAGCAGCGCGGCAATGTCTGCGTACCCGTGATCGACGAGGGAGCTCCCATTTACCAACGCAAGGAGAAGGCCTCGAAAGACGAAAAGGATTCTTACTTCGTGGTGAGCCACAAGAGCAACTATGTCTACGCACAGAACATGCTCTTCCCCCGCATGTATTCCTCACAACATGCCCAGGCATATGAATCGTGGCAGGACGTGAAGGGATACACCGTGCCCTACGACCGGTGTGGCGAAGCCATGGAGGTGAAGATGCCGACATTCGGCGAGAACATGTTCTTCTTCCTCTCCTATCAGTGCAACTTCATGTATTGGCGCTACTTCATGTGGAACTTTGCCGGACGGCAGAATGACATCCAGGGGCATGGAGAACTCGAGCACGGCAACTGGATTACCGGATTCAAGTGGTTTGACAACTGGCGTCTGGGCAACCAAGACAAGCTCCCCGACGAGCTCAAAGCCTATGATCCCGTTACCAATCCCTCGGGCAACAAGGGCCATAACGCCTTCTACTGCCTTCCGTTGCTGCTTGGCCTGGTGGGCCTCTTCTGGCAAGCCTTCCGCGGCGAGCGCGGCATCCGCCAGTTCTGGGTGGTCGCGTTCCTGTTCTTCATGACCGGCCTGGCCATTGTCGTCTATCTGAACCAGACCCCCATGCAGCCACGTGAGCGTGATTACGCCTATGCGGGATCGTTCTATGCCTTCGCCATTTGGTGCGGCATGGGCGTGGCAGGCATCATCGACACGATTCAGCGCAAGCTCCATGTGAACCATGTGGCCGTGGCAGCGCTGGTGGCCGTGCTCTGCCTCCTCGTCCCCATCCAGATGGTTTCACAAACATGGGACGACCACGACCGCAGCAACCGATACACCTGCCGTGACTTCGGCCAGAACTATCTCATGTCGCTCCAGCCGGGCTCCAAGCCCATCATCTTCACCAACGGCGACAACGACACCTTCCCCCTGTGGTACAACCAAGAAGTGGAGGGCGTCGGTACCGACGTGCGCGTGTGCAACTTGAGCTACTTGCAGACCGACTGGTATATTGACCAGATGAAGCGTCCGGCCTACGACTCGCCCGCCGTGCCCATCACATGGCCGCGACTCGACTTCTGCTCGGGCACTAACGAATACGTGGAGGTGCACCCCGAAATGGAGTCTACCATACGGCTATGGTACCAAGAAGACGCCAACACTGCCCGTGAGCTCTTCGGCGACAATCCCTTTGAACTGAAGAACATCATCAAATACTGGGTACGCAACGACTTCTCGCCCAGCCAAAAGAAGGTCATCGAACAGACCTTTGGCATCCCCGCCTCAAAAATCCGCGAGTCGCTCCACATGGTGCCTACCGACACGGTATACATCACTATCGACAAGAACGCCGTGAAACAGAGCCGCATGCTCATGGCCCAAGACACCATACCCGACCAAATGGTAATCTCGTTCAATGGAAAGAACGCCCTCTATAAAGGCGACTTAATGATGCTCGAGATGCTTTCGCAGACCAACTGGGTGCGCCCGCTCTATGTGGCTACCACCGTGGGAAGCGACAACTACATGAACCTGGGCGAAAACTTCGTGCAGGAAGGACTGGCCAACCGTATCACGCCCTTCCACACCACGGCTCCAAATGCCAAGAACTTCGACACGGAGAAGACCTATGATGCCGTAATGAACCGATTCAAGTTCGGCAATCTGAAGCACCGCGGCCTCTATATCGACGAGACCACCATGCGCATGTGCTATACCAACCGGCGCATCTTCTCCATGCTGGCCCTGCAACTCATCAAGGAAGGCAAGATCGACAAGGCCAAGAAGGCTTTGGACAAGGTCGAGAAGGAAATCCCCACCTATAGTGTCCCCACCAACTATCAGTCTGGCGGACTGGAGTTCGCACAGGCCTATCTCCTCGTGGGCAACAAGAAGATGGCCCGCCGCTATGTGGAGCAAACCTTCAAGACGGCCAAGCAATATGCAGACTGGTACACATCGCTGCCTCAAGACAGGTTCCTGCAAAGCCAGCGCGACTGTCTGCTCTACGGACTCTACCCCATGGGGCAGGCCATCGAATTGGCCAAGGCTGTGGACAAGCAGCTGGGCCAGAAGTATAACGGTGAGTTCAACAGAGCAATGAACAAATACAGCAGCATGGGCGGACAGATGCTCATGAACAACTAGTCCGCGTCACAACCAAGAGTGCAAGGGGTAAGCGATGTTTATTGAACAGCCCGCCAAGTGGTTGCGCTGGTTATATCCCAGAGCTATCTGGAGGATGGACAAGAACGAACGCGCCGTCTATCTGACGTTTGACGACGGGCCTATCCCCGAGTCCACCCCCTTCATTCTGGAGACACTGGCACGCTTCAACGCCAAGGCCACATTCTTCATGGTGGGCGAAAACGTCATGAGGCATCACGACCTCTACCACGCCATAGTGGAACAAGGCCACCAGGTGGGCAACCACACGTTCAACCACCTGGGACCTTTCCGCCACTGGGTGATCTATTATGTGTCGAACGTGCAGCAGGCCAACGAGCTCATACACTCCCACCTCTTCCGGCCGCCCCACGGACTGATGCGAACGGCGGCCTACTGGTGGCTCAAGCGGCACTACAAGATTGTCATGTGGGACCTCGTCACACGCGACTATTCCATGTGGATGACGGCCGACGACGTGCTTAACAACGTGAAACGATATGCCCGCAACGGCAGCATCATCACCTTCCACGACTCGCTCAAGAGTATTGACAAACTGAAATACGCGCTGCCCGAGGCTCTGCAATGGCTAAAGGAACAAGGCTATGAATTTAAAACCATTGAATAGCAATAACATTAAAGCCGAGGCTTTGCGCCTCGGCTTTTTTGCATGCGGCATAGCCGAGGCCCAGGCTGTCGACACCGGCACGGCACGACTCGTGCGACGGTGGATTGCCGAAGGCGACCATGGCGACATGGAATACCTGGCCCACAACACCGACAAGCGGCTTGACCCGCGCCTGCTCATGCCGGGTCTCAAGAGCATCGTGTGCGTGGCGTTGAACTACGCGCCCGCCGAGACGCTTCCTCCGGACGAATACCAGCTTGCCGCCTATGCCTTGGGGCAGGACTATCACACCGTGGTGAAAGACAAGTTGCGGCAACTTGCCGCGACCTTCGGGCTTGCCGAAATGGCCTGGAACCAACAGGAGCCCCTCTGCGACGGCCGCGTGCACTTCCGGGCCTTTTGCGATTCTGCCCCCATCCTGGAACGCTACTGGGCCGTCAAGGCCGGACTGGGCTGGACAGGACGCAACCGGCAACTCATCATTCCCCGCGCCGGAAGCATGTTCTTCCTCGGCGAGCTCTTCCTCGACACCCCACTACAATACGACAATCCCCAACCCAACCGCTGCGGCACCTGCCACCAATGCATCGACGCATGTCCCACACAAGCCATCACCCTCCACGGAGCCTTCGACGCCAAGCGCTGCCTAAGCTATCAGACCATAGAGCACCACGGCGACCTGAGTCCGCAAGTGGCCGACAAGATGGGCCAGGTGATTTATGGATGCGACCGTTGCCAGCAGGCCTGTCCGTGGAACCGCTACGCACGTCCCAACCACACCCCCGAGCTACAGCCCAAGCCCGAGCTCCTCAGTATGACGCGCGAGAAGTGGCAACACTTGAGTGAGGACGACTATCGCAGGCTCTTCAAGGGCAGCGCCGTGAAGCGGGCCAAATATGGCGGGCTGATGCGCAACATCAAGGCCGTAGACAACAACATCCACCCACAACAGCACAAAACAGATAATACCAATAAGATAAAATGAAGAGAACCTTCCTCCAACTCATCCTCGCAGCCGTAACAATGTTTGCCGTAACGGCTTGCGGCCACAAAATCCATGTCAACGATGTATCGTTTCGTGGCGATACGGTCTATTACCAAAACAAGCCTTTCTCGGGCGAAATATGGACCGACGACGACAAGTCGGGATTCTTCCTCACTGAGCAAGGCGTACTCAAGTCGCTCACCTTTTATCACGACAATGGCAAGAAGGCCATCATCATGACCGTGAACGAAAACGGAAGCCCGCACACCGAAATCTTCGATGAACAGGGGACGCGCATCGATTTCATCACCTTCCAGCGCAAATACTCCGCACTTTGGATCAAGATTGCCCAAGTGCAAGGCCAACTACTGTCGAAATAGATTCCAGAGAGCATTCTCCACAAGCATGGCCGTGTCCGATAGCCAAGCGACGTGGCACGCTCGTCTGAACGCGAGCCGATGCCATTCACACGTGAAAACTGGAAGGAAACGGCATGCATGAAGGGCCTTATGGAATGGGTTGGAGCGGCCTCATAATATTCTTATTGTTCACAACAGGAAAAACAACGGCACGCACAAGAAGCAGTCACACAACCATCTTGTTTACAATAACTTACAAAACAAGTCAAACAAGGATGCAAGAAAGGCCAAACGAGGCCCTCGCTTGGGCCAAATGAGCACACCTCATTCACGCCAAGAGAGGGCCCCGTTTGGCCCAAGTTAGAATTTACCGACTGGATAGTTGATTTTTTCAACACAACCATCCTCAGAAATCACTGCATGTCATAGACCACCTGCATGAGTTTCTTGCCCAAAGCATCGGCCTCATCCATGGTGGACGCCTCGCTATACACGCGTATGATAGGCTCGGTGTTGCTCTTGCGCAAATGCACCCAGCGGTCGGGGAAGTCGAGCTTAACGCCGTCAATGTCAGTCACCTGCACGTCACGCTCCGCACCATACAGTTCCTTCACCTTCTCCAAGATGGCGTCAACATCAGTAGAGGGAGTGAGGTCGATGCGGTTCTTGGCGATGAAATAGCTCGGGAAGGAAGCTCTGAGTTCACTAGCCTTGCAGCCCTTCTGGGCCAGGCTGCTCAAGAAGAGGGCAATGCCCACGAGGGCGTCGCGGCCATAGTGACTTTCAGGATAAATCACTCCACCATTGCCTTCGCCGCCAATCACGGCCCCCACTTCCTTCATCTTCGTGGTCACGTTCACCTCGCCCACGGCAGCGGCATAATACTTACAGCCGTGCTTTTCAGTAACGTCACGCAAGGCCCGTGTCGAACTGAGATTGCTCACGGTAGCCCCTTTGACATGGTCGAGCACGTAGTCGGCAACGGTGACCAGGGTATATTCCTCGCCATACATTTTCCCGTTCTCCTGAATGAAGGCCAGGCGGTCGACATCGGGGTCGACAACGATGCCGAGGTCATAGCCTCCGCGGCCCACCTCGCCCATGATGCCACCCAGGTTCTTCTCCAGGGGTTCGGGGTTGTGGGCGAAGTCACCATTAGCCTCGCCGTTCAGGAAGGTGTACTCCACGCCGAGAGCCTTGAGCAGGTCGGGCAGGATGATGCCGCCCACGCTGTTGATGCTGTCGACGGCCACACGGAAGTGTGCCTTGCGAATGGCCTCCACGTCCACCAGGTCAAGTGCCAGCACGCTCTCGATGTGGCGCTGGTTGAAGGAGTCGTCTTCGCGATAATGTCCCAGATGGTCCACATCAGCATACTCGAAGTCCTCGCTGTCGGCAATGGCGAGCACCTCGTTGCCATTGTCCTTGGTGAGGAACTCCCCCTCCTGGTTGAGCAGTTTCAGCGCGTTCCAGTGACGCGGGTTGTGACTGGCAGTGATGATGATGCCTCCCGCGGCACCGCTCATGCGTACGGCGAGTTCGGTGGTGGGAGTGGTGGCGAGCCCGATATTGAGCACGTCATAGCCCATACCCATCAGCGTTCCACACACCACGTGCATCACCATCGGTCCGGAGATGCGCGCGTCGCGTCCTACAACGATGGTGTTACTCGTCGATTGCCCGCTCCGGCGGATGAATGTGGCATAAGCCGAGGTGAACTTGACGATGTCGAGGGGATTCAGAGTGTCGCCGGCACGGCCACCGATGGTGCCCCGGATGCCGGAAATAGATTTGATGAGTGTCATATCAAATAAAGTCTCTTGGTTGAGGAGCGAGGGCTTAGCGTCCTCTCTCGAAAGTTATCTCATACATATAGGGGACGACGCCTGCGGCAGCCGAGGTGGTGCCGTAGTCGGAAGGTACGATGAGCCTCACCTTGGCCGTCTCGTCACCCGCATTCACCAGCCTCCCCACATTGATATAAGAGAAAGGCACAAGCCATCCCTCAGGTACGGAAAGCGAGCCGTAGACGCTGTACATCACGCTCTGCCCGGCCACGAAAGACCCCGTGAAAGTGCCCGACGTGTTGGCCACCTGCATCTTGTCGACGATGGAGGAATAATAGAGGATGTTGTTGGTGAGCGTAACCGAATCGGTGAGGATGTTTCGCTCGGTGAACCGGCAAAGCACGTCCACGGTCTCTCCGTTTTGTATTTTCCGGCCACATCCCTTTCTGACGATTTGCATGTAGACACCCGAGTTGGGGAAGAGCACGTATTCGTTCTTGCTCACATCGGTGGTGGTGTCGTTGGCCAGGAACTGGGAGACGGTGATGGCGTTGATGCCATGGGCGCGCACATAGGCACTGATGGCGTTGCGCTCGGTCTTCTTCTGCTCGGCATAGGTGGCGGTGTCATCACACGAGGAAAGGGCGATGAAGGCCACGAGGGCACACAGCAGCAATGGGATTTTCTTCATTCTATATTGTGATTTGTCTGCAAAAATACACTTTTCTTTTGAAATAAGCACTATCGTGACGCCGAAAAATCAAACTTCCGGCACTGTCAAGCGGCTAAAGCCCTGTTTGCATGGCTCCACACCGGCATGCAAGGTCCGCCCTCGGCACATTTTTCAATTGTCCTTGAAGGCGATGACCCGCGTAGCCTCCTGGTCGAAATAGAAGGTCTGCGAATGTCTTTTTTCCTTGCCCGAAGCATCTTTTTGGGAATAGCTCACCTTGATGTAGTAGACACATGCCGGGAGCTTTCCTTCGGCGTAGCCGATGTTGGACCGATAGGACGGAAGCGAGTTCACAGCCTGGCGCATGCTTTCCACGGCCTGGGGAGTGAGATAGGAGGTAGAGTCCACCTTGGAATAGGCCACGCCCGAGATGGGCGTCGTCATGTTTTGCTCCATGAAGTCGTCCACCAGCTGCTTGGCCCGATAGCGCTGGCCGCACGCGGCGAACAAAAGCGCCGCGGCGACAAGCATGAAGGACAAGTTTTTTTTAAGGTGATGCATATCGTTTTCTATCGGATGCACGGCTTTACGGTCCACAACTATTCGGAAATGTTCTTGAGGATTTCGAGCAGGTGGTCCCACACCATCTGCACGGTGGGAATAAGGAGTTTCTCGTCGGGCGTGTGCACATTGCGCAACGTGGGGCCGAAGCTCACCATGTCGAGCTGGGGATATTTCTCGCCAAAGAGCCCACATTCCAGTCCCGCGTGAATGCCCATCACCTTCGGATCCTTGTGGAAGAGCTTGCGGTAAGCCTCGACGGCCACCTTGAGGAGCTTGCTGTCAGGGTTCATCTTCCAAGCGGGATAGCCGTCGCTCCTGGCCACATCTGCTCCGGCCAGCAAGAAGGCGGCGCGCACGGTGTTGCACATGTTGACGAGGTTGCTTTCCACATTCGACCTCTGGCTGCTCACCACCACCACGCGGTCAGACTCCGTGATGATGCTTGCCACGTTGCTCGATGTCTCCACCATCCAGGCTATGGCCTCGTCTTGGCAGTTGGTGAGCGGACCGTTGTCGACGGCCTGCAACGCCAGTATAAGATTGTGCGACACCTGCTGGGGCAGCACCGCCTGGGCATCAGCCGACCCAAGGGCCCACTGCATATGGGTATCGGTGACGTGGAACTCATCTTCCACTTGCCTTGAGAACACGTTGAAGTCGGCCTTCACCTCCTCCTTACGTTCCCCGGGCACGGCAAAGACCACCTTGCCGTCGCGGGGAATGGCGTTATGCATCTTTCCGCTGTTCCATGAGGCCAATCGCAACGGCATCTTCTCTTGCTCAAGGAAGAGGAACCGGGCCATGATTTTGATGGCGTTGGCCCGTTTCTTGTTGATGTCATCACCCGAGTGGCCGCCATTGAGTCCTTTGAGCGAAGCCTCCATGAAGAAATAGTTTTCAGGGGCCGACTCACGGTGGAAGGCAAACGTCGCAGTGGTGCTGATGCCTCCGGCACAACTCACGAAGATCTGTCCCTCGTCCTCACTATCCAGATTGACAAGGTACTTGCCCGTCAGGAATCCCGCTTTCACACCGAAAGCGCCGGTGAGTCCGGTCTCCTCGTCACGCGTGAAGAGACACTCCAACGGCCCGTGCTCGATATCATCGCTGTCGAGAATGGCCAGGCCGATGGCGACGCCGATGCCGTCGTCGGCACCCAGCGTGGTGCCTTTGGCCTTGAGCCAGTCACCATCGACATAAGTCTGAATGGCATCCTTGGTGAAATCGAAGTCGACATCGACAAGCTTGTCGCACACCATGTCCATGTGGGCTTGAAGGATAACGGTGGGTCGGTGCTCGTATCCCTTCGTGCCAGGCTTGCGAATAAGCACGTTGCCAGTCTCGTCGGTGAGTGTTTCCAGCCCATGGCTCTTACCAAACTCTTGCAGATAGGCTATCATCTTCTCCTCATGTTTGGAAGGACGGGGAATGGTGTTGATTTTGGCAAACTGCTCAAACACACGGGCAGGCCGTAAGTTGTTTTTATTCATTATTAAGTGATTTTATTTTGTCTTTTACGTTAAAAACCTTACCTTTGCGGAAAAATATGCCACATTGGCACTGCAAAAGTAATAAAAATGATAGAAACTTTGCTACTCAGCGTGTTAATTATTGCTATCGGCATGGTATTGTTGTGTGTAAAAGTGATTGTGAAGAAGAACGGCAAGTTCTCGTCGCAGCACATCCACGACAATCCGGCATTGCGCCGCCAAGGCATTCACTGCGTGATCGATCAAGACCGGGAGGCCCGCCAAGCCGGCAAAGCCATGTGACCCCGCCGGCCACCAACAGCCCGCCGAGAGCACGGTGATTGCGCAACGACACCCAGGAAAGCCCCCCGTAAAGGTGGGAAAGCCTTTAGGATGGCCGATTTTCTGACAAAGACGGCCGCAAAATTTTCAAACAAGGACAAGAAAAGAACGAAATGATAAAAACAAAAATGAAGAAAAACATTCTCAACGCACTGGCCATGGCCGCTCTCTGCGCCATGACACTCGCATCGTGCAACAAACAGCAACCCGAGGTAGAAGCCAAGTCGGCCACGCCCAAGGCCCCCGCAGACCTGAAAATAGCCTATGTGGAGGTGGACTCCATCATGACTCAGTATAAGTTTGCCAAGGAATATTCGACCCTGTTGCAGAAGAAGAGCCTCAATGCCCAAAAGACTATCGAGGCCAAGGGACAGCAGCTGCAGGCCGCAGCAGCCAACTTCCAGCAGAAGGCACAGCAGAACGCCTATACCCGCGAGCAGGCGGAAGCCATCCAGGCCGGACTCCAGAAGCAGCAAAACGACCTTCAGGCACTGCAGCAGCGCCTGGGCAACGAGCTCCAGAACGAGACGGAAAAGTACAACAAGGCCCTGCACGACTCCATCGCACACTATCTGTCCGCATACAACAAGGACAAGAAATACAGCATCATCTTCAGCAAGAGCGGCGACAACCTGCTCTATGCCGACAAGGCTTACGACATTACCAACGAAGTGGTGGCCGGACTGAACAAGGCTTACAAGGGCCAGCCCGCTGCCAAGCAGTAAGGAATGACGCGTCGCGAACGCTATGAGCGGGTGCTCGACTACTTTGAGCGCACACAGCCCGAGGTGACCACACAACTCGACTTCGGCAGCGCATTCCAGTTGCTTGTGGCCACCGTGCTCTCCGCACAATGCACCGACAAGCGCGTCAACATGGTCACGCCCGACCTTTTCGCACGCTATCCCGACGCCACTTCCATGGCGCAAGCCTCTGAGAGCGACCTGCTGGAATTCATCCGCTCGGTAAGCTATCCCAACGCCAAGGCGCGACACCTCGTGTCCTTGGCGCAAATGCTTGTTGAGGAATACGACGGCGAGGTGCCTGACAGCCGGGACGAGCTGGTGAAACTTCCTGGCGTGGGCCGCAAGACGGCCAACGTGGTGGAGGCGGTCTGGTTCGGACATGACTGCATTGCCGTGGACACTCACGTCTACCGGGTAAGCCACAGGCTTGGGCTCGTGCCGAAAACGGCCAACACGCCGCGGAAAGTGGAGGACTACCTCACCTCGCACATCCCCACCCCACTGGCAAGCCGTGCCCACCACTGGCTTCTCCTACACGGCCGATATGTATGCACAAGTGCCAAGCCCCACTGCCCGAAATGCGCTTTCGAGGCCTTCTGCCCGAAAGAAATGGAAGGAAGCAAACTGGAATGACGGCATGAGGACACGTCTGGAAGAGGGCGTTTCAAGACCCGCCAGAGCCAAGAAGGACTTTTCGGAGGGAGCGCGCATCTCCCCTAAATACGGGTGAAGGACCTTTCCGCACGTGCGTTTTGACAATCACAATACGGTGTAATATTCTCCTTAAAAATACAGAAAAGAGTCATATCAAACTCTATTTTGAGCTATGATATGACTCTTTTAAATTTGATTTCGTGCAGGAAACAACCTGAAAGCACCGCCGTTGAAACCTCGAAACTCCCTTTCGACCAATCGGCCAAGAGTTGTTTCCTTACTCGTAGTCGTCGACGACGGAGTTGATGAAGTCCATCATCGGCTTGGCCAGCTTCATGAGGCGAGCCAGTTCGTCGAGCCAAGCATCGCCCTGAAAGAAATCATCAGGCTTGCGCTGCCATGCCACATAAGACTTCATGCGCAGATAGTCCATGAAGGGATAATCCTTCGGGAACCCCTTCGGACACGTTTTCAATCGATCGCCCCCAAAGCCTTTCTCGCTCACAACACCCTGCTGCTCGTCCCACACTCCATCGCCGGGCCTTCCGAAAGCCTCGACGAAGTCAGGATTCTCCACCATCTTGCGCCACTCGTCGATGCGCGCCATGATTTCGTTGCGCGTGGAGGTGAGGATGTTCGTAGGCAGCCAATAACACCCCGCGCAGACCACGCTGCGGCCCGGCTGTATGTGAATGTAATAGCCTCCCCGCAAGCTTTTCTTTCCATGGGCGCAGATGTAAGCCCCGAAATGCCGCTTGTAAGGCGACTTGTCCGGCGAGAACCTCACATCGCGATAGAAGCGGTAGCAGCAATCGCGAGGCGTGAGCGAAGCGATTTCGGGGTCAAACTGGGCCATGCGCACGATGGCGTCGCCCACCCCACGCTCGAAATCCAGCTTGCACTCCTCGTACTCCTCCTTATGATTCTGGAACCAAGGGCGGTTGTTGTTGGCCGCCACCTCGGCTAGAAAGTGATTGATTCTCTTTGCATCCATAAGTTTATTCGTGTGTTGCCTTCCACCAGGCGGTCGACGCCATGCCCTTCAACGCCACGCCGTTGCGGCTTGGGTCAGAGATGGTGAGGCCGCAATTGGTGCGTATTTTCAAATAACGTCCCACGCCATAGAGAGACGAATAAACGGAGTCGGTGGTCACGGAGCTGCGCACCACCTTGGCCAGTTGCGTGGCGTAACGGTCCCGAAGGCGTGGCGACACCTCGAGACGAGCCACATAGTCGCTCATGTCGAAGAAGATGGGAGTCGTGAAGCCGTCGAGCACCTGCACGCTGTCGCGCAACGAGTCGGCCAGCGAATAACCGGCATTGATGTCTCTCATGACTTGCGCCAGGCCCTCCACCTGTCGGCAATCGATGGCCGAGAGCGTTCCAAAGGGATAGGCATAGTGTGAGAAGAAGGTATTGAAAGCCGACGTGATTGACGAATAAGAGGGCGTGACCGAGATGAGCTGTGACCACATGGTGCGGTAAGGCATGCCCACGGCCATGATTTCGCTTGTGGAAGCCACAAGGAAGTTGGTGGCGTTTCGAAGCTCGTACGCCGTCTCCACGTTGGCCATATAGCAATCGTCGAAGAGGATGAACTGCATCTTCAGCCCCGAAGCCTCGATGCTCCGTGCCAAAGTACCGATGTCGGTGGCATAAGTACTGTCGGCCACGCTGCCATAGAAGCGCGTCGCCGGTGCTGCCGAAGCCCTGCGCCGTGCCCGGTTGGGATAGTCTTCCCAATCGGCCTTCCGCGTCCACCCCGTGCCGTGGCTCCCCACGACGAGCGCGTAGTTCAGGGCCGGAGCCAGTTGCGCCACGGTGCCAAAGAGCGAGGTGAGTCCTTCCGTCGTGGTGTAGTCGTGCCCCTCGAACTCGCGAAGCGCGGTGCGGGTACATGCGCCGCGTTCATAATTCAACTCGTAGAGGGTGGAGTTCTCGGGAGACGAGCTCAGAAAGACGAGCACGCGTTTCTGCCCCAGTCCCTTGGCGTCGATAATGGCCGCCTCCATGCTGTCGAGATTGGCTTCGAAATAAGGGTACAGTCCGCTACTTCCCGCCTTGTCTCCCGTCCAAGGCATGAAGACCAGCAAGGTCTTCTGGTTTACCGATTCGGTGGTGACTCCCTCGTCGTCGCTACACGCGGCAAGGGCCATCACCACCACACCTATTATAATAAAGCAGAGTTTTCTCACTTCTTCTTCAGTTCTTCCAACTGCGCCTTCAGTGTCTCGATTTTCTCCATCGCGTCACTTTCCTTCTTGCGCTCGCGGCTCACGACGGCCTCGGGAGCATGGGCGAGGAAGTTCTCGTTGCCGAGTTTCTTTCTCACTCCGGCGAGGAATCCCTCCATGTGTGCGATTTCCTTCTCCACGCGCGCCGTCTCGGCCTCTACGTCGATCAGGTTTCCCACGGGCACGGCCCACTCGTCAGTGCCCACCATGAAGACCGAGGCGTCAGAAGACTTCTCTCCCAAGGTGGTGACCGATTTCAGGTTGGCCATCTTCACCATCACAGGCACATAGTCGGCATAGTCCTCATGGCCCACGGCCACGAGCTCGAGTTGGGTCTTCGGCGCAATGTTCTTCTGGTTGCGCACGGCACGCACTCCGGCCACCACCTGCTTCACGGCCTCCATGTCAGCCAGGAGCTGCTGCTCGCCGGCGGTAAGCCCGTCCATGTGGAGCGTAGCCTTCATGATGCTTTCGCCCTCGGCGCGCTCGTAGATGTGCTGCCACAGCTCCTCGGTGATGAAGGGCATGAAGGGATGG
This sequence comes from uncultured Prevotella sp., assembly GCA_964420715.1. Taxonomy (GTDB): domain Bacteria; phylum Bacteroidota; class Bacteroidia; order Bacteroidales; family Bacteroidaceae; genus Prevotella. The sequence goes on along the minus strand of CAYQUN010000006.1, from coordinate 39,301 downwards.
AGCATCTTCAGCAGCGTCTCGAAGAATCCGAGCGTGGCCTCATAGGTGGCCTTGTCCATGGGCAGCTGCTTGCCGTCAGCGTAAGCGGGCTTCACCATTTCGAGATACCAGGCCGAGAACTCATCCCAGAAGAGGCGGTAGACGGTCATCAGGGCCTCAGAGATGCGGTATTGCGCAAACTGATCCTCCATCTGCTGGTAGCCCTCCTTGAGTTTTGCCGAGAACCACGCCACGGCCTTTCGGCACGCCTCGGGCTGCTCGACGTCGGCCTGCTGCCAGCCCTGCACGAGGCGGAAGGCATTCCAAATCTTGTTGTTGAAATTGCGTCCCTGCTCGCAAAGCGTCTCGTCGAAGAGGATGTCGTTGCCTGCGGGCGCGCTGAGCATCATGCCCATGCGCACGCCGTCGGCGCCATACTTGTCGATGAGCTCGATGGGGTCGGGCGAGTTGCCGAGCGACTTGCTCATCTTCCGTCCGAGCTTGTCGCGCACGATGCCCGTGAAATAGACATGGCGGAAAGGCATCTTGTGACGGAACTCATAGCCCGCCATGATCATCCGCGCCACCCAGAAGAAGATGATGTCGGGTCCGGTGACGAGATCGCTCGTGGGATAGTAGTATTCGATTTCGGGATTGTCGGGATGGTTGATGCCGTCGAAGACGGAAATGGGCCACAGCCACGACGAGAACCAAGTGTCGAGGCAGTCGCTCTCCTGCTCCAGGTCGGCCGCGGTGAGGGCGGGGTTCACCTCGCGTGCCTTGGCCAGGGCCTGTCCGGCATCCTCGGCCACAACGAACTGCCGGCCGCCCTTGTCGTCGGAAAAATACCAGGCGGGGATGCGGTGTCCCCACCAGAGCTGGCGGCTGATGCACCAGTCCTTGATGTTCTCCAGCCAGTAGCGGTAGGTGTTCTTGTATTTCTTGGGATAGAACTCAATCTCGTCGTTCATCACCGGAGGCAAGGCGATGTCGGCAAAGTGCTGCATCTTGAGGAACCACTGCGTGGAGAGTTTGGGCTCGATGGGCACGTTGGTGCGCTCGGAGAATCCCACCTTGTTGTCGTAGTCCTCCACCTTCTCCATGAGTCCGGCCTTCTCCAGGTCTATGGCGATCTGCTTCCGGCAGTCCATGCGGTCCATGCCCACGTAGAGCCCGGCGGCGTCAGAGATGGTTCCGTTGTCATTGAAGATGTCGATGGTGAGCAAGTGGTGCTTCAGTCCGAGCATATGGTCGTTGACGTCGTGTGCCGGCGTCACCTTCAGACAGCCCGTACCGAACTGTATGTCAACATAAGAGTCCTCGATTACGGGGATGGTCCTCCCCACGATGGGCACCACCACGTGCAGTCCCTTGAGCCACGTGTTCTTCGGGTCCTCGGGGTTCACGCACATGGCCGAGTCGCCCATGATGGTCTCGGGGCGCGTCGTGGCCACCACGGCGTAGTATCCCTTGCCGTCGTGGTGCATCACGTTGCCCTCGTCACGTCTCGCCACCTTGTCCTGGTCTTCGGGAGCCACGTAATATTTCAGATAGTAGAGTTTGGAGTGCTCGTCCTTGTAGACCACCTCCTCGTCGCTCAGTGCCGTCTGGGCCTTCGGATCCCAGTTCACCATGCGCACACCGCGATAGATGTAGCCCTTGTTGTAAAGGTCTACAAACACCTTGATGACGCCCTTGGAGCGCGTCTCGTCCATGGTGAAGGCGGTGCGGTCCCAGTCGCATGAGCATCCCAGCTTGCGCAACTGCTTGAGGATGATGCCCCCGTGCTCGCGCGTCCATTCCCACGCATGCTCGAGGAACTGCTCGCGGCTGAGGTCACTCTTCTTGATGCCCTGCTTGGCCAGCTTGGCCACCACCTTGGCCTCGGTGGCAATCGACGCGTGGTCGGTGCCCGGCACCCAGCATGCATTCTTGCCCTCCATGCGGGCCTTGCGCACGAGGATGTCCTGGATGGTGTTGTTCAGCATATGGCCCATGTGGAGCACACCCGTCACGTTGGGTGGCGGGATGACGATGGTGTAAGGCTCGCGCCCGTCGGGCTTCGAGCTGAAGTACTTATGGTCAAGCCAATACTGATACCATTTTGATTCCACGGCTTGTGGATCATACTTGCTAGCTAGTTTCATTGTCCTTATGTTGTTTTTTCTGAATTCATCGCATCGGCGGTGCAGTGTATTTGAGTGCAAAAATACGAATTTTATGTCTAAATCATGCATAAAAGGCAAAGTTTCGTCTCACGAAATGGTCACGATGATGCTTTTTCGCCCAATCAGAGGTGGCGCCAAGGACTTGTCCGCCTTGCGTGCGCGCCCGAAAAAAAAGTCCGGCAATGCTGAAAAATCACAACACCGCCAAGACCGGCTTCTCACTTGGGGCTTTTGAGCCTCTCACTTGGGCCTTCTCAGCCCCTCACTTGGGGCAAGTGAGCCCCTCATTAGGGCCAAGTGAGGAGCTGAGAAAGCCCCTCTTGCAACGCTCTAAAAGCCAATACATTACAAGGCCAAATCTGAGTTGTTTGAAATAAAGGCAAGAAAAACAAGGTGTGAAATATCCAGACAAAACAAAGTCAGACAAAGATGTTTCCTCCACCCAGACAGGCCGGCGCACCCTCTTCCACCCCGTCGTCAAAGCCGCCTGCCGGGCTTCTGCCCCAACGCGGCCATCGCGCCCCGACCTTGACACAGGCTAGAGCGTGATGGTTTTCTAGAAAAAAAGGACAAAATATTTTCTATTCTGAGATTTATTGACTACATTTGCACAAAGAATATCAGTGAACTTTAAAAAAATAAAGAAATGAAACCAACACTATTGCTCCTTGCTGCCGGCATGGGAAGCCGCTACGGCGGACTGAAACAGCTCGACGGGCTGGGCCCCAACGGCGAAACCATCATGGACTATTCCATCTATGACGCCATTCAGGCCGGATTCGGAAAAATCGTATGGGTCATCCGGAAGGACTTCGAACAGGACTTCCGCGAGAAAATCCTGTCGAAATACGAGGGCCACATCCCCTGCGAGCTCGTCTTCCAGAGCCTCGACAAGCTGCCCGAAGGATACTCGGTGCCCGACGGACGCACCAAGCCTTGGGGGACCAACCACGCCGTGATGATGGCCAAGGACGTGATCAAGGAGCCTTTCTGCGTGATCAACTGCGACGACTTCTACAACCGCGACTGCTTCCACGTCATCGGCAAGTTCCTGGCCAACCTGCCCGAAAACTCGAAGAACACCTACGCCATGGTGGGATTCCGCGTGGGCAACACGCTGAGCGAAAACGGTTCGGTGAGCCGCGGCGTGTGCTCCACCGACGACAAGCACCACCTCACCACCTGCGTGGAGCGCACCGAGATAGAGCGCCAGCCCGACGGCCAGGTGGCCTACAAGGACGAGAAGGGCGAGTGGGTGAAGATTGCCGACACCACACCCGTGAGCATGAACGTTTGGGGATTCACACCCGACTACTTCGAGCACAGCGACAAGTTCTTCAAGGAATTCCTCGACGCGCCCGAAACCAAGACCAACGTGAAGGCCGAATACCTCATTCCATGGGTGGTGAACAAGCTCATCAACGACGGTACGGCCACATGCGAAGTGCTCGACACCACGAGCAAATGGTTTGGCGTGACCTATAGCGCCGACCGCCCCGCCGTGGTTGCCAAAATCCAGAAGCTCGTCGACGATGGTATCTATCCCAACAAGCTCTTTTGATGCAAATTGAAATTCTGACTGAAAAGGAAGCCGCTACCCTCAAAGAGTTGATAGCGGCTTCATCGCATATTCTCATCATTGGACATAAGTCGCCCGACGGCGACGCGCTTGGGGCGTGCCTGGGGTGGGCCGAATACCTGCGCTCGGTGGGCAAACAGCCACAAGTGGTGGTGCCCGACGCCTATCCGGACTTCCTGCACTGGCTGCCCAACTCGGAAAAGATCATGCGCTTCGACAAGCATGCCGACGAGGCGAAACGCCTCTTCGACGAGGCCGACCTCGTGTTCTGCCTCGACTTCAACGATCCGGGACGCGTCGAGGAGATGGAACCGGTGCTCACCGGCTGCAAGGCGGCAAAGGTGCTCATCGACCACCACCTGAACCCCAACATCGACACGCAGCTCACCGTGTCGCACCCGGAAATGTCGTCGACGTGCGAACTCGTCTTCCGCATAGTGTGGCAACTGGGCGGATTCGAAAAAATGGGACGGCAGTGGGCCGCACCCATCTATTGCGGCATGATGACCGACACGGGCGGATTCACCTACAACTCCTCGCGGGCGGAGATTTACTTCATCATCTGCCAACTGCTCACCAAGGGCATCGACAAGGACAAGATTTACCGCAAGGTGTACGACAACTATAGTTCGTGGGCCATCCGGCTGAGAGGCTATCTGATGTCGCAAAAGCTGAACTACCTGCCCGACTCCAACGCCTGCTTCTACAGCGTATCGAAAAGCGAGATGTCACGCTTCCACTTCATCAAAGGCGACCTGGAAGGACTGGTAAACGTGCCGTTGCGCATCAAGGGGGTACGCCTCTCCATAGCGTTGCGCGAGGACACCGACCACAGCGACCTGGTGCTGGTAAGCCTGAGATCGGTCGGCGACTTCCCCTGTAACCGCATGGCGGCCGAATTCTTCAACGGGGGCGGACACTTGAACGCCAGCGGAGGCAAGCTGCACTGCTCCCTTCCCGAAGCCGAAAAGGTGGCCCGCCAGGCCATCGCGGCCTATGAGCAGATGCTCAAGGCATGAAACGGACACACCCGGCGACATGCAAAAAGCCAAAATCCCCCTGCAGGCACGAGACCTGCAGGGGGATTTTGGCTATAGATCCATCAAGCTGTCAGACCTTGAAATAGTCTTCCAACTCCTGGGCTGCCTGCATGTTGACATTGGGCAAATCCTTGATGATGCGGCCGTGCTCCATGAGCGCCACGCGGCTGCTGATTTCCACCGTGTGCTGCAGGTTGTGGCTGGAAACGAGAATGGTGGCCCCGCTCCGCTCGCCATAGGAACTGAGCATACGCTTGAGGATGTTCTGTCCCGAAGGGTCGAGAAAGTTGAAGGGCTCGTCAAGGATGAGCACCTGGGGCTCGCCCAACATGGCGGCTATGATGCCCACCTTCTGCTTGTTGCCCGCCGAGAGGTCGCGGATGAACTTGTGCTGGCCGTAGATTTCACCAGCTGCGAAGTCCTCGGTACCTTTCAGCCGTTGGGCCACATCGTCACGCGAGAGCCCGTTCACCTTGCCCACATATTCCAAATATTCCTCGGGTGTGAGGAAGTCGATGAGGAATCCCTCGTCGATATAGGCCCCGGTAACATCTTTCCAACCCTCGTCCCTAGCCGGATTTATCGTGGTTCCATCGCCAAGGACGTATTCAATCCGCCCCTCATCCGCCTTCACCAGGTCGAGCATCATTCTGAAGAGCGTGGTCTTTCCAGCGCCGTTGTTGCCAACCAACCCGAGCGTCTCGCCCGCGGCCACCGAGAATTCAGGAATGTCGACAGCCGTCTTGTTCCCGAATCTCTTGGTCAATGCGTTGATTTTGATTTCCATCCGTATTAAACAAGTCCGCGCCCGTGGCAATTCTTAAACTTCTTGCCCGAGCCACACGGACACGGATCATTGGGACGAGGCATCTTCTTGGCCACATAGGGCGTGTGGCTGGGCCGGGCGGCACCCTCGCGGGTGTCATGCCGCATGGCGGCCTGCTGGGCCTGGCGCTCACGCTCCTCGTCGAGGTTCTCCTTCTGTTCCGTGTAGCGCTGGGTGTGCTCCTCGGGAGCGGCCTCCTGCACGCCCTGCTGCTGGAGCAGCTCCTCGGGGAACTTTCCACGTGTGAGGATGCTGGCGATGCGGGTGTTCATGTCGTCAATCATGCTGTCCCAAAGCTTCACGCTCTCGAGCTTGAACACCAACAGGGGGTCCTTCTGCTCGTAAGAAGCATTCTGCACGCTGTGGCGCAACTCGTCGAGCTGGCGAAGGTTCTCCTTCCAGTCATCGTCGATGATGTGGAGCATGATTGATTTCTCGAACTGCGTCATCACGCTCTTACAGTCAGTCTTCATGGCCTCGTCCAGGTTGCAGGGAATATTGTAGAGTCGCTTGCCATCGGTGATGGGCACCACGATGTTCTCCAAGTGCCCGTATTGTCCGTTGGGGTTTTCCTCCTTCTCCTGCGCCAGACGCTGGAAGGTGGGAAGCACGGCTGCCTGTATGCGCTCGCTCTTGCGCTTGAAGCTGGCCATGGCGTCCTGGAAAGCACGCTCGGCCAAGTCGTTCTTGCTGCTGTTGTCAAACTCTTCGGCCGTGAAGGGGCACTCCATCGAGAGCACTTTCAGGAAATTCTCCCTCACACCCTCGTAGTCGTTCGCGTTCACGATGTTGACAATGCGGTCCCAGATGAGATTCGTGATGTCCATACCGATGCGCTCACCCATGAGTGCATGACGACGACGCTCATAGATTACGGTACGCTGCTTGTTCATCACATCATCATACTCGAGCAGGTGCTTACGGATTCCGAAGTTGTTTTCCTCAACCTTCTTCTGCGCACGCTCGATGCTGTGCGAAATCATCGGACTCTCAATACGCTCGCCGTCCTCAAAGCCGAGGCGGTCCATCACCTTGGCGATCTTCTCGCTTGCGAAGAGACGCATGAGCTTGTCTTCAAGCGATACATAGAACACCGACGAGCCGGGGTCGCCCTGACGGCCCGCACGACCACGCAACTGGCGGTCGACGCGGCGGCTCTCGTGGCGCTCGGTACCGATGATGGCCAGTCCGCCAGCGGCCTTCACCTCGGGCGAGAGCTTAATGTCGGTACCACGTCCGGCCATGTTGGTGGCAATGGTCACCGCACCCAGCCCGTGGCTGTCCTGCTGACCGGCATGCGCCACAACCAGCGCCTCCTGCTGGTGAAGCTTGGCATTGAGCACCTGGTGGGGAATGTTGCGCATGTTGAGCATCTTGCTCAGCAACTCGGAAATCTCCACCGACGTGGTACCCACAAGGCAGGGACGGCCGCTGTTACGCATGGTCTCGACCTCGTCGATTACGGCCTTGTACTTCTCGCGCTGCGTCTTGTAGACGCGGTCGTCCATATCGACCCGGATTACGGGCTTGTTGGTGGGAATCTCGACAACGTCGAGTTTGTAGATGTCCCAGAATTCGCCTGCCTCGGTCGAGGCCGTACCCGTCATACCGGCCAGCTTGTGATACATGCGGAAATAGTTCTGCAGGGTGATTGTGGCAAAGGTCTGCGTGGCGGCTTCCACCTTCACGTGCTCCTTGGCCTCGACAGCCTGATGCAGTCCGTCGCTCCAGCGGCGTCCCTCCATGATACGGCCGGTCTGCTCGTCCACAATCTTCACCTCGCCATCAATCACCACATACTCGTCGTCCTTGTTGAACATGGTGTAAGCCTTGAGCAGTTGCTGCAAGGTGTGGACGCGCTCACTCTGCACTCCATAGTTGGCCATGAGCTCGTCTTTCTTGTCAATGTAGTCCTGGTCGTCAATTTTCTTGTCGTCCTTCTCCTTTTCCAGATTGGAAAGCTGGGTAGTAATGTCAGGCAGGACAAAGAGGTCGGGCTTGTTGGTCTGGCGCGCGAGCCAGTCGGTGCCGCGGTCGGTGAGGTCGGCCGAGTTGAGTTTCTCGTCCACCACGAAATAGAGGGGCTCGATGGCCTTGGGCATCTCGCGGTTGTTGTTCTGCATATAGTACTCCTCCGTCTTGAGCATGCCCGACTTGATTCCCTCCTCGGAAAGATACTTGATGAGGGGCTTGTTCTTGGGCAGGGCTTTGAAGGAGCGGTACAAGGCGAGGAATCCCTCGTCGCTGAGTTGCTGCGCCTTCTTGGAATCCTTCTCGGTCTTAGACGCCGAAATTTTCTGCTTGGCCTCGGCCAGAAGCTCCGTGGCCTGCTTGCGCTGCACTTCATAGAGCTTTTCCACCAAGGGCTGATACTCCTCGAACATCTGGTCATCGCCCTTGGGGACGGGACCGGAGATGATAAGCGGGGTACGGGCATCGTCGATAAGCACGGAGTCGACCTCGTCGACGATGGCATAGTTGTGCTTGCGCTGCACCAAATCGTTCGGCGAAACGGCCATATTGTCGCGCAAGTAGTCGAAGCCGAACTCGTTGTTTGTTCCGAACGTGATGTCGGCCTGATAAGCCTTGCGGCGTTCCTCCGAATTGGGGCGGTGCTTGTCGATGCAGTCCACCGACAAGCCGTTGAACTCGTAGAGCGGCCCCATCCACTCCGAGTCACGTTTGGCCAGGTAGTCATTCACCGTAACCATGTGCACGCCGTTGCCTGTAAGGGCGTTGAGGAACACCGGGAGCGTGGCCACGAGGGTTTTTCCTTCACCCGTAGCCATCTCGGCTATTTTCCCCTGATGGAGCACGATGCCGCCAATGAGCTGCACGTCGTAGTGCACCATGTCCCACTTGGTCTTGTTGCCACCGGCCGTCCACTCGTTGTGATAGATGGCCTTGTCGCCATCAATGGTGATGAAGTCGTTGGCCGGATTGGCAGCGAGTTCACGGTCGAAGTCGGTTGCCGTGACCACGGTCTCCTCGTTCTCGGCAAAGCGGCGTGCCGTGTCCTTCACAATGCTGAAGGCCACAGGCAACACTTCGTCGAGCGCCTTCTCATAAATGTCGAGCACTTCCTTCTCCAACTTGTCGATATGATTGAAGATGTCCTCGCGCTCATCAATGGGCGTGTCTTCTATCTTGGCGCGAAGTTCGGCTATCTGGGCCTTCTGCTCATTGGCCGAGTCCTGCACGTACTTCTGGATTTCCTTGGTCTTGGCACGCAGTTCATCGTTGCTGAGCGCCTTGATACTGGGATAAGCGGCCTTCACCTTATTTAATATAGGCATGATGGCCTTCATATCGTGCGACGACTTGTCGCCAAAGATTGATCTGATTATCTTTGAAAAATTCATTATCTAGTTTAATCGTTTTGATTCGTAAATATATAAAATGAGTGTCTTGCGCTTTTAGGGGGCGCCGTTTACATGCTTTCTGTCGAAGGATTCCCCATGAGGTCGGGACCTCGGATCACATTACAGCTACCCTGCGGGCCGGGGGTGAATCCACTTCCGGCGGACCGGAGCAAGGCCGTTCTACGCATTCCGGCACCTGGGAAGGACCTTCCGACGGTCTGGCCTGCCATGGCCGAGAACGGTGAAAAGGGCACACGCTTGGCCGCACTCTCCTGCTTCACCAATCTGATGACTGACAAAATGTCGCTCTTCAAGGCCCGCGCCTCGGGTCTTGCGGCAAACTCCTCATAGGAGATGTCTGTCATGGCCAGCTTTAGGACAGCCCTATAGTTCTGCGCTTCCACCCCTGTGGCAGCGAGAATTACGAATAGGGCGGTGATATAACGGTTGATCATGCGGCTGATTTCTTCGATTCGTAAATATGCAACATGGGTCTACTCAGCAAAGACAATGCCACAAAGTAGATGGCAGACGGATAACTTTGCACCAAACCTCCGGCGAAACCGAGCAGCAACAGCACTCCCCACACTTTCCACCAGCAGTCGGGCCGGTGCTGACGCGTACGCTTGGTGGCACGCCAAGCCATGAGCAGGGGGACGGGATTGAAAAAGAACAGGAGCAGGTTCAAGCTCACACACGGATGCTGGGAGAATATCATCAAAGTCAGAATGACGCCTACGAGCCCTGAAACGAGCATCAAGGCGAGGTCCCATCCCCAAAAGACGACATGCTTCCGCCACTCCGTCGCGGCCACGATGACAGAGACGGCCAGCAGGAGCCAACCGCACGCCACAGGCGACCAAGGGGATGTCGCCACTCCAGGTTCCAACCTTTGGGGGAGCACCTGGCGCGTCGCGGCCACAAGCGGACGGCCACGGTAGGTGGCCTTTCCAAAGTCGTCAAAAAGGTTCTGGGGCAAGAATTGCTGCTCGCCCAAGACACAAGCCTTGTCGGCATTGACACCGAGAAGCAGGTCTTCGCCAAACCTTGCCCATGGATACGGCTCGTTCCACTGGTGAATCATGTCACGAAACGACACCTTGCCAGGCCTCAGCGTGGGATAATCCACCCTGCCCGACAGGTGAGTCACGATGATGTCACGCGCACGGGTGGTGCAATTGTCATAGAAGAAGTTGTACCGATAGGTTTGATTCTCGGGCTTCACGTTGTCTTGCAAGGCCTTCGCAATGCGGTATTTGTCGGTCTGCGAGAGGTTCAGCACTTGCTCCATCACCCCTCGTCCCTCGTAATCATACTCGTAACAGAACTCCCGGAAGCCCACCACGTCAACCTTGTAATCAGTCAGTCCGAACACGAAGCGGGGTACGAAGTAGGGCTGGCGGCTGGAGAACATGCCATAATTGAATACCAGGTCGCGCTCATAAAGCGCACCTCCGTTATGAACATAAAACAGATGCACCCTCACGGCTGTATGTCCATACTGGGAATAGACCTCCTTTCCGGGACCGCAAGTGAGCAGGCTCAGTTCAATGGAGTCGGCCGAATCAATGGGATCAGTCACCATTCCTGGTCTGAACCGGCCTTCTGCCGGCAGGACAAAAGTCCCAAGAAAGAAGGCCATCAAACCTTTAAAAAGCCATTTGAAACGTTTCACGATGCAAAAATAACTTATATTTCTGACTTAACGTTCTTTTATCTCGTTTTTTTTGAATACTTTTGCAACTTGAATATATATTTTAATATGAGAACGAACCTATTCGTAGCCGCACTACTGCTCATGGCTCCCGCAGTCGGACGTGCGCAGAGCGGCACAAATTCGCCATACAGCCAATACGGCCTGGGCATTCTTTCCGACCAGACTAGCGGTTTCAACCGAGGCATGGACGGACTGGGACTGGCATTTCACGAGGGTGACCAAGTGAACTTCGTCAACCCTGCCTCTTATGCCACCATGGACTCGCTGACCTTCATCTTCGATGTTGGGGCGTCAGGGCAAATCACCAATTTCTCGGAAAACGGGCACAAAGTCAACGCTCACAACTCTGACTTCGAGTACGCCGTGGCTGGTTTCCGCGTGATTCCGCACTTGGGAATGAGCTTCGGCATATTGCCGTTCACCAATGTCGGCTACGACTACTCGTCGACCCACCACCTGAGTTCCTCGTCCACCTACACCAACACATACCACGGAAGCGGCGGCATACACCAAGTCTACGTGGGTGCGGGATGGGAACCCCTGCCCCACCTCTCCGTCGGAGCCAACATTTCCTATCTGTGGGGGGAGTATTCCCGGTCCGTGGTGAACTCCTATAGCGAAAGCGGTGTGCGCTCGCTATCCCGCTACTACAACGGCAACGTGCACCTGTGGAAGGTGGACTTGGGCGCCCAATATACGCACAGAATCAGCAAGAAAGACCTGCTCTCCATCGGAGTCACCTACACGCCTGGCCAAAACAAAGGCGCCGACGGGGCACTGGAAGTGGTATCAAGTGGCACCGTGGCCGACACGGCACGCTACGAACTGCCCGACGCCTACAAGATTCCCATGGCTTTCGGCGCCGGAGTGATGCTCAACCACGACGAGCGGCTGAAGGTGGGACTGGACGTGACTCTGCAAAAGTGGGGCTCGCTGGACTATCCTGTCTACAGCTCACAAGGCGACAAAGGGGCCTACGTGCTGCGCGGCGGCATCTACAAGGACCGCACAAAGGCCACACTGGGCTGCGAATACACGCCCGACAAGAACGCCCTGAGCTTTCTGAAGCGCGTACACTACCGCATCGGAGCAAGCTATGCCACACCCTACTACCGGGTTAACGGGCAAGACGGACCGAAGGAATTCTCGGTAAGCGGCGGTTTCGGCATTCCCATCATGAACTCTTGGAACAACCGGTCCCTGCTCAACATCAGCGGGCAATGGGTGCGGCGGGCGGCCACGGGACTGCTCACCGAGAATACATTCCGCATCAACATCGGCCTCACCTTCAACGAGAGGTGGTTTGCCAAGTGGCGCGTGAAATAACCAACAAAGGAAAGGACACCCTGCCTTGAGAACAGCTCACGCCATAGCCCTAGTGCTCTCCATAACGTTCCTGGCGTCTTGCCAGGAACAAGTGGAACACACCGCACCTGCCATCCACGACCGCGACTCCGTGGCCGTGATGACATCATGGGGGGTGAACACGCTCGTGTCCGACTCGGGAGTCATCAAATACCGCATCGTAACCGAACGCTGGGAGGTGAACCAAAACCGGAACCCGTCGCGCTGGATCTTCGACAAGGGCCTCTTCTTGGAACAATTCGACTTGAAGTTCCACGTCCAATCCTACATCCAGTGCGACACAGCCTACTACTTTGACCAGAAAAGGCTTTGGGAACTTCGGGGACGGGTAAGGATTCTCACCAAGGACGGACTGCGCTTCTCGAGCGAGGAACTCTTTTGGGATGAAAACCGTCACGAACTCTACAGCCACAAATTCTCGCGCCTGGTGACGCCCGAACGCACGCTGCAAGGCTCTTACTTCCGAAGCGACGAGCGCATGACCAAGTATATCGTGACCAACACGCGAGGCTCCTTCCTACGCGGCGACATGGGGTCCGACAACCCGTCGGACACGATTCTCGCGGCTCCTGACTCGGTGAAGCAACACCTGCGGCAGCCGGCCACACCGGCCGCAAGGCGCAACACCAGTATCCCGCTCACCCACTGACCCTGGCTGTAACACAATAGAACGACGAAAGGAAACAAGCAAACGAAATGGATGATACAGTAGGCTTACCTCTTATAATAGGCATCGTCATCACAATGGTGCTCTCGGCTTTCTTCAGCGGCATGGAGATAGCCTTCGTGTCGAGCAACCGAATGCTCGCCGAGATGGACAAGGAGAAAAACGGTCCGGCCCAGCGGATTCTCTCCGTGTTCTATGCCCACCCTAACGGATTCGTGAGCACGATGCTCGTGGGCAACAACATCGTGCTCGTTGTCTACGGCATCCTCTTCGCCGACATCTTCGACCGCACCCTCTTCGCACCCTTCGCGCCGGGCACACGCGTGATTCTCGACACGCTCCTCTCCACGCTCGTCATCCTCTTCACGGGCGAGTTCCTGCCCAAGACCTTCTTCAAAAGCAACCCCAACCGGCTGCTCACACTCTTCTCGCCCTTCGCCTACATCTTCTACATCCTGCTTTGGCCCATCAGCAAGTTCTCCACATTCCTGTCAAAATGCCTGCTCCGCATCGTGGGAATCAAGATGGACAACGATGCCGACGACGATGGATTCTCCAAAGTTGACCTTGACTACTTGGTGCAATCCAGCATCGACAACGCCGCCGGCAAGGGCGACATCGACAATGAAGTAAAGATTTTCCAAAACGCGCTCGACTTTCCCGACATCAAGGTGCGCGACTGCATGGTGCCTCGTACCGAAATCAATGCCGTCGATGAGAAATGCAATCTGGACGAGTTGATGCAGAAGTTCATCGAAAGCGGGAACTCCAAAATCATCGTCTACCGCAACGACATCGACCACGTCATCGGCTACATCCACTCCTCTGAAATGTTCCGCAAGCCCGACGAATGGCGTTCCTGCATCCGCACAATGCCCTTCGTGCCCGAAACCATGGCCGCCCAGAAGCTGATGAAGATCTTCCTGCAACAAAAGAAATCGCTCGGCGTAGTGGTCGACGAGTTCGGTGGAACAAGCGGCATAGTCTCTCTCGAAGACATCGTGGAAGAAATCTTCGGCGACATTCAAGACGAGCACGACAACGAAAACTATACCGCCAAGAAAATCGGCGAACACGAATACGTACTCTCCGGACGGCTCGAAATCGACAAAGTGAACGAGATGTTCGGCCTGGACCTTCCCGAATCGGACGAATATATGACCATCGGCGGACTCATTCTGCACGAATACGAGAGCTTCCCGAAACTCAACGAGGAAATCAGAATCGGCAAGTATGAGTTCAAAGTAATCAAGAATACAATGACAAAAATAGAGCTCGTTAAGCTAAAAGTGCTCGACGAATAAGTTTTTTTGAATGAAAAATTCTCATATTTAATAAATTATCTGTAATTTTGTACGCTAAACGTGAAGAACGAAAATAAAATAAAATAAAAGCAATTCAAAAATGGCAGCAATTGGAAAAATCAGAAGCTGGAGTGTTTTCCTGGTCGGCATCATCGCACTGGGCCTCTTTGCTTTCATTGCCGAAGAATTCTTCCGCTCTTGCGACTCGAGCAAGAACAACCAGCGGCAAGTAATCGGCGAAGTCTTAGGTGAGAAAATCGGAGTTCAGGACTTCCAGAAACTGGTAGACGAATACACCGACGTCGTAAAGGTACAGCAGGGCCAAGACAACATTCCCGAGGACATGCTTACCCAGATTAGAGACCAGGTGTGGAACACCTACGTGTCAAACAAGATTATCGAGAAGGAAGCCGGAAAGCTCGGCTTGACCGTCACCGACGATGAGATGAAGAACATCTTGGGCGAAGGAACGAACCCCATGCTGCTCCAGACCCCCTTCGTGAACCAGCAGACGGGCCGCTTCGACCGCAACGTGCTCAACCAGTTCCTGGCCCAGTATAACAAGGCCAAGAGCTCCAACTCGCCGCAACTGCAGCAGATGGAGACTCTCTACAAGTATTGGCTCTTCATCGAGAAGACCCTTCGCCTGCAAACCCTGGCCCAGAAATATCAGGGACTGCTGGCCGGATGCTTCCTCTCCAACCCCGTAGAAGCCAAGATGGCCTTCAAGGATGAGAATGAGGAGAGCCAGGTCCAGCTGGCCGCCTTCCCTTACTCTGACATCGACGATGCCAAAGTGAAGATTGACGACAGCGACCTCAAGGCCAAGTACGACGAGCTGAAGCTCCGCTTCAAGCAGCCCATCGAAAGCCGCGACATCAAATACATCGACGTGAACATCGTGGCCTCGGCCGCCGACCGCGCAGCCCTGAAGAAGGAATTCGCCGGATACAGCAAGGACCTCGCTGCCACCGACGACCCCACCGAAGTGGTGAAGCACAGCAATTCGCTTGTGCCCTATCTGGGAGTGCCCGCACCGAAGGACATCTTCGCACAGTATCCCGACATCTCAAGCCGTCTCGACTCCATGGCCGTAGGCAGCACCTATGGTCCCTATGAGAACAAGCAGGACAACACGCTCAACCTGATCAAGCTCGTGGCCAAGGCCTCGCTGCCCGACTCGGTGCAGGTGCGCATGATCAACGTGCCTTCTGATTCCGCCGACATCGTGCTCAACGAAGTCAAAGGTGGTGCCGACTTCGCAGCCGTGGCCAAGAAATTCAACCAGACTGGCGACAGCACCTGGGTGACCGCACGGCAACTCATCGGCGCGCTCATGCAGAGCGACACGCCCGACCAGAAGAAGATGGTGACCGCCATACAAAACACCCCTGCCAACACATTTGTCAAGGTGGACGCCACGCAGAGCGCCGTCATCATCAACGTGATCGACCGCAAGGGCTTCAAGGACAACTACACTGCCGCCGTGGTGAAGAAGACTATCGACTACAGCGAGCAGACTCGTCGCAACTATTACAACAAGTTCTCGTCGTTCGTGAGTGCAAACGACACGCCAGAGCTCATCGCACGCAACGCCGCCAAGAACGGATACCACGAGGAAGAGCTCAAGGACATCACCACTTCGCAGCACAATGTGGCCAACGTGCATTCCACGCGCGACGTGCTGAAGTGGATTTTCGACGCCAAAGAGCAGGAAGTGTCGAAGATGTTTGAAGTGGGCAACAACGGCGACCACCTCATGCTGGTGGTACTCGACAAGATTCACCGTGCCGGCTTCCGCGGCCTCGACGATCCGCAGGTGAAGGAACTCGTGAAGAGCGAGGTGAT
The DNA here is from genome assembly GCA_964420715.1 of uncultured Prevotella sp. Classification (GTDB taxonomy): domain Bacteria; phylum Bacteroidota; class Bacteroidia; order Bacteroidales; family Bacteroidaceae; genus Prevotella. The sequence goes on along the minus strand of CAYQUN010000006.1, from coordinate 23,446 downwards.
CAAGGACAAGAAGGCCGAACAAATCATGGCCAAGCTGAACGGCGTGAAGAGCATCGCCGCCGCCAAGGGCAAGGGTGGCAAGGTGTCTACCGTGAACCAAGTCACGTTTGCCGCACCTGTGTTCGTGCCTGCCGTGGGAGCTAGCGAGCCCGCACTCTCGGGCGCCGTCTCCGCCACGAAGAAGGGACAGTTCGCATCGAAGCCCGTCAAGGGAAATGCCGGCGTGTACGTGTTCCAAGTCACGGGACGCAGCATGCGCCCTGGCAAGTTCAACGAGAAGGCTCAAGAAACCAAGCTGGAGCAAAACAACATGCGCTACGCCGGAAACTTCATGAACGAGCTCTACCTCAACGCCAAGGTGGTGGACAACCGCTACTTGTTCTTCTAAAGATTCTACATCCTAACATCCATATCATCCCGACGGGCCACAAGCCCGCCGGGATTTTTTTGTCTGCATTCGTCATGGAACGTACCACGACCTTCTTTCAAAGGGAAGACGACAAAAGGACGCCCGACATGGAGGATGACAAAAAAATCAAAAAACTTATCAATAAAACGCCCCATGACCGAGACTTGAAATAGAGAGGGAAAGTGCCGTAAAACGATGTCGGGAGACAAGAAAACAGGGCAAAAAAGGGTCTTTTTTGTCCGTCACATGCTCACTTGCCCCAAGTGACGACCTCTAAGAGGCTCTCAAAGACTGTCATTCGGGCCAAGTGAGGAGCTCTGAAGGCCGTTCTTAGAAAGCTTTCGAAGCCATGAGAAAACACGGATATTCACAAGCCACTGATTATCAACTTGCTAGAAAACCTTGAAAACAGGCCTCCTTGGAGCCGATATAGGGCTTGATGAAAACCAAGCGATTCTGAGACCAAACTTTGTTAAAGGAATTCATATTCACATCCCTGCGGTCACCAACATTCCTTCATACAGCGTTCGTCCCTATCGCAATGAAAACAATCTATACTTCCCCCTGCCCCAAAGAAGCGCCCCTCACCCACCACTCCCCCTTCATCGCGACACGAGCCCGCCTCTATATACAGTCCAAAACAATGGAAGAATATACTTAATATGTTTTAATTTTAAGACAAAATATTTAAAATAAATTAAACAGAAAGGTTTTCTATTCAAAAAATTTGCAACTTCACACAATATTGCTTAATTTTGCAATGTGTTTTTCATAGTATTAGATTTAAGGTTAACAAGGTTGGTCTACAGCGGTAGACCATTTTTTTTGCCCATACCTGAATAATAAACCCAATCCGTATATCCATGAAGAGACTACTTTTCATACTAATCCTAACAGTCCTCACACTGTCTGCAAGGGGCGAAGACCTGCGCAACCCTGTCCTCCCCGGTTTCCATCCCGACCCCAGCATCTGCCGTGTGAACGACACGTTCTATCTGGTGAACAGCACGTTCAACTACTTCCCCGGCGTGCCTATCTATGAAAGCCACGACCTGGTGAACTGGCGGCAGGTGGGCAACGTGCTCACGCGCGACTCGCAACTGCCCCTCAAGGGGGCCACCTCGTGGACCGGCATTTACGCCCCCACCCTGCGCTACGACAACGGCACATGGTATATGATTACCACCAACGTGGGCAACGGCGGCAACTTCCTCGTCACCGCACCATCGCCGCAAGGTCCGTGGAGCGAGCCCGTGTGGCTGAGACAGCAAGGCATAGACCCTTCACTCTACTTCGAGAACGGACGCTGCTATATGTGCAGCAACCCCGGAGATGCCATATGGTTGTGTGAAATCGACCCCAAGACCGGCCGCCAGCTCACCGAGAGCCGTATGCTATGGCGCGGCGAAGGAGGACGGTATCCCGAGGGGCCACACATCTACAAGAAAGACGGCTACTACTATCTGCTCATCTCGGAGGGAGGTACCGAGCTGGCCCACCACCTCACCATCGCCCGCAGCACCGACATCTACGGCCCTTACGAGGGCAATCCCGACAATCCCATCCTGACCAACTGCAGCCGCCTGGGACAGAGCATGCAGATACAAGGAACAGGCCACGGCGACCTGGTACAGGACGCCAAGGGAAACTGGTGGGTGGTGTTCCTGGCCTATCGCAACTTTGGGGGAAGCTACCACCACCTCGGACGCGAGACTTGTCTGGCGCCGGTGAGCTGGCCCGAGGGCGAATGGCCTGTGGTGAACGGCGGACACCCCATCGACACGCTCATGGCGGTGGAGCACCTGCCCACCCCCGCCCCGTGGCCCCGCGACGACAGCAGCAGCCGGATAAATCCCGACGACCCGTCATGGCTCTACTTGCAAAATCCCATCAGAGCCAACTACCGCTTTGCCAACGGCAGCGTGGAAATCACTCCACACGGTACGCTCACCGCCAACGACCGCCCTTCGTTCTTGGGCCGACGGCAGACCCAAGCCACGACCATCGTGGAAACCGAGGTGAAACTTTTAGACACATCCCACAATAATCGGGCGGGACTTTCCGTTTATCAAATAAATGATGGCCACTTTGACCTCTATATCACACGCCGGAAAGGAAAGTGGAAAGCCGGCATGAGCTATCGGCTGAAGTCGTTACAGGGGCAAAACGAGCAACCCATAAGAAGTGGTACCGCCAAACTCCGCATAACTTCAGACGGTAGCAACTATGACTTCCAGGCCTCCGATGACGGCGGAACCACCTGGAAAGCCCTGGGACGCCACGAGTGCAGCCTGCTCAGCACCGAGGTGGCTGGAGGATTCACGGGCGTGAGCGTAGGCATGTTCTGCGAAGGCGACCCCACGGGCAAAGCCTCATTCAGCTATTACGACATGAAATAAGACATTACTAACCAAAAAGGAAAAACATGAAAAAGTATTTAGCAGAAATGGTCGGCACCATGGTGCTGGTCCTGATGGGCTGCGGTGCAGCCGTGTCGCTGGGTTGTAACATTGCCGAGCCGGCCACCGTGGTGGGCACGGCCCTCGCCTTCGGCCTCGCCGTGGTCGCCATGGCCTATACCATCGGAGGCATCTCGGGCTGCCACATCAATCCCGCCATCACGCTGGGCGTATATCTGAGCGGACGCATGAGCAGCAAAGATTGTGGCATGTACATGCTCTTCCAGGTCATCGGAGGCCTCATCGGAGCCTTCATCCTCTACCTGCTCGTATCTGCCACCGGCGGCGACCTGGCCGCAAGCGCGCTCGGAGCCAACGACTTGCAACCACTGAACGAGGTGCAAGACGTGTCGGTTTGGGGAGGACTCCTTGCCGAAATCTTCTTCACCTGCGTGTTCGTACTCGTGGTGCTTGGTGCCACGGCCAAGACAAACGGCGCCACCAACAACTTCGCCGGACTGGCCATAGGCTTGTCGCTGGTACTGGTTCACCTGGCTTGCATCCGCTACACCGGAACATCGGTGAATCCCGCACGCTCCATCGGCCCCGCCCTCTTTGCACAGTTCACTCCCGGACACAGCACGGCCCTTCTACACCTGTGGATCTTCATCGTCGGCCCGCTGGTGGGCGGAGCACTCTCTGCCGCCCTTTGGAAAATGATCGAGCCTAAAGAAAAGTAAGAATTCTCAAGGAAGCCACCACTTTGTAAAACACACTTTGCAAAAGGGAAGAATTCAGACGGCGTTAAATCTTTATTAAATTTTTTAACTCGTTTGCAACATTAAAAAACACATCTTCCCTTTGCAAAGCCAAAAGAAAATGCTAATTTTGCAATCGGTACAAGTAGTTATGACGATTATTCATTTTATAAATAAATAAAAAATATGGCAGTTAGTTACAAAGAATTAGGTCTCGTCAACACACGCGAGATGTTCAAGAGAGCCGTTAAAGGCGGCTACGCAATTCCTGCTTTCAACTTCAACAACCTTGAGCAGCTGCAGGCTATCATCACAGCCTCGTCGGAACTGAAGTCTCCGGTTATCCTCCAAGTGTCTAAGGGTGCCCGCAACTATGCTAACCCCATCCTGCTGCGCTATATGGCCCAGGGTGCCGTGGAATACGCGAAGTCGCTCGGTTGCCATCATCCCGAGATTGTGCTGCACCTCGACCACGGTGACAGTTTCGAGCTGGTGAAGAGCTGCGTGGACATGGGCTTCTCTTCGGTGATGATCGACGGCTCGTCGAAGCCCTACGAGGAGAACATCGCCCTGACCAAGCAGTGCGTGGAGTATGCCCACAAGTACGACGTCACCGTCGAGGCCGAGCTGGGCGTGCTCGCCGGCGTCGAGGACGAGGTCTCCTCCGAGGAGTCGCACTACACCAAGCCCGAAGAGGTGATTGACTTCAGCCAGCGCTCCGGCTGCGACTCTCTGGCCATCTCCATCGGCACGTCGCATGGTGCCTACAAGTTCAAGCCCGAGCAGTGCACGCGTGACCCGAAGACCGGCCGGCTCATTCCGCCGCCTCTGGCCTTCGACATTCTTCACGAGATCGAGAAGAAGCTCCCCGGCTTCCCCATCGTGCTTCACGGCTCGTCGTCGGTGCCCCAGAAGTATGTCGACATCATCAACAAGTACGGTGGCAACCTGCCCGACGCCGTCGGTATCCCCGAGGATCAGCTCCGCGAGGCCGCCAAGAGTGCCGTGTGCAAGATCAACATCGACTCCGACAGCCGTCTGGCTTACACCGCCGGTGTGCGTGAGACCCTCGCCCTGCATCCCGAGATCTTCGATCCTCGTGGCTATGGCAAGGTGGCCCGCGCCTACATGACCGAGATGTACAAGGAGAAGATTACCGACGTGCTCGGAAGCAACAACAAGCTGGCCAACCTCGACTAATCAATCCATCGATTGTACGATAAAGCAGAGGCGGACATCCCAAAGGAATGTCCGCCTTTTGCGTTTCAAATATGTTCTGGTGGCGCAGGCACAACACCATGCGCCCGTAATCAGTCTTCCAACTTCAAGAAGGCCTTTGGAAGGGCACGCACCAAGTCGCCCGCCACAAGACTTTCCTTACCCAGTTCCTTGGCCGCGATGTCGCCTGCAAGGCCATGCAGGTACATTCCCAGGCAGCAGGCCTCCCGCTGCGCATAGCCCCGCGCAAGCAGTCCGGTGATGATGCCGGTGAGCACGTCGCCGCTGCCGGCAGTCGCCATGCCGCTGTTTCCTGTTGGATTGAACACCACATGGCCGTCGGGCAGGCACAAGGCCGAATAGTGTCCCTTCAAGATGACATAGGACTGGAGCCGCTCGGCCATTTGCTGCGCCTTGTGCAACCGGTCGTAGCATCCACTGCTGGCATTCCCCACAAGCCGGTCGAACTCCAAGGGATGGGGCGTGAGCACGATATCTTTGGGCAGCCCCGGAATCCAAGCCCGGTGATGCGCGATGATGTTGAGCGCGTCGGCATCCACCACTACGGGGCAAGCCGAGCGCTTGATTTGCGAAATCAAGGCAATGGCGGTGCTCTCCTGCTGGCCGATGCCGGGCCCTATGCCCACGGCATCATAGGGCTCAGCCTCCTCAGACTCGGTGAAAGCCACATCGTCATGGTCGAGGTGAAGCACGGCCTCGGGCACCCCCACCTGCATAATGGCATTGTTTCCACGTGGCGTGTGCACCGTGAGCTTGCCCACGCCGGCCCGCAGGCAAGCTTTCGAAGCCAACAGGGCCGCTCCCGCCATGCCGTAACTGCCAGCCACAAGCAGGGCGTGTCCCATGGTGCCCTTGTGGTCAAAGTCGCCGCGGGGTCGCAGCATGGCGCGCACGTCGTCCTCTTCCTGCACGACGTATTCCGCATCAGTCTTGGCAATATAGTCGGGCGAAAGCCTGATGTCGAGCACCTTCACCCGCCCCAAATAGGGTTGGTTGTCAGCCAGGAGCATGGCCAGCTTCTTTTGCTGTATCGTCAGCGTGAGGTCGGCGCGAATGATGTTGGCCCTCACATTATAAGTATTATCCTCGCACATCAGTCCCGAAGGCATGTCGATGCTCACCACCTGCGCCCCACTCTGATTTACATACTTCACCATAGCGGCGAAGCCACCCGAAAGGGGCTTGTTCAAGCCTGTGCCGAAAAGTCCGTCAACCACAAGCGTGGAGCGGTCGAGCACGGGCGGATCAAAATCGCGCGTCACCTCGGTGAAGCCATCCAGCCGCTTTCCGTCGACAAGCCGTTGCTTGTTCACCGTACACCCTTCGCTGAGATGGTTGTGGATGTTGAACAGGTAAACCTTCACCGCATACCCATCCTCGGCCAGGAGTCGTGCCACGGCAAGCGCGTCGCCACCATTGTTCCCTGGTCCGGCGAACACCACCACGGGCGTGCGGTTGCCCCACTCCACCTCTATGGCATAGGTCAAAGCCTTGGCCGCACGCTCCATCAAATCCACCGATGAAATAGGCTCGTGCTCCATCGTATATTTGTCCAGCTCATGCGCCTGGGCAGCTGTAAATATCTTCATATGCTGCAAAAATACGAAAATTACGCTAATCCATACACATCGTTTGCCAACTTTTTAGTAATTTTGCATCAAAATATGATTTTTCCAACAATATGAGTACTGTAAGAATCAAGGACAAGACGTTCAAGACCTTCATTCCCGAGGCCGAGATCCAACAGCGTGTCAAGGCCGTAGCCGACCGAATCAACCACGACATGGCAGGCAAGAACCCATTATTGCTGTCCGTGCTCAACGGATCGTTCATGTTTGCGGCCGACCTGATGAAGAACATCACCATTCCCTGCGAGATTTCCTTTGTCAAACTGGCTTCCTACCAAGGCACGACGTCGACGGGAAAAATCAAAGAAGTGATTGGCCTGAACGAAGACCTGGCCGGCCGAACGGTAATCATCGTCGAGGACATCGTCGACACAGGACTGACCATGAAGCGCATGATAGAGTCGCTGGGGACACGCAATCCCGCCTCGGTGCACATCTGCACGCTGCTCGTCAAGCCCGGCAAGCTGCAGGTGCCGCTCAACATCGAATACGCCGCCATGGAAATCCCCAACGACTTCATCGTGGGATACGGACTCGACTACGACCAGCTGGGACGCAATCTGAGAGAAATCTACGTATTGACCGACGACAAATAAGCCGGACACGCAAGCGCCGCCTCACCCTAAGCCGGAGCCGGCCTGGCTTCGGCAATGGAAGGACGCATACTGGCGAGCAAAGAAAAAGGATTAGGAAAAGAACAAAAATTTAAGGTAAAAGAAATGAAGAATATCGTAATCTTCGGCGCTCCGGGCGCCGGAAAAGGAACACAAAGTGACAAAATCATCGAGAAATACGGCCTTGGCCACATTTCTACGGGCGACGTGCTGCGCAGCGAAATCAGCAAAGGCAGCGAACTGGGCAAGACTGCCAAGGGCTATATCGACAATGGCCAGCTCATTCCCGACGAGCTGATGGTGGACATCCTGGCCAAGGTCTATGACGGTTTCGGCCCCGACCACGAGGGCGTAATCTTCGACGGTTTCCCACGCACGATTCCCCAGGCCGAGGCTCTGAAGAAGATGCTTGCCGGCCGAGGCCACAAGGTGGCAGCCATGATCGAGCTCCACGTGCCCGAATCGGAACTCACCAAGCGCCTCATCAACCGTGGCAAAGAAAGCGGACGGACTGACGACAACGAAGAGACCATCAAGAAGCGCCTCGACGTTTACCACAAGCAAACGCAGCCCTTGTGCGACTGGTACCACAAAGAGGGACTCCACCACGAGGTGGACGGACTGGGCGACATGGACCGCATCTTTGCCGACATCTGCAAAATCATCGACAACCTGTAATCCCGAAAGGACCCCATTCCATGCCCGAGAGCAACTTTGTAGACTATGTGAAGATTTATTGCCGTTCCGGAAGGGGCGGCAAAGGCTCCATGCACCTGCGCCATGTGAAGTATAATCCCTATGGTGGACCCGACGGCGGCGACGGCGGCAAGGGTGGCAGCGTCATCCTCAGGGGTAACCACAACTACTGGACACTGCTTCACTTGAAGTTCCAACGACACATCTTTGCCGAGAACGGAGGCAACGGAAGCCGTGACAAATGCCACGGCACCGATGGAAAGGACGCCTACATCGACGTGCCCTGTGGCACGGTGGTCTACAATGCTGACACGGGAGAGTACGTGTGCGACGTGGCCTACGACGGGCAGGAGGTGGTCCTGCTGAAAGGCGGACGCGGCGGACTGGGCAACTTCCAGTTCCGCACGGCCACCAACCAAGCCCCGCGCTACGCCCAGCCCGGCGAGCCCAACCAGGAGATGACGGTCATCCTGGAACTCAAGTTGCTGGCCGACGTAGGCTTGGTGGGATTCCCCAATGCCGGAAAATCGACCCTGCTGTCGGCTCTGTCGAGCGCACGCCCGAAGATTGCCAACTATCCCTTCACCACGCTGGAACCCTCGCTGGGCATCGTGCAATACCGTGACAACAAGTCGTTTGTCATGGCCGACATTCCCGGCATCATCGAGGGAGCCAGCGAGGGCAAAGGCCTCGGACTGCGATTCCTGCGGCACATCGAGCGCAACTCCCTGCTGCTGTTCATGATACCCGGCGACACCGACGACATCAAGAAGGACTACGACGTGCTGCTGAACGAGTTAAAGCGGTTTAATCCCGAGTTGCTGGAGAAGCAGCGCGTGCTTGCCGTGACGAAATGTGACCTGCTCGACGACGAGCTCGAGGCCATGCTTGCCGACACGCTTCCACACGACCTGCCCTGCGTATTCATCTCGGCCGTCACCGGAAAAGGCCTCGACGAACTGAAAGACGCGCTCTGGAAGGCCCTCAACAGCGAGAGCAACAAGCTGCAGGAGATTACGGCTGAAGACACGCTCGTGCACCGCAACAAGGACCTGGCCCGACTGCCACAAGAGATACACGACGAGAAAGCCGACGAGGGCGATGATGCCAACGGTCCCGTCCTTGGCAACAGCGAGGGCAAGTCGTGGGACGAACTGGCCTGGGAATATGGCGTCGAAGAGTGAGGGAGAGTGTACCAATGATCAATCCCACACTGATATACTATCCTGTCAACCACGAAGCCGTTGCCTTCTCGACCACCCGCCGGGGCGGGACAAGCACGGGCAACTACGCCGAGTTTAACATCAATCCATATTGTGGCGACTCCGCGGCCCATATCCGGGCCAACCGCGAGGCGCTGGCTCAGACTCTGGACATCAGTCCGGAGCGCATCGTCATGCCCCACCAGGTGCACGAGACCCGCTTGCTGGTGGTCGACGCCGACTTTCTCAACGCGACGGACGAAGCGAGAAGCCAACGGCTGGAGGGCGTCGACGGACTGCTCACGCAAGAGCGTGGCGTCTGCATCGGCGTATCTACGGCCGACTGCATCCCCCTCATTCTCTATGACCGGCGTCTCCACGCCTCAGCCGCCATCCACGCCGGATGGCGCGGAACAGTGAAAGGCATCGCACGCATAGCCATGGAATCCATGACGAAGGCCTTCGGCTCGCAGCCACGGGACATCACCGCCGTGGTGGGACCTGGCATATCGCTCGCCGCCTTCGAAGTGGGCGACGAGGTCTACGAGGCTTTCGCCCACGCCGGCTTCCCCATGGAGCGCGTGGCCAAGCGGTACGAGAAATGGCACATCGACCTGCCCGAATGCAACCGATGGCTGCTGGGCGAGGCCATGGTTGCCCCTGAAAACATCCACTCGACCGGCATCTGCACATGGCAGCAGGCCGACACCTTTTTCTCCGCACGAAGGCTCGGACAACTCTCGGGCCGAATCTTTACTGGCATCCTACTGAAATGAAGAACACTAAATCTATCCTCATCCTTTTCATATCAAGCCTGCTCATCACGCTTTCCGCCTCCGCCGACGGCAAGTTCACCACCGCCGAACAGCAAATCGTGAGCATCGAAACTCCAGGACTCTTCGAACGGAGCAATGCTTTCAGCGTCGACTTTTCCATCCTCGGCGAATCCGAATATTCGTTCCCACTCCCCGTGGGCAAGGCCGAGCCGCCCAACGGTGGAGGCGAACTGCGCATCAACACCGAAAAAGGCGATGCCGTGAAATCCATGTTCGACGGCACCGTACGCCTCTCGCGCAAAACCTCGCAGGGCAACACCATCGTCGTGCGACACCCCAACGGACTGGAAACGGTGTATGCCAACAACGCGCAAAACCTGGTGAGCGTGGGACAGAAGGTGAAAGCCGGACAGACCCTGGCCATCGTCGGCTCGCGCGATGGCGAATGCTACTGCCTTTTCTCCATCATGGTGAACGGCAGACGCATCAACCCCGAGACCCTCATCGAAGTGGGCACCCACCGCCTGCGCCGCCAGACGGTCATGTTCAAGAAGGAAGGCAACCGTGTGACCATTGCCACACGGCGTCAGAAGAAGGAAGCCGAAACAGAGAAAACGGCGCCCAAAGAACGCAACGTCATCAACAGCCTGGACCCCGACGACGAGCTTTCCATCATCAACACCACCAACTTCAAAATTGACTTGGAGAAGATAGAGAATGAGCATTGGGCCTATCCGCTGCCCGGAAGCCACGTCATCAGCCCCTATGGCGGACGCCGGAACCATGCCGGAGTGGACATCAAGACAAAACCCAACGACGAAATCGTTGCCGCCTTCGACGGCGAGGTGACACGCTCTGGCCCTTATTACGGCTATGGCAACTGCATCGTCATCAAGCACGCCTATGGCTTTGAAACCCTCTACAGCCACCAGAGCAAGAACTTTGTGAAAAAAGGCCAGAAGGTGAAAGCCGGAGAAGTGATCGGACTCACGGGCCGCACCGGACGAGCCACCACCGAGCACCTGCATTTCGAGGTGCACTTCAAGGGACGCCGCATCGACCCGGCCATCATTTTCAACCACGCCAACAAGCAGCTGCAGGCCGCCACCATCTCCGTCAGCAACGGCAGGTTGAAATCGGTCAAGCACTAAGTCTCACTCGAAATAGAAGGTCAGGGCAATGATCTTCGTACGTGCCCGGTTCACCGAATTGGCGTAGGGACGCATGGCATTGTTGCGCAACTGCGCAGCGTGGTTGGCATCGAGGCTGTTGGTGAGGCTGTACATGAACTTCAGTTCGGGACGCAACTTGAAAAAAGGAAGATAGAAATCGCACCCCAGTCCGGCCTCCAGATACATGTCGCCCCGCTTCAGCCGCAGGTAGTCATCGTCTCTTCCGCTCAGATTCAACATCGGATTCAGGCCCAGCAACACATAGGGGCGGTGATTGTTGAACCGCGGGGCGGCAGCAATCAAGTCCAAAGCCAGGCTCACGTAAGCCGTTTTCAGTTCCTGTCTCTCCTCGCGTGGCGTCGACGGCGCGGCCGGATCGCCATAATTGACAAATGAGATGTGACGCGTGCCGAAATACATCGACGGAGCCATGCGGAACTGGAAGTAAGTGTTCAGCCTCAGCTCGCCCAGCACACCCACGGTGAATCCCGGATCCCAGCGGTCCTGGTCGGCATGGATAAGCACGTCTTGCGTCGTACCATCCTCATTGACTATTGTTTGCGGCCCCACATTCACAAGTTCCAAGTCTTGCAGATGCGAACCTACGAGCACACCAAAGTGGAACGTCCTCAAGTCTGTATAAGGACGATTCTGCACCTTGCGATCCTGCGCGGAAGCCCCGGCGCAGACCAGCGCAAGCATCAGGATAAGCCATGTTTTCCTTGTCTTCATCACTTATAATAACGGCGATTCGGGCTCGTTATTGCTTTCACAACTATTTTGAGAGAATATAAATAAATTAAAAAAACATCACCATTTTTAGGTATTTCGAAAATAATGCTTACCTTTGCATTGTACAAAAGTAGGTATCCTGTGGGATGATTCCGTTTGCACTCTATACAAAAACATTATAAACTATAAAAAACAATAGTATTATGGCTTACGTAATTGGTGACGATTGTATCGCTTGCGGTACTTGTATCGACGAATGCCCGGCAGGAGCTATCTCCGAGGGCGAGAAGTATTCCATCAACCCCGACCTGTGCACGGAGTGCGGCACTTGTGCTGATGTCTGCCCCAACGAGGCTATCAGCCTTCCCTAAGGTTCTGGGTGAACAATCTGGAATGATGAAATAAGCGAAGAGGATGCGTCTGCTTTCAGATGCATCCTCTTTCTTTTTATGCCCTGCCGGACTATCACGAGCCATGTCCGCACAAGCATCGTGCGGCCAGCCCGGAGCCCCGTTGTTTGTCAAGACATATTCATTCGAAAAGAAACGGAGTTGCCGCAACGGCCTTCTGACAAACTGGAAGGGCCCCTACGAGGGCCTCACTTGGGCCTTCAGAGGGTCTCATTTGGGCCTTCTTAGCACCTCACTTGGCCCGAGTGAGGTGGTCGCAGAGGCTTTTTCGCAATCTTTACAAAAACACAAGCACCAGCCCCGAATTTGATTACACTTTGCATCGATTTCCATCTTTCCGCTTACACTTCGGAAAATGAAAATCAGAGGGAGAACGGGGACGGAAGTCAAAACATGTAAGAAAAACCGATGGCGCGGAACACCAGCCTCACCGGCACCTCCCCTCCCGCCAAGCCCCACGCACTCACAGGGCGCGCTCCATGGACATTTGCGAGCGCAACTGGGTTGGCGACACACCGAAATGCCGCCGCACATAGCTTCCGAAAAACGAGATGTTGAGAAATCCCAGCCGGTCGGCAATCTCCTTTACCGACAGGTCGGTGTGGAGCAAGTTGTATCTGATGTCCTCCTTGGTGTACTGGGCGATCCAGTCGGAAGCAGGCCGTCCGCTATACTTCGTACAAAGCATGGTGAGATACTTCGGCGTGATGTTCAGCTCGCCGGCATAGCTGTCCACCGGCTGGTGCTTCACCTTTTTGGCCGAGAGCAGCTTGAGGAAATCGTTGAAAAGCGTCTTCCCGTGCGACGGCGCGCTTTCCCAGTCGTCCGACGGGCGCTCCTCAAGCAGCCCCATCACGTCGAAGATCACTGCCTGGATGATGGCCTGTATGGCAATGGTGCTGTTGCGGCGCTCGCGATGCTCTATCTTGAACTTGATAAGGTCGTAATACGACAGGAACTGTGCCTGGTCCTCCTCGGGCAGCTGGATGACATTGGTGCGCTGGTTGTGCACGGCCAGGTTCCATTCGTTCACCTTGTCGCCGAGCATGGCGTGGATGATGTCGTCGCTCAGACACACGATTTTGCACTCGAAGTCAGGGCTGAAAAGGTAGTTGTCAAGGATTACATAAGGTGCGCTGAGCAGGATTTGCCGTTCCTGGAGCATCAGAGGCGTGTCATTGACGTTGAACTGGATGCGTCCCTTCGAGCAAATAATGATGAAGTTCATTTTGGCATAGAAAGGTGCGACAACCGTCAGCTCGCTGATATTGTCAATAATGGCAATGTCGCCATCATAATAATCCACCAAGGGATTCTTTTTGTTCAAATCGTCAAGGCTGATTTCCTTGAGCAAAAACTGGTTATTTTTCATCTTCGATGCTTTTTTCTGCAAATTTCGGAAAATCCAAACAATATTGGTGTTCTATTTGACTTTATTATTGTTTCAGACTTCGGCTTATTCTCAAAACAGGGAATCGCTTCGAATGATTGAACACCGAAATTAGCGTTGAATTGCTGAAATTTGCAGACACAAAAGTTCAAAACACATGGAGAAAAAGCATATCACGCAAATCATCGCCCACAACCGAGTGCTGCTCACGGGCACCACGCTCTTGCTGGTTGTGGTGGCGGCCACCATCGTCGGACTGTGCCTGCCTCCCCACCAGCCCACCCTGCAAGGCCAGCTCGAGACCACCGACTATCGCGTGGCCACCAAGGTGCCCAGCCGCGTGGTGAGGCTCTGCGCCGCCGAGGGCGACCGCGTGTGCCGTGGCGACACGCTCGCCATCCTCACCGCCCCCGAAGTGAGCGCCCAGGAGCGTGCCGCCCAGGCCGCCAGCGAGGCCTCCGAGGCCGGAAAGCGGCTTATGGACGAGGGCACGCGCAAGGAAATCATCAACAGCAGCCGCGAGCGCTGGCGGCAAGCCGTGGCCCTGCTGACCATCCGCGAGAAGACATGGAGGCGCGTGGAAAACCTCTACCAACAGGGCGTGGCAAGCGAGCAACGGCGCGACGAGGCCCTCGCGGGATACCAAACCGCCCAAGCTGCCGCCAAGGCCTTGCGACAGCAATACCTGATGGCCGTGAACGGGGCGCGACGCGAGGAGCGTGCCACCGCCGAGGCCAAGGCACGCGGGGCACGCGCACAGGTGGAACAGGTGAGGGCTTACGTGGACGAGACCGTGCTCACAGCCCCGCAAGACGGCGTGGTGACCGAAGTGTTTGTCGAGCCTGGTGAAATCGTGGGCTCGGGTGCTCCGGTCATGAACGTGGAAACCGACGACGCATGGTTCACCTTTTATTTCACCGAAGACCACCTGCAAGGACTCGACTACGGCAGCCACGTGCGCGTCTACAGACCGGCCTCGGGCGACACCGTCGAGGCACGCATCACCCGCATCAACAACGCCGGCAACTTTGCCACATGGAAATCGACGCGAGCGCTGGAAGACCTTGACCTGAAGGTGTTCGACGTCAGAGCGCGCCCTCTGCGCAAAATCAAAAGCCCTCACGGCGGAGAATCGGCCGTACTGCTGAAGTAACAACATTCCTTTCATCATGAGACAAGACGTTTTCAAATCCCAAATAAGCAACGTCCTCAAGCGCGTCGTCCTCATCCGGCGACGCGAATTGAGAATGTACAGTCACCGCCCGGTGTTCCTCTTCTGCATGGTCGTCGCCCCGCTGGCATGCCTGTTCTTCTTCACCACGCTCATGCTCCGCGGACTGCCCACCAAGCTTCCCGCCGCCATCGTTGACGAAGACGACACCCACGTGACGCGCATCGTGTGCCGCCTGCTCGACGCCTTCGAGCAGACTGACATCAAGCAGGTCTACCCCGACTTCCAACAAGCGCGGAAAGCCATGCAGCGGGGCGAGATTTACGCTTTCTTCTATCTGCCCAAAGGGCTCACCGAGGATTGTGAGTCTCAACGCCAACCCACCATCTCGTTCTACACCAACGACACTTACTACATGCCGGCCAACCTCCTGTTCAAGGACATGAAGACCGCCTCGGCGCTTGCCGGACTTGCGCTCACACGGAGCAACCTGTGGGGACACGGCGTACGCGACGACCGCGTGACGGGCCTCTTGCAGCCCATCTCCATCGAGACACACCCGATGAAGAATGCCTTTCTGGACTATTCGGTCTACCTGAGCAACATGCTCGTGCCCGGAATCATCATCCTGCTCATCATGCTCACCACCACCTATACGCTCGGTTTGGAATGGAAACAGGAGCACCAACTCGAACTTTACGAGCTTTCAGGCCACAGACCGTGCGTGGTCCTGGCGGGAAAGCTCTTTGCACAGACCGTCATCTACACCATCGTCATGTGGTTCATGGACGTGTGGTTCTTCTGTTATTTGGGCTTTCCGAACAACTGCGGCCTGCCCGGAACATTCGCCTTGAGCTTGCTCACCATCGTGGCGACACAGGGGTTTGCCATCTTCCTCTTCGGACTCATGGCCGGCGAGATGCGCCTGGCCATGTGCATCTGCTCGCTATGGGGCATTCTCTCGTTCTCGCTGGCGGGATTCACGTTTCCCGTCACGGCCATGTCGCCCTATTTGCGCTTCCTCTCGGCATGGTTTCCCTTGAGGCATTACTACCTCATCTACGTCAACTCCTGCCTCGACGGCTTCCCGTTACACTATGTTTGGTCGTCCGTGGTGGTGCTGACAGCCTTCACGCTGCTTCCCCTGCTGGTCATTCCACGCTATCACAAGGCTTTCAAGCAATTCAAATATCTGGCCTGACATGAAAGATTTGATTTACATCTGGTACGACGAGTGCCGCACGGTGCTGCGCGACAAGGGCATCCTCATATTCATAGTCTTTGTCCCGCTGGCCTATCCCCTGCTCTACGCGTATGTCTACTCCAACGAGGTTTGCCGCGACGTGCCCGTGGCCGTGGTCGACGACTGCGCCTCCTCGTTGTCCCGCGAGTTCATCAAGGACGTGGACGGCACCCCCGACGCCAAGGTCTGCGGCACGTTCCGGTCTATGGAGGAGGCCGTCGAGCAAGTGCGGTTGCACAACGCCTACGGCATCATCCACGTGCCCGAATCGTTCAGCCGTGACTTGCAGCATGGCAAGCAGACCTTGGTGGGACTCTATTGCGACCTGAGCTCCATGCTTTACTACAAGGCTTTGCTCGTGGCCTGCACCGACGTGTCGCTCAACATGAACAACGACATCAAGGTGGAGCGCCTCGGCAGCACCACGACTCGCGATGAAGAGATCGCCAAGATGCCCATCCTCTACAACCATTTCTCACTCTTCAATCCGCAAGGCGGTTTTGCGGCCTTCCTCATCCCGCCCATCCTCATGCTCATCATCCAGCAGACACTGCTTCTCGGCATCGGTATGGAGATGGGGAACACCAGGGAGAAGCACGCCGGAAGCGTCATCCCCTTCAACGCACACTACAAGCGCATCATGCCCATCGTGTGGGGCAAGGCCTTGTTCTACCTTCCCCTCTACTTCATCGAGGCCGTCTACATGGTCACCTGCGTAAACCACTGGTTCCACCTTCCGCAGATTGGCAACTACTGGACCTATCTGGCATTCATCGTGCCCTATATTCTGGCGTGCATATTCTTCGGCATCACGCTCTCGTCACTCATCTACCGACGGGAAGACTGCATCCTCGTCTTCGTGTTCATGTCGGTCCCCATGGTGTTTCTTTCGGGCATCTCGTGGCCCGGCTCGGCCACGCCCTCCTTCTGGAAATACTTTTCTTATCTTTTCCCCTCTTCACTGGGAATGAACGCCTACCCGCGCATCATGACCATGGGATGCAACCTGCACGACATCGTCCCACTCTATGTGGGCCTTTGGGCGCAAGTAGCCTTCTACTTCGCCACCGCGTGCTGGGTCTACTTGCGCAACATCAGGAAGATGCTCCACAGGCAATAAAAACATCACTCACACACATATGTCTTATGATTTTTAAAAAATATATCAGGTTTATGAAGACATCTCCATTCATAAAAAGCAGATACATCCGACTTCTGGCAACCGTCCTGATCTTCGGACAACCGCTTTCCGGACGGGCCCAGCGCATGCTGAACCTTGATTCGTGCCGCTCACTTGCCATGGACTACAACAAGCAACTGGCCGTCTCCAGGACGAACCGGGACATGGCCGAGGCGACGCGTAAGGCCGCCCGGACCCTGTATCTGCCTAAAGCTGACGCCATGGGCACTTACCAACTCACCAGCCGCGAAACCTCACTATTGAGCCGGAGACAGCAAGACGCCCTGAACCATTTGGGCGACAACACCAGCCAGGTGCTTCAAGGCGACCTCGCGAAGACGTTACCCGGTCTGGTTCGGCAAGGCGCCATCACCGAAGACCAGGCGCAATCGCTGGCCGCAATAGCCTCGCGACTGGCACCCGCCACTACCGAGACCGCCAACGAGGCCGGACAAAGCCTGCGCAAGGCCTTGCGCACAAACACGCGCAACCTCTTCGTGGCCGGCGTCGCGGTGAGGCAACCGCTCTATATGGGCGGAGCCATCAAGGCGTCTAACCGCATGGCCGACATCGGAATCAACATGGCCGACAACAACATTGACCTCGAGACTCAAAACACGCTCTACGACGTGGAGCAAGCCTACTGGCTTGTGGTGAGCCTGAAACAGAAGCAACGGCTGTCGTCACAATACCTCGATCTGGTGAGGAAGCTTCACGACGACGTGGCGAAGATGCTGTCGCAAGGTGTGGCCACAAGGGCCGACGAGCTCAGGGTGGCCGTACGTGTAAACGAAGCCGAGCTCTCGCAGACCCAAGTGGACGACGGGCTCGTGCTGGCACGTATGCACCTTTGCCAAATCTGCGGACTCGACCTAGGCTCTGACATCAAGCTTGCCGATGAGGATTGCAACGACACGGACGCGGGCGGAACCGACTTCATGCAAGACGCGGGCTATGGGTATGACCGGCGGCCCGAACTCAAACTTTTGAAAAACGCTGTTGACCTCAGCCGGCAAAACACCATACTCACGCGCGCGGCCTTCCTGCCCCAAATACTGGCCACGGGAGGATACCTCTTTTCCAATCCCAACGTGCTCAACGGATACAGGAACACCTTCGCCGGACTCTTCCATGTGGGCGTCACCTTGCACGTGCCTCTATGGAACTGGGGCGAGGGAAGGCACCGCGTGAGAGCCGCCAAGGCGGCCACCCACATGGCACAACTGGAACTTGCTGACACCGAGGAAAAGATACAACTACAAGTGAGCCAGGCCGAGTTCCGCACGAGGGAAGCCTATAAGAAACTGGCCATGGCCAACCACAACCTGGCCAGTGCCAACGAGAACCTGCGCTGCGCAAACCTGGGATTCAAGGAGGGAATGATGCAGACCACCGACGTGATGGAAGCGCAAACGGCCTGGCAATCGGCCCAATCACAAAAAAACGACGCCGAGATTGACGTGAGAATGGCCCACGCCAACCTGCGCAAGGCCACGGGAACATTGACCATCAACTAAGGAAAGAAAAGGCAAAAGACTATGGACAATAATAAAAAGAAAGCGGAACACATCAACATTATGGTGGCCATAACCACCTTCTTGCTGGTCGTAACTGGCGTCGCCCTCATCGGATACTTTGCCTTTGGCAATGAACCGGAAGACATACAGGGCGAAATCGAAGTCAGGGAATACCGGGTATCGGCCAAGTTTGCCGGACGAATCACGAAGATTCTCGTTGCTGAAGGCGACTATGTGCACGCCGGCGACACGCTGGCCATCCTGGAAATTCCCGAGATGAAGGCCCAGGAGCGGGCCGCGCAGGCCAACGAGAGCGCCGCACGGGCCATGAGCGAGATGACTGACAACGGCACGCGGCAGGAACAGATACGCACGGCCGCCGAACAACTTCGCCAAGCACAGGCTGCCCGCGCCATCACACAGAAGACTTGGAAACGCATGGAGAACCTTTACAACGAGGGGGTGGCCACCGCACAAAAGCGAGACGAGGCCAAGGCCGCTTACGAGGCTGCCGAGGCCCAGGTGGAGGCAGCCCGAAGCCAATATGACATGGCACTGGCCGGAGCGCGACGCGAGGAGAGACGCGCGGCCGCCGAAAAGGCCAAAGCCGCCAAAGGAAGCGTCGAAATGGTGGAATCCATGCTCCGCGAAACGGTGCAAGTAGCGGCCGTCGATGGCGAAGTGGACAGGATTTACGCCCATTTGGGCGAACTGGTGGGAAGCGGGTCGCCCATCATGAACATCAACTTGCTTGACAATATATGGGGAGTCTTCAAGATTCGCGAGGACAGACTCGACGGCATCAAGCCTGGAAGCACCATCAAGGTCTATTCGCCGGCCTTCAAGAAAGATTACCGCATGAAGGTGTACTACATGAAAGGCGAGGACAGCTATGCCACATGGAAAGCCACGAAGGCCGACAAGGGCTACGACCTGAAGACGTTCGAGGTTCGCGCGCGTCCCGAGGCCAAGTCCACCGGATTGCGTCCGGGAATGCTGCTGATTCTGAAATGAGACTCGAATGCCGCCTCCTAAACAGCTTGCGTCCTGTCCAACGGCCATTCGAAAAAAGCCGAAAAGGAAAGACACACCATGAAAGGAAGTGGATGCCGCGAAATTCCGCAGCATCCACTTTGTACGTTTTCACAAGCCTAGCCGTGTTTCCAAGACACCATGCCGTGGAAAGACGCCTGCCTGGAAAGCCCCTACTTCTTCACAAACTTCTTGCCTCTGCTGACGACCACTCCACGATAATACGCCCCGACACGCTGGCCCGAAAGATTGTAAAACGGCTTGCCGGCGGCACTATGGCCTTCGGCTTGCACGCCACCGACGGTCGTGCCCGTATAGGGAACGAGCTCAATGCCAAACTCATAGGGCTGGGTCAACGTTGTCGATATGGAAACTTTCCCCTCCGAGTCGATTTCCCAGTAATAGCCCTGGCGGTTATGAATGGCATAACGGTTGACCCCGATCGCGTCGCGAAAGCACAATCCATTGGTCTCGGCACGGTTGCGCATGAAGAGGAAATTGGACAGATGAAAGGAATCCTTGGCCGAAACAAGGTCGTAACCCGAGTTTGAGGCCGGGGCGATGGTCCACACCTGAGCCGGAGAGACCAGTCCGTCGGCGGCAGCCGAGAATGACACCTGCGCATAGTTGGCCTCATCGCTACGGTTGTTGGTGAGCAGCGTACCATCGCACACTCGGCGCAAGAGATAAGCACCGGGGGCGACGACGGCATCCATCGTGTCGCACACCAAGACGGAATAGTGCTGCGTCACGGTTTCTCCATTCACCGTGAACGCAAGGTCATAGAGTCCCGAGGCAGCCACACTGTCAATCACAATGGTGCGCCCGTGGCTTCCGTCACTCCAGTTATAGGTCACACCCGGAAGTGCATCGGGCACGTAAGGTCCCACAACCACGCGGTCGCCAGGATTCACAATGACGCTCATCGTGTCGGCCTTCACCTGTCCGTTGACAATGATTTGCGGCCGCTGATAAATCAGTCCGACATGGATAGAACCGCTACTGACGGCACCGCCCTGGTTGGTGAAGTTCACCTGGAAGTCGCGCTCATGAGTGACAGGCCGCGTGGTGACGCTTCCGCCCTTTTTCCCATTGTCCCACACAAACTCGCCCCAGCCTTCATAGGTTGAAGCCGTAAGTGTGAGCGGAGAACCGTAGAACACGCACACGGAGTCAGCGCCCAGGTTCTCACCATTGGCCGCGGCACTTACCGTCACCTTCGAGGCCCGACGGCAATCGCCGGCAACGGCCAGCGAGAAGCACTGCTGGCTTTTCACACCATTCCGGTTGGTGTAAGTGGCACGATAGACAAAGCTCCGGTCGGTAGTCACCGTGATTTTCCGCGTCGTCGCCCCCGTGTTCCACGACCAAAGGCCCGTGTCCTCCTCGCCAGCCGGCAACTGCGGAACGAGCTCCACCTTGCGGCCTTTGGGCAAAGCCGTATTCACATCGACGACAAACGTGTTCTTCAATCCGCCAAGCTCATTGTGGGCGATGGAGTCGCCCTCATACACCATCAGTGGCGAGAGCTCGGTGGGAACCTCGTCGGCCGGACAAAGTTGCGGACTTCTCGTGTTCATCAGCACGCTGTAGCCCAAATGGTCGTAACCACCGCTGGTACTGCCCGTTCCTCCGCCATCGACGCCCATCTTTTGCAGGCACAGCTCCGAGTAAGGCATCCTTACACCCTTCACCCCCTCGTAATGGCCGATGATGGTGCCCCAATAAGGACGTATTTCAGAGCCCGTGGCCGGCCCCTCCATAAACCATCCGCCGTGCCATGCCGTGCGGCAATCACAATACTTATAGTTCGTCCATGGCTCTCCCGACACGCCACAATTGATGGCCGCCATGAACTCCGTGCCCGCAGCGAGCCGGTGATTCATATAAGCGAACAGGTCGTCGCCCTGATTCCACCCCATATGGGCGATGTCGGCAGCCAGTCCGAGCGCCATATTGGCATGTCCCACGTCGCGCCCGCTCTCCTGCATCTGCCCCATCATGCCATACCCGGAAGCCTCCAGCGAGTCGGGTGTCTTGGCCGTCGTGACCACGAGATTGCCCAAATACTCCGTCAGTCCATCGTTGAGAATCGGATCGGCCGTGCGTGGTTCGACAAACGTTCCCACCTGGTCATACTTGAAATAAGACAATCCCTGATTGTATACGAACACGTCATCGCAGAACACGCCAATGCTCATGACGCACAACGTGTTGCAAAGTCCCCAGTTGCTCCAGTAATGTCCGGGCCTGTTGCCGGCATCACCCCATCCGGCGGCGGGCTTGTTGGCCGCGTTTTCCCACGTGCCATTACGTCCCCGGAGGAATCCGATGGCCGACGGATACCACACCTGCATGAACCAGTTGCGCATGGTTTCCATCTCGGTGGGCGTGAACTGATCGCGCACGAGCTCGGCCGCCTGGGCAAATTCATACCCATAAAGTCCGGCAGCAAGGGCATAGTTTGAATTGCCCCCAATCCCCTTGGTGACATTGGCCCACTGCAGCAAGATGCGCACGGCGGCACGCGCACAATCCTTGTTGCCTTCAATCTTCCATCGCAGGGCGTTCTGATAAGCCATCGTGGCCCCACGGGCCGCATTGATGTAGTTCTGCGCGCCTTCTCCCCGGATAATGGTTTCCACGGGCCATGTGGTCACGGTGGGTTGCGCATACTCGGCATTGCGCAGCACCTCGAGCGCCTGAAGCACCTTGTCGTTACGTTCCGCAACCAGCTGCTTAATCCGGTCGAAGTCGGCCTGGGTATGGAGTCCTCCCGGATGGACGAACCCACGGTCGGTGTCGTAGGCGTCAATCAATCCGTTTGCCGGCACGAAAGTGATGCCCCGAGTGGATTTCAGCGCATCGATGGCCGCCAGCAAATCGTCGCGTTGCCGGTCGATGGCGCTCTGCGAAAAGCCTTCCAGATAACCCTGTGACATATTGAGTGCGTCGCGCAAATCGGCTACAGCCCCCGGCAGATAGCCGTCGGAATCAGCCAGGAGCGCCTCAGCCTCCGCCATAGTCTGGCGCAGCAGGGTGGCGTCGCCTGGCGTACCATGCAGGAACTGCTCGTCGAGCGCGTCGGTTTCCGCACTCAGCCTCAGCACCTCCGCAGCCGACAAGGCCCGGTTGTAGAGTCTGAAATCGGCAATAAGCGTATTGCGCAGGTAGGCGTCGGCCGTGAAAGGCGAACGCCCCAACCAGTTAAAGGTGGGCTTGGCAGAGGCGTAATTGGTGGAATTGCGAGGCATACCCGCCACCGTACCCACCAGCGAGCCATCGATGTAGAGCGTACCCGTTCCGTTATTTTCGGTATAGACCACACTCACCCAGCGTCCCTTGTCGCTGTTGACGCCTCTCTCGACACCCGTCTCGTGGGCATAGCCGCCGGTGGATGTGGCATAGCGTTGGGCATTGATGCGATAGGCCGAATACTTGCCGACATGCTGCTCGCAGGCGCTCGAGGTGGAAAACGACCACACGAAGTTGCCCGCACCGGCGATGTCGGCCTCGCTCTCCACCCGATAATATACGGAAACGGAGTAGTTGTCGCTGGCCGCGAAGACGGTTCCGGCCGCCGTGGAGAGATCAAGCCAGCCATTGCCCGCTCCCAGACTGAGTACCCGGTAGCGCCCCATGGGCTCCACGGTGGCCCCATTCTGCAATGTAGCGTGCACGCCTCCCACGGCGTCGGCCACTTGCGTTCCGCTTGCCTTCGTGAAGTCAAAGCGCATCACCAACCCCTCAGATTGGCCCCAGGCCGGTGCCGAAACCAGGATGAGTGCGAGTTGGAACAATAAATTCCTCATAGATTTGTTTAGATTAGGTGAATAAACTGATGAAACACCACCGGCGTTCCGGCATGTCCAAAGGCA
>CAYQUN010000005.1:63789-112723 GCA_964420715.1 uncultured Prevotella sp. | reverse complement strand
AGTAATAGTATAATTACCAAATCTTCTACTCTGTCATTATAGAATTTGAATAATGTAGCATTATATAAATAGTATAAGGCTATCTTATACAAAAATTATAGGCAAGTCAGGTGGAAAATTTATCACCATCATCTTTATTTCTCTTGAAATATCGCATAGGGCAAGTTGTACTTTTAGGCGCCTCTTTTTAAGAGGTAGTCAAAAGTAACTTGCCCACATATGTGGGAGAAAAAGTCTCCTCGCAACTCGGTGACTTAGCTTTTCCTAAGAAGATATTTTGTTTCTATTCAAATCCATTTACAAGGAAATAGTGGAGATTAAGATGAGTTATTCCATTGTTGTCATTCTTTGTTACGAGTGGCGTCATTGAGATGACATATTTCGGATAGTTGTCCTTGATGTTTTTCAGTGCTCCAAACTCACGCTGACGAGTAGATTCGTCGGCAATGATGTAAGAGACCTGGACGTATGCCCTGTCTCCATTGCTCTTCTCGCAGACAAAGTCAACTTCTCCGGCTTGCAACTGTCCGACATAGACTTTATAACCCATCCGGCAGAGTTGGTTATAAACGACATTCTCTATTACTTTTTCAATATCGCCCTCACGCTGACCACCGGCAATAGCATTTCTTATGCCGTTGTCTTCAAAGTAATACTTTTCGTTATTCTCAAAGATCTTTCTGCCATGTATATCATATCTATTGACCTTGCTTATGATGTAAGCTTCACTCAGATAGTCGATATAATTTATAATTGCCGCGGCAGTAACACCAACTCCCTGCGACTTCATATATTTACTTATGCTGTTGGCGGAAATAATCTTGCCTTCATTGTCAGCAAGAAATCTTACGAGGTTCTCAAGAAAAGCAATGTTTCTGATGTTATGGCGCATGATGACATCTTTCAGTAGAGCGGTGTGATAGACATCGAGTTGGTATTCACGTGCATCATCTAAGTCAAGTCCTATCCTTGAAAGACCTGGAAGCCCTCCGAAATCTATGTATTTTGCCAATGACGAATCATCGTCATTTAAATTGTGAAACTTCAAAAACTCTACGTAGCTAAGAGGTTGGATGTAGATTTCCCTATATCTTCCGCCGAGAAGCGTGCTCAGCTCACTACTTAGAACGTGAGAGTTGCTACCTGTTATTATTATATCCGTGTCAGGTTCTGTACGATAGGAACGAACACTACGTTCAAACTCCTTAATGTCTTGAACTTCATCAATAAGGATGTAGTTGTGCTTGCCTTTCTCAAAATGACTTTCTATAAAGGCATTCAAGTCTTGATAATCCTTGATTGAGTCAAATTCCCGCTTTTCCTTATCTATATATATGATGTTGGAATTATCCTCTTTTTCAATCCGTTCTCGCATCATCTTCAAGACATAACTCTTTCCGGCACGGCGCTGCCCGACAAGAACTATGATGAGTCCCTTGCCAATATGCTTAACCACTTGCTGAATGTAAACAGGTCTCTCGATAACAGCCATAAATTTTCTCTATAGAATAAATTTTCTGCAAATATAGTGATTTTATATTTTATAGAAAAAAGAAGTGAGACTTTTATGATTTCTTAAAGTTTAGTTGCTGTATTAGGGTTAAACTTCCTAAATGCCGCTATCGGTTTTTATGGTTGTTTATCTCACAGTCCTGTTACTTATCAAAAGTTTGCGCAATATTGCGGCATGATTAGTTATAAGTGGTTGATAATCAGTAATAACTTATATTCGAGGAGGTGAAGTAATCTCTGACTTGGCAAGAAGATATGTTTTAAGACAGAAAGACATAAAGAACATATTTTTCTAAAGACAAATTAGTTCTAAAGACATGTTCTTCTGAGAACAGTTTTAGAAATAAGTTCTTTGAAATAGATAAGCGGGATGCAATCCGTTTGGGTTGCATCCCGCTTTTTTTATGTTCTGACTGCCATAAGCTTCTTGGCTTTACATTTAATATAGGAAACCTATTAGCCACAGAGGAAGTTTGCGGCCGATTGGGGTCTCTATGTCATCTGCCAGAATATAAGAGTCCTTTACACCGGCTATCTGATTAAAAGTCTTTTCTTTGCCACCAACTTCGAAAGTGTATTTTGGGTCAGACTTGAAGTCGCCCTTGTCCTTGTCATATTCTACATCACCTACGTATGATAGTTGGTTTACCGCAAAGGTTTCTCTGACAGTACCTATTTTTATTTCACTGTTTGCTAATGCATAGACAAGATTAGATTTACTGAAAGCAAGTCGGAGTAAAGAAGTTTTAGAACCCTAGCGTCATAGAGGTCTTTTAAATACTCTATGACAGTATTGCGTTGCAATCCTATAGTGGATGGCAATTATCGGCGAAAGCCGTCGGTGTCACGCTATAAGATATATATGGCAACCCCAAATTATATCATACAAGACGAAGAAGGATGTTGGCTCAATGCCAAGTATCCTCCTGGCTTCATGGTCGGGAATGACGGCCTCCGCCCTGGGTCATACGACTCGTTTGTCGTGTTGTTTTTTCATCAAGTTTTGGGCTTATGGCTTTTTCCCATTTACCGAAACAATCTTGCACTGCTTCACCACCACAAGGTCATACTCGGCCGCGTATCCACGCACCTCGCCCTGCACGACGACTCGGTCGCGCTTGCTCACCTTGCGCAGCTTCAGATAGTCCATAAACGGGAGCACGCACAGGGCCTTGCAGCTCTCGCCAAATTTTCCGGCCACCTCGACTGATGGCAATCCGTAAACGTCCGGACCCACTTTGACGGCTACTCCGCTGATCAGCATGGTCTTCATGCCGTACTTCTTGTCGGCTGCGCCGCCGTTGGCCTTGTATGAACTGTACAATGCCGTAGCTGTAATCTCTTCCATCTTCTTGCTTTTATTTGTGTTTTGCGCCGTCGAACACATCGGCAGCGTGGCCAGCAGCACGGCCAATACAATATGTAGAAATTGTCTCATATCCGTTACTCCTCACATTTTCTGCCACGTAGGGCCTTCATTCTTTCCTTGCGTTCCAGCACCTTGGCAATCTCGGCGTCGATGTCCACTTCCGGATAGTATAGTCCCGACTTCAAGGCTTGGATCATCTGTTCGGTGCGGTTGCGTATCTTATACTCCTTGCCATCCTTGACAAACACGTTGCCCGTCTGTCCGAATATCAGGCGCACTCCGGCGTCGCGGCACTGCTCGTTGAGCGCCTTCACCCACTCGTAATGCAGCGGGCGCGAGCCCTGGTAGTTCTCACCTCCGGCCAGCACGGTCTCAATCTCGCCTGTGGCGAGATACTCCGACAGGTCGACCTTGCCGATGAAGGGCTTCACGCTGACCCACTTGTGCCTTGACGGCACCTTCAGCAGGTATGGGACGCGCTCGTCAACCCGCCGCTGGTTTTCGGCCGAGACGGCGAATTGTACATGTTCCCAGCCCTCGCCCCAATCGTGTGGCAGGTGGCTGGCGATGCGTTCGGCCCGTTTGGTGAGCAACGAGAAGGTGACGCCCGGGCGTCGGCGGATGTAGTCCCAAGCCTCGTCGCGCCAAGCGTCGGCCTCCTCCAGGAAGAAATCACTCGTCATGCACACACGCACAAACGCCCCGTCGGGCAATTTGTAACGTCCCGTCTTGTCGCGTTTGACTGGCAGTGCGAAATTCGACTTGTTGAGCGACACCTGGTTGGTATCGCGCCCGTAGCGCTTGTCGAGAAAGTAGGCGTAGCAGTTTTGACACCCCTCGCTGTACTTGTGGCAACCATGCCACGGATTCCAGGTTAGATCATTAATGTCCATTGCTTTGTAAAAAAGAGGAAAGACTTTACAAAAGTACGTTGTTTGTGAATCAACGGCAAGGTTAATATCATCGGAAAATTGAGCAATATCCACGATTGTTGGCAAAAATACTCAAGACTTCGTGCCCCCAACCAGCACCTTTTCATTATCTTTGCCTTGGCAAACCATTCTAGGCTTATCACATGGCAGACAACAAAGGCATCACACCGCAAGGCGACTCCATCCTGCCACGCTACTGGAACAAGGGCGGCTTCACCCTTTGCACGGCGGGGCGCGCGGACATCGTGATCAACGGGCAAAGCTTCGTCTTGACGCGAGGCTGCGTGTTTATCGTAACTCCGCTTGTGCAGGTCAACAGCATCGCGACGTCAGAAGACTTCCGCTCGATATCGTTTGTCAATGACCTTAAAGTCTTTTATCCGGTTTTCAAACTCATCATTGGCACGGGCATCCCACTCAAGGTGCGCGAATCCCCCTGCTGGCAATTGTCAGAAGAGGAGATCTCGTACATCGTCCGCCAAGACGCGCGCATCAGCCAGAAGCAGCGGCGCCTCGATGCGGACCTCCACTCAGACGAGCGCACGCTCCTCTTGCACCACATCCATCTGATTCGCCACGAAACGATGTTGGAAGTGGTCGGCAGCCATCTCCGCAACTACCCCGCGCAGGTGGGCGGCGTCAACAAGCAGGGAATCATCGCCTACCGTTTCATCCTCGCCTTGCACGAGAACTATGGCCACGAGCGCAGCGTGTCGTGGTATGCGTCGGAGGCTAACCTGTCGCTGGGCCACTTCACGACGCTTGTCAAGGCGGCGACGGGCAAGACCCCTTCGGAGTGGATAGCGACCGTGACGACCACCTATGCCAAACTGCTCCTCGAACGGCGCGACAAGAGCATCAAGCAAATTGCCGCCGAACTGAACTTTCCTGAGCAGTTCACCTTTCGCAAATACTTTAAGCAGTACACGGGAATGTCTCCCAAGGCCTATCGCAACTCACACGCGCAAAAAGCGGACGGCAGGTCGTAGCCGACCCGCCGTCCAGGTTGGTGCCGCTTGTCATATTTGACCATTGCGTCAGACAGCAAGCCGCTAGTCGACGGAACAGATTCCATCCCCCCTTGAAAAAAGAAGGGAGGCCAGCCCTCAGGCACGACCTCCCCGTCTTGATGTTGGTGGATAAGTAGCACGGAAACTTATCTGACTACGAATTTCTTTCCATGGATGATGTACAAGCCGCTCCGAAGCGTGGAGACGTCGATGTTCCTCCCGACGAACTTGCCGTCAATGGTGTACACGTTTCCTTTCAGCACCTTGTCAGCGGCATTGACACCGTTGATGCCCAGTGCGGTTTCCGTCCACAAGGTGGCGTCCACCGTCTGGTTGGCGTCGCCGGTCGTCACGTCGATGGTTTGACTGACGAATCCTGCTGCCGAGAACTCGATGGTGTAGGCCGCATGTTGGTCGAGGCCGCTGATGGAGTAGGTACCGTCGGCAGAGGTCGTGGTCGAGGCCACGGTGTTGCCCTCGGCATCCCTGACCACCACCGAGGCGGCGTTGATGGGAGCGGCGTTGGGCTCCACACCGCTGGTTATGCCCTTGACGGTGCCGTTGACGTTGATTTCGACCCTGACGGCGCGGAGGGCCTCATTGACCACCAGCGTGTCCTCGTCGGCAAATGCGATGCCAGGGACGGTGTCGGTGACGTAGCCTTCGGCGGCAAATATGGCGTTGTAAGTCAGATCGCCCTTGGCAACCCTGATGGTATAATAGCCTTCGGCGTCGGTGGTGCCCTTGTACTCTATTCCTCCGCTCTGCAAGGTCACTGTGGCGTTGGCGACGGGAGCCTTGGTCTCTTCGTCGACGACGGTACCCTTGACGGCCTTCTTCGCCACGGTGGTCAGATACATCACGGGCAGTCCGTTGACGTCTCTCCAGGACTGGTCGGAAATGGCGCCATAGTCAGTGCTGCGTCCCTTCACCTGATTGTTATATTGTGTGTCGATGACCCACGTGATCTTGTTGTCGGCATCGTTTGAGTTGTGGAAGCCGGCAGAAGAGATACGGATGCTCTGTCCGGTGTAGGCGAATCCGCCTGGGATGTCGAAGGACAGCACGTCGTAGACCTCGTCCGTGGGATGGTTGCCATACTCTATGGCCGCATCATAGACCTTGGTCATCTGCGTGGTGTCGCGCGGCGTGAATGCGGTGTTGCTGTCATAGGCCCCGTCAGCGGTGTTCTCGATGTAGACCTTCAGGTTCTCGGTGCCGCGTGAGGATGTTCCGAAGGAGCCGCGGAAGGCGATGTGTGTGATGACGCTTCCCTTGCTGATGTTCAGTTGGTCGGCGGTGTAGATGATTTCACCCTCGAACTTCTTGTAGTAGTTGTTCCAAGGCGCCTGTTCGGAGCCGCTGTTGGTTCCTGTGGGGTCGCCGACCTGGACGAATCCGCCGAAGCTCTCCTCGGCGATGGCAATCTGGGTGGTGTCAGTAGTGTAGACATGCTCGCCGTAGGCAAACTTGATGTAGGCGGGGAACGTTCCGGCGGTGTGGGGAACGTACTCGAAGTTGAACGAGGCACCGGCTTCGGGAGCCAGGGCTACGGGCTGTGCTTCGGCCACGGCTTCGCCGTTGACATAGAGTTTCGCCGTGTAGTCCTCGGCGGCAATGTCGGTCTTGATGTCATTGAGGACCTCTGCCGTTGCGGTGAGCTTGGTGTTGACCTCGCCCTTCGTCGGAATGTCCCGATTCTTGATATAGAGTCCCGTTGCCGGAGAGAGCGTGATGTCGAAGGTGGTGTTCCCGCTAATCTTTACGTTGTCTTTGGCATAGGGCTCATAGCCATTGATGTTTGCCGTGAGCTGGAAGTCCTTGTCTTGCAGCACGGTGAAGCTGTAGTGTCCGTCGGCGTCGGTCGTGTCGCTATAGACGATGTCGCCGCTTGAAAGCACGACGGGGACGTCGGCAACGGGTGTTCCGTTGCTGGTGACGACACCGGAAACGACAGGAGCCTCGCCTCCATAGTTGAAGTAGACCACCGGCATGGGGAACAAGCCCCAAGTGCCCGACGACACGTCGTTGTCGTTGCTGCGCTTGACGCTGTTTTCCGGATAGTTCGTCTTGTCGCCTAGCAGATAGATGTTGCAATAATAGCCGGCGTTGTGTGTCATGGCCAGGACCAGATTGCCACCATTATAGACGAAAGGCTCGGCCAGGTCGATTTTGATGATGTCGATGGGGTCGGATATGCCCGAATAGTTGCCCGAGCCACCGCCTTTGACCTGATAGCTGCCGTCGTAGATCCTTGTCATGTTGGCGGTGTCGGCAACAGAGGTGAGCGTGAAGTCATTGTCGAGGCTGATGGCATCGATGTCGGTGGCCCCGAGATAGGCTTTCAGGCTCGAGATGTTGATGTCTCTGTCGGCGCTTCCACGCAACGTCAGCGACGTGATCTTCGTTCCGGCGGGAAGGCCGATGGCTTCGGCGGGAAGGATGGCGGCACCCTCGCTGTTCTTGTCATAAGTGTAGATGGGTGCGGAGGTGACGCCGTTGGCATCGCCCACCTGCTTCAGTGGGGAGTACGTCTCGGCGTTGATGGTCACCAGCACCGTGTCGCTCGTGATGGTCGTATCGTTGAACTGCAACTGGACGTAGGCGTTGAAAGAGCCTTGGCGGTGAGGAGTAAAGCTGAAGTTGAGGCCTGTCGTCGTACCCGATTCGAGGGCGGGAGCCGTGGCCGTGGCCACCTCGTCGTTGTCGAAGAAGAGCTTGGCCGTGTAGCTGTTTTCGGCCTCGTCCTTCGTATTGTTGTTGCTTACGTCTATGGAGGTGTTGAAGGCGTGGTTGACCTGTCCGTCGGTGTTGGAGCTGCCCAGGTTGAAGGCAATGTCGTGGGCAACGTCTACGACATGGCCACCCAGGATGTTGTCCACCTGTGCGTATCCGGCTTCGAAACCGACATACCACTTGCCGGCGGGAATGTTCTCGACCGTATACTTGGTGAATTCGAACGCGTTCTCGGAATACCATCCGTTGCCCGCGTACCCTACGTTCGAGAAGACGGCGTCGTGGGCCGCGGCCTCGTCGGCCGTAATGGTGTAGAGCAAGTTCCAGTTCTTGCGGTCGCTCGAATAGTACACCTTCAGGACGGACGAGTTGGTCGGAGCGGAGAAGCTCTGCTCGCGCTTGGCGGCGTCGAAGCTGAGGGTCTCGGAGCCGTCGAACGACAATAGCGGCGATATGAACTTGGTCAGGCGCGTGTCGCTCGCGTTCTGAATGGCCAGTTTGTTGTCGACAAGTCCCAGGCTGGACTCGATGTTGTATATTCCCCAATCGGGCGAAGCCTGGCCTTCCGGCGTCTCGACCACGAATCCCTTGGGATACTCATTCGGCCGCCAGCGGTTCAGGTCCTCGAAGTCGACGAGCCATGCGGTGGAGTCGACAATCGTTCCGCTGAGGTTGACGGTGTAGTCGGGCAGGTCGTCGGCGGAAATCGTCAGCAGTCCGCTATGGACGCCGATGTTCTCCTTGCTCAAGACGACGGGGAATTTCTTGGACGTATGCGGAGCGATGGTCACCGGCAGCTCCAGGTTAGTCGTGAATCCGTCGGGTAGCGAGAAGGTGTTTACCTTCAAATCCTTGCCGCCCTTGTTTGAGATGGAGAAGGAGCGGGTGACGTCATTCTTGGATAAGCCGAACTCAACATTGGACCCCGGTG
Source organism: uncultured Prevotella sp. (assembly GCA_964420715.1). GTDB lineage: Bacteria > Bacteroidota > Bacteroidia > Bacteroidales > Bacteroidaceae > Prevotella. The sequence continues at coordinate 104,233 of CAYQUN010000005.1, read as the reverse complement.
CGGTGTACTTGTCGTCAATGTTCAAGGACATCAAAGGTGCATAGGGCACGGCCTGCACCACGGCGGCTTCCCGGTTCTTCTTGGTGATGTTCTCCTGGATGTAAGCCGTGAACACGTCGGCCCCCAGTTCGGCGTAGGGGATGGAAGCCGACACGTCAAGCGTTGTCGTGGCGCCCACATCCAGGTCGGAGTCCACGGGGATGGTGGCAAGCACCTCGCCGTTTTGCCCCTTGGTTATGCTGACCGAGTAGTTCTCGGTCTCGTTGGCCACGAGTTTGACCGTGCCGATATTCTTCAGCTCCACCGAATAGTCCAGGTTCACGTTGTTGTTGGTGTCGGCGTCATAGCTTGTCGTCTTGTCGGTCACGTGGAGGATGGTCAGCGCCGGGCGCTCGGCTATCTCCGCCGTCGTGGCGGTGAAGTTGTCGATCAGGGCATAGCTGGCCTCGATGCCGATGTATGTGGGCTCGGCCAGTGTGAACGTTGCCGTCTGCCAGTTGTCCGACGATGTCGAGATGGCGTTGTCGGGGGCGAGTTCTTCGCCCCGGACGTACTGTCCGTCCACGTAGCTCACCTTGTAGAACGTGATGTGGTGGTCGTACCAGCCTTCGGTACTTCTCATCTTCACGTCCAGCGTCGCCGTACCGCTCACCAGCGGCGTCACGAGCAGGTCGTGCTCTTTCTGCGTGTCTTGGAGGACCGTGCTCCATCCGCTTTGTTCGGCTACGGAGAGGGCTCCCGTGTTATCGACACCGGCCGTGGCCTCAAAGGAGTAGGCGGGGTAGGAGGTGGTGCCGTCGGACGGGTCGAAGATGCCGTCGACAATATGTCCCCAGCCCTGCGGCGCGAAATCATAAACGAGGTACTGATAGAACCTCGTCGACTTTGCCTCGTCTATCTGTCCCACGGCGTCCTGATCGTTGAAATCGAACACGTAGTTGGAAATGGTAGCTGCCGAGACAAGGCCGGACCAGCCCAGCAGAATGATTGCCAGGCAGGTCCTTAAAGCTTTGGTGATATGCATAAGCAGTGTGTTGAGTTAATGGTTTCTGTTGTTGATCAAGACCTTCTGCCCGTTGATGATGTAAGCGCCCGGCAGGAGTCCTTGTGTCGTCGTGGCGTTCTTGCGAACGAGGATGCCGCCGAGGTCGTAAACATCGAACGTCCTGCCGCTGCTGACGATGCTGCCGATGCCGGTGGTGGCGACAGTCACGGGTTTCGACTCGCGTCCGTCGACATAGACGGCGGTGACGGCGTAGTTGTAGTTGCCAGGCTTGCTGACGATGTCGGAGAAGGTGAGCGTGCCAGCCTCCACGGTGCCGGCGAGCTCGCCGTTCCGGTAGACGTTGTACTTCACGGCCTTTCCGGCTCCCACGCGATAGGTGATGTCGTCGAGCGAGAAGATGTAGTTTCCGCTCGTGTCGTGCTCGCTCTTCAGAGAGTTCTGGTGGATGGCAAAGTACATGGTGCCTTCCGGCAGGCTGGCCTCTATGCGTTGCCACACGTGGCCGGTAATCGTAGTGTCGGCAAGAATCGTGTCGGTGAAGTTCTCCAGGCTGTTGCCGGTCTTCGACACGATGATGTTGAACCTCTCGGGGAAGTCGATGTAGAATTCGCCGTCATAGCCGTTGCGGACGTAGAAGCTGATGTCTTGCGCCTCGCCCGTGAGTTGCGGGCTGACGAGGTAGTTGTCGGCGTCGACGTCCACCCACTCGCTGTGGCTGCGGTCTCTCTCCCACGGTGCCAGCAGGTACTGGCTGGAGTAGTTGTGTCCGCCCAGTTGGTCGGCATCGTAGTTGCCGGCACCGAACACCTTGTCGGGATTGAAGAGGATGAAGGTCGTGGCCGTGCCCTGTCCGGGATAGTCGTAGCCCAGGAAGAGGGCGCTCGCCTGTCCCACGGGATTGCCGTCGATGGTGGTCCAGCGTCCGTAGGGTGTGACGAACGGCTCGTAGGTCTCAAAGCCCTCGGTGACCTCGCTCGACACGTCGACGGGCTCGGTCCAGTCGAGTTTGAAGGTCGGGTCCTGGTTGTCCAGGGTGAGGTTGCCCACCGTCGGCACGTCGTCGTTGTCCTTCAGCCCCACGGCGCTTCTGGCCTCGTTGTTGGAGAGGTCTTCGTCGCCGTCCAGGGTGACCACCGCGCGGACGTTCTTCACAGCCGATGCGTCGACGGAAGAGGACGGCACGGCAAAGACGAACGTGGAGTCGTCGAATGACAGCAGCTCGTGGTTGACTTCCCGCTCGGTCACCAGCTTGTCACCGTCGTAGATGCTGATCTTGTATTTGCTCACATCGTTGTCGCCAATGTTGTTGACGTTGACAACGGCGTTGATGTTCTGTCCCTTGTACACATCCGTCTGCGTGGTCAGCGTGGCCTCAAGGTCGTTGTCCTTGACGTCCTGGATGATCAGCTTGTCGAATCCCATGCGCGATGTCGCCGTCGACTCGAAGCGGAACTTGATGATGATCCACGGCTCGTTGGTGAACTCGGTGAGGTCGACCTTGTGCTGCGTGAAGGGCTGCTCGTCATAGATGTCCTCGTTGTATACCTCCGTGGTCTCGCCGTTGCGCTTCTGCACGAGGATGGAGAACGTGCCGGCCGTGTTCTGCAGGGAGTAGTCGTAGAAGATGAGCTCCGGATGGGCCACGCCGCCCAGCGTCAGCTTGTAGGTGTTCAGCGTGCCGCCGTCACCCTTCTCCGCATAGACATAGGCGCTTGCTCCGCCCGCCTTGAGCGAGAAGTTGGAGTTCACCATCCACTCGGCCGCAGAGTCCACCTCGATCCACATCGGGTGATACTGCTTGGTGCTGACATCCTCGTCGAAGTCCTCGTAGTACTTGATGGTCTCCGGCTTGCCGACAATCATCGTGAGGTTTGTCGGAAGGCTCTCGCCAGCCACGTTCTTGTTGACGAGCGACCAGTACTTGAAGCCCGGCTTGCCCTCGTCAGAGTTGAAGTCGTAGACGAGCGAGGTGGCGTTGGGCGCGCTTGTCGCGCACAGGGATCCCCTTTGGAACGTACTTGTGCCGTAGAGGTCAAGGTTGTAAAGTTCGGTCGTGGTCTTGTTGGGATTGACATAGCCCCCGTTGGCGCCCTGTGTCGTTATCGGATTCCAGGTGAGGGTGATGTTGCTGGAGTTGTCCTGCAAGACCACGTTCTCCGGCGGCAGGGCGTAGTCGACGCCGATGAAGTGCTCGGCCTCGTTCTTCCGGCCCGCTCCGCTGGCGTTGTAGGCTACGAAGGAGTAGTGGTTGACGCCGTTGTCCGGTGCGTTGTCCACAAGGGTACCCGTGGCACCTGCTTCCAGTGCGTCGACCACGCCCACCTTGCGGTTGCCGTTAAACACGACCACGCTGTCCACGCTTGCCAGCGGCTTCCTCTCGGCGGTCCTGTCGGGAGCGCTGAAGGAGATTGTGGCCCCCAGCTCGCCCTCGGCGTCCGGCGTGATGACGATGTTGCTGACCGAGTCGGGAGCCGTCGGCAGCGCACCCATCTCGATGACGATGGAGTCAACGGCCAGCCGGTAGGCGTCCCTGTCAGAACGTGCGTGGAATCCGAAGTTGTACTTCCCGTCCGAGGTGATGTGTATTTCCTGTGTGAAGGTGGTCCATTTGTTGGTCTTGAGCTCGGTGACGCGCACCAGGTTGCGGTTCAGCTTGCTTGCGGTGCGTCCCTGTCCGTAGCGCACCTCGAGCTTCTCAGGGTAATTAGGATTGACGGCCCTCGCCTTGAACGACACCAGGTAGTTCCTGTTGGCCTCCAGGTGGATGTCGGGTGAAACGAGCCAGTCGTTGGCGTTGTTGTAGTTGTCGTAGATGTATTCGGCATCCTGTGTCTCCTCGTTGTATTTCCACGTGCTTCCGTCGTTGTTGACATCAATGACGCCGAAGAGGTTGAAGGCGCCGAGCGAGTTGAACGGCTCGAAGTAGGGCACCTCGAAGGCTTTTCCGAACACGGTTCCGTCGCTCTCGCCATAGGCACCGACGAGGTCGTGCCCGTCGCCGGTGTTATGGGCGCGCACGCCGTAGACGTAATAGTGCATGCTGTCGGTGGCCACGTGGTCTGTGGCCGACGTCGCCGCAAGTCCGGAGGCGATGACCTCCGAGCCCTTGTCGCCCGTGTAGCGCTCCACGTCGTAGGAGACGTTGCCCAGGAATCCGTCGTGCAGTCCCGCCGTCACGGCGTCCCATGAGATGGAAACCGTTCCGTCGGCATTGACGTCCACCTTTACGTTGGCCGGTGCGAGAGGCGTGTCATAGCCCACGTAGTACCAGATTTTGGCCTTCGGGCTCTCGCCCTCGCCGTTGGTCGTCGTCACGCAGATGCGGTCGTTGCCCTCGGGCGCGTCGTCAATCTGGGCCACCGTCACCTGTCCTGCCTGCGTTGTTCCCGAGCCGATGACCTTGTCGCCCACCGAGACGGTGTAGGCGAGTTGTCCCTCGAGGGCTTCGCCGCCATAGGTTGTCGTAGGCGCAGTGAAGGTCACCGTTCCCGCGGTCTGCCCGTTGGGGAAGCTGGCCGTGACGTCAGTGGCCGCGGCGGGAGCCGCGTTTGCGGCAAGTGCGGGCTGCACCAGGATGCCGGTCATGAATCCGTCGGGAATCTCGCCAATCTCGGTGGCGCGTCCTGTGGCCAGGTCTACGGTATAGAGCGTGGCGTACTGAGAGTTTATGTCGATGGCTTCCCAGTAGAACGTGTTCGTCTTGGGGTCTATTTCGCCGCCTTGCACCACGTATTGTCCGTTATCGTTGACGATGTTGGTCACGCCGGTGCGGCCGATGTCGGTTTCCTCGCCCGTGGAGGTATTGATTTCATAGAGGTGGCCGTCCTTGGCCACGCCGTAGAGGCGGTTGTCGCTGGTGATGCCCATGGCCACCATCTGCTTCGTGGCCGGGCCAATCGTGGTGCGCGTGTCGTGGACGTAGTCGATGACACCATATTCGGCACCAGTGGCATAGGCGTTATAGAACTCGCCGTAGATGGTTCCGTCGGCGGCCTGCGCGGTCTCGATGGCCACGAGGTCGTAGCGGTCGTGCAGGTCGGTGTTGTTGTCATCGGCTGCTTCCCACTCGTCGGCATCGGTGCCTTTGTAGTGCATCTTGGTGATGCCGATGTATCCGTACGACATCCAACTGGTGTCCAGGAAGATTCCGTAGAGTTCGCCGTTGACAAATCCGCAGCCGGCGTTGAACATTCCCGACGTGCTTCCGATGCGCGTCGTCGTAATCGGCGCGGTGGTGCTGAAGCTCTGATAGTTGAAGTCGTCGAGCAGCCAGTCTCTGCCATACACCTGGTTGCCCCAAAGCACGGTCTTCAGTGCGGCGGGAGCAAGCAGCCTGGGCGCCTTCTTGACTTCGGGCGCCTTGTAGGGCGCGTGAGCCTTGGGCGCCCTGGCAAAGGTCTCCTCCTTGGGCTTCTGCGGCATCTTCATGCTTGTGAGCCAGGGGTAACGGAGACGGAAATCGGCAAACTCTTTCTGCCACTTCTCCTGATCAATCTTCTTGGCTATGGACGCCGGACGTCCCGCCTTCAATAATATTTGAGCTTGGGCCGGGGACGCGCAGAGCGAAGCAAGCAACAAGCTGCCAACGAATAGAGATTTCCTCATAAATACCTAGTGTTATATTTATCTATTTTGTACAATTGTTGCAAATTTACATAAAAGTTTCCAAAATAACGAAGAGATTGTTTGTAAATAGTTAAAAATAACAAAGTTGTGTGATGTCTGAAGTGACATAATAATGTGATAAATGAGTTTGTAAAAGTCTGAAAGTTTGTTTTTGTGTGGCGTGGACGGGGTGGGAGAGGGTTGCCATGTCGCCGGTCAGTGTGTTGCGAGCGGCATGGGGCGGGTCCGCCTGGTGTGTCCGCCTCGGCCTTGCCAGGTGTGTGAAAGGTTGGGAAATAATCGGTGTGGCTGTCGTCGCGTCAGGGCGTGACCGTGGCGTCAGGCGTCAGGGCGGTTGTGGAGGCGCCCGGCGTGTTGTCAAATCTTCGGAATCGGGTTGCGTCCGCGCCGCTTTGACAAAGTGTAAGCGGCCCGGACGGGGTCTTTGAAGGCCTTTCACAGGACCTCTGGAAGCCTTTCAGAGACGCTGAAAGGGCAGTTCTTGCATTGGCTCCGCGTGGTTTCTTGTTTCTTTACGAAACCGTAAGCGTTTCTGTGCGTTATCATGGCAAAGTGTCGGCGAGAGGAGGATATTCCGACATTTTGCCAAGACGGCGATGTGTTGACATTGTGCTAGAGATTTCAAATATTCGGAAATCCGCCGGCCCATGCCGGCCGACGGATTTCCCTCTCTTTCCGGCGAGGCCCGGCGGGAGGCGTGTCAGCTTGCGTCTTTGTCCCACCGCTTGCCCTTTTGGTACTCGCGCGGCGTGACGCCATATTCCAACTTGAACATGGTGGAGAAACTGGCCGTGTTGGCGAATCCGCATCTGAAGACCACTTCGGCAATGCTTTGCTTGGGATCTTCCAAAAGCTTGGCCGCCTGTCGCAGCCTGAGGTACTTGATCAGGACGTGCGGGGTCTTTCCTGTGATTTCCTTCATCTTGCGGTGCAGGTGGACGCGGCTTATGCCCACGGCCTCGGCAATCTTTTCCACGCTGAGGTCGCTGTCGGCCAGGTTCTCGTTGATGTACTTCATGACCCTCTCCATGAGCTTGTCGTCTGGTGTCTGCGTTTCCACGTCCTTGTTGATTGGCACGACGAACTTCTTGATTTCCTTCATCTGCTTGATGAGCTTGTGTACGTGCTGCTTGTGCATGTAGACCATGTACAAGAGCCACATGAAGGTGCAGAAGAGGAGGAAGTAGACCATCTTGGCCCATGGCGAGGCATACCATGCCGCCTTCACCTTGATGGTGTATTCCTTCGTGCCCGTTTCCAGTCCGTTTCTCATGGCCTTGACCAAGAGTTTGTGCGTTCCCGCCTCCATGCGCGTCAGGAGCAGGTTGTTGGAGCCTTGTGGCAGAGTGTCCCACTTGTCATGGTCGAGTTTGTAGGCATACGTGATTTGCTCCACATCTCCATAGGTGTTTGTCGACAGGAACAGCGTAAAGCTGTTGTCGTCGTGTGCGAAGACGAGGTTGCTGTCGTCAAGGGCGTGCTTGTCGTTTGAAATCACCCCCGTGATCATGACTTCGGCCTTCCATTTGGGCTGGTGTATGTTCGTTGGGTTGAACCAGTTGATGCCTCCCGTTCCGCCCATGAGCAGGAGAGTCCCGTCGGCGTTCCGTGAGACGGCGCATGCGCTGAACTCGTTGCTTTGCAGTCCGCTTTCGGCGAAGAAGCTGACCACGTTGCCGCTCTTCACGTCCAGGCACGCGAGCCCGTTGCTCGTGCCCGCCCAGATGCGTCCCTGGTGGTCCTCGGTGGTGAAGGATACGTCGTTGGAGGGGAGCCCGTTGGTGGTGTTGTACAGGGTCTCCCTCCTTTTTCGGGGGTCGTATTTCACGAGGCCGTCGTTGCTGCAAAACCACACGAGCCCCCTGCTGTCCTCGAAGACGTGGGTGATCATGCCGGTCTTGTGCAGGCAGTTGGTTCCGAAGGTGCTTGTCCAGCTCCTCTTCGATATGTCGTAGCATGCGAGCCCCACCGTGGTTGCCACGAAGATGTGCCTCCCGTCCTTGGAGAGTGCGATGTTGCTCACGTAGTTGTTGGGCAGCTGGTTGAGCTTCGGGTAGACATGGGCGTCGCGGCCAGCCTGGTACACGGTCACCTTGCCCCGGCCGTCGCGGCTGACCAGTCCGCTGCCCATGGTGGCAAACCACATGGTTCCGTCCCTGCCCTCTTTGATGTCGAACACGCTCAGCCTGCAAGCGTCGATCAGCCTGACGGGCCGGAAGGTTCCGTTCTCGATGTATCCACATCCCTCGTTGAACGTGCCGACCCATATTCTGCCTTCTCGGTCTTCGGCCAGCGACATGATGACTTTGGGAAAGTTGTCATAGTAGTGTCGCAAGAGCCTGCCCTGTCCGTCCAGCTCGTAGAGCCCTCCCCTGTCGGTGCCCACCCACATGTGTCCGTCGCGCGACAAGAGGACGCTGTTCGCGCTGTAGTCGCCGATGGAGTTGTACAGTCCCAGCCGCGGGCCCTGGTAGTGGAACTCGCATGTCGACCGGGGTTGCATGTAGACCCCCTTCTGCAACATGGCGATCCAGATGTTCCCCTGCTTGTCCTCGACAATGGAAAGCACCTTGCCGTGGCTGATGTTGACAAGGTTGCTGAAGAAGGGATTGGGCAAGACCGTGCCCGACGTGGTGTTGTAGGCGGCGATGCCCGTGCCGTCGCATCCCACGAGCAGGGTGTGCCGGTCGGTCATGGTCAGGCATGTGACGTTTCTCAGCGAGGCCAGCGCCCCGATGCGTTCGGCCGAGAGGCTTCCTTTGCGAATGATGAAGACGCCCTGGTCCGCGGTGCCGATTAGGATGTTCTTGGACGCGTCCTCGTAGAAGCATCTCGCTTTGGCGGTCTCGAGTCCGCGCACGGAGGTGATGATCTTTCCGTCGGGCAGCCGGCATGCCAGCTGGAAGTCTTCCCTGATGACCCACAGGCGGTGCTGGCTGTCCTCCATGGTCTTGTCCACAAATGCATATTTGGAAAGTCCGCCCTTGATGCGCGTGCATCCGGCCTTCCTGTTCCGGGGCGAGATGACCTGTATTCCGTATCCCGAGGTTGAGGCGAGGATGGTGCCGTCGTGGCAGAGGGCGAGGTGGGTGACGTAGGTATGGGTGCGCCGCTGCTTGTTATCCCTTATATAATAAGGTGTGAACTCCTTGCCGTTGAAGGATAGCACGCCCCTGTTGGTGGCAACGAACAAGAGTCCGTCCTTGGCTTCGCACAAGTAGTTGAAGTAGTTGCTGTCCAGGCCTTTCCCCATGGCCGTCTCCTGCCTGATCACACAGAAGTTGTAGCCATCGTATACGTTGAGCCCGTTCCGGGTGGAAATGTAGATTCTCCCATCACGGGTTTGCAGCACTTGCGTCACGAAGCTGCTTGACAGGCCGTTCAGCGTGTTGAACAACTTCCCGCTCTGGGCCGACATCCCCATGGAGGCAATGAGAAGAAAGAAGGCTAGATAAAGTTTTTTGGTCATAGTTAGGTACATCAGATAAGGGCCTTTTATGTTGCAAAGATATAAATAAAAAATAAAAAAAGGTGAGATAATTCGCAGTTTTGTTGGTTTGTTACACGAAAAAAAGAGTTTGTTACACAAAAAAACAGCCTGGAAAGTAAATGTAACATGCGAGGGGGAGCGCTTTTTCAAATATGATTTAACTTTGTACTGATAATTTAATTCATGGAATTCATTCAACCTAAACGTATTTATGAGCAAACGATTTCTACTTGTCACATTCTGTTTGATGGCGCTTTCCGCCACCCCCTCGATGGCTGACGACCTGCCTCCGCTCCATGTGGAAGGGAAGAACCTGGTCGACGCCTCGGGCACGAAGGTGACGCTGCACGGAGTGATGGACACTCCCAACCGCTACTTTAACGGGTGGCGGTGGCAGAACTGGAAGCCCGGCTACGGGAACGAGGACGTGCAACCCTGCCTCAACTATTTCGAGCAACTGTTCACGGCAATCTCCGACCACAGCCAGGGAGCCTATTGCGATGTGTTCCGCCTGCACATGGATCCTTGCTGGACCAACGACCCCAACAAGCAGAGCGACGGGAAGGCAAGTGGCGAGGCCGATATAAGCATGTTCAGCCTGCAACGCTACAAGCGCTTCCTCACCTCTTTATATTTGCCCCTTGTCAAGAGGGCGCTGAACCATGGGATATATGTTGTCGTCAGACCGCCCGGGGTGTGCCCCTCGCCCCTCAAGGTCGGCGACGACTACTGCAAGTACCTCGTCACGGTGTGGAAGGAGTTTGCCTCGAACAGCTTCGTCAAGCAGCATTCGGGGCAAATCAGCATCGAGCTGGCCAACGAGCCGGTAGACGTGCGGATGGCCGACGGAACCAGTTCCAACAAGGCCCTGCGCGACTTCTTCCAGCCCGTGGTGGACAGCATACGGAGCACGGGCTTCGACGGCATCATCTGGGTGCCGGGAGCGGGGTGGCAGTCGCAGTATGGTGACTATGCCGCCAACCCCATCGTTGACAACAATTTCGGCTATGCCGTGCATTGCTATCCGGGATGGTATGGCTCGGGCAGCAACGATGGCGACAACACCAATGCCAACACCATGATGCGCGAGTTCACACGAATGGTTCCCGTAGTGAAGACCAACCCCATCATCGTGACCGAGATAGACTGGAGCCCCAGCAAGCCGGGAACCGACCACCTGGACGAGCATGGCAACGTCGTGCTTTCAAACTATGGCACGTGGGGCACGGCGACCACCTCCCACTTCGGCCGGGCTTTCAAGTATATCCACGACACCTACGGCAACATCAGCATGACGCTGGGCGGTACGGGCGAGTATATAGACATTGACGAGTACCGGAAGTCTGGCACCGTGCATCCGGCCTTCGAGGGCGTTGCCGAGGCTTGTGGCGAGGCTTGCTTCGCATGGTACAAGGAGTGGTGGGACCAGAAGAACGGCATCGGCACGAGCGTCGCCTCCGTCAGCCGCGACGAGGAGCAGGGCGAGACCGAGTATTACACCATCTCTGGCGTCAGATGCAACAAGCCCGCCAGGGGAATATACATTGAAAGAAAGGGATCTAAAGCCAAAATCAAAATATGCAGACCTTAACGAAAAATGCAGAGAACATGTCACATCTATCATCAATTATCCAACGGTCGGTGACACTTGCCTGCTTGCTGGTGTTGTTCAGCCTCGCCTCGCTGGCGCAGGGCTTCACCGTCAAGGGGCACGTCACAGATGGCGCGGGTGAGGAACTCGTCGGTGCTACCGTCCGAATGAAGACCAATCCCAATGTGGCCACCATTACCGACAACGACGGCAACTTCGTGTTGCGTGTGCCGTCAGAGAATGCCACGTTAGTCTTCACCTACGTCGGAATGACGTCGAAAGAAGAAAAAGTAGGGAAGAAGCGGAACTTCAACGTCTCGCTTTCTGACGACAACGAGCTGAACGAAGTCGTTGTCGTGGGCTACGGACAGCAGAAGAAGGAGTCCGTAGTCGGTTCCATCACCCAGACGACGGGCGAGGTGCTCGAGCGCGCCGGCGGCGTGACCAACATCGGAGCCGCCCTCACGGGTAACGTGCCCGGCGTCGTCACCATGAGCTCTACGGGTATGCCCGGCGAGGAAGACCCGCGAATCGTCATCCGCGGTGTCAGCTCGTGGAACAACAGCGACCCGCTCATCCTTGTCGACGGCATTGAGCGCCCGATGAGCAGTATTGACATCAGCAGCGTGCAGACCATCTCGGTGCTGAAGGATGCCAGCGCCACCGCCGTGTATGGCGTGCGTGGCGCCAACGGCGTCATCCTGATTACCACCAAGCGTGGCAAGGAGGGCAAGGCCAAGATCGAGATGGGGATGAACGCCACGCTCAAGTTTGTCAGCCAGCTGCCCGGCTCGCTCCATAGTGCCGACGCGCTGATGGTGCGCAACGAGGCCGCCGAGTACGAGCTCGGACTCTCACCCGAGTCGTGGAACAAGGTGCTGCCCTTGGACATCATCGAGAAATACCGCCATCCGGCAAATCTGGAAGAAGCCGAGCGCTATCCTGACGTCGACTGGCAGAAGGAGGTCTTCAAGAACCACGCGATGGCCTATAACCCGCACGTCAACGTGAGCGGTGGTACGAGTTTCGTGAAATATTTCGCCTCCATCGACTATCTGCACGAAGGCGACCTCTTCAGACAATGGGACAACAACCGCGGCTACAAGGCCGGATACGGCTTCGACCGGGTCAATGCCCGCAGCAATCTTGATTTCTTGCTGACGAAGACGACAACCTTGAAGGTCAACCTCTTCGGCAGCCACGGCATACGCAAGGGGCCTTGGGGAACGGCTACGGGCTCCTTCGGCGAGACGCAACTCTGGCAGGCCGCCTATAGCGCTCCGCGCGACGCGTTCATCCCCCGTTACAGCGACGGCACGTGGGGCTTCTATCCCGCAGACTCGCAGGGAGCCCCGAACTCCATCTCGAATCTGGCCCTGTCCGGTACGGAAAAGCACACGACCACGCGCATCAACACCGACTTCACGCTCACGCAGGACTTGGGCTTCATCACCAAGGGACTGCAGGTCAGCGGGCTCGTCAGCTGGGACAACGTGTTCCAAGAGGACGGACGGGGCATCAACGACTTGTATCACGGCGCACAATACAAATGGATCAACCCGGAGACGGGTGTCGCCGTCTTGCAGCAGTCGCAGAACAGCAACAACAACTTCGACTTCCAGGAGGGAATCCTTTGGACGACGTCGGGCGGACAGGTGAACAACGGCGCCACGGTGCGCAACCTCTTCTACCAGGTGCAGCTCAACTGGGCACGCAAGTTCGGCAAGCACGACATCACGGCCATGGGCGTGTTCAACCGCACGGAGAACGCCTTCGGCAGCGACTTCAAACACTACCGCGAGGACTGGGCCTTCCGCACCACGTACAATTACGACGGACGCTATTTCTTCGAGTACAACGGCGCATACAACGGCTCTGAGCAGTTCGGCCCCAAGAACAGGTTCGATTGGTTCAACTCGGCAGCCGTCGGCTACACCATCAGCGAGGAGAAGTTCTTCCAGCCGTTGCGCAAGTATATCGATTTGCTCAAGTTCCGTTACAGCATCGGCGAGGTCGGCGACGATGGCGCCAATCTCGGCCGCTGGCTCTACAGCACACAATGGGCGTATGGCGGCAACATCGTGAACGGCCTGTATGGCGATGGCAGCCCCTACACGTGGTACAGGGAGTCGAAAATCGGCAACCCGAACATCCATTGGGAGAAGTCTACCAAGCAGAACGTGGGAATCGACTACGGATTCTTCGGAGGACTCATCACGGGTAACGTCGACTTCTTCGTCGACAACCGCAAGGACATCCTGATTGCGGGAGGCAACCGCGCCATCCCTTCCTACTTCGGCGCAACGGCACCTGCGGCCAATCTGGGCAAGGTGCGCACCCAGGGATACGAGCTCGAGCTCCGCCTGAACAAGAAGTTCGGCGAACACCGCGTCTGGGGAAACTTCAGCACTACCCATGCCACCAACAAGATCAAGAAGTATGACGACCCGGCATTGCTTCCCGACTATCAGAAGCAGGAGGGATTCGCCATCGGGCAGGACCACGCCTACCTGACGACGGGCTTCGCCAACACGTGGGACGACGTCATAGGCGTCACCCAGTTTGACACGAATGACAGCCAGAAGCTCCCGGGCATGTTCGACGTCATCGACTATAACGGCGACGGCATTATCGACAGCAACGACTCCGCTCCCTACGGCTACACCGGGACACCGGAGAACACCTACAACGCAACCATCGGATGGGAGTGGAAGGGATTCTCGGTCTACGTGCAGTTCTACGGCGTCACCAATGTCAACCGCTACGTCTCTTTCAATTCTTTGTCGAAGAATCTCGACACGGTCTTCGACGAGGACGGCTTCTGGTCAAAGTATACCACCAACGCCAACGCGCCGATGCCCCGCCTGAATTCTACGCCCTCTTACTACGAGGGAACCCGCTTCCACTATGATGGCAGCTTCATCCGCCTGAAGAATGCAGAAATAAGCTACACCTTCACGCAGCCTTGGGTTAGGCGCATCGGCCTGACAAGCGTACAGCTTTTCGTGAACGGTAACAACCTCTGGGTGTGGAGCCGTATGCCCGATGACCGCGAGAGCAACTACGCCGGAACGGGGCTTGCCTCACAAGGCGCTTATCCTACCGTAAAGCGTCTCAATTTGGGATTCAAAATCAATATGTAATTTTCAGAACAATGAGAACGATAAAACAATATATCTATGTGCTTTGCGGCGCGCTGGCGCTAACCTTGGGGCAAACCGCTTGCACCGACTATCTTGACAAAGCCCCCGAAAGCGACATCTCGGATGTGGATGCGTTCAAGGACTGGCAGAACTTTCAAGGATTTACGGAGGAACTGTACAACTGCGTGCCGATGTTCGACAAGGGCTATTGGACCAACTCCTGGAACTGGGGCGAGGACGAGATACAGAATGTGGGCATCGACTACCACATGGTGTACAAGATTGACCAGGGCGACTTCTGGGGCTGGCAGCGCGAGCACGACGGCTGGCAGTCGGGATGGATGGACCGTTGGAGCAACAGCACGGGAGGCGACCGATTCCAGCACTCGCTTGTGCCGATGGCCCAGTATGGCATCCGCAAGGCCAATATGGGACTGGCCAATATCGACAACTTCGTGGGCACGTCCGAAGAGAAAAACCTTATCCTGGGCCAGCTCTACTTCTTCCGGGGATGGTTCCACTTCGAGCTCATGCAATACTTCGGCGGACTGCCCTATATTGACAGGGTGCTCCCGTCCGACCAGGAACTGCGAGAGCCGCGGCTGAGCTACCAGGAGTGTGCCGAGAAGGCTGCGGACGACTTCCGCAAGGCCGCCGACCTGCTCCCCGTCGACTGGGACCAGACAACGGCTGGAAAGCGCACCCTCGGCAAGAATCAGCTGCGCGTCACCAAGATTGCCGCTTTGGGCTATCTCGGCAAGGACCTGCTTTGGGCCGGATCGCCGCTGATGAACAAGGTGAGCACGGGCGACGCCAACTATAACAAGGACTACTGCCGACGGGCCGCCGAGGCCTTTGGCGAACTTCTCGCCATCGTCGAAAGCGGACAGACACACTACGGGCTGTTGCCCTTCAAGGAGTATAGCGACAACTTCTACACTATTGACAACAATGGCAAGCTTCCAGGCGAATCCTCGGACAACTCCGTGACTGAGGCCATCTTCCGCGGGCCGCTCTTCAACGGCGACTGGAACGGCACCAACTGGGGACTGTCGAAGCAGTTCTGCGCCGTCAACAGCAACCTTAACGACGGCGGAGTGTTCTCGTTGCCCACGGCCAATTACGTCAACTACTACGGCATGGCCAACGGACTGCCCCTGAACGACCCGGAGTCGGGATTTGACAAGACGCACCCCTGGAAGGGACGCGACCCCCGATTCTATCACGACATCCGCCACGACGGTGACAAAATCTTCAAGGGCGACGTCTCGGGCTACGAGGTGAACAGTCCGGCCGAGATTGCCGCCGACCCCGCGAAGTCGATACGCTATGCCGACCTGGAAACCAACGGCATGTACCGTGACGTGGAAAAAGGCAGCCGTACGGGTTACCTGCTTTATAAGTTCATTGACAATACTTGCAACAAAATCGACCAAGGCTATGGCTGGGCTCACCATTTCCTGATCCATATCCCATGGATGCGCCTGAGCGATGTCTATCTGATGTATGCCGAGGCTGCCGTCGAGGCAACGGGAAATGTCAACGCGCAGGTGGGCAGCTCGCCCATCACCGCCCTGCAGGCCGTGAACAAGATTCGTGAGCGTGCGGGCGTGGCCGACGTCGCAGCCAAGTACACCGGCAGCGTGGAGGGCTTCATGGGCGAGCTCAGACGCGAGCGGGCCGTGGAACTCGCCTACGAGGGACATCGCTTCAACGACCTGCGGCGTTGGCTCCTCCTCGACAAGGCCCCCTATAATGTGAAAACTTCGCAAGAGTTCAAGCGCGTGAAGTGTGACATCAACAATCCGGAGAACAACGAGGTGACGGGATTCTCGGAAAAGACAATCCTCACACGCAACTTCACCGAGAAGCACTACTGGTTCCCGCTGAAAAAGTCGGATGTCAGTATATATCCAGAGTTTAAGCAGAATCCGGGATGGTAACTAAAAAATTGGAACAATGAACAATAGAAAAATCAATATGAAGAACGTCCTGACTCTTGGCATGCTTGCCGTGTCTGCTGCTGCTTTCGGCCAAACCACGTCCGACAGCGCGCAGGTCAATGTGGCCTTCGGCACGCGTCAGAAGTCGGAACTTATGGGTGGCGTCAATGTCATTGACATGAAAGGCCTCATGGATAAAAACTATACCACCTATAGCCTTGACGGCCTTCAGGCTTACGCCGGAGGCTTCACGGGACAGTTGTGGAACATGGGCGACGCGCTGGTCCTCGTCGACGGCGTTCCCCGCGATGCCAACAATGTGCTGCCCACCGAGATAGACCAGATAACGTTTCTGAAGTCCGCATCCGCCGTCGCTCTCTACGGAAGCCGTGCTGCCAAGGGGGCCATCCTCATCACCACGAAGCGCGGACATACCGACGGGCTGAAGGTCGATGTGCGTGGAAACGCGACGCTTTTCACCCCAAAGGAGTATCCGACCTATCTGGGCTCGGCTCAGTATATGTCGCTTTATAACGAGGCTTTGGCCAATGACGGCAAGTCGCCGGTATATTCTGACGAGGATATCTATAACTATGCCTCGGGACGCAACCCCTACCGCTATCCAAGCATTGATTTCTTCTCAAAAGACTATCTGAAGAATCACTACATGCGTTATGATGCCACGGCCGAGTTTGAGGGAGGCGGACGCTATGCGCATTTCTATACAAACATCGGCTTCTACAACAATGGTGACCTTATCAACTTCGGCGAGGGCAAGCACAACCACACCAACCGGTTGAACGTTCGTGGAAATATCGACCTTCGACTGAGCGACTGGGTGACGGGATTCGTCAATGCCAACGCCTCTTTCTATGACGCGCGTGGCGACCGGAGCAACTTCTGGGGGCAGAGCGCTTCCTTGCGCCCCACCAGCCAGTATCCCCTCACACCGCTTATCCCCATAAGCTCGATGAATGGTGATATCAACGACATCCAGAAGATGATTAGCAACAGCAACTACGTCATTGACGGGAAGTACATGCTCGGCGGAACGCAGAGCTTGCAGACAAACGCTTTCGCCGCAATGTATGCCGCCGGATACAACACCTTTACCAGCAGGCAGCTGCAGTTTGATGCCGGCGTCAACGTCGACCTCGCCAAAGTGCTGCAAGGCCTCAGCTTCAAGACGCATGTCGCCGTGGACTACAAGACCAGTTACAACAGCAGCATACAGAACGACTACTCTTCCTATGAGCCGACATGGACCAACATGAATGGTGTGGACGAGATTGTCGGCCTGCAGAAGTATGGCACGGACAAGCGCACCGGAACGCAAATCGTTAGCGACTCGCATGACTCGCAAACCATCTTCTTCTCGGGCCAGTTTGATTACAACCGGCAGTTCGGGCTCCACGGCCTCGACGCCACCCTCCTCGCCCACGGCTACCAGATCACGCAAGACGGCCAGTACCATCGTACCAGCAATGCCAACCTCGGATTGAATGTGGACTACAACTACGCCCACCGCTACTATGCCACTTACAGCATGGCCGCCATCCATTCCGCAAAGCTTGCTCCCGGTCATCGCGAGGCCGTGTCGCCAGTGGGGACGCTGGCATGGCGCATCAGCGGCGAGAAGTGGATGCAGGCCGCCAAGTCTTGGCTGGATGATTTGAAGTTGAACGCTTCTTATGGCGTCATCAATGAGGACCTCGACATAGAGCGCTATTATATGTATGATGAAATCTTCACCGCGACGGGAACGTGGTGGGGATGGAGCGAGTCGGCAAACGCCATGCAGACTTCTGACTCCCAGCGCGGCGGAAACGACGGCCTCGGATTCGTGAAGCGCAAGGAGTTCCGCCTGGGGCTCGACGCCAGCTTCGGCAAGGGGCTCGTCACCCTGAATGCCAACTACTATAATGTGAAGTTCGACGGCCTGCTCACCACTCCGGAGACTCTTTATCCGAGCTACTTCCACACTTACTTCCCCGTTTCAACCTTCCTGCCGTATATCAATTATAACGTACAGCGCCGGAGCGGATTCGATTTCACCATCGACGCGCACAAGAAGCTGGGCGAGGTTGACCTGATGGCCGGCGTGTCGGGCATGACGTACTTCTCCAAGAATACGAAGTACAACGAGAACGTGGAGTACGACTGGCAGAAGAGCGAAGGCGCGCGCATCGACGCCCTTCGTGGCTACAAGTGCCTTGGATTCTTCGCTGATGAAGATGACGTGAAAAACAGCGCCGTCATCAACAGCAACACCAAGCCCGGAGACTTGAAATATCAAGACATGAACGGCGACGGCATGATTGACGGACGCGACCAGGTGGTCCTCGGACATTGGACCCCTGACTTCTATCTCGGCTTCCACCTCACCGCCAAGTACAAGGGCTTCACGTTCTTCATGAACTGGACCGGAAACTTCGGAGGCATGGGCCTCAAGAGCAACTCCTACGAGTGGGTCTACGGCGACGGCAAGTATAGCGACGTCGTCCTCGGACGTTGGACTCCCGAAACGGCTTCGACGGCCACTTATCCGCGACTGACCACCGAGGGGGGCGAACTGAACTTCATCCCGTCTGATTTCTGGACCTACAAGACCGACGCCGTACGCCTCAACAAGGTCCAGCTCACCTACGACTTCCCATCGAAGTTCTTCGAAGGCAAATGGGTGAAGGGCCTTTCCGCATATCTCAGTGGAAGCGACCTCCTTACCATTGCCGGCGAGCGGAAGTATATGGAGACGAATGTGGGCTACGGGCCTCAGACGAGAAGCTACAACCTTGGCTTGAAGGTAAACTTCTGATAAAGGAAAATGTAATAAAGCAAGAAAAATATGATTACCACGTATATAAAGTCTGTATCATCGATGTCGTCTATAAGGTCTCTTCTCATCGCGGGCTGCTGCTTCGCGACGTCGCTGGCCACGTTCACGTCTTGCGATGATTTCTTCGAGCCAGCCCTTGAGAACAATCTGGGTGTGGACTATATGGACAAGAATGCCTCCTACGCCGAGGGTGTCTTGGGCAATGCCTATACCCGCATTCCGTGCGGCGGATTCCCGTTCAGCGAGGTCGCTACTGACGATGCCGTCAGCAATGATGCTGGCAATGCCTGGCGCAAGATAGCCGGTGGAACCTGGACGTCAGACAACAATCCCACGGAGCGTTGGCGCGACAGCCGGGCGGCCATCATGTACATCAACCTCTTCCTGTCGCATGTCGACAGGGTGCAGTGGGCCGAGGATGATGTCGCGCGCCGCCTCTATGCTGACAGGGAGAAGGGCGAGGCCTTCGGGCTTCGTGCTATGTACATGTACTATCTTCTTCAGGCTCATGGTGGTTACGACGCCGACGGCAACCTGCTCGGCATACCAATCATCACGACTCCTGAGGACGCCAATTCTGATTTCAATGTCCCCCGCAACACGTTCAAGGAGTGCATGGACGCCATTTATGCCGATTGCGACAGCGCCCTGCTATTGCTCCCCGATCATTATAAGGACATCTCCTCCGTTGACGAAATCCCCGCGCGCTATCGTGAGATGGGCGCGGATGTCGACCGCACGAACCGTGTCTTTGGCGGCAAGTTCAACGGACGCATGGACGGAGCCATCGTAAAGGCGTTCCGCAGCAAGGCGGCCCTCCTCGCGGCCAGTCCCGCCTTCAATGCGGCCAGCGGCACCACCTATGAGATGGCGGCCGACTATGCCGCCCAGGTGCTCGATGCCATCGGCGGTGTTGCCGGTATGGACGCCACGGGCTGGACATGGTACTGCAACACCAACGAGATAGAGAGCCTTTCCAATGGCGCGAATCCCAAGGAAGTGCTTTGGCGTGGGGAGAAGTCGAGCAACAACGATTGGGAGACCGACAACTTCCCGCCGACACTCTATGGCAAGGGACGCATCAACCCCACGCAGAACTTTGTTGACGCTTTCCCCATGGCCAATGGATACCCCATCACCGACAGCCGCAGCGGCTATGATCCCGAGAATCCGTATGAAGGACGCGACCCCCGCCTCTCTGCCTATGTCGTGGTGGATGGCAGTAGCGTGGGCGTCAACGGCTCACCCGTCAACACCGAGGTGGGCTCGGGCCGCGACGGCCTCAACAACGTCACAGGAAGCAGCACCCGTACGGGTTACTATCTCCGCAAGTTGCTGCGCCAGGATGTCAACCTTGATCCTACGGTAAACTCGAAGCAGTATCACTACACTCCGCGCATCCGCTACACCGAAATCTTCCTCAACTATGCCGAGGCGGCCAACGAGGCCTTTGGCCCCAAGGGCAGAGGCACGCACGGCTATTCGGCCTATGACGTCATCAAGGCCATACGCGAGCGTGCCGGCGTGGCTGAACTGGGCGATGACGACTATCTTGATGAGTGCGCCACTGACAAGGACAAGATGCGCGAGCTTATCCGCAACGAGCGGCGTATCGAGCTTTCTTTCGAGGGCTTCCGCTTCTGGGACCTTCGCCGCTGGCTTGCCCCCATCACCGACACGGCCATGGGCGTAAGCATTACTACGGATGCCAATGGCAACAAGGTTTATACCCCGATTGATGTCGAGACACGTGACTTCAAAGACTATATGGACTATGGCCCGATACCTTATAGCGAGGTGTTGAAGTTCGGCAATCTGAAGCAGAACAAGGGTTGGTAAATAATTTTTTTAATAAAAAGTAAAAATCATGCAAGTCAAGAATATCATTCAGCGTAGCAAGGTTTGCTCTTTTGTCGCACTGTCACTAATTACTCTGCTCCTCTTGCCTTCCTGCGAGAATGGCGACAAGGAGTTCGACGACTACGTGTATCAGACGGTGTACTTCGCCCAACAGACTCCCGTGCGCACCATCACCCTTGGAGAAGACGATGTCTATCCCAACGACATTGACAATGCGCACCAGTGCGAGTTGCAGGTGGTCGTGGGAGGCGTGTGGAAGAACCGCACCGACCGCCACGTGAGGATAGCCGTGGACAACAGCCTTGTCAACGGACTCGTGTTCAATCAAATCAACGGTGCCGATTTCGCCAATACGGGCAGACCCGTTGAGGCGATGCCGGCTGACTATTTCTCATTGTCGTCGACAGACGTTGTCATTCCCGCTGGTGACGTTCGCGGGAAGGTCACCGTCCAGCTCACCGACGCTTTCTTCGCCGATCCCCGCTCGGCACAGGTGACCTACGTCATTCCCGTGAAGATTGTTGCCGCCGACGATTCCATCCTCGCCGACCACAACTACACGCTTTATGCGGTGACCTACAAGAACCAGTATGCCGGAAGGTGGATCAATGCGGACGACGGAAGTATTGTCACGCTCAACACGTTGGCACTTGACAAGGTTGCCTATCCGCACTCCGCCACGGTCCGGGCCGACGGACGCGAGCTGGCGCTCCCTTGCAACGTCATCATGACGGTCAACGGCAATGGCGACGTAGCATTCACCACGGATTCGCCCAACTGTACGGTGACGGGCAGTGGCAAGTATACGGTGGATGGAGAAAAGAAGGATTCGTCAAAGAAGTGGGGTGACAAGGACCGGGACCTCTTCGAGTTGCAGTACACCATCACCTACTCCTATACTGACGGCGGAGAGGCGAAAACCCTCAGGCAGTCTTTCTCCGATCACCTCGTGATGCAGACGCGTGGCAACCTCTTCCAAACTTTCACCACAAAGTAAAAAACGCAAAAAAATGATGACTAACAATAAATTAAAGACTATCCTTCTGGCTGGGTGTGTAGGTTGCGTCGTTGCTGCGGCCTTCACCTCTTGTGCCGATGACAACGTCCCGGCGTTCTCAGCCATTGAGCCGGCCGAGATGCTTTCGCAGGATTCCATCAACGCCTACGCCACGCTGAAAAGCTACGTCGACCATGACAAATATCCCAACTTCAAGGTGGGTGTGGGAACCACGGCCGCAAGTTTCAACCAGCTTGCCCAGGAGTTCGCCCTTGACAAGGCCAACTTCGACGAGATTGTTGCCGGCAATGCTTTCAAGTATGCTTCTGTCGTCGCCTCTGACGGCACGATGGACTTCTCTGCCGTGAATGATTTCGTGACCAACGCCACCCGGGGCGGATTGTCTGTCTATGGTCACACCTTGTGCTGGCACGCCCAGCAGCAGGTGGGCTATCTCAACTCGCTCATCACCGATCCCAACGCCGTGCGCCACGTGTTGCACATCGATATTCCCGAAGCCCGCTCAAACCCTTGGGATTGGGAGCTTTATGTCAATCTGCCGCAAGCCCTCGAAGTGGGCAAGACGTACACGCTGAAACTTCGCGTGAAGGGTGTACAAGACGGTTACACCATCATCGTCTGGCCCCAAGGGGATGGCACGCAGTATTATCCCGCTCCATCGGTCTCCGTGTCTACGGAGTGGAATAACATCGCCTCTTCTTTCGAAGTGACGCAGACCAATATCAAGCAGATTCGCTTTGAACTTGGCACGTACAGTGGCGAATTGTGGTTTGACGATGTCGAACTGCTCGACCCCGATGGCAACAATATGGTTGACAACGGCACTTTCGAGGATAGCAGCGACCCCCTGGCTGACTGGACCAAGCCGGGATGGCACGATTACGCCATGAACGTCGTCACTGACCCCGACCAGGGCAGTGGCGGGGGCAGCATGACCGAAGAGGTGAAGCGCGATACCCTCACATGGGCGCTTAACAACTTCATCTCGGGCATGATGAAAGCTTGCGATGGAAAAGTCTTGGCTTGGGATGCCGTCAACGAGCCGATGAGCGATATGAATCCCTATGAGCTGAAGACGGCCGGACGCGATGGCGACGCCAAGACCAACTTCTTCTGGCAAGACCACCTCGGCAAGGACTACGCCCGTACGGTCATCCGCCTTGCCCGCAAGGCGGCCGGCGACAGCGTGCAGTTGAAGCTCTTTATCAACGACTATAATCTTGAGGCCGCCTACAACCACAACGCCAAGTGCCAAGGGCTGATTGATATGGTGAAGTACTGGGAGAGCGACGGTGTGACGAAGATTGACGGTATCGGCTCGCAGATGCATGTTTCCTATAGCATGAATCCCGAGACACAGAAGGCCAACGAGGACGCCTATGTCAACATGCTCAACCTGCTGGCCCAGTCGGGCAAGCTTGTCCGCATTTCCGAGTTTGATATGGGTATTAACGACGCTGATGGCAACCCCATCCACACGGCCGATGTCACTCCGGAGGAGTTGCGGCTCATGGCCGGATATTACCAGTTCATCGTCAAGAAATACCTTGAGATTATTCCTGCCGCCCAGCAATACGGTATCTGCATATGGTCGGCAACCGACAGCCCGAAGAACAGCGGATGGCGCCCCGACGAGCCCATCGGCTTGTGGAACGGCAACTATGTCCGCAAACCGGCCTACGCAGGCTTCTGTGATGGCCTGCAGGAGAAGTAGGGTCCGATGATATTGGCGTAAAGGCGGCCGGCGCATATGAGGCCGGCCGCCACCGCCTGACAATGCCCATATGTCTAACGAAGTTAAAAAAAAACAATGAACGACAAAACCTTTAAGAGGCTTTTCACCGCCATAGTGTGCGCCGTGACCATTGCTTCTGGCACCGCGCAGACGGCAACGTTCTCCGAGTTTAAATACTCGGGCGAGGACGAGAGGTTCGAGAAAGACTATGATTCCGCAAGGCAATATCTGAATCCCATCCTGGCGGGATTCTATCCGGATCCCTCCATTTGCCGTGTAGGAAACACCTACTACATCGTCAACTCGTCCTTCTCCTTCTTCCCCGGCGTACCTCTTTCGGAGTCCAACGACCTGGTCCATTGGAAGTCGGCCGGATACGTCCTCGACCGTCAGTCCCAGTTGCCGCTCAAGCATCAGAACATCAGTGGCGGAATCTTTGCCCCGGACATCAAGTATAATGCCAAGAACAAGACCCTCTACATGATTACTACGAACGTCGGAGCGGGGAACTTTTTCGTGAAGACGACGGATGTGAAGAAGGGATGGAGCGAGCCGGTGTACCTTCGCCAGATTGACGGCATCGACCCGTCGTTCTTCTTCGACGGCGACAAGGCCTACATCGTCCACAACGGGCCTGTAGAGGGCGGGGCCGACTACGAGGGACAGCGCGCCATCCGCATCTTGAAGTTTGACGTCAAGGGCGACAGCATCATCACGAAGGGTACGCCCGACGGTCGCGGATGGTGGCAGATAGTGCGTGGTGGGACGCATGTGGAGAAGCGCCCGATATGGATAGAGGGGCCCCACCTCTATCGTATAGGTAAGTACTATTATCTGATGTGTGCCGAGGGAGGCACCGGAGACTGGCACTCCGAGGTCATCTTCCGCGCTTCGGTGAAGTCGGACATCACCAAGGCGTCCTCATGGGAGGAGTGCCCGCACAACCCCATACTCACCCAGCGTGACCTCTACGACTACAAGGTGAACCCCTATCTCCCCAGCGACGCGGTGACGAGCACCGGGCATGCCGACCTCGTGCAGACGCCCAAAGGCGACTGGTATGCCGTCTTCCTGGGTTGCCGTGCCTATGAGGGACCCTACTACAACACGGGGCGGGATACCTATCTCCTGCCTGTCACATGGAAGGACGGATGGCCCACAATCCTGCCGAAGGGCGAGAAGCTCCCCACCGTGGTCGCATCGCCTTCGCCCGGGACGCAATCCGTCCAGGCCCCCTTCTCGGGGAACTTCGGCTATGTTGATGATTTCAAGGCTCCCGTCCTGAATCCACGCTGGATGTTCCTTCGCAACCCGACTTCCTTCTACGAACTCAGCGCCAAAGGATTGGTCATCCATCCCTCGGCCGTGAATATCAGCCAGAAAGAGTCGCCGTCGGCCATCTTCTGCCGTCAGCAGCACACCGACTTCGCGGCCCAGACCACGCTCACGTTCCACCCGCGGTCGGCGAAAGACCTTGCCGGCATGGTGTTGCTGCAGAATGAGAACTATAACTTCGTCTTTGGCGTGACTATGCTTGCAGGCAAGCCCGCCATCGCACTGGTGCGTTCAGAGCGGCAGCCCGTGGTCATAGCCTCCGCCGTACTCCCGCCCGCCGCACAGGCTTCCGCCGTGAGGTTGAAGGTCGAAGGCAAGGGACGCTATTACAGCTTCTTTTACGCTTATGGCGACGGCAACTGGAAAACCATGGCGGAGGGTGTCGATGCCGTCAACCTCAGCACGTCAAAGAGTGGCGGATTCATCGGGGCCTGCATAGGCCTTTATGCCACGAGCGCGAATATAGAATAATATTAATATAATAATATAAATAGTAGAATGTAGGACAAGGTAGGAAACAAGGTAGAAAGAGACTGTTTCTTATAGATTGTGATTGTCTCGGGATAACGCAAGTTCGCAATGGTTCTCAAACGGACCATTACCTTTCACATTAAGGGGTCCCCCCTAGAAGGTCCCCCCCAGCCGTAGTGACGGCTGGGGGGATTTTTCATTTCCCCGCGCGGTTCCTGTACACCTGCGCGATGATGCCGGCCGAGGTCTCCAGTCCCAAAGTCCCCGTGTTCACAATGATGTCATAATGCCGCGGGTCGCCCCATTTCATGCCCGTGTAATGCTCGTAGTGGTTGATGCGCAGCGGGTTGATGCGGGCAATCTCCTTTTCCGCCTTTTCTTCGGTCATGCCATATTCATCCATGGCCAGGCGGATGGCATGCAGGTGGTCGGTGTAGCAGAACACGCGCACGATGCGCTCCTTGGGCCAGTCCTTGAGCACGTAGTCGGCGCAACGGCCCAGGATGATGCAGGAGCCTTGGCGGGCCAGCTTGCGGATGATGCGGCTTTGTGCGACGAAGAGGATGTCCTGGGGTGAGAGGCTCTTCTCTATCGGCGATTCATAATCGGCCATAATCATGCTCAGGAGCGTCATTGGCTCGCTCTGCTCGTTCTTCCTGACATACTCTTCAGCCAGTCCTGATTCCTTTGCGGCCATTTCTATGAGTTCCTTGTCATAGGCCTTGATGCCGAGCTGTTGGGAAATCAAGCGGGCCAGTTGGTGTCCGCCACTGCCAAACTCCCTTGAAATGGTGATGATCAGCGGATAGTCGCTGCTGGTGGCGGGAGCGGAAGCCATGCCTGCCTCCTGTTCGGGAAAGAGCAGGCCGTCGGCGGGTTTGAGCATCCGCCTGAAGAAGCGCGTCATTGGTCCGACGATGATGGCGGCGATGACGGTGCCTTCGCGCACGCCCTCTATCCTGCCGCTGAAAGCGAGCGACAAGGCGCAGGCAAGGATGGCCAGCGAGGCGTCGAAGCCCACCTTCACGTTGCCGAAATCCTTGCCGAAGCGCTTGCAGATGGTGCGCACGAAATATTCGCCGGCCATCATGGCGACGTCGGCCTGCACCTCCATTGAAATTCCGAAGGCAAGGATGCTGCAGCCTGCGAGCAGGCAGAGGATTTGCTCGGCGTACAGGGACGGTTCAATCCATGCGAACATCCACATGTTCAAGTCGATGAACAGACCCAGGATGAATCCCGTCGGAATCTGTATGAACCAGTCGAACCATCGCTTCCGGAACTCCTTGCGGCTGATCATCGGCAGCTCGAGGAGCGCCATCGCGATGTTCAGCAAGATGGTGTATTGCCCCAGTGTGCCGGCAGAGAAGAGGCTTGCCACATAGGGCAGGCTCGATATGGGGGAGGTGCCCAGCAGGGCCTTGGTGATGAGCGAGATACCCATGGCGTTGACGAATACGGCGATGACAAAATACAGGTATCTGCGAAATAACGGATTCTTCATATCCAGTATGTTGTGAAATTTTTGCAAGGGTAGTAGGTGTTGTGCGGAGCGAGGGATGGGTGCGCAGACTCTGGCGTTCGGAATGTTTCTTTATAGTGGTTGTGGCCGTTGGCGGTAGCTTGGGCGTGATGTTAGGAAGCCCCCGGCCACGTTCCTGAGTCCAGGAAGGCGGCCGGAGGCTTCCACATGCGGGGTCCGGAATTAGCCGGAGATTATTTCTTGTTCACGAGTTGCTCCACGTAAGCGTCGATGCAGGCCACGGCGGTGATGTTGACCACGTCGCTCACCGAGCTCTCGAAGTCGGTGAAGTGGATGGGCTTGTTCAGTCCCATTTGGATCGGGCCGATGACCTCGGCGTCGGGGTCGAGCCCTTGCAGCATCTTGTAGGCGCTGTTGGCCGAGCTCAGGGTGGGGAAGACGAGCGTGTTCACCTGCTTGCCCTTCAGTCTGGTGAAGGGGAACTTGTCATCGCGCAACTCCGTGTTCAGGGCGAAGTTCACCTGCATCTCTCCATCGATGGGCAGGTCGGGATATTCGTTTTGCAGGGTTTCCACGGCCTCGTGCACCTTCACGGGCGACCCCACCTTGTCGGTTCCGAAGTTGCTGTAGCTCAACATGGCGATTACGGGATCGTCGTTGAAGAACTTCACCGTGTTGGCCGAGAGTCGTGCGATGTCGGCGAGCACGTTGCTGTCGGGGTGCCGGTTGATCAGCGTGTCGGCGATGTAGTAGGTGCCGCGCTTCGTGTTGATGATGTGCATGGTGCCGAAAGTCTGGTAGGGCTTTCTGATTCCGATCACCTCTTTGGCCACCTTGATGGTGTTGCTGTATTTCGTGTAGAGTCCGGTGATGAAGGCGTCGGCGTCGCCCTGTTCCACCAGGGACATGCCGAAGTAGTTGCGTTCGTACATCTTGTCGTAGGCCTCCTCGAAGGTGTATCCCTCGCGAGCCCGCTTCTCGGCCAGATGCTTTGCGAAGGTGGCGCGGCGTCCCTGTTCCTTGTCGGCTCTCATGTCGATGATTTCGATGCCCTTCAGGTCAAGTTTCAGCCGGTTGGCGAGCCGGTTGAGGCGGTCGGGGTTGCCCAGCAGGATGGGATAGCAGATGCCTTCCTGTCGTGCTTGCACGGCAGCCTTCATCATTGTGGGGTGTCCGCCCTCGGCAAAGACCACGCGCATGGGGTGCAGGCGCGCCGTGTCGTGAATCTTCCGGGTGAGCTTGGTCTCCTGTCCGAGCATCATCTTCAGCCTCTGCTTGTATTCGTCCCAGTCGGTGATGGGCGTGCGTGCCACGCCGCTGTCCATGGCGGCCTTGGCCACGGCGGCGCTCACCTCGGTGATGAGGCGCGGGTCGACGGGTTTGGGAATGAAGTATTTGGGGCCGAAGGTGAGGTCGTTCACGTGGTAGACCTCGTTCACCACGTCGGGCACCTGCAGTTTGGCGAGTCCGGCGATGGCCTTCACGGCGGCGATCTTCATCTCCTCGTTGATGGCCTTGGCGTGTACGTCGAGGGCGCCGCGGAAGATGTATGGGAAACCGATGACGTTGTTGATTTGGTTGGGATAGTCGCTGCGCCCCGTCGACATGAGCACGTCGGGGCGGCTTGCGATGGCGTCCTCGTAGCTGATTTCGGGCACCGGGTTGGCCAGTGCGAAGACGATGGGCTTCTCGGCCATAGAGCGGATCATGTCTTGCGTGAGGACGTTGCCCTTGGAAAGGCCCAGGAAGACGTCGGCCCCCTTGATGGCCTCGGCCAGCGTGTGAATGTCGGTACGGTCGGTGGCGAATTGAGCCTTCTGCTCGTTCACGTGGTCGCGTCCCTTGTAAATCACGCCGCGCGAGTCGAGCATGATGATGTTCTCGATGCGCGCGCCCAGGGCCACATAGAGCTTGGTGCAGCTGATGGCGGCCGCGCCGGCGCCGTTGACCACGATTTTCACATCCTCGATTTTCTTTCCGGCCACCTCGAGGGCGTTGATCAGTCCGGCCGACGAGATGATGGCGGTGCCGTGCTGGTCATCGTGCATCACGGGGATGTCGAGGGTCTTTTTCAGTCGGTTTTCGATGTAGAAGCATTCCGGGGCCTTGATGTCCTCAAGGTTGATGCCGCCAAAGGTGGGGGCAATCTTTTCGACGGCCTCGCAGAACTTCTCGGGGTCTTTTTCGTTCACCTCGATGTCGAACACGTCGATGCCGCCATAGATTTTGAAGAGCAGTCCCTTACCCTCCATGACCGGTTTCCCACTCATGGCGCCGATGTCGCCGAGGCCCAGCACGGCGGTGCCGTTGCTGATCACGGCCACGAGGTTCCCCTTGTCGGTGTATTTGTATACATCGTCGGGATTCTTTTGTATTTCCAGACAGGGATAGGCTACGCCGGGCGAATAAGCCAGGCTCAAGTCGGTCTGTGTGCGGTAAGGCTTGGTCGGTTTTACCTCAATTTTTCCTGGACGGCCGTTCTCGTGATATTCCAAGGCGGCTTCTTTCGAAATCTTTACCATATTGTATTTGTATAATCGTTTTTGCTTTCTCTCATTATTGTGGGGCGTGTGTGTTGCACACAAACCGCAAAATTGTGCACAAAGTTACAAAAAACGATTTAATTGGGATAAGTTTTTCATGTTTTTTTGTATCTTTGTCTCGAAAAAAAAACAATCTAGTCGATAAATTATGGTTTCAGTATACAAACAGGAACTGAAGAAAAAGATTTTGGACTATGCCATGGCCCAGTTCATGGTCAGGGGCATCAAGTCGATAACGATGGACTCGTTGGCCCGCGACCTGAAGATCTCGAAGCGTACGATGTATGAGATTTTCAGCGACAAGGAGGAGTTGTTGCTTGAGGGGGTGAAGGCCCTCGACAATGAAATTCACGCCAAGATGCTGGCTTTTTATGAGGAGGGCGACCATAATGTCATCGATATTTTGGTGAAACTCTATCATGAAGAGATGGACAGGTCGCAGAAGGCCTCGCCCGCATTCATTCACGACTTGCACAAGTACGCGCGCTTGAAAGCCTATTTCGAAGCCCGTTCCAAGCAGAACGACGACTGTGCCAAGGCCTTTTTTGACCGAGGGGTTGCCGAGGGTTACTTCCGTGCCGACATAGACTATCATCTGGTGTCGGTCATCGGGCGCATCACGATGGACGGAATTATAGCCAACGAGCTTTACAGGAAGTATCCCACCGACATCCTTTTCTACAACTTCACCTTTGTCATTATTCGCGGACTCTGCACGCTCAAGGGGATGGAGGCGCTCGACAGGAGGTTGCAATGAGGATCCTTGTGGCCGTTGACTCGTTCAAGGGCTGCCTGAGTTCGGCCGATGCGGGGCGGGCCGTCGTTGACGGGGTGCGTGCCGTGTGGCCCGACGCCGGTGTCGAGCGCCTTGTGGTGAGCGACGGAGGCGAGGGCATGCTCGATGCCTTCTGCGATGCCTTGGGAGCCGAAATCAGGGAGGTGGCCTGTCATGACGCGCTGATGAGGCCCCGTGTGGGGCGCATCGGCGTGCGTGGCGGCCTGGCCGTTGTCGAGGTGGCCGAGGCTTGCGGGCTGGCCTTGATAGAGCCGGAGCAGCGCCGTCCGCTCAGGGCCACGAGCTATGGGGTGGGCGAGCTGGTGTCCGCAGCGCTTCAGATGGGGTGCCGCAGGCTAGTCATAGGGCTCGGCGGCAGTGCCGTGAGCGATTGCGGACTGGGCATGCTCCGTGCGTTGAAAGACGCCCGTTGCGCCTTTTGGGAGCAACCTGAGTGTGAGCCGCCCCGAATCACGCTGGCCAGCGACGTGTCCAACCCGCTTGACGGGCCTCGTGGGGCGGCCGCCGTATTCGGACCGCAAAAGGGTGCCTCGGCGTCTGATGTGGCCCTGCTCGACCGGCGGGCCTCCACCTTTTCCCGCATGGCTGCGGCGCGTTTCGGCTTCGACCGTTCTCAAGAGCCTGGTGCCGGGGCTGCCGGAGGCTTGGGTTATGCCTTCATGCAGTTCATGGGGGCGCGCGTAGAGAGCGGTGCGAGGCTCCTGCTCGGGCTGGATGGCTTTCACGAGAAGCTAAGGGGGTGTGACGGGGTGATTACGGGCGAAGGCCATGCCGACGCCCAAACGCTGATGGGCAAGTTGCCCTCGGAGGTGCTTCGCCAGTCAGACCGTGTGCCCGTGTGGCTCATTGCCGGCCGTGTGGCCCAGCGCGAGCGTCTCTTGGCGGCCGGTTTCCATGCCGTCGACGCCGTAACCCCTGAAGCCATGCCGCTTGCCGACGCCCTCGTCCCCGCCGTGGCCCGCCGCAACATTGCCGCCACGGTGGCCCGCCGGATAGCGCGGGTGTTCGGGCGGGAGTGACCTCCTGGCGTCACGATTCTTTTTCAAGAGACTTTTTCAGGTCGGGATTTCGGCGTCAGCACGAAGCCCACCACGAAGATTGCCGCCGTGCCCAGCACGATGGCCAGATACTCGTGCAGGTGTGGGCCGGGCAGGCGGAGCACGCCCGCAAGCGAGATCCAGGCAATCACGGCGACGCCGCAAGCCACCCCCACGAGGGCCTGCACGCGTCCCGACCGCTTCACGCAATAGCCCAGAAGGAACAGTCCGAGCATGCCGCCCGAGAAGATGGAACTCAGTGTCCACCATGCGTCGATGATGCTCTGCACGCTGAGCATGGCCACGGCCACGACGATGCCCAGCAGTCCGGCGCCCACGCTCGCCAGCCGGAGTGCGCGCACGGCGCCACGGTCGGAAATCCGTGGCATCAGCGGGCGCACGTAGTCGGCCACCACGATGGTGGCACTGCTGGTGATGCTGGTGGCCACGGTGCTCATTCCGGCGGCGAAGATGGAGGCGATGAGCAGTCCGCGCAGGCCCACGGGAAGCGCCGTGGCGATGAAATAGGGGAACACGTAGTCGGGATGGGCGGCGATGGAGTGGGGCAGCAGTTCCGGCCGGGTGGTGTAGTAGGCATAGAGCGAGGTGCCGATGAGGAAGAACAGCGCCGACACCGGAATGGCCAGCCAGCCGCCGAAGAGTGCCGAGAAGCGTGCGGCCTTGAGGTCTTTGGCCGTGTGGTAGCGTTGCACGTAGTTTTGGTCGATGCCGTAGTTTTGCAGGTTGATGAATATGCCATAGACCAGGCACACCCAGAACGTGCTCTCCGAGAGCGACGTCCCCAGCGATCCCAGCGAGAACTTGTTGCCTCCGGGGGCGTTCCAAGCCATGCTGAAGGCCTGTCCGGGGCCCTCGGGCATGCCATGCAGCAGCACGGCCAGGCTGAGCAGTGCGCCGCCGATGAGGATGAAGCCCTGGATGGCGTCGGTCCAGATGACGGCCTTGATGCCCCCGAGCATGGCGTAGGCGATGATGGCAAGGCTTGTGGCCACGATGACCACGTGCATGTTCCAGCCCATGAGGATGTTCATCGGGACGGCCAGCAGATAGAGTATCGAGCCCATGCGTGCCACCTGTGTGAGCAGGTAGCAGGCCGAAGCGTAGACGCGCGCCCACCGTCCGTATCGCTGTTCAAGGAAGGTGTAGGCCGAGACGGCGCCGCCCTTGCGGTAGAAGGGCACGAAGTAGCGTGCCGCGAAAAACGAGGCAATGGGTATGGAGAGGCTGAAGACGAAGGCGTTCCAGTTGCCCGCGAAGGCCTTTCCCGGATAGCCGATGTAGCTGATGGAGCTCACATAGGTGGCGAAGATGGACATGCCCACCAGCCATCCGGGCAGCGAGCGTCCCGCCGAGGTGAAGTCGTCAGCGCTGCCGCCTTTGCGGAAGAAGAGGCAGCCGAAGAGCGAAACGCCCAGCGTGAAGGCCAGGAAGACGGCGAAGTCGATGATGTTCATGTGCGTTCGTTGTTCTGTTTGCTCGTCACTTTGCCGTGGCTTGTGGTTCCCGGCTTCTGAGCAGCGTCACGTAGTTGAGGAAGTTTTTGGTGTAGTGGCTGTTTGAGGGCCGGTGCTTGTTGTCGTCGAAGTAGCCTATGGCCGTGGTGTCCACCTGCTGGAGCAGTTCGGCGGGCAGTTCGGCCGAGGCGGGCTTGCGTGTGACGATGGCGCACGGCAGCTTGGAGAGCACGGCCCGCGTGTCCGAAAAGTCGAGCGGCCGTATTTTCTTGCCGGCGTCGTAGACCAGTTCTATTCTGAGAATCTCCTTTTCGTTGTGATAAAAAGGAATGCCGTTGAGGCGGGCGTCCTTCCGGGTGAGCTCGATGCTGTGCTCGTGCGGATTGCCCACGGCGTCGCTGATGGTGGGCAGCATGAAGAATTCGGCCGCCATGAACGACAGGGCCACCCCCGACGCCTGCAGCAGGGGTCGGCGCTTCATCGTGGCCCGGATGGTCCATGCGGCCACGGCCAGCATGGTGGCCGACGCCGCGATCTGGGTGCGCAGGCTCATGGAGCCGCTCCGCCACCCGAACTCTATCAGGGCCACGGGCGTGGCCAGCATGACCACGATGATGATGACTCCCTGCAGGGTGAACAGTTTTCGGGCCACGCGCTGCTCGTCGGCCGTGCCGGCGTGTGCCTGCAAGGTGTCCTTGAAGTGCATCAGCATGCAGCCCACGACGACGGCGCAGGGAGCCAGCGAGGGCAGCAGCCACGCCATCTTCTTGCCCGGCAGGAACGAGAGCAGCACCAGTGAGGCCAGGGCCCACGTGATCGAGATGAGGTATTCGCGCTTCATGGTGATGTGCCGCTTCCAGTAGGGAATCCACAGGGCCACGAGCATGGGCATGGCCCATGCGCCCATCTCAAGGAAGAACCTCCAGTAGTAGTACCACGGGCGTACGGTTCCGGTGTGCCAGAATGCGGCCAGCTTGTGGGCGATGGTGCCTACCGACTCGGGGTGCAGGGTGAGCAGCACCACGTACCACCATCCCGCCACGACCGTGGCTATGGCGGCCATGACCAGGAACGAGCGCCACTTGCCGCGCATGGTGGGCGAGGGCAGGGCGACGAGCATGATGAAGTAGGGCAGCAGCAGGGCGTAGAACGCCACAGGCCCCTCGCTCAGGAACGACAGTCCCATGAAGAGTCCGGCCAGGGCGAGCCATTGGGCGTAGTGGTGCTTTTCGTAGAGTGCGCGTGTGAGGTAGTAGATGGCGGCCATCATGAGCGCGTTGCCATAGATGTCGGCCGACGACGTGCGCCCCATGTAGACCAGGTTGTAGCATGTCAGGAAGACGAGCACCGAGGCGAGGGCGAAGTCGGTGCGGTGCGAGGCGTAGCGGACAAGCAGGAACAGATAGACCGTCAGCAGGCACCCCATCAGTCCGTTGGCCGTGCGTTGCGCGCTCACGCTTCCGGGCCAGACGGCCTCGATGCAGCCCGACACCCAGAGCGGGAAGGGCGGTGTGGCAAGCCGTGGCTCGCCGTTCATGTGTGGGATGAGCCAATGGCCGTCGGTCACCATCTCGTGTGCGATAACCATGTTGCGTGCCTCGCTCGTCACCACGGGGAATGCCGAGCGGTGGACGAAGAAGGTTACAAAGCAAAGCAACACGGGAAACGCATACTTCAAGATGGTTTCCTTCATATGTCGATCTTGTCTCGCTGTCATTCTCTCTATTCTTTTTCCTTTGCAAAGATAGCGCAAACGTGGGAAATGAGCAAGAAAAGCTTTGCTTTCTTTTCCCTTTTTTGTTTGGGTCAACGCGTTGCCGGCACCGGCTTGCGGCGTGGTGGGGCCTGTCGGCGGATGGCGGCAGCGTGTTGACGGCTATCTGATGTATCCGATCTTGCCCTCGTCCCTGGGTCTGGCCTCGGGCCGCTCGTCGGGATATCCCACGGCCACGATGAAGCTGAGGCTGTATCCCTCGGGCAGGTTCAGCTGGTCGATGTAGGGCTTGCATTCGGCCTGCGTGTTGAGGAAGCGCACGGGCCCGCCCAGGCAGCACGTGCCGAGACCGAGCGACTGGGCGGCGATCATCATGTTCTCGCCGAGCATGCCCGCGTCGAGCGACGCCTCGCCGTCAGGTGTGGCCACGCAGATGATGGAAGGCGCGTTGCGGAACATGTTCTTGAAGTTGGCGTCGCGGGCGGCCATGTCGGGGTTGGCCTGCTTGAAGAGCGCCGTGGTGCCCGCAATCCATTCCGGACTCTCCACCACCCTTACGGCCCATCGCTGGCTGTTCATCCCGCTGGGCGCCATGATGCCGCATTGCGCGATGGTGGCCAGCTTCTCGTGCTCCACGGGCTTGTCAAGGTATTTGCGGATGGAGCGTCGGGCCCGTATGGCCTCTATCGCCCCGACGGCCGGCGGGGCGCCGGCGCCAACGGCCTTGGGTGTCCACGACTTGAAGAAGCGGAGCACCTTTTCCTTGTCGTATCCCTCGCCCTTCTCCAGCAGGCCCGAGTCCTGGATGTGGAGCACTTGACCGTCCTGGTTGAGCACCACGAGCACGGGGAACCCGAAGCGCTGGGGCTGTCCGAGGCGGTCCATCAGGGCGGCCGAAGCCTGTGCCTGCGCCTCGCCGCCAGACTTGCGGGGGTTGTAATTCACATGGAGGTAGACAAAGTTCTCGTCCACCACCTTGGCGATGTCGTTGTCGGTGGTGATGAAGTCGGCGAAGCGCAGGCACCACGGGCACCAGTTGCCGCCCACTTGGCAGACGACGTACTTGTCTGCCCCCGAGGCCTTCACGCCGGCCAGGGCCTTGTCGATTTGCTCCATCGGGTCGAGGGTCTCGTCATACACCTTTTTCAATGCGCCCTGTGCGGCCGCCATCATCGTGGTGGCGACGAGCAGGACCGCCATAATCAGTCTTCTCATCATTGCTGTTTGGTTTTAATATGTTATGATTTCAAATCACCACAGCCGTTCCGCTTACGGTCACCATGAACATGATGTTGCTAGGTCCGACGGTCTCATAAGTGAAACTGATGCCCACGATGGCGTTGGCGCCGAGATCGGTTGCCTGTTCCTGCATTTTCTCCATCGCCGTGTCGCGCGCCTCGACCAGTGTCTCCTCGTAGTCGTCAGAGTGTCCGCCGCGGATGTAGGTGGAGATGTCCGCCCTGATGGTGCTGTAGGTGTCGATAAACTCTTCGCCCGTCACGACGCCCTTGTATGCCTTGATGGGGCTTCCCTCAATGGTGGGTGTGGTAGTACAAATCACAGTGTTTCGGTTTTTGGGTTGCTTGTGGCCACAAAGGTACGATGTTTTTGTGGAAAACAAAAGCGTTGACCTTGGAAATTTTGGGGTGTGGCGTGGCGGAGCGGGCCTTCCGCCGCAATTCCGGGGCGTCCGGCTGATGGCGTGCCGGCGCGGTGCCCTGTTTGTTGAGATTCGTGACACGAGTTGCCTCCGTGCCGCTTTTGCAGGGTGTAAGCGCCTTTCCGGCCTCCTCTGAAAGCCCTTCTCGCGGCCTTTGGAAGCCTTTCTTAGGGTCTCTGAAGGCCGTTCTTGCATCTTTCTCGCCACCTTTTTAGTATCTTTACAAAAACGTAAGCTTTTTGAGCTGAAAACCCGTCAGAGTGTTGCTGGAATTCGGATATTCCGACATTCTGATTCGGGCGGATGAGAGTAGGAAGTGCGGAAATGTAAAACAATCTTGCGGTTTCTTTCAAGTTGCGGCGTGCGGCCATGGCCTTTGGCACGGTGTGTGGTGCGGTCGCGGCAGGTCCTGATGCGTTTTGCAACCCGGTTGCACTTCTTTCTCCTTACCTTTGCAGCCGGAAAACGAAACCAACAAGTAATGAAGATATGAAAAAGAAGATTTTCAGAATCGTGCTCACGGCCGTGCTCCTGCTGGCGGCCTGGCTGTTGAGCCACGGGCTGGGCCTGTCGAGAGAGGCGCAGCTTTGCCTTTATCTCGTGCCCTACCTGCTCATCGGCTATGACGTGCTGGCCGAGGCCGCCGAGGGCATAACCCATGGCAATCCGTTCGACGAGAACCTGCTCATGTCAGTGGCCACCATCGGAGCCCTGCTCATCGGATTCCTGCCCGGCGCCGAGAGCCAGTTTCCCGAGGCGGTGTTCGTGATGCTCTTCTTCCAGGTGGGCGAGCTGTTCGAGCATTATGCCGAGGACCGCAGCCGGAACTCCATCGCCCAGCTGATGGACATACGCCCCGACACGGCCCACGTGGAGCGTGGCGGCGAGGTGGCGACGGTGGCTCCCGGCACGGTGGGTGTGGGCGAGACCATCGTGGTGAGGCCGGGCGAGAAGGTGCCGTTGGACGGACGGGTGCTCACGGGACAATCGAGCCTGGACACCGTGGCGCTGACGGGCGAGAGCGTGCCCCGCGACATAGCGCCGGGCGACGAGGTGGTGTCGGGGTGTGTGAACCTCTCGGGAGTGCTCCGCATCGAGGTGACCAAGGCCTTCGGCGAGTCGACGGCTTCGAAAATCATCGAACTGGTGGAACATGCGGGGCAGAGCAAGTCGAAGAGCGAGAACTTCATCCGCCGCTTCGCACGCATCTACACGCCCTTGGTGGTGTTCTCCGCCTTGGCCCTGGCCGTCGTGCCGTCGCTGGTCACGGGCCACTGGGCCACGTGGGTCTATCGGGCGCTGACGTTCCTGGTGGTGAGCTGCCCGTGCGCGCTGGTCATCTCGGTGCCCCTCACCTTCTTCGGAGGCATCGGCGGGGCCAGCCGGAAGGGCATCCTGGTGAAGGGCGGAAACTATATGGACACGCTGGCCAAGGTGGGCTGCGTGGTGTTCGACAAGACCGGCACGCTCACCAAGGGCGTGTTCGCCGTCGAGGCCGTGCACCCGAACAAGATCGATTCCACCCAGCTGCTCCACCTGGCGGCCCACGTGGAGCGCTTCTCCACGCACCCCATTGCCGCGGCTCTGCGCCAGGCCTATCCTGCCGAGAAGGACGACTGCGTGGTGACTGACGTGACGGAGGTGGCCGGACAGGGCGTCAGCGCGAGCGTGAACGGCAGGAAGGTGTGCGTGGGCAACGGGCGCATGATGGGCGCGATGGGGCTTGAGGTGCCGCAGTGCCGCCAGTGCCGCGACCTGGTGGGAACGGTGGTGCATGTGGCCGTGGACGGCGTGTATGCGGGCCACGTGGTGATAGCCGACCAGTTGAAGGACGATTCGGCCCAGGCCATCGGACGCCTGAGGCAAGAGGGGGTGACGCACACGGTGATGCTCACGGGCGACCATGAGAACGTGGCGGCCCACGTGGCCCGGCAACTCCAAATCGATGAGTATTTCGCCGAACTCTTGCCGGCCGACAAGGTGGCTCTGGTGGAACGGCTCATCGGACAAGAGCCGAAGGGGACGACGCTGGCCTTCGTGGGCGATGGCATCAACGACGCGCCGGTGCTGGCACGCGCCGACGTGGGCATCGCCATGGGGGCGCTGGGAAGCGACGCGGCCATCGAGGCGGCCGACGTGGTGCTGATGGATGACAAACCGTCGAAGATTGCCGACGCCATCGCCATCGCAAGGCACACGCTGGCCATCGCAAGGCAGAACACGGCGTTTGCCATTGCCGTGAAGGTGGCCATCCTGGGCATGGCGGCCGTCGGCGCACTCGGCACGTGGGCCATGGCGCTGGCCGTCTTCGGCGACGTGGGCGTCATGGTGATCTGCGTGCTCAATGCCTCCAGGACGTTGAGCGCCAGGTGAGCGTTGACGTTAAAAATGGTGCGAAAAAACCTCGGGGTGGTTAAAAATACATAAACAAAATGACACTTCGATAAAATAGTGGTGGATAATTCATATATTTGCAACAAAATCGGAAACGATTAACAGATGTATCGATTAGAAACCCCAAAACTGAGAAAACAACTATTGACAATGAAAAAGAACATTTGCATTTTCGCCATTATGGCCGGTGCTCTGGTGCTGGGCAGTTGTGCCAGCAAGAAGGAACTGGAGGCATGCCAGACGGAAAATAGAAGTCTGAGCGAGAACTATCAGAGCTCGAAGGAACAACTCGCGGCTGCCAACGCACGCGTATCGTCGCTGGAGGACCAGCTGGCACAGCAGAAGAAGGACTACGCCTCGCTGCAACGCGCACTGGACAAGAGCTTGAACAACGCAAACTCGAACAATATCAACATCTCGAAACTTGTCGACCAAATCAACGAGTCTAACCAGTACATCCGCCACCTCGTGGAGGTGAAGAGCAAGAGCGACTCGCTCAACATGGTGCTGACCAACAACCTGACGCGCTCGCTGAGCAAGGAGGAGATGAAGGAAGTGGACATCCAGGTGCTCAAGGGCGTCGTGTATATCTCGCTGGCCGACAACATGCTCTATAAGAGCGGCTCGTATGAAATCAACGACCGTGCCGAGGAAACGTTGAGCAAGATTGCCAAAATCATCATGGACTACAAGGATTATGACGTGCTGATCGAGGGCAACACTGACAACGTGCCGGTGAAGACGCAGAGCGAGAAGATGAAGAACATCCGCAACAACTGGGACCTCTCGGCACTGAGGGCCTCGTCGGTGGTGCAGTATCTGCAAGACCGCTATGGCGTCGACCCCAAGCGCCTCACGGCCGGTGGACGGGGTGAGTACAATCCCATCGCTACCAACGACACCGAACTGGGCAAGCAGCGCAACCGCCGTACGCAAATCATCATCACGCCGAAGCTCGACCAGTTCATGGACCTGATTGACAAGGCTCCCGAGGAGAGCAAGAACGATTAAGAAATTCATGCCGGGGAAGGCTGGGCAGGAGTGGCAGAGGCCGCTCGGAACGGCCTTCACCCGGGAAGGAACAACTGAGAGAATATGACCGGAAACGTCACCGGGAGCTGGCATCGCAGCCTGGCTCCCGGTGACGTTCGTCTTTGGGTCAGGCTTTCTTTGCCCTCGCAGGCAGGGTCTTCGCCTTGCGGTAGGCCGATGGCGTCATGCCGACGGCCTTCGTGAAATAGCGGCGGAATCTGCTCAGCGAGTTGAAGCCCGACTTCCCGGCAATTTGCTCAAGGGGAATGGCCGACTCGGCGAGAAGCTCTTTCGCACGCCTCACCCTCCATTGGTTCACATACTCATAAAAGGTGGTGTGCTGATGCTGGTTGAGATAGGCCGACAAATAGCTGCGATTCGTGCCCACGCTGATTGCCAGTTCGGCAATGTTCAGGCGTGGGTCAAATAGACCGCGTCTTCCTCAAATGCTTTCGTGAGGTTGCCCTCGAACGCATAGCCCTTGCCGATGCCCTCCTCGCCGTGCGCCTCTTCCTCGCTCATTTGCGCCAGCGCCTCAAGCATGTCTTCCTGCCTGAACACGAAATAGCACCAAAGCGACAAGAACAGCAGCATGAACACATTGTAAGCGGCCACCATCCATTCCGTGGCATACACCGTGGCGAGTGCCCATGTCAGCAGTATGGCGACATAGAGGTAGATGATATACTTCAGCCAGTAGAGGGAGAGTTGCTCGTTGGAGAAGTTGTCGACAAGTTCCTTGTTCGTCCGCCTGGCGGAAATCCACCCATAGAAGATGGTGAAAAGGGAATAAAAGACGGAGAAGCCGAGCGCCGACTGGTAAATGATATCCCTCTCCCATATGCAGTAAGACGCCATGAGCAGTGCGTACAGCGTGGCGTTGCACAATACGATTCCAAGCAGCTTCCTGCGTGGTTGCGTCAGCCTGACCATGTTGATGAATGCGCACGGAATGACGGTCATCTCCAAAATGTCGGTCAAATGTGAGGTAAGCGAGCGGGGCGTGTCGGGGAAGAAAAAGAAATAAGCCGCCTCGAAAAGACTGATACAGGTGAGATAGAGCATGATCCAGAATGTCATCCTCTGAAGACGATGCCGCCATCCCTTCACATACATGGCGCCCGTTCCTATGATTTGGAGCATGAACAGCATGCCAAACGTGAAGTCGCAGATTGATTTTACAGTAGTCGTTTCCTTCTTTTTTCGCAGTCGCAAAGTTAGGGATTCCTTTCAAATCCTCAAAATGCCAGACGGTT
>CAYQUN010000005.1:5936-63689 GCA_964420715.1 uncultured Prevotella sp. | reverse complement strand
TCCGCAACCCGATACCCGGCATTGTGGACATTCAGTTGGTAGGGAGCCTATGGCAAGAGCACGTCGGACAATTATGGCGAAGTGAGCCTTGTCTTCAAGGTGAAGATGATTTCCAACCTGAAATCGATAAGTTTCGGCTGTAACATCCAGCAGCCCGCACTGATGATAGACCAAGAAGGAAACACCTACAAGTCGCGGGAATCCGCAGGATGGTATGACTATCCGGTGACGGAAGGCGTCTATATGAATGTCGTCTTGAAGCCGACGGCCTCTTTCGTCGACGTGAAGCGCACCGCGACGACAATCCAGCAGTTGCAATACGGAGTAGGAACGAGTTATAACGACAGGGGACTTATCGTGCTCAAGAATGTTCCCATACAGTGGGATGTGGAGCACTAAAGCTTCTTTTTCATAACAAGCGGCGCACGGCGAATCGTTGTCCGATTATGCCGTGCGCCGTTGTCCTTGTCCTTGCCCGCGGCCGGGCGGGCGTTTGAAAGTTATGGTGTATTTGCAATGATCTCTAGGTCTTGCCCGTCAACCCCCGTTTATTCGGCCTTCTTCAGCCGGATGGCCAGCTGGAAGAGGGCGGGAATGAGGATGCAGAAGGAGAAGAAGAGTCCGCCCACCATCATCTTCTGACTGCCATGGAACAGGTCGATGAGCTTTCCGTCGGCCATGTCGGGCATGATGTTGTACATCACGTAGGCCACCGAGTTGTTCACCCAATGCATCACGATGCCGGGCACGATACTGTCGGTGCGATAGAACATCCATCCCAGCAGCAGGCCGATGATGAAGGCATGGATGCCCTGGGCCACATTGCCGTGAACCAGTCCGAAGACGATGGCCGAGAGTGCGATGGCCGCCCAGTGCCACTTGTGGCTGAAGAGGCGGAGCAATACGCGCAGGATGGCGCCGCGGAACACCACCTCCTCGGCAACGGGGGCTAGGACTCCGATGGCCAGATAGCCCCAGGGCTCGCTCATGACGCCCTCGAAGAGCTGCTCGTAGCTTTCGGGCATGGTGATTTGCAGTTGCTCGTAAATCCATTCGGCGGGCAGGATGGTGCCCAGCGAGAGGATGGCCACCCAGATGAGCGAGATCCACGGACGCGACAGGAGATAGCTGTTGGACACCGGTGTCCAGCGCAGGCGCGTGAAGACGGCGATGGTGACCAGGCTGCTCGCCACGCTGATGGCGGCCAGCCACTTGCCACTATAGGTCACGTTGGCCAGGTTGTCCACGAACAACCGGGCCGTGAACGAGCCGGCGTGGAGCGTGTAGGCCAGCGAGGCGCAGGCTTGGAACAACAGTTGGATGAGATAGAAGATGATGACGAACCACACGATGTCCAAGCATCCCTTTATGATTTGTGAGTTTCCCTTTGCTCTTTTATTCGTTTTCATTGTCTTTATGGAATTGTTCGATGATCATGGCCTTGTCCTTTTGGAGTTGGTCGGCCAGTGCCTGGGGCGACGAGAACTTGCGCTCGCCCCTTACGCGGTGGGCGAAGCTCACGAGCATGAGCTTGCCGTAGATGTTGTCTTCAAAGTCGAATATGTTGGTTTCAAGTGTCTGTCCCACGCCTCCAAAGGTGGGTCTGGTGCCGATGTTCATCATGCCGTGGCGCATGGCCATGGTCTGTTCCAGGCGTGCCTCCACGGCGTAGACGCCCGCCGCCGGCACGAGTTTGTCCGTGCCAGTCACGTCAAGGTTGGCCGTGGGGAATCCCAGCTGCCGTCCTTCCTGCACGCCTTTCACCACGCGTCCGACGATGGTATAGGGATAGCCCAGGCAGAGGCGGGCCATTTCCACTTCGCCGTCTTGCAGGAACGAGCGCACCACCGAGCTGCTCACCCTCACGCCGTTGAGCACGAAGGCGTGCGCCTGCACCACCTCGATGCCCAGTTCGCGGCCGTAGCGCGCGTAGTCGTCGAATCCCTCGCGCCGGTCGTGTCCGAATCGGTTGTCATAGCCGATGATGAGCTTCCTCACGTTGAGCCTTTGTCTGAGCACGCGGTCCATGAACTCTCTTGCGGTGAGCGAGGCCGTCTCGCGGTCGAAGTGGAGCACCGCCGTGGCGTCGGCGCGTGTCTTCGAGAGCAGCAGCAACTTCTCGTCGAGCGTGCTCAGCAGCCGCGGCTGCCAGTCGCTTTGCAGCACCTTGCGCGGATGTTGGTCGAAGGTGATCACCACCGAGCGCATACCCGCATCCCCGGCTTCGTCGCATACCTGCCGGATGAGGTACTGGTGTCCCCGGTGGACGCCGTCGAAGAATCCGATGGTGGCCACCGAGGGCGGTTGTGGGGGCATGTTGCCGGTGATGTAAATGGTTTCCATGCTATTTTTGCTTGTTATAAAGGGTTTGCCGCCCGTGCCGGCGTGCGATGACGCGCTTGCCCCACCGCCACAGCTCGCCAACCCAGAGCACCACCGACGTGGCGCCGATGATGGTAAGCCACTCGCAGAGCGAAAGCGGTTCGGTGCGGAACATGCTTCCTCCGAAGGTGACGATGAGCCATTGTCCGGCCAGGATGGCCACCAGTACGACCACCATGCCGCGATCGGCGTAGAAGCGGTGGAAGGCCGAATGGTTGCTTCCGAAGCTCTTGGCGTTGAACAAGTTCCAGAATTGGAGCATGACGAAGGTGGTGAAGAAGCACGTGAGCTCGTGCAGGCTTACGCCTCCCTCCTCGCCCCTGCGCTCGCACCACACCAGATAGGCGAGCATGAAGATGAAGAAGACGATGCCGCAGAAGATGATGCCCTCGGCCATCGGCTTGGTGATGATGGACTGCTTGGGATCGCGCGGCTTCTCCTGCATCACCTCCCGCGAAGGCGGAAGCGAGGCCAGGGCCATGGCGGCGAAGGTGTCCATGATGAGGTTGACCCACAGGATCTGCGTCACCGTGAGTGGCATTTCGGTGCCCACGACCGAGCCTCCGAGCACGAGTAGCAGGGCCGTGAGGTTGACCACCAGCTGGAAGAAGAGGAAGCGCTGTATGTTTCGATAGAGCGACCGGCCCCACATCACGGCGTTGGCGATGGACTTGAAGCTGTCGTCGAGCAGCGTCATGTCCGAGGCTTCCTTGGCCACGCTCGTTCCCGAGCCCAGCGAGAGCCCCACGTGTGCATAGTGCAGGGCCGGCGCGTCGTTGGTACCGTCGCCAGTGACGGCCACCACGCCCCCCTGCCGTTGCAGCAGTTCCACGAGCCGCTGCTTGTCGCCCGGCCGTGCCCGCGCCATCACTCTCAGCTTCTTGGCGCGCTTGGCGGCCTCGTCGTCGCTCAGGGCCGCCCATTCGGGTCCCGTGATGATTTCGTCGCAGTGTGCTCCCGACTTCAGCGCCTGTAGCGTCTCGGGGTCGAAGATGCCAATCTCGCGTCCTATTTCCACGGCCGTGGCGGCCGTGTCGCCCGTCACGATTTTCACTTCGATGCCCGCCTTTCGGCATTGGTTCACCGCTTGGGGCACGTCCGGGCGCACGGGGTCGGCAATGGCGGCCAAGGCCTGCATCCGCCCGTCGACGGTGAAGGCCAGCGTGCGCATGGCCCGTTGCTGGTATTCCAGCAGCAGCCGGTCGGCCTCGTGGCGTTCGTTGCCGTCCACCGAGGCCATGTCGAGCACGATTTCGGGGGCGCCCTTCACAAACGAGTAGGTGTGTCCGTCGACCACGGCCACGGTCTTCATGTATTTTTTCTCGGTGGAGAAGGGCACCTGGTCCACCACCTCCGTCTCACGGCGCAAGCGCTGGTAGTCGCATCCCTGGTCGCGTAGCCACCGCAGCAGGGCCACTTCGGTGGGGTTGCCCACGCCCTTGTCGCCGTCGAGTTCGGCGGTGGTGTTCACGGCGATGGCCACATAGAGCAGCTGGCGGTCAGAAATGGCTCCGGCGGGCACCCCCTCGGCCGTGCTGTCGGCCAGCTTGGCACCAATTTGGGCGGGCAGCACCATGTCGGCCACCTGCATCTTGTTCTGCGTCAGCGTGCCCGTCTTGTCGGTGCAGATCACGTTCACGGCGCCCATGGTCTCGCAGGCATGGAGCTTTCTGACGAGGTTGTTCGATTTCAGCATGCGCCTCATGTTGAGCGCCAGTGCCAGCGTGACGGCCATGGGGAGTCCCTCGGGCACGGCCATGACGATGAGTGTGACGGCCATCATGAAGTAGCCCAGCACGCGGTGGGTCATGTAGAGATAGTCTCCACTCGACCAGAATTGCGGGTGCGACACGATGTCGTGAATCAAGAAGGCCAGGAACGCCGTTACGGCCACGCCCGAGCCCACCTTGGAGATGAGCGATGCCAGGCGGTCGAGCTGCATGTTGAGTGGCGTCTTGACGTGTGTGGTCTCGGTCGACTTGGCCGACACCTTTCCTATCTCGGTGGCGTCGCCCACGGCCTCCACGCGGAATTCGCCTCGTCCGGCCAGCACCATGGTGGAGCGCAACACCATGTCAGAAGGATAGGTTGACCGCTCGTCTTCGGGTTTCACGCC
Source organism: uncultured Prevotella sp. (assembly GCA_964420715.1). GTDB lineage: Bacteria > Bacteroidota > Bacteroidia > Bacteroidales > Bacteroidaceae > Prevotella. The sequence continues at coordinate 59,191 of CAYQUN010000005.1, read as the reverse complement.
CATGCGCTTGTTGGCCACGGGCTCGCCGGTGAGTTGCGATTCGTCGATTTGCAGGTCGTGGCAGTCGGTGAGCCGTCCGTCGGCGGGCACCTCGTCGCCCACCTCGATGAGCACGATGTCGCCCACCACCACGTCGCGCCGCGGAATTTCCATCACGTGTCCCCCGCGTCTCACCTTCACGGGTTGCTCCTCGCCCAGGGCGGTGAGGGCGTTGAACTTCTTGGCGGCGTCGCGTTCGAAGTAGAACCCGATGGTTGTGGCGAGGAAGACGGCAATGAAGATGCCGATGGTTTCCAGGAAATCATCTTCCACGAACGCCAGCACCAGGGAGATGGCCGCGGCCACCAGCAGGATCTGGATGATGGGATCACGATATTTGTCGAGATAGAGTTTCCAAAGCGAAGTGCGCTTTGGCGGAGTAAGGATGTTCTCGCCGTGCTTGAGCCGGCTTTGGCTCACTTCTTCTTCACTAAGTCCTTGCAGTGTGGTCGATGGCTTCATAAGTCTTTTCGCTCAATCATTAATTGCGTGCAAAGTTAATTAAAAATCAATGAAAAGATGTTCATTACTACATATTTTAACCTACTTTATTTTCCCTTGTGTACGATTCGCGCGATGTCGTCAAGGGTGTCGGCCACGAGAATGCGGTCGCGCCATTGCCCCCGGATGAGGCCTTGAGCCTGCAGGTGGTCGAGCAGGGCGATGAGCGGATTCCAGAATCCCTTCATGTTGTAGACCACCACGAGCTTGTGATGATAGCCAATGGTGGCGCCGGCGGCCACGGTGAACACCTCGTCGAGCGTGCCGATGCCTCCGGGCAGGGCCACGAAGAGGTCGGCCTGGAGCTCCATCAGCGCCTTGCGGTCAGACAGGTTGTCGCAGGGTATCTCCACATCGTTCAGCTTCGAGGTGCGTCCACGCTTTTCCACCATTGTCGGCACGACGCCTATGACGCGTCCGCCGCCGTCGTGTACGGCCCTCGCGACGCACTCCATGAGCCCCATGTCGGTGCCGCCGAAGACGAGCGTGTGGCCCTCGCGGGCCATCCACTGGCCCAGTTGGGTGGTGAGGGTGAAGAAGTCGGAATCCAGATTCTCATTGGCCGAACAGAATACTGCTATTTTCATTGTCAGATGTTTTTTGTTCCGTTTCTATTTTTTAATGGCGCCGTTCTTTGTGTCAGACCATGCCGGTTGGGCACGAAGCCGGCGCGGTTGGCGCATAGGGGCGGCGGCGTCTTCGGGTGGCGTCCTCCCCGGATGCCGGCCCGCCGGTAAGTCGGCTACAAAGATAATGTATTTTTTCGTACTGGCAAAACAAAAGTCCGGCCAACCCTCGCCCCATCCCCTCCGGGGGGCGGCGTCGTCTGTCCGCCCGGTCGTTGTCTGTCGCCATGTGCCGGCCGCCTCCGTCGCGTGTCCCCCCCTCGGTCCGCCGTAGTCGCCCCGTGCGTTGTAGAGCGGCGGCGTGTGATTGTCAAGTTTGTGGAGGTAAGGCGTCTCTGTGCCGTTCTTGCAATGTGTAAGGGCCTTTCCGAGGTGGTCTGAAGGCCGTGGAAACCCTCTGTGAGAGGCTCTCAGAGAGGCTCGGAAAGGCCTTCTTGCATTCCTTCTCCGGATTTTCTCACTTTTTTACAAAGGCGTAAGCATGATGGTCGGAATGAATGTCAAAGTGTCGCCAAAAGGCCCTTGCGCTGACACTTTGAAGAAAGGACAAAGACCTGACGTGATGCAAGGTGTAAAGGATTTTGTTTAAAATAAAAAAAGGAAAAGCCATGGCGATGCGTCCTCCCGCCCCTTGCGGGCTTGAATTCGTCATCGCTCTCTTGGCTTTTCCTCTTTCCCCCTCGTGGGCACGTGCGGCGGGGGCGTGTCGTCAGCCGAGGAATTTCCTCTGCCACTCCTCGAAGTAGCCAGGCTTGTCCAGCAAGAGCTCGCCGTCAGGGCCGGTGAAGAGCTGCGTGGTCTCGGCTTTCAGGCAGAGTTGGTGGTCGCGCAGGCGGTAGATTTCGTAGCGGAAGTCGAGCCGCGCCCCCATGTGGTAGACGTAGGTGGTGTGGATCTGCGCCACGTCGTTCATGCCCAGTGAGGCGAAATACTTCATGTGTACGTCGTAGACGGGTGCGGGCATCTGGGCCTTGGCCATGGTGAGATAGTCGATGCCGGGATAGTGGCGTCCGAAGCTCTCGCGCCCGTCTTCGAGATATTTCACATAAGAGCCGTGCCAGACAATGCGCATCGGGTCCATCTCGCTGAACCTCACGTTCACTTGGCACACGTCCTCAAGTTCCTGCTTCATGGCGCGAAGACTTTGTCGGTCACGGCACCCCCGAACTTGAAGTTGCTGAACGTGTATTTGGTGAACCCGCGCTTGCTGTTGAGGGTGAGTGTTTCCAGGGCACCGCTCTTGCGGTTGATGGCGAGCACGAACGAGGTGAACATCATGTGCCGGGCTTTGGCGGGTGTCATGGTGACCACCGCGCTGCCTCCCTTCTCGGTCACGGTCACGCCGCCCACCTTGCCGATGTCGGTCCTGCCGCCATTGAGTACGGCCAGGAGCACGGCCTTGAACGCGGCGAACTGGGCGGCCGTCTTGGCCGAGGCCACGTGCTTGCGGCCTCCCATGACCATGGTGAAGGTGTTGCCGTTCATCACGAGCTGCTCCTTGCCCCCGTCGCAGACGATGGCCACCTTGTCGGGGCTTTTCATGTAGAGCGTGCCGTTGCTGGTGGTGTTCTTCGTCAGGGCTTTGTTGTGCTTGGTCATCACGGCCTTGGCCGTTGCCGTACGTGCCGTGCGGTAGGGGGCCACGGCTTGTGCGAATCCGGCCTCCTGGGCAAGCGCCGCCGTCGTCGTCATGAGCGACAGCAGCATGAGGAATATAATCTTTCGCATGTCAGTAGAGATTTTCTTTGTGTCAGTAGGTAGTTGCGGTCCGCATCACCCGTCAGGTGTATAGTCCGCCATTGATGGAAATCACGTTGCCCGTGATGTATCCGGCCTCGGGCGAGGCGAGGAAGGCGATGAGGGCGGCCACCTCCTCGGGCTTTCCGAAGCGCCGTGCCGGGATGGACTGCTTGAGGGCGGCCTCGTCGAGGCCCTCCACCATGTCGGTCTTGATGAATCCCGGGGCCACGGCGTTCACGGTGATTCCGCGTCTCGCCACCTCCTGTGCCAGGGCCTTGGTGGCGGCGATGATGCCGCCCTTGGCCGCGCTGTAGTTGGTTTGTCCGGGCAGTCCCTTGATGCCGCTCAGGCTTGCCATGTTGATGATGCGCCCGAAGCGGTGCATCTGCATGGCGGGCAGCAGGGGCTGCGTGACGTTGAAGAACCCGTTGAGCGTGATTTGCAGCACGCGCGTCCAGTCGTCGGCGGGCATGAGCGCGAGCAGGTTGTCGCGCCGGATGCCCGCGTTGTTCACCAGCACCTCGATGTATTCGTCGGCATGGGCCTTCTGCCAGCCGTCCAGGGCGGCGCGCGTCTGTTCGAGGTCGCTCACGTCGAACTGTAGCAGTTCGCCGTCCTGTCCTTCCTTGCGCACGAGGTCCAGCGTCTCCTTGGCGGCATCGGCCTTGCTCACATAGTTGATGAGGATGTGGTATCCCCGTCGGGCCAGTTCCACGCTCGTGGCGCGCCCTATACCCCGGCTTCCTCCGGTTACTAAAGCATATTTCATTGTACTTCTGATTTTGATGGATTCAACAACTGCCAGACCCGCTCCTTGCCCAGCACTTCGGCGCATGTCATCAGTGCCGTCATGGTGACGCCCTCCACCCCGTGGAGCACCAGGCTCTGTCCGGTGAGCAGCAGGTTGGGCTCGGGCGTGCGTGGCGAGAGCACGGTGAGCATGGCGCTGCCGCAGTCCTTGCGTAGTCCGTAGGCCGATCCGTCGGGGGTGAGCGTATAGTCGCGGTAGGTGAGGGGAGTGCTCGTATATCGTGCCTCGATCATTTCGGGCAGGTGGGGAATGACGGTAGAGGCCAGCCGGACGCACTCGTCGGCCTTTTGCCGCTTCCATTCGGCATAGGATGCGCCGCGGTGGCCCACCCGTGTGTCGCTCCACGGGCGGCATTCGTCCCACCTCACAGGGGTGAGCAGGTCGATTTGCCGCACGAAGGAACTGCCGTCGGTGGGCACGTAGTAGCTCGCCATGACGCCCGATACGGGCTTGTCGCGTTCGAATTCGTCCCAGACGTTCGGCCGGGCGTAGATGTAGTCGTTGTGGCCCGCGTAGGGCAGCAGTCCCGGCTTGATGACAAGCGACACCGTGAGGATGCCGTAGGTGTTTTCGAGCAGGTGCATGCGGTGGCGCAGGCTCCGCCGTACGAGGTGGCTCTCGCCGATGAGGTCGTAGGTGAGCATGGGGTGTATGTCGCTGATGAAGAGGCCGGCCTCGAAGCTTTCGCCCTCGGCGCTCACGGCCTCGGCGATGCGTCCGTCGCGTTCCACGAGCCGGGTCACCTCGGTGTTGCACCGCAGTTCGCCGCCGTGTGCGCGGATGTCGTCCAGCAGCGATTCCACGATGAGCCTTCCGGTGCCCCGGAGCCTCCGGCTGTCAGCGACGAAGCTGCTGTTGATGTGGGCAAAGGTGAAGAGGGGCAGCGTGTCCTTGCGCAGCTCCACGCGGGTGGAGTTGCCCGAGATCACGTTGATGAGTTGAGGGTCGTGGATGTGTTCGTTCAGCCATTGCCAAGCCTGGATGGAGAACTCCTCCGCCGGAGTGTCGGCCCCGTGCGCGTTGTCCGAGGCCTTTGCCGGATCGATCCAGTCGAGCTGGTGGCCGGCGGTTCGCTTGAGCAAGTCCACATACAGGCGCAGCCCCCCGCCCTCGCTGGGGAACCGGCGTTCCAGTTGCCGGGCGAAGCGGTCGTAGCCCTGGGCCAGGTCATAGCTCTCGCCGCCGATGTGGATGCGGTCGAAGCAGTCGGTGTCGAGCCTCACCCAGGGCAGGTGGAGCAGGCGCAGCAGGCGGAAGGCGCGCCACAGGGGCTGCCCTTCGCCAAGGCCGCCCACATAGTGCAGTCCGGTGTCGAACTCCAGCCCGTGCCTGCGGTAGCTCTGCATGCAGCCTCCGGGCTGGCTCCCGCGCTCCAGGACGAGCACCCTGTAGCCTTCCGAAGACAGGATGTGGGCACACGCTAGGCCTCCCAGGCCGCTGCCGATGATGATGGCGTCGTATTTCCTCATTTCTTTTCTTTTGTTTCCTTCAGCTTCCGGAATATCGCAGGCTGGAGCACATAGCTCAGGATGACGGCCGAAAGCAGGCCTACCAGGGTGGAGAATCCCACGCTGCGGATGGCCGGATGCTTGGCCAGGAGCATTGACGAGACCGTGACCACCAGGATGAACGCCGAGAAGAAGATGGCGCTCTTGTGCATGTCGAGCAGGCGGGTGTCGTGCGTGCTGCCTACGAGTCCGTTCATCACGAAGATGCTGTAGTCGACGCCGATGCCGAAGATGAAGGTGGAGATGATGATGTTGAGCAGGTTGAACTTCATGCCGAAGATGTCCATGGCTCCCAGCACGACCAGCCAGCTCAGGATGATGGGCATGAATCCGAGGAGCGTGAGGCGCAGGTCGCCGTGGAAGCTGACCAGCAGCACCAGGAAGACGAACGCCATCGACACCCACTGCAGGATGTTGAAGTCGCTATTCAGTTTGGCCAGCGTGTCCTGGGTGTAATACGACGTGTCGAGCACCATCATGTCGGGCTGGTCGCCTATGGCCCGGCATATGCGGCTATAGGCTCCGTCGGGGGCGTCCTCGGTGGCCTTGTCATAGCGCACCGAGGTGTAGCAAAGATACTTTCCGCCATACGTCTTTTCCATCAGCGTGGAAAGGTATCCGTAGGGGATGAGCCCCGAGTCATAGAGCCTGTCGGGGGTGTAGTCGGCCTGTGCGGCGTCGGTGAAGGCGTCGAAGGCGTCTGTGGTGAATCCGGCTTGTGGCGCGGTGGCGGCCACGAGCGATTGCACGCGGCCCACCCGTTCGTGAGTCCAGTAGCGCTTCCAGGCGTTGATGCGCTGTTGCTGGACGGCGAGGGGTACCAGAATCAGGTTGGTGGGCGTGTATCCCCTCACCAGCCCGAGCCTTTGCAGGCTGTCGAGCTTCTGCCTGAGGGCGCCGAAATGGTCCAGGGCCTGCTCCATGGTGTTCCCCGTAGAGGCGAAATAGCGTGTTCCGGTGCCCGAGGCCGTCTTCTCGGATAGCAATTTCTCAGAATGCATCACCTCGGGCGAGTGGTAGCCCAGGTTGTCGAGGTTGGTGTCGAAGTTGGTTCCCCGCCAGACCCACATGGCGATACACACCACGACAAGTGCGCTGATCGTGGCGATGAGCGGCTTGCTGCGGTCGAAGGGAATGGCGTTGATGTGGTCGATGATGCCGAACATGCGCTTGCTGATCCGGTTCTTCCGGGTATCGAGCAGCTGGGGGAGGAAGACGAGCGAGAACGCCGTCGTGCCGATGATGGCGAAGGCGGCAAAGAGCCCGAAGTCCTTCAGCAAGTCGGTATTGACGAAGATAAGTCCCATGAACGACCCTATCGTGGTGAGGCAGCCCAGGAGCACAGGCTTGGTCTCGTCGCGCAGCACGCGCTCGGGGTCGGTGACATACTTGTAGTGGGTGAGCACGTGGAGCACGTAGCTCATGGCCACGCCAAGCACCACGGCCCCGATGCCGAGGGCCAGGAGCGAGAAAACACCCTTGATGAAGTACATCATGGCCAGTCCGAACAGCGTGCCGAACGCCACGGGCAGGATGAGCAGGGGCAGCGTGTCCCAATTGCGGAAGCAGACGAAGATGAAGGCGAGTACGACGACAAAGGCGCCAAGCAGCGTGGTGGTGAGGTCGTGCTTGATGATGGTGGAGTTGTAGTAGCCGCTGGCCGGTGTGCCATGGTAGTAGACACCCACTCCGGGACACTGCTTCCTGAACTTGGTGATTTGGGCGTTGAGGAGTTCGAAGAGTTCGTTGCCCTGCCCGGTGTCGGTGGCCGAGAACCTTGGGGTGACGAAGGCGATGCACACCGTGGAGTCGGGCACGAAGAAGTGGCCGTTGATGGTCTTGAAGCTGCCCGTCGAGCCAGACAGCAGGGGCTCCATCTGTCTGGCCACGAGGTTGCGCATGCCCATGGGGTCCATCTCGATGAGCTCGGGATAGGCCGAGCCGAAATCGCCTTCCATGTCAGAGGCGTTCTGCCTCATCTGATGCTTGAAGTGCGCGGGAGTGAGCAGGGTGTCGCTGTGTGCGTAGACCGTGGTGTCGATGTATGCGGGGAAGTGCGACTCCATGTAGTCGATGGCGTCGTCCATCATGTCGTCGGGCATCTTGTAGAACACATCGCTGATGACCGGCGCCTTGGGGTTCTGCGCCTTGGCGGCGGCGCGGAGGGAGTCGACGAAGTTGTCGGCGGCCTGGGCGATGCTGTCGGCGGGCATGCCCTTGCGTCCTTCGAAGAGGAGGTAAACCTTGTCCTTGATGCGCAGGTCGGCAAAGGCCAGTTTCGTGGTGCCGTCGGCATTCTTGGACGAGGGCATGAGCTTGTTCAAGTCTTCTTCGAACTGGATGCGCGAGGCGAAGAAACCGAAGAAAAGGAAAGCGAGAATCATCGTGCACCAGAAGGCGGGCCGGTGATTCCTGAAGTAGCGGTAAATCCGAATTGTAATGCTTGTCATTTCAGAGTCCCCTTGAAGTCCATATACTTCATGCTGCCGTCGGCCACCTCGGCCACAAGGTGGTAGCCGAGTGCGTCGCGGGTCCACGACATGGCGATGCTGAGCTCCGGACAGGCCGACGGCGAGGCCACGGCCGTGAACCGGCAGCGGTCGATGGTGGCGATGCGGGGAGTGTCGTCACACAGCCGGGCAAAGCACTCCCGCACCATCTCGATGTTGCACACGCCTGGCGAGACCGGATGGCCGGGGAAGTGTCCGCGGTAGACGTCGCAGTCGGGAAGGAGCCTGACGACGAAGCGCGCCGTGTCGTTGTCGTGGCTTTCTGAGGTCACCTCAAAATATTTGTGCTCGAGCAACATGGGCTACTGGTCTTTGATTGCTATTTTCATCTGGGTCTCGGCCACTTTCCCTCCCTCCGAGGCGGTCACGCCCTTCACCACGGTCACTTCTCCAACCGTCGGCCCCATGGTGATGGTGGTGACGAGATGCTCGCCGACGGCCGGCCGGCGCAGGCATGCGAAATGTCTCACTTCGCCGATGTAGCCCACCGGTGCCTGCTTGCTTCCTGCCTTCAGCGCACGGAAGCCCGCCAAGGCCGAGGCCGACTGGGCGATATGTTCCACAAGCCCGGGCTCGGACATCAGGCCGTCGGCCTCGATGAAAAAGTTGTCTGAACGCACCGTGAGGGTGGTGACGCAACCTTCGTCGTCGGCCCGTTCGAGTGTGTCCACCATCATGATGGGGTCACGTTGGGGAATGAGGGACCGGATGTCGTCAACCATTCACGTGCGATTCGATGTAATCGTAGAGGTCGTTGAAAGTGTTGATCTTACGCAGGTCCTCTATGGGAATCTTCAACTTGTAGGTGTACTGGATTACAGCCACAAGGTCGACGAGGCTCAGGCTGTCCAGGCTGAGCGTGTCCTTCAAGTTGGCGTCGGGAGCGAATTTGCTCTCATCGGTTTCAAATTCTTCGGCCAACACACTGTTGACCTGCTTTACGATGTCTTCACGTGTCATAATTATTCTTTTTTAGAGCGTTGTTACTGACAGGCCGTTGCGTGCCTATGGCATCGCGCCCCTGGCCTTCCGGGCTTATAAGTTCTTGATGATGAGCGTAGAGTTTGTACCTCCGAATCCGAAAGAATTGCTGAGGAACATGTCGAAGTGCTGTTCCACGGTCTCGGGAATCACGTTGATGGCAGCCGTTTCGTCGTCGGGGTTCTCGAAGTTGATGTTGCCGGCAATGAATCCGTTCTTCATCATAAGCATGGAGTAGATGCACTCAGAAGCCCCCGCCATCCACATTTCGTGTCCGGTCTGGCTCTTCGTCGACGTCACCGGCACGCGGTAATCGCCGAAGGCGCGGGCTATGGCCAGTGCCTCGCGCCCGTCGCCGGCGTGGGTCGATGTGGCGTGGGCGTTCACATAGCCGATGTCATGCGGAGTCACGCCGCTGTTCTTGATGCACATCTCCAGGCTCGCCAAAGGCCCCTCCACGTTGGGGGTGGAGATGTGGTCGCCGTTGCCCGAGAATCCCCAGCCCATGACTTCGGCCAGGATGGGAGCCCCGCGCTTCACGGCATGCTCGTAGTCTTCCAGGATGACGGTGGCCGCACCACCACCCGGTACAAGTCCGTCGCGGTCGCGGTCGAAGGGACGGCTGGCCTTGGTGGGGTCGCTCTCACGAGTGGAGAAGGCCTGGATGCCATCGAAAGAGGCGATGCCGTACATGTTGTTCTCCTCGGCTCCGCCGGCGATGATATAGTCTTGCAGGCCCTGCGAGATGAGCAGGGCGCCCAGGCCGATGGCCTGCGACGAACTGGCGCAGGCCGCACTTGCCGTGAGGTTGATGCCGCGCAGCTTGAACAGCGTGGCCAGGTTCATCGTGATGTTGGAGTTCATGGATTGGAAGATGGCGCCACTTCCGCAGGCCGCCGTGCTCTTGAATTCGCGGAACATGTCGAGTCCATGCATCGTGGCCTCGGCCACCGAGTCGTTGCCATAGATGATGCCCACCACGTTTTGATTGATGAAGTCCTGGTCCATGCGCGCGTTCTCGAGGGCCTGTCGCGTGGCCATATAGGCGTACTGGGCCTCTTCGGGCATGAACTGGCGCTGGTTGCGCTTGACGTAGGGTTTCAGGTCCGGCTTTTTCACTGCCGTGCAAAGTGCGGAACGGAATCCGGCGTCCTTGCGCTCCTGCGAGAAGACTACGCCGCTTTTGCCCTGATAGAGTGCGTCGCGCACCTCGTCTAATGTCGTTCCCAGGCACGACCAGATGCCCATGCCTGTGATTACTACTCTTCTTTTCATCCTTTGTCTTTAATATCTTTTGCCTAGATTTCCTGATTGCCTGTTCCCGGTGGAGTTCTCCGTGTCGCGCCTCTAGTCCTGTCGGTCATCCGGCAGGGGCGCGTCAGTCTTGGCTTCCGCGTCCTTCACGCCGATTTTCTTCTCCCAGCAGCGGCGCTTCTTCACGTATTCGGGATTTAGGGCTTTCCATTGCGACAGCTCCTTGACATTGTTTACAAGCTGGGGGCCGGTCTCTGCCCACCTGAATCCGTAGTGGTTGTACACCGGCACGAGATGCGCAAAGAGCATCGCCGTGAGTCCCAGTCCCTGCAAGTCGGGCCTTACGGCGATGAGCAGCAGGTCGACGGTGTCCTCGCGTTTCCACTTCAACGCCCTCAGCAGGTGATACCATCCCCAAGGGTAGAGCCGGCCGTGGCTGTGGCGCAGGGCGTGGGAGAGGCTTCCCGTCGTGATGGCGATGGCCAGCAGTTCGCCCTTGTCGTTTTCCACCACGGGAATCATGTCCATGCTTAGCACGGGCAGGTAGAGCCTCATGAACTCCACGGCCTGTTCCTTTGTGAATGGTGTGAAGCCGAAGAGCGGTGCAAACGCCTCGTTGAGCAGGTCGAACACCTTATATATATATCCTTGCTTGATTTCCTTTCTCGACAGCGTGCGCACGCGGAAACCGAACATCTCCTGGCTGAGTTTGGACGCACGCGCATACTTTTGTGGAATCTCCTTCGGCACGGCCACGCGGATGGAAATCCAGTCGGCCGCCGTTCCGAACCCCAATGCTTCCATGTGCATGGGGTAGTAGGGATAGTTATAGTACGTCTCCATCGAGCCCATCAGCCCATAGTCGCTCATGAGCATGCCCTCCTTGTCATAGTCGGTCAGCCCGAGTGGCCCCTGGATGGTGTCCATGCCCCGTTCGCGTCCCCATTGGCTCACGGTGTCGAGAAGGGCGCGGGAGACCTCTCTGTCGTCGACGAAGTCGAAGTATCCGAACCTCGCCACCTTCATTTTCCAGCTCTTGTTGGCATGGTGGTTGATGATGGCCAGGACTCGTCCCACTGGCTTCTCGCCGTCATAGGCCACGAATCCTTCCAGCTCCGAGAAGGCCAGCGCCTTGTTCTTTGCCGGGTCGAATAGTCCGCGCACGTCTGAGTCCATGTCGGGTACGTACTGCCCGTTGCCTTCATAAAGTTTCTTCGGAAACTCTATGAAATCATGCAGCGTGCGTCCTGGGCGGACTGGAGAGAGCTTTAAAGTTTTCATAACCGAGTGCAAAGGTAGTTGTTTTTTTTAATAACAAGTAATAAATCTGACTTGTTTTAATGTTCTATTTGGACAATATATTGTCTATTATGTGTTCTTAATGTGATTTAAACCCGATTTTATGGGGGTTGTACGATATAAATTACTTATCTTTGCAAAACTTTTTGAGATATGTTGGTTTCCCATATCAAACAAAATTATTGAGAGAAAAACTGAAGAAGAAATAAAGTAAGGTGAAAATGTTAGAAAGTTTTAAACAACCCCTTCTCCGTCGCCTACTGGTGCTGCTGGCCGGAATCGTGGTCTCACTTTCTGCCGGGGCCCAAATACGAGGCGTGGTGCTTGATGCCGGCGACGGCTATGGCGTGCCCTATGCCAATGTCTTCATTCCCGAGACTCACGAGAACGTGATGGCCGATGGCGAGGGTAACTTCGTGCTCCGCCACCACCACGTGGCCAAGATAGTGGTTTCCAGCGTGGGCTACGAGAAGCTGGCCATTGACTTGGACCGTGGTACCGACACGATCACCGTCAGGCTCAAGCCTTCGACCCACAACCTGGCCGAAGTCACCATCAAGAGTCGCCGCCGCCGCTATCGCCGGAAGAACAATCCGGCCGTGGAACTCATGCGCAAGGTGATTGAGCGGAAGAAGGAGACAAGACTCGAGGAACGCCCCTATTTCGAGGCGTCAAGATACCAGAAGATTACGCTCTCGGAAAACAATGTGGACACGGTGAAGAAGAAACGCAAGGAGTGGTTTATCAACCATCTGGAGCCATCGCCCCTTGACTCCTCGCAACTCGTGCTTCCGCTGACGCTCAACGAGCAGATCACACGCCACCTCTACCGTAAGAATCCCAAGCGGTCGCTCGACGTTATAGAGGCTACGCGCAGCACGGGCGTGAACAAGATCTTCCAAACCGGCGAGACGCTGAACACCCTGCTCAAGGAGGTGTTCAGCGATGTTGATGTCTATAACGACTACATCCGGCTCCTGCAGTATCCCTTCCCGAGTCCGCTCGGCCGTGCGGCCATCTCGTTCTATCACTTCCATATCGCCGACACGCTCAAGGTGGAAGGCGACAGCGTCTATCACATGGTGTTTTATCCCGCCAACCAGCAGGACTTCGGATTCAACGGCGAAATGTATATCACCAAGGACAGCGCCCTGCAAGTGACGTGGTGTGTGCTGAACATTCCCAAGAAGAGCGATGTGAACTTTGTCGACAAGATGCGCATCACCCAGCGCTTCAGCCGTCTGCCCGGAGGCGGATGGGCGCTGGCCGACGATGAGATGATGGCCGAAGGCAGCCTGTTGTCGTTCCTGCCCAAAATGCTGATCGTGCGCTCCACACACCATGCCGACTTCAATTTCAGCGCCATTCCCGGCAAGGCGCTTGCGGGAAAGTCGCCCACCAGGGAGGAGCCCAGCGCCCGCATCCGCAGCGATGCCTACTGGGATGCCCGGCGCCCCGTGCCCCTCACCAAGGGCGAGAGCGGGATGGACTACTTCGTCTATCGCCTCACCAAGAGCGAAAACTTCGGATGGATCAGCATCCTGGCCAAGATGGTCCTCGAAAACTATATCGAGACGGGCAAGCCCGGAAACCCCGACTACTTCGACTTCGGACCCGTGACCACGCTCGTGTCGCACAACTTCGTCGACGGATACCGCTTCCGCCTTTCGGGACGCACCATGGCCGACTTGAACCCGCACCTCTTCTGGAGTGGATTTGCCGCCTATGGCACGCAGAGCCACAAGTGGTATTACAACTCGGAATTCACCTGGACCCTGAACCGGAAGGAGAAGTCGCCCTTTGAATTCCCCATGCGCAACATTACTCTCGAAACCACATACGACCTCATGTCGCCGGCCGACAAGTATCTGACGAACAACAAGGACAATATCTTCGAATCGTTCCGGGCGCAAACCGTCAGGCAGATGTATCTCTACAACAGACAGAAGCTCAGCTTCACCTACGAGAAGGACTGGGGGCTGAGCTACCAGGCTTCGCTCAAGACAGAATGTGCCCATCCGGCCGGCGAACTTCACTTCCAGCCTCTCGATGGAAGCCCCGAGCTCTTCAGGCTGCGCACCACCGAGCTCTCGGCCCTCGTCAGGCTGAACCCGCAACAGTCGTATGTGAACACGAAGCAACGCCGCGTGCCGGTGAACTTTGACGCTCCCGATATCAAACTTTCCCACACCATGGGGCTGGACGGATTTCTCGGAGGACAATACACGTCGAACATGACCGAGGTCAACCTTTATAAGCGGCAATGGCTCGGGTCGTGGGGCTATGTGAACCTGCACCTCATCGGCCGAGCGCAGTGGAACAGGGTGCCTTTCCCCTTGCTTTGCATGCCGCCCGTGAGCCTGACCTATTTCATGGATGCCAACGACGAGACGTTCAACCTGATGCGCAACATGGAATTCTTGAACGACCGATACGTGTTCTGGTCGGCCCAATGGGACTTGAACGGAAAGATCTTCAACCGGATTCCCCTCATCAAGAAGCTGAAGTGGCGTGAGTTTGTGGGGGTGAAAGGCATGTGGGGCCACCTCACCGACAAGAACAATCCGGCCCTCCATCCTGGTGACGGCCGCCTGTTCCGATTCCCCGAAGAAAGCCACTTGATGAGCAACCAGCCCTACTGGGAAGTGCTCGTGGGCATACACAACGTGTTCAAGTTCTTCGGTGTCGACTACGTGCGGCGCATCACCTATACGGACCTGCCCAATGTTGACCGTCAGGGTGTCCGGTTCAATTTCATCATGTCGTTCTGACTTGCGGCCCTTACTTCTTCTTGGGATAGCGGCGCGCCCATCCCTCCTCGCTGAAGTCGGGCTTCTCGCCACGCAGCCGGGCCTCGGTGGCCTCGCGCATCAGGGCTCTCCAGTCGCCCCGCTGCTCCTGCCGCTTCTCGCTCTGTGAGCGTCCCTTGCGGGGGGCTGCGGTCCGTGCGTCGCGTCCGTGGCGTTGCGAGGCGCCGTGTCCGCCCTCGTCGGCGTCGTTACAGCGCACGTCGCGGCCCTTGTAGGTGGTCCCGTCGAGAGCCTTCATCACCCGTCCGGCGTCTTCCTCGGGCACCTCGATGTAGCTGAACTTGCTCAGCAGGTCGATGTGTCCCACCTGCTGGCGTCCCTTCATGTGGCGGTTGATAAACTGCATCACTTCGCCGGGATAGAATCCGTCGGCCTTGCCCAGGTTGATGAAGAGGCGTCGGAATCCATCCTCGGCGCCGCGCTTGCGCCGCGTTCCGTCGCCCTTGGCGCGTCCACCCTTGGCCGCCTTGCGTCCCGTGTCGCCCTTGCGTCCTGTGGGCTTCTCTATGGCCGGCGCGTTCCGGTAGTATTCCAGGAAGCGGCCGAAGGTGATGGTCACCATTTTCTTGATGATGTCCTCCTTGTCGATATATTCGAACGACCGGTCGATTTCTTGCATATAGGGAGCGATGAGTTCTTCATCGACATCGGTCTTCATGATGTCGTCCATCACCTTGTATAATTGCTTCTTGCAGATTTCCTCGGGCGAGGGCAGTGTCCCGTCGACAAACTCCTTGCCGATCTGCTTTTCGATGAGCTTCACCTTGCCCTTCTCGCGGCTGTGGATGATGCTGATCGACGTGCCGCTCTTGCCGGCGCGTCCCGTACGCCCCGAGCGGTGAATATAGCTCTCGATGTCGTCGGGCATGCCATAGTTGATGACGTGGGTCAGATCGTCCACGTCGAGGCCACGCGCGGCCACGTCTGTGGCCACGAGGAACTGCACCGTGTGCTGCCTGAACTTCTGCATGGTGAGGTCGCGCTGCTGCTGGCTCAAGTCGCCGTGGAGCGCCTCGGCGTTGTATCCATCCTTGATGAGCTTGTCAGCCACCTCCTGCGTCTCAATCTTCGTACGGCAGAAGATGATGGCGAAGATGCGCGGATAGTAGTCCACGATGCGTTTCAGCGCCAGGTATTTGTCCTTCGAGTGTACCAGATAGTAGATGTGGTTCACGTGCTCGGCGCCCTCGTTGCGGCTTCCCACCACAATCTCCTTGTAGTCATGCAGATAGCTGTGGGCAATCTTTTCGATGTCGCGGCTCATCGTGGCCGAGAAGAGCAGCGTGTTGCGGTCGGCGGGCACTCCCTCGAGAATGGTGTTGATGCTCTCCGTGAAGCCCATGTTGAGCATCTCGTCAGCCTCGTCGAGCACGACGTTGCGCACGCCGTCGAGCTTGGCCACGCCGCGGTTCATCAGGTCGATGAGGCGTCCCGGTGTGGCCACAATCACCTGTACGCCGTGGCGCAGGGTGCGTATTTGTGGCCCGATGTCGGCACCGCCGTAGACGGGTACGATGTGGATGCCGTCCATATACTTGGCAAACGAGTTCAGATCGTCGGAAATCTGTAGGCAGAGCTCGCGCGTGGGGCTCAGGATGACGGCCTGTGTCGACTTGTCGTCGGCGTGGGTTCGTTGCAGCACGGGCAGTCCGTAGGCGGCCGTCTTGCCTGTTCCGGTCTGTGCCAGGGCAATCACGTCGTTGTGCTCGCCGAGCAAATAGGGAATCACTTCTTCCTGTACGGGCATGGGCTGAACAAAGCCCAACTCGCTAATGGCGCGGCGAATAGGTTCGCTTACGCCTAATTCTTCAAATGTTTTCAATGCGATAAACTTTATGACTTCAATGATGATGAAAAAAGGACAATCGCCCTCCCAGCCATTGAAATTCATCGGGCGCATTTCCTTTTCGGGCCGCAAAGTTACGCATTTTTGCGCAAATGACCAAAGGTGTGGTCCTATTTTGCCCGAAAAGCATGTTTTGAAAAAGTATGGCATCGCGAAGCCTGTTTCCCACTTGGGCCGAATGAGCCCCTTACTTGGGCCGAATGAAGTCCTCACTTGGGCCAAGTAAGGGGCTCATTCGGCCCAAGTGAGATTGCCTGCGTGCGAAGGGGGCGTGGTAGCTTCTATTTTTAAACATTTTTCCAACTGCGTGGACGTTGGAATCCCAGGGCGCTCCATGCTTCATCCGCCGGCTCCGGCCGGCTACGCCCCCACGATCCACTTGCTTCCGGGCAGCAGGGAGACGAGCTTGGTCACGATGAGGGTTGACACGTAAGTGAGTGCGGCGATGCAGGGAATGGCCAGTCCCACCGGTATGATCGGGTTCGCCTGGTCGCCCTGGATGAACCAGGCTGCGAAGTGGGGCAGGAAGAAAAGGTGCATCAGATACATGCCGAAGCTGAGCTTGGAGATGCTTGTGATGGCGGCCGGCGCCTGCTTCACGTTGATGCATGTGAAGAGGAGGAAGGCTCCGAAGGTGGCCAGCACGACGTTGGGCGCCGTCATGTGCCACGCCCACTCTATGTGGTTTGTCTCGACGAGGACGCCCGGAGAGCCGTTAAACCAGAAAGACCAGCACGTGAAGGCGGCTCCCGCCAGGAAGCATGCCGTGCCCACGCTGATCCGCCTGCGCCGGTTCCAATGCATGTGGAAGCGTATGTAGTGGGCCATGACGAGATAGCCGATGAAGCCCGAGCAGTACCACAGTGCCGTGAACGGATTCCAGAAACATTCGCCCCACACCTCGGGCGTGATGAAGCGGTGAATCCACGGAATGAAGGTGGACACGGCGAAGAGGCCGATGAATATCCGCTCCTCGCGGGCCGTGGCCTTCTCAAGCCATGGGGAGATGACGGGGATGATGAGGTACAGGCTGATGAGCGGATACATGAACCACAGATGGCCCGCCATCGAGGGGAAGTTGAACGGCAGGAGCACGAGGTCTTTCCAAGCCTGCTCGGTGGTCATCCCGCCCCATGCGAGGGGCAGGAGGCAATAGAGCAGCATGAAGACGAGCATGGGCGGCAGTATGCGTAGGAAGCGGTGCCGATAGAATTGTGCCATCGTCTGTCCGCGGCGCATGGGTACGAGCAGATAGGCCGAGACAATCATGAACAGGGGTACGCATGTCCGGCTGACTCCGCCGTCCCAAAACGCCACCCAGAACCTGTTGGCCTCGCAGGGTACGAGCGACATGTTGCCTGCGATGCCAGAGGTGTTGGCCGAATAGAAATTCTCACTGGCATGGACGAGCATGACCATGAAGATGGCGACTACGCGCACATAGTCAAGAAAGGGGATGCGCTCACGTGGGGCAGTATTGTTCGATTTCATATTTTCTTGATGAGTAGAGGCGTATTTTTTTCTTCCTATTTGATGATACTGGGTATGGTCTCGAAAATGCTCTTGATTCGTTTGATGTCGAATTTGGGCTTGCGGTCATAGTAGTAGAGTCCGTTCTTCTCCTGTTCTACATCCGTCAGCTGCGTGTAGCAGAATCCCACGACGTTGGGACACGACTTGAGACCGTCGATTTGGGCTTGGAGCAGTTGGTAGAAAGTCTCGATGTCACTGATGTTGTTGCCATATCCCCACACGTCGCGTTCGTCAGGATTGTACCAAGGCAGTCCTCCGAACTCATCAATCATATATGGCTGTCCGTCATATTTTGCCAGAAAGTCCCTGTCCGTGTTGCGGTATGGCTCCTTTCCCTCATGGAAGGTGAGCTGTTCGGCAAGACGCTTCCCGTCACGCTCGTAGTTGTGGACGCTCCAGATGTCGGTTTTCACGTGGCAGTCGCCACTGGCGTCGTTTACGGGGCGTGTTCCGTCGATGGCCTTCGTGATGTCGTAAACGTCGGTAACCAGCCTGTTGTAGACGCCGGAGTTGTTTGCGCTCCAAGTCTCGTTGAACGGCGTCCACGTCACGATGCTCGGGTGGTTGCGGTCGCGTTCCACGAGCTCTTTCCACTCGCCGATGAAGTTGCGTGCGGCCTCCTCGTTGTTGATGTCAAGTCCCCAGCTTGCCGACTCGCTCCAAGTGAGGTAGCCCAGCTTGTCGGCCCAGTAAAGGTAGCGCTCTTCGAAACTCTTCTGGTGCAGTCGGGCTCCGTTGAATCCACAGGCCTGTGCGAGTTGGATGTCTTTCTTCAGGGCGTCGTCGCTCGGTGCGGTCCAAATGCCGTCAGGATAGAATCCCTGGTCGAGGATCAGACGTTGGTAGTAGGGCTTGTTGTTGAGCAAGAAGTAGCCGCCCTCTACGGCTACCTTGCGCATGCCGGCATACGATTTGACGTGGTCGACGACCTTGCCGTCGCGCTTCACCTCATAGACGATGTCGTAGAGGAACGGCGACTCCGGGCTCCAGAGCTTCATGTTCTTCACCGGCAACACCACAACGCCGTTGTCGTTGCAGGGGATGGTCTTTGTGGCCACGGTGTTCTTGCCGTCGAGTAGCCTTACGGTGAGCGTGTTAGAGGAGTTCTGGTGATAGAAGCTCGGGTGAATGACGAGTTGCTTCTGGTCGATGTCGGGAACGGCGTAGACGCTCTTCAGCCCTTCCTGGTCGACGGCCTCGAGCCACACCGTCTGCCAGATGCCGGTGGTGCGGGTGTAGAGGCAACCGTACGAGTTGAATTCGGTCGACTGCTTTCCGCCGGTCTGCTTCCCGTCGCGCAGATTGTCCACCACCTGCACCACCAGGTTGTGGGCCTGTCCGGCCTTGACGAATTTGGTGATGTCGATGGCAAACGAAGAACCGCTGCCATAGTGGCTTCCCGCGGGCTTGCCGTCGACAAAGACATGGCTCTCGTAGTCCACGGCCCCGAAGTTCAGGCAGATGCGCTTGCCTTGCCAGTCTTGGGGGATGGAAATCTTGCGCTGATACCACATGCAGTTGATGAAATCCTTATAGCCGACTCCCGACAGCCTGCTCTCCGGACAGAAGGGCACGATGATTTGCTTGTCGAATCCCTGGCTGTTCTGCCAGTTGCGCTGGCTGCCGGTCTTGCCGAAGTCGAACGCATAGGTCCATTGCCCGTTGAGGTTGATCCATGCCGAGCGTTCGAACTGTGGGCGCGGATATTCCGGGCGTGGTGCTTGGGCGGAGGTTGGCAGCGCCATCAGGAGACAGGCGAGCAGTAAGAGAAATGTCTTTTTCATGTGTTTTTGGTGTATGGTTATGATTTTATCTCACGTTCTTGGGGAAGGCGGATATGCGCAGACGGGCGGCACCCATGGGGATGAGCGTCAGGCTTTCCACCTCGCTGTCGCGCGGAGCGAATGGTGAGGGCAGCGTCTGCGTGGTCTTCACGCCGTTGCCCTCGTCAAATCCCCATGAGGGCACCTTTTGCCCCTTTACCTTGATTTCCAGGGGTGCGCCGTCTTGCGAGAAGGGGAAGTTGTCAGCAGGCCATGCCTTGTGCACGACTTTGTAATCCACCGGCAGAAAGTTCTTGTCCACGTCAAGCGAATAGTTCCAGTCAGATTCCGGAAAATACTCGTAGGCCGGCCATCGTGACGCGTCGGCTCCCTGCTGCCAGTGCGAGTCGCCCTGTACGAGGTCGTCGTCGGTGCTGTTGCGTCTCACGGTCCTGGTCTTGATTTTCAGCGACATGGTGAGTGGCCCGTAGTTGACGCTTACGCTGCCTCGGCATGCCTGCCAGATGTGCGAGGTCACCTTCATCGGCAGGGCCAGCTCAATCCTGTCGCCGTCTTTCCACACCCGCTCTATGCGGAGATACTTGCCGGCGGCGGGGGTTCCGCCCACCTTCTTGCCATTGACTCTGACCGTGGTCTCGTCAGACCATGAGGGTATTCTGAGATACAGGGGGAACGCCACGGCGCCGTCGGTGTGTATGGTCAGCCTGGCCCCTTCCTCAAAGGGATAGTTGGTTGCCTCGGTGATTTTCACCAGCCTGTTGTCGGCCACCTTGGCCGTAGTCTCGTTGGCCCCGTAAAGCATGACGGCGACGCCATTGTCCGTGGTGGCCATCATCAGGTGCTCTGCATAGTAGGGCCATCCCATGCCGTGGTTGTGCTGGCAGCAGCGGCTGCTGAAGGGGTTCATGGACAGCATGCCGTTGAGTGGGTTCTGGATGAAGGGCGCATGGTTGCCGCCGTTGCTGATGGCCATGTTGGGGCTGGTGAGATAGCGCAGGGCCTTCATGTCCTCGGTCATTGAGGCGGGGAAGGAGTTGAACGCCACGTTCTCGCAGTGGTCGGCCCAGAACGGGTCGCCGGTGATGCCCATCAGGATCTCGTCGCTCGCCATCTGCTCCACCATGGCGCACGTCTCAGCGGCCTGTCGCGGGTCTATGTATCCCGGGCGCGCGTTCTCGTCGGCTCCATACATGCCACCGGGCACTTGTCCGTAGAGCCTCCGCATGATGTAGAAGTTGTTATAGGCGTTGTCGATGAGTGCGGAGTCGCCGTCATACACATAGTAAGTGGCCGGCTCGCGGAAGCCTTGTGCCACGTTGACGCCGTGGAAGTCGGGTAGGGTATAGGGTTGTGTCCAGTCGCAGGTGTTTCTGTGCAACTTCTCTATGAGGGGCAAGACGTCCTTGTCGCCCGTGCGGTTGTAATACCATATCACGCTCCACTCGTTGTCGCTGCCGCGCTTGTTTTCCCAATAGTCTTCCAGGAAGTCAGAGTCATGTTGCCGCAGTTCCCATGCGAAATAGTTCTTCATGGCCGTCAGCACTCGTGGGTCGTTGGTGTGCTCGTAGTAGGTCTGCAAGGCCCAAAGCATAATCATCTGCGCCCACACCTCCGGCTTGCCGTTGGCGGTGTTTTGCGGTCCCAGGAATCCGTTGGCCTGCTGGTTTCTCAGTGTGGCCTCGAACCAGGTCTTGGCTTCCTCCTCCATGTCGGAGTCGTTGAGGATGTAGGCCAGCGAGGCATATCCCCTGAGCCAGTAGGGCACTTCCTCCCAGCCGTGCGTGCCGGTGTCGGAGAGCCATTGGTTGTTGTTCTTGTCCAGCCAGTCGCTGATTTCTCCGAGATGTCCGTTGAGGCCGTCGCGCTGTCGGTCGAGATACTCTTTGAGCCAGCCTCGGGGCTGGATGCTTCCCACGGGCAGCTTTAGCAGTCGTCCGGGCTTCAGGGGCGCCCTGTAGTTGGGGTAGTTGTTGCTGGTGCCCAGTGCCGGCCTGTCTACGACAGAGACGCTTTGCGCACTGGCCGTTACCGTTGTGATAAGGAAAAGAGTCGAGATGAATAGTTTGAATATAGTCATGCTTGTTATTAGAAGTTATTTCTTAATGCTTTTGGGGGTGTCAGTCCAGGCAGTGTACGAGCAAGTCGGTCTTGCCTTGGTCTACGAGATAAAGTACAAGTTCACCAAAGAGCGTGTTTTGCCATGCGAACCATGGGCGGGTGTAGTGGGAGGCATCGTCCACATCAAAGCTCTCGTGCATCATGCCCGTGTTGTTGTCCGTTGTGAGCAACATCCTCATGCACTGTCTGATTTCGTTGTCATCGGTAGAGGTGAACGCTTTCATCATGATGCTCATGGGCCATGCCATCTGCCTGCCGACGTGTGGCCCGCCGACACCCTCGCCGGCCTTGCCGGAGAAGAAGGCGGGGTTGTCCTTGCTCCATACGAAGCGTCGCGTGTTCTGATAGATGGGGTCGTCGAGGCTCACGTCGCCCAGATAGCCCATGGCGAGGAGGCTCGGCACGTTGGCGTCGTCCATGAGCAGGCGTCCGCCGAAGCCGTCTACTTCGAAGGCGTAGATTTTGCCATATTTCGGATGGTCGACGACGGCGTACTTCATTAGGGCGTCGTGCACCTCGTTGGCCAGCGAGGCACATTCGTCGGCCAGTGCCACGTCGCCGTTCACCGTGCGAAGTATTTCGGCCGCTTTTCTCAGGCTGTGCACGGCCATGAAGTTGGACGGCACGAGGAACGGGAACGTCGTGGCGTCGTCAGAAGGCCGGAAGGCGGAGGCGATGAGCCCGACGGGATTAACCGGAGCCCCGTAGCCCTCCCAGGGGGCGGTGTCGTAGGCACGCTCGGTGACCCGCAGGAAGTGGTAGGAGCCCGTGCCGTCCTTGCGCTGCTGCTCCCGGAACGTCTTGAGAATGTTGCCCACCGCCTTGAGCCAGGCGTCGCCAAAGACAGACGCGTCGCCGGTCAGCTTCCAGTATTCGTAGGCAAGGCGGAGCGGATAGCAGAGGCTGTCAATCTCGTATTTCCGTTCAAAGACATTCGGATTCATGTCAGTGCCGTCGGTTTGCCAGCCGGCACCGGTCGGCCCGTTGTTGAACGCATTGGCATAGGGGTCGATGCCGATACATTTAAGCTGGCGGAGTATCGTGCCGCGGATGAGCCGCTTGATTTTCGGATCCTTGTTGGCGAAGCGCACGTAGGGCCACACTTGCGCTCCGCTGTCACGTAGCCACATGGCGGGAATGTCGCCGGTGTAGACGAATGTGTCGTCGTCGCCGTCCTTGACGCTATAGTGGGCGGTGGTTTCGAGCGTGTTGGGGAAGCAGTTCTCGAACATCCAGCAGAGTTTGGGATTATTCTTGAGCAGTTTCTTGACTTCCTTTATCTTCTTCTCTATGGCGTCAGAGACAAAGAGGCGGTCCTTCACCTCCGGCCGCTTTGAGACGAGCACCTGCGTGTTGTCGGCGCAGTGCTTGATGTATTCCTCGCCGAAGGACTTCTGATGTATCTCCACAGGCTTTGACGCCTGGACCGTGTTTTGGGCGGATGTGCCCAGGACGCAGAGAAAGGCAAAGGCGGCAAGGGCCGTGCGGTGGGTGTGGTGTAATGTCATTGATAATGTTTTTTTTAGGATTGGCGAGATCTCGTCACAGCCCTGCCCCGGAGGGAGAGGCTGTGACGGGACATGTTCTTATTTCATTTTGAAGGCGATGTCGCTGCCACTTGTCAGCGTGGAGTGCTCGATGAAATTGCTGTTGTCCGCAATGCCATTGACCGTCTTTGCGTTGACATATCGCTTCTCGGGATTGTCTGAAGTGATGGTGGTGGTCTTCCCATTCTCCAGGTGCAACTTCAGCTCGCGGAAATAAGGAGCGCCGAGGGCGTACTGCGTGCTGCCCGGGCAGACGGGATAGAAGCCCATGGCGGAGAATACGTACCACGCCGATGTCTGGCCGTTGTCCTCGTCACCGCAATAGCCGTCAGGATGGGCGTTGTACAGGCGGTCCATCACCTCGCGTACCCAGTATTGTGTTTTGTGTGGCTGGGTCGTCCAATCGTAGAGATAGATCATGTGCTGTATGGGCTGGTTGCCATGGGCGTAGTTGCCCATGTTCATAATCTGCATCTCGCGTATCTCGTGGATGACCTGGCCATAGTAGCTGGCGTCAAAGACGGGGGGAAGATTGAATACGGAGTCGAGCATGGCGATGAACATCTTGTCGCCACCCATCAGCTGTTTCAAGTCGTCAGGACGGTGGAAGACCGACCAAGAATAGTGCCAGCCGTTGCCTTCGGTGAACACGTCACCCCATTTGAAGGGGTTGTAGGGATTCTCCCACGAACCGTCTTTCTTGCGTCCGCGCATCAGGTTGAACTCTTTGCTGAAGAGGTTGCGGTAGTTGAAGCTGCGCTTATAGTAGGGCTCCACTTCCTTTTTCTTCTTGCCAAGCGCCTTGCCGAGCTGATAGATGCACCAGTCGTCGTAGGCATACTCCAATGTGCGCGCGGCGCTCTCGTTGATGCCGACATCGCAAGGCACATAGCCCAACTTGTCGTAATACTCCCAACCGAGACGACCGGTGCTGCTGACTTGCGGGTGTACGGCGTGTGCGCCGTGGCAGACAGCCGTCCACAGCGTTTCGACATCGTATCCGCGGATGCCCTTGATCCACGCGTCGGCGACAACGCTTGCCGAGTTGTTGCCCACCATGCAGCCACGGTGGCCGGGACTTGCCCACTCGGGCAGGAAGCCGCTCTCCTTGTAGGTGTTGACCAGCCCCTGCTGTATCTCACGGGAAACAGAGGGGTAGACAAGGTTGACAAGTGGCAAGAGCGCGCGGAAGGTGTCCCAGAAACCGGTGTCGGTGTACATCGTCCCGGGAAGCACTTGCCCGTTATAGGGACTGTAGTGTATGGTGTCGCCTTGCGCCGTTATCTCATAGAACTTTCTCGGGAACAGGGTGGAGCGGTACAGGCAGGAATAAAACGTGCGCAGGTGGTCAGTGTTGTCGTCATTGACTTCTATTCTTCCAAGCACCTCGTTCCATCGCCTGGCGCCTTCGTCCCTTACCGTTTCCAGGCTCTTGCCGCCTGCTTCCTTCAGATTCTGCCAGGCCTGGTCCTCGCTGATGAAGGACGAGGCGACGCGCAGGCAGACTTTGTCTCCCCGCTTGCAAGCGAAGGTGACGACGGCTCCGCTGTGCTTGCCGTGGTTCTCATAGCTCACACGGAAGTCGCGGTCGAAGGTGACGACAAAGTAGTTGCGGAAATTGGCAGGCACCCCGCCGTTGTTCTTTACCGTGTACCCCGTAATCGTACGCCTGGCCTTGTCTATGCTTATGGAGGAGCCGTTGTCGAACGCGTCTACAATGATGTTCGCCGAATCAGTGGAGGGCATGGTGAAGCGCATCACGCATGCCCGCTCCGTTGGAGCGAGCTCTGCGGTGATGTCGTAATCGGCCAAATACACGCTGTAGTAATAAGGTGTGGCCCTTTCGGCCTTGTGAGAGAACCATGAGGCCCGCCCCTCTTCGTCGAAGACGGGCTTGCCAGTGGTCGCCATGATGGAGAACTGGCCATAGTCGTTTATCCATGGACTCGGCTGGTGGGTCTGCTTCAGGCCGCGTATCTTTTGTGCCGTGTAGGAATAGGCCCAGCCGTCGCCCATCTTTCCGGTTTGTGGTGTCCAGAAATTCATTCCCCAGGGCATGGCGGTTGCCGGATAAGTGTTGCCCGAAGACAACTCAAACGACGACTCGCTGCCCACAAGGGTGCTGACATAGTCGACAGGATGGTTGACGGCCGGGGCGGCAAGTGCTAATGTAAATACAAAAAATGAGATTGCTATTCTTTTCATGTTCACACCTTTAGCGTATCTTGGACTATAAAGTTCGGATGGCTTATTTCTCCTTCTGGGCCATCTTGTCGACGAGGATCCTCATCCAGTAGCCTCCGATGACAGAGCGGGCACGGAAGCTTACCCAGCGGCCGGTCTTGGTGTCGTGCCAGTCGGAGATGGGAACGCGGCTCTCGGTCTCGTTAATGTAACTGTAAATTGGCTCTATGAACTTCAGGAAGGTCTTCTTGTCCTTGGCCATGCCGGCCGTCCACATGATCCAGTCGCTCTTGGTGTAATCCTTGCGGCTGTCGAGCGGGAGGCCGTACTTGTTCTGCTTCTTCAGATAGTACTTGATTTCAGTGTCGGCAACCTTCTCGGGGAAGATGTTCGTTCCCCATATCTTGTCCCATACGAGGTTGTACTTCTGGCTCCAGGTGTCGGGACTTTCAAAGGCGAGGCGGTAGTGGTCGCCCTCGGCGTCGGTCTTCTCCCAGATGGCGCCCATTTCCCGGGCCTTCGAGATATACTTTTGATAGGTGTCCTCCTCGCCCAGCAGTTTTGCAAGTTCGGCAAAGGCGGCAACGCCCATGATGGCCTTGATGGAAAGGTTGGCGTTGTGGGCCCAGTGGCCGGCGAAGTCGTCAGTGCAAAGCTGGTTGGCGGGATCCTGCCCGTTCTCCACAAGATAGTCGACCCACACTTTGAGGATGTCCCAGTAGGGCTTCACATAGTCGGCGTTGCCTTCTTCCTTGGCAATCTGTGCACAGAGGGTGAGGATGTTGCCCGACTCTTCGAGCGGCATGTCGCCACCATAGACTTGTCCGTCAGCAATGGGGTAGGTGCCGATGTCGTGTGCGGCGAAAGGCTTGGTCCAGCGGCCGGAACGGCTGTAATCAAGAATGGAGGTAATCATGGCTTTCTCTAATTCCGGATTGTAGACCAGGAACAGGGGTGCCGACGGATAGGTCAGGTCAACGGTGTTGACGCAGCCGTTGGAGTTGTTCTCCTTGGAGAAGAACAAGAGCTTGCCGTTTTCGTCGCGGAAAATCTTATGGGCGGCAAAGACCTGACGGTAGGAGGCGGAAAGGATTTCGGCATAATGCTTGTTGCCCGCTTTGACACCGTCGTCATAGATGATTTTGTCTTGTTGGCGGCACTTGTCCATGATGTCCGGGTAGTTGTCGCGCAGCTTGTTGAAGGCATCGAAGATGGTGACCTTTCCGTTATGAGCCCACAGGGCCTTGTAACGCTTGTACATATATTGGATATCGTAGACCTCGTCGTAACCGATGAGTGCGAAGCTGCGTCCGTCGGTCACATTCCCGAAGTCATGATAGTAGGCCAGTACGGCGTCTTGCGCGTTTCCATAAGAACGCAGGCTGTCGACGCCCTTGGAAAGGGTTCCGGTGCTGATGAAGTTGGAGCGGATGTCGCCTTCGTCACCAAGGCTCACGCTGCCATTGATGCCGGGAATGTAGAGATAGCCCCAGTCAATGCTGATATTGTCTCCCTTCTTGTCAAGGATGGGCTGGTCTATGGTTCCGGTGCGGACATACTTCACGCCGTCAACGGTCATGGTCTTGCTCTCCATCGGCTGAACAGCGTCGTTGCTGGCAATGAGCGGGCTCGCCGTGAGCATGAACTTCACGTCGTGGGGCTTGCCGTCGGCAGAACGGACTTGATAAGAGATGAAGTTGATAGGGGTGGATGTCAGGTCAAGGTCGTCCATGAGCATGGGGGCGGTGAATACCAGGTCAAGGTAGACGGGACCGCACTTGAAGGTGTAGTAGGTGTTAGTGGCCAGCACGTCAACGGCTGTCTGCTGTGCTTGCTCCACCTTGCCCATGGGACGATAGGTGTTCTCGTAGATGCCGAAATCGGTGTAGGCGCCTCCGACATTGTTGCGGCAGTGAACAGCGATGACGTTCTTTCCCTCGTGTAAGAAGGATTTCAAGTCGGCCGTGAGGTGGAGCCTCAATCCCTCCAACCAGGTGGCGGGAGTCTCGACGACCTGTTTCCCATTGAAGAAGATCTGCATGTCGTCATCATGAGAATAGACCAGGTACAGGTCTTTGGCCAGGTCGGCGGCCGACAGGTTGATTTCCCGGCGCACGTACAAGTCGCTATGCTCTTCGCGCCACGGGGTTCCCACGTGCCTGTAGTCGTCGCTGCCCCATGCGGCTTTCCCGACTCTCCACGCGGAGTCGTCGAATGCCGGATTCTGCCAGCCGTCGGCTGGAGTCTGGCGGGAATACTTGGCTTGCCACGCCCGCTCGTTTGCCATGGGCGCGATGGACTTGAGCTTGGTCCTCTCCGTAGTTCCCATAAACGAGTATGCCACGCCGTCGACTCTGACAAGTCCGTCGATGGGCTTTTCCACGTCGTACCACATGCGTGTGGTGCCGTCGTTGAGATGGTCGAAAGGAGACCAGATGGAAAAATAGGGGTCGTTGACCACGAGGGGTACGGAAGGCAGACGCAGGTCGGTCTGCGTGTATGGCTTAAAGGTTTCCGGCGTTTGTGCATGGCTCATCATGGCGCAAAGGCAGAGCGGCAATAAGATGGATTTCTTTTTCATTATTGATAGCGTTAATAGATTTTGGCGTTATTGGATGAAGTCTCTATATATAATAACGATGTTATAATGGTTTTTATTTCTTTTTTTCTGCATTGAATGTTGCAGATACGGCCGTTGAGGCTCCGAAGGCATCGTCGGACACGTCGATCTCGCGGTTGCCCTCTCTCCGTTTGAGGTCGTCGGCCGTCTTGGTGAGCCACGCCGACCACGTCACCCCGTTTGAATTGCGGTTTTGCCATGCCTTGGCGGCGTTCTTGGCAATCCAGTCGGACACATCGGGGCGATGAAGGGCTGTGGCATAAAGACGCGCATAGCGCATGAGGATGCCCTTGAAGCCGGACAGGTCGCCACTGATGGTCTGGCAGACGTTGATGATGCTGTCCGAATTGCAGAGGTGGCGGATGGTGTAATCGTAGATGCGGTTGGCATCCGTGAGGTATCGCTTCTCGCCCGTGTGCTGATAGAGCAGGACGGCTGCGCCAAGCATGGTGCCTTGATTGTAGGTCGACGCCCAAGAGTTGAAGTTGTCAGCCATCGTGCCGTCTTCGTTCCATGCGCGGCTGTCGTAGACATGGCCGTCAGAGGGATTGAAGAGAAGCTTCCGCTGGGCCGCGTATAGGCTGCCAGCCTTGTGGTAGTAGCTTTCGTCGCCCGTGGCCTCGGCAAGGAAGCAGGCCGCGATGGCGGCTGGATTGTTGATACACGAGTTTGAAGAAAGCTTGTTGTCCTGGGACTGCTTCCATACAAGCGTGCCATATTTCTGCAGGGAGCGGTCGTACATGGCGTCATAGTTCTTGCGTGCCAACTTGAGATATTCCTCATTGTTAAAGAACTTGTATGCCCGGACGCAGGCCAGTACCATCCACGTGATGTCATCGTTATACTCGTTGTAAGTCCAGTCAGAGCCGTTGCGGCTTATGAAGTTGGCATACAACTCGTGGAAGATGTCGTGGTATCGCTGGCATTGGGTAGTCTCAAAAGCATCGAGAATGGTCTCTATCATCTCAGCGTCACTCCACCATCCTCCTTTGCCGAGGACATGGCCTACTGTCGCCTGATGATAATACTGTCTCAGAAAGCAGTTCATCATCGAATCGCGGATGGCGGAAGTAAGCGTGTGCCCGGAATCAGAATCCGCCGGAGCCAGGGGGCGGGCCTGGACCGTCAAGGCCGTTACAGCAAACAATGATAGAAATATGACTCTTTTCACTCTATAATTCTCTTGGTGCAAGTTTCGAAGGGGCTGGTAAGCGAATCGCTATCAGCCCCTTCGCTTTTTTACTGTCTTACCATTGGATGGCCTGGTCCTCGTCAGGAATCTGAGTGTTGATCTGGCGTTCCAGTGTCAGGGTGCCTTGGACTCCCCATACCGTGCGGAATCCGGGGACGGATGTATAGTCATCGTAGTTGTAATCAATATTGTTGATGATTACGTAGCGGTGCATCAAGTAGGGGCGCACATCGTCCATTTGCTCAATCACGCGGAAGGAAGCCTGATTGTTTGTGGTGAAATTGATGGAGTCGTTGTCCGTGTAGAAGTCAATAGTTCCTTCTGTATCGCCGTTGAAGTGTGCGTAGACCTTGTAGTGTGCCCTGTCCGTGCGGTCCTCGTCAATATCGCCGGCATAGAAGAAGAGGGTCTTGTCGTCTACCACGTATCCGCGAATCAGGCTCTTTGCGGTAGCGTCGGCCTCGTCACCCTTGACGAAAATCTTCATCGTGGTGCCATTGTAGTCGCCGCTGTAATCATTGAACGGGAAGATGCGTAGCATGGCCTTGGCATAGTTCTTACGAGGATGCTTCTCGTAGTTGTAGCCAGGGTCGTCGACAATGGTAATGGGCAGTACCCACTTGTTGACCATGTCAATGCCGTTGAAGTCGAACTGCAGGTTCAGCAGCCCGGTGTTCTCTCCGGCCTTGATCTGCGTAGTCTCAGGGTAGGTCGCATAGGGTGTCATGTCGGTATACCACAGGTCGCGGCGGTTTTGGAAGCGTGCGTAGTTGAGTGTGGCCAGGGTGTCGGCATCATGGGCCACATGCACCGTGATGTCTTTCCCGTTGTCAGTAGACCCGCTGACGATGACGGGAAGGTCGTAAGAAGACTTGCCTGCGCCAAAGCGGGGATTCCCCAAAGAGTCCTTTCTGGTGAAGGGCACGTAGATGCTTGTTACGCCCTGCTCGTTGAGCGGAGCGCGGAAGCTGATATATTGGGTGTACTGTTCGTCCGTCCAGTCGTCGTTGCACGCTGTGAACAACATCGTTACGGAAACGAGTCCCATCAGCATGACGGTCTTGATATTAAATATTTTCATCATTTCTTTAAATGAATTAGAGTTTGGAAGATGCAAGCATGAATAACATTAGTCGTAAGTGGTCCATCCTGGATTCTGCGTGAGCTTGATGTTTCTCTTCAGCTCCTCGTGCCTGATGGGCCAGAAGTACATCTTGTCGGAGAATGTAGACGGCAGGTTGTAGACGGGCACCACCTGCTGGAATTCGGCCTTGTGTTGCGAGTCCATCATGATGTTGCAGCCATAAACTTGGAGGCTTTCCTCTACAGGCGCGTCTTTCCAGCGCCGCAGGTCAAAGTAGCGGTGGCCTTCACCCATGAGCTCGATCATGCGTTCGCGCTTGATCTTGGCACGCAGCTTGTCAGCGTTGGCATAGACTTCCTCGGAATAGTCGGGCAGTCCGGCCCGGATGCGCACAGGATCGATGCCTTTCTTCATCTCGGTCTCGTCACGGCTGATGTTGTATGTGGTGGTGCCGTCCCACGACGGCTCTTGGTAAGAAGAGGTCAGCTCGTTGAGGCACTCAGCATACATCAACAGGATGTTGGCATAGCGGATGGCCGGCTCTACGCGGTCTTTGTACAGCGAATAGTCCCTGCCATAGTCATTCGGGTTGTAATACTTGCGGCAACCGATACCCGTGCGGAGATAGAACTGGGAGTTGTTGTAGCCATTGCCCGAACCGCGATAGTAGAAGATTTGTCGATTGTGCTTGCTCTCGGTCGGGTCGCCCAGGCATTCCCAAACGCTGCCGTTGTAGGCTACGGACGCATAGAAGCGAGGCTCGCGGTTGGCATATTGCAGAGAGACATTGGCAGCCAGGGGCTTGCATTTGCCCTGCCGCACGTCGCGGGCAGAAGTGAAGCCGGTGAGGCGCTTGCTGCCGTCGCCACGGCCAATCTCGCTGTCCTTGCCTGGGCAGTCGCTGCCGTCGTTCATGTAGTAGGCGTCGACCATTTTCTGGGTCAGGCCCTGCGTGTTCCAGCCTTCGCATTCGGCAGGCATTTCATGCAGTGCGAAAGCCTTCATGCTCATGTTCGGATCGTCAGCGTTCTGGCTGCCCCGTGTGAAGATGAGCTCGGGGTTGTCGTCGGGAGCGACGTCGCCGTCGAAGAGGGCGCGGTAAGATTGCATCGGGTCGATATTCTTCCATCCGTAGGGCCAGTCTCGTTTGGCGAACTCGCAGGTGGAGTCGGCGGGAACAATGGTGGCGGGGGCGCCGGCAACGTCAGTATTGCTGAAAGAGGCGTGATAGAGGTCGTATACGCCGAGTTCCATGACGTCGCGGCAGGCGGCGGCCGCCTTGGCCCATTTCTCCTCATTATAATCTGCATTGAGCAGCTGCCGGCCTTCGTTGTCTACCAGTTCTTGGGCATACTCGTCCGTGTTGCCATTGGCAAGGGGCGAGGCCGCAAAAGTTAGGACGATGGCGCGTGTGGCAAGGGCGGCGCCCCTTGTGGGTTGTGTGACATGCTGGGCGTCTCGCTTGGTATATTGAATCTCTTTGGCGGCCTGCACCATCTCGTCGCTGATGTAGTTGGCCACTTCCTCATAGCTGCTGCGCGGTGTGGCAAGGGCCTCGTAGCTCTTGGTGTAGTCGACACCCTCGTCGGGCATGATGGGCACCGGTCCGTAGCGGCGTAGGAGCAACCAGTAGTAGTAGGCGCGTACGAAGCGTGCCTGTCCCTTGTAGTCGATTCGCTCCTTGGAAGTCATCTCCTTGTTCTTGTCAATGTTGTGGATGAATATGGAGGCTTGATAGATGCCGTTGTAGCATCTTGACCAGGCGCCATTGAAATCATCCTCGTTATACTCGCCGAGTTTGAACTTGTTGTAGGACATCTCCCCACCTTCCTTGCTGTCGTACTGGACGTCACGGTCGCCATAATACATGTCGTCGGCAAAAGAGAACCAGTTGGTGGAGGCATTCTTACAGACAACATCTGCATTGTCATTTTTCAGGAACGAATAAGCATATGCAAGCCATTGCTGTGAGCGCTGTCTGTCCGTGAAGACCTTGTCCAGTGTGATGCGGTCGTCAAAGTATTTGTCTGAGTCCAGGTAGTCGTTGCAGGATGTCAGGCCTATGCCGGTTCCAAGTGCGGCGGCTACTAAATATATATATATCTTTTTCATGAACATTCTTAATTGTTGAGGTTGCAAGACCCCATAACGTTATTCTTTCTTCTATTAGCGAATCTTTGTCAATCTACAGGCTGATTTGCACACCAGCAGTGATAGACTTCGTGATAGGATAAGCCTCGCCGTTGCTGCTGCCGAGCTCAGGATCCCACTGCTTGAATGTGGACCACGTGAAGAGGTTCTGGGCAGAGATGTAGAAACGTACATTGGTGAAATGAATTGCGTTTACCAAGGGCTTGGGCAAGGTGTAGCCGATGTCCAGGTTCTTGAGCCTGAGATACCGTCCGTTGCGGAGCCAGAACGAAGAGGCCTGCGAGTTGTTTTGCACGCCGGCGGTAGTCATGTCGCGTGTGTTGACGCTCAGGCGCGGATAGGAGGCGTTGGGATTTTCCGTATCCTTGGTTCCGGAGATGTCGCTTGAGATCCAGCGGTTGTCAGTCAGATCCTTGAGGATGTTGCCCCAGCGGTCTTCGCTGAAAGCATAGACCGTCTTTCCATTGATGATGAACGTGGACTTTCCGGCGCCTTGGAAGTGGAGGTTGAAGTCGAATCCGTTCCACTGGACAGAGGCTCCGATGCCGTAGATGAGGCTGGGAGTATTGGTGGCACCGATGGCGCAGATGTCACCGTTGTCGACAACGCCGTCGCCGTTGACGTCCTTGTACTTGATGTCACCGGGCTGGACAGGACCGAACTGCTGCTGCGGAGAGTTGCGAATGTCGTCGTAATCCCTGAACAGTCCTTCCGAGATAAGTCCGCGTTGTTGGCCTATGCGGTATCCCTTCGTGTCCTGATACGGATACACGTGGTTTTCTTCATCGTATTCGCCAATCGTGTTCTTGCTATAGGTGATGTTGCCACGCACGGTCCAGTTCACCTTGCCGATATGGTCTTTGTATTCAAAGTTCCCGTCAAAGCCTTCGGCGGTAACGGTGCCGACATTGGCCCATGGGGTGCTTTCCAGGCCGACGATGCCCGGCAAGAAGTTGCGCTGCATGAAGATGCCCGTGCGGTTCTCGTGGAAGTAGTCCATTGTCAGCGAGAATCGGTTAGAGAAGGCCACGAGGTCAAAGCCCAAGTCAATCTTCTTGGCAACCTCCCATGTCACGTCAGGCGATGCGACCTGCGTGTAGTGGTAGCCGTCCGAGATGTTGTTTGTGCCCGAGCCAGTGTTGCCATAGCCCCAGTTCCACACGGTGGGCGTGGTGCCGATGGTGTAAAGGTAGGGGAAGCGGTTGCCGCCGGTGTTGTCGTTGCCCACCTTTCCCCAGCTGTAGCGCACTTTGAACATGTCAAGCCACTTCGCGTTTTTCTTCACAAAGGACTCCTCGGCGATGTTCCATGCGAGAGAGAATGCGGGGAAGAATCCGAAGCGGTGATGGTCGGCGAAGTTCTCTGATCCGTTGTAACCGAAGTTGAAGTCCAGGAAGTAGCGCAGAGCGTAGTTGTAAGTCACCTGTCCGGCCAGGCCCATGTTCTTGCGGCTTACAGAGTTTTTGACGTCAGTGCCGATGTTCTGGGTCTGAATGTTGGAGTCCTGGGTGAAACGGGCTGTGGCGCCGAAGTTGTGCACCTCGCCGAATCTGCGGTTCCAGCGCAACAGCAATTCGAGGAATTCGTGGCGCGAGCCGTCTCCGCCAGAATCCTGCGTCATGTCGGTCTCGTTCTGCAATTGGTCCCAGATGATTGTTCCGTCGGGATTGCGGCTGTTGGCGTGCCACATGGCCGGTTGTACGTGGTGGTTGATCCAGTTGCTGTTATACGTGTCATAACCGAATCGTCCTGTGAAGCTGAGTCCTTTCGTAATGAAGTCGAGGTTTTGGTCAAGCGTGACGTTCGACTGGATGTTGTTGTCCCAGTCCTGGTTGTATCCGGTCTGAGTAGCCGACACCCAAGGGTTCATCTGATAGCTTTCACGCCCATAGGCGGGGACGTACCCGTTACTGTAGAGCACGGGGGTGGAGAGTGCGTTATAGCCGAAAAGTTCTCCCCACACGTCGTTGTCGCCTAGTCCGGGGCTGTTGCGCTTGTTGAGGTTGCCACTGACGCCGAGACGGAGCACGGTGGTGGGCGTCACATCAATGTCGAGGTTTACGCGATAGTTCCAACGCTTGTAGTTGGCATTCGTGTCATACTTGTCTTTGAGGGTGTTGTCGGTTTTATACATACCCTGGTCCTCGATGTAGGCGATAGAGGCGAAATAGCGTGCCGTGCTACCGCCGCCGGAGAGGCTGACGTCGGCGCGATAACTCATGGCGCCGTCCTTGAGCAGCAGGTCTGACCAGTCTACGTTGGGATAGAAGTCAGGGTCGAGTCCCGACTGGATCAGCGCGAGCTCCTCCGGCTGGTATTGTGGAGGAAGGTTGCGTGTGACACGCGCCTCGTTGAGCAGTTGGGCGTAGGTCATGCCGTCGACAAACTTCGGCGTCCTCGTACGCGTGTTGTAAGAGGTCTCAAACTTTCCGTTGATGTTGATCTTGCCCGACTTGCCATGCTTTGTCGTGATGAGGATTACGCCATTGGCACCCTTCGAGCCGTAAATGGCCGTAGCGGAGGCGTCCTTCAGCACGGAGAAGCTCTCGATGTCGTCAATGTTCAAGTCGTCGATGTTGTTGCGCTCGAAGCCATCCACAAGGATGAGGGCGGCGCTGCTTGCTCCAAAGGTGGAGATACCGCGGATCCAGAAGGTGGAAGTGTTCTTTCCCGGCTGTCCGGACGACTGCATGGCGATGATGCCCGGAACGTTTCCGGCAAGTGCGTTCGTGAGGTTCGAGGTGGAATACTGCTTCAGGTTGTCCATATTCACATTCGTGATGGCACCTGTCACGGTGAGTTTCTTCTGTGTGCCGAGACCGGTTACCACCACTTCGTCCACGGCGTTGACTTTCTCCTCGGTCATTTTCACATTGATGGACTTCTTGTCCCCCTTGACCAAGATGTTCACTTCTTTGTATCCGAGATAGCTGAACACCAAGGTTTGATACTGGCCAACCTTTATTTTATAGTTACCGTCCAAGTCGGTTACCGTACCAAGTCCTTTGGCATCTTTTACAATAACGCTCACACCCACAAGCGGTCCCTGTGCGTCAGAGACGTTACCCGTAATCTCTAATTGTTGTTGTGCGCGTGCCGAGAAGGCGACACAAAGCAACAACGTTATCAATGATAGTATTCGTTTCATTTAATAGCGCGTTTAGGTGTTATTTCTCCATCGAGATGGTTCTTATCTTTCGGTTGTTCTTGTCGAGAATATAGAATGTGTTGCTGTTCTCGTCGTATGCCAGTCCGGTCGGGTCACGGAAGCGGGCTGTCACGCGGAGGTCGCCGTCCTCAGTACCCCATACGTTGGTGTCGCTGGTCTGGGAAGAAGTTCCGCGGCCGGCGTATGTGCGCACAATGCCGTCAGGAGTGAGATAGCGCACGCACTGGTTGAGGCAGTCCGTGAAGTAGAAGTCGTAGATGTCGTCACGGCCTTCTTTCTCATAGTTTTCGTTTTTCACGAATACACCTTGGTAGGGACGGTTCATCAGGGCCGAAGTACCTACGCCGTCCTGCCATCCTGCCACGCGGTCTTGTCCCGCCACGACATAGGGTGGGGCGAAAGTCTTCGTAGCCTCGTTATAGTCTGACCGCAGGATGTAGTTCTGGTTGATGACAACGATGTAGCAGTATTTTCCTGATGGATGAATGAAGATCTTAAACTCCCAGCCCACATCCTGAATGGTGAAGATTTCCTTGAAGTTGCCATCCACGAAGTTGGGCTTCCAGGTGCTGCCGGTGTTGTAGGCATTAAAGAAGTTGTTGAGGTCGAGTCGGAATACTTGTCCACGCTCAAAGCTGTTGAAGTATAGCTCGCCGTTGACGGGATGGACGGCCGCGCCGTTACACTGCATGTAGGCCGCGATCACCGTGCGGTAGGAATTGTCTGAGAAAGTGCCGTCGTCATTGCGTTTGACGGCCCATACGCTCGGGCTCTGCTGCTGGCGGTCGGCACGGTCGGTAGAGATAAACATCCATTGCCCGTCCAGGGAGAAGTCGATGGAGCGCAAGCGTTGGTTGTCAAAGTCTGACAGGGAAAGGATTGTGCTCACCTCTTGGTTTTTCAGGTCGAGAACTTGGATGCCGTGCGCGTTGTTGTCGTAGACGGCATAAAGCTTCGTGTGGTCCAGAGGGTCGAAGGTCAGGCAACCGTCGTCCGTGAATCCCGAACAGGTTGAGAACGGACCATCGTGCCATCCCTGGTCGTCATACTCGTTCTTATATCCGCAGAGGCTTCCCACGACCATCTTGCGCTGATAGTTGAAGGTGTCCTTGGCCACGGCCGTCTGCGTGTGCAGGCTGTCATCGCCAACGGAAACCTCAATGATGCCGGAATAGGCTTTGGAGGGAACGAAGCAATAGAGTGCGTCGTTCTTTACATTGATAAGGGTGGCGGGAATACCGCCAATCTTGACCTTGACTTTAGAGGTGTCGTTGCCGAAGTTGTCGCCATATACGACCAGCTTCTGTCCAACACCCCCTTGCCTTGGCGTAAAGTCTGTGATGGAGACTTGCTTTGACGGGTCGTAGCCCGTGCTTGGTCCGTCGTCATCGCTGCAGGACACCATGAAGCATCCCCATACCATGAAAACGATTGCTAGCAGGCCTTTATACCCGGAATAGTTGAATCGGATTGTTTTCATTAGGCTTTTATGTTTTAATTATTAGGCTATGTTTAAAAAGATCAGGCTTTTGAATTTGATTGTCAAACAAAATTAGGAAATAACCTCCCGAAGTTTGAAAAAAAACCATTCAAATAAAACAACTTTTTGTTCATAGAGCACTTCCGGCCTTGATATTTCACGCTTTTTCATCCAATATGAGGGCAAAAATAAAAAAAAAAGCTATTTGTTTCCAAAAATGAAAAGAAAGACGTATATTTGCAAATATAATTACATAGAAACGAATTCATGCGTCTATCATATAAATACCATGTTTTTTACATTCTATTGCTTGCCGTAACCGTGTTCCCGCTTTGGGGATGCCGGCAGAAGCAGGAAGGCATTACGCTCTTTGACCAAGTGAGCTATCCGTATGCCACCTATTACAAGGGCAACTATTACTACACGATGCAGGTTTACAACCATGACAAAGTGGTGTTATGGCAAACTGACGATTTAAAAAAGCTTTCGAAGGCAAGGAGCCGGGACATCTTTCCCCTCTCTAGTGAAATGGAGGCGAAAGTACACAACATATGGTCGCCGGAGTTGCACCGTATTGGTAATAAATGGTATATTTATTTCGAATTTGATGACGGCAATACGGATGACCACCAACTCTATGTCTTGGAAAGCGAATCCGACGACCCGATGAAAGGAAAATATCGGCTTCGCGGCCCCATCATTACCGATAAGGACTGGAACTGGGGCATCCATCCCTCCACGCTTGTCGTCAAGGGGCGGCAATACCTGGTATGGTCGGGCTGGCAGCATCGCCGTAGCGACGTGGAGGTGCAGTGCATATTTATCGCGCGGATGAAGAATCCCTGGACACTCGACTCCCCCAGGGTGAAGATTTCTCAGCCTGACTACGAGTGGGAGCGTCAATGGATAAGCTCCAACGGCGAGAGCATGACTTATCCTATTTATGTGAACGAGAATCCCGAAATCATGTTTAGTGCGGATGGCCGCAATGTCATCATATACTATTCGGCAAGTGGCTGTTGGACAACGTATGGCTCGTTAGGCATGCTCACGGCTCCGGTCGGCAGCGATCTCTTGAACCCTAAAAATTGGAAAAAGAGTCACGAGCCGGTCTTCTCGTCCGTTCCTGAAGACAGCATCTTCAGTCCTTCCGACATTTGCGTCGTGAATGGCGAGGATGGCGCGTCCCCGCAACTGCTATACGAAACCAAGTATTTCTCCAATGGGCAAATGCGGAAGGACGTGCGCCTGAAGGACATCAGCTATGATGACAACGGCTTCCCCGTGTTGGGGAAACCGTTGTAAAACCCTCCACTACACCTTCTTACTGTAACGGAGCATTGCGTGGACTATCGTGCAATCTTCTTATGTCCGGTGATATAAATGCCGTGGGGCAACGTGTCTATGGCCTCTCCGGAATCCACCTTCCGCCCAGCGAGGTCGTACACGGCTTTGCTGCCGGCCTCACGGTTGCTTTTTGCGGAGATGTTGGCAATGCCTGTTGCCGTGTGCGCCTTGCGTGATTGGTACTTGGCCAGTTGGGCGTATACAGAGATAAAGGCCATTTCCTGTTGCAGGTTGATGACCCTGTCGCTCGCCGTCACCAAGTCAGCGGGCAGCAATCCGTCGACGAGGAGGTTGTCATAAGCATAGTCTAAGTTCTCTTGCGCGTATTCCAGTCCCGTCACGCCGAGAGTGGAATCGACGGCGTTGGCGTCAATAAACGAGCGGATGAGCACGTCGTTGAACCAAGCGTTTCCGATTTCGCCATTGCCGTATTTGTCATGATAAGGGTGCAAAACCACGCGTTTGTCGTCTTTCGTGAATGCGTATCGGCGTGTGAATCCGCTTGTCGCGTTTCCGATAAACGTCCTGATGTCGTCAAGATAAGTGCTGTCGCCCGTCAGACGGAAGAGGTCGGCTCCGCCGGAGATGATCGAACCGGTATTGTAGCTGAAGGTCTCGCCCGTAGGCCCTCCGATGTCGACGTGCTGTCGGTATTCCACACCGTCGATTGTCTTCGTCGTCCAGTCAGCCACCCCTCCGCACATATCCCAGAACAGTTTGTTGCCCGCATGGTGGAAAGTCTTGATATGGAAGGCATAGACCTTGCGTGCGAAGTTCAGAAAATATTCAGACCTCGTAGTGCTGTGAGCCACTCGTGTGCCCTGTGCGTTGAGGTCGTAATAGCTAATTTTTCTCGAGTTGTTCTTGTAGTCCTCAGCCAGCCAGGCCAGTGGCGACACGACGGGTCCGTTCGAGCAGGCGTGCTTGCTGGTGTATCCCGGTCCCCATGTGATGCCTCCGTATTCTTCGCCGTTTGCGTCAAGCGTGCAGTCCCATCCGTCAAGGACGTATCGTCCCAGGCTGTAAGCGTCAGTGAGATACTGTCCGTTGCCGGTAAGCCTGTAGGCGCGCATGTCCTCGCGCATAATCCACATTTGGTCATCGTAGACGTTTTCCTTATAGTTCTTGTCGGCGGGGTTGGCGCCACGGTCCACGGCATAAACACTCCATTGGTTCCTTCCCGTGTAAGAAGGCAGCGAGAGCGATCCCTTGTAGGCCTGCAAGCCCTGGAACAAGTCGGCCAGCAGCCCTACGTATCTGTCGTGATTGCCTTGATAAAGCGCGGGTGCCAGTTCCTTGACGGCTTCCAAGCCTTCCAGTACGGAGTTCACAGCCTCGTAGGCGGCAGTGTATTCCCATACCGACACCTCTCCGTCGGGTTGGTGTGTGGCGGGGTCGTATCTGAAGGCGATGTGCTTGTTATCCTTGTTATAGTATATGGATATGGCGTTGTCAAGCAGAGAGATGGCCCGTTGTGTGTTGCGTATGGCAATGTTGTCCGCTTCCGGGGTCTGTCCACTTGCCGTTAGAGTCGTGCATAGCGCCACGGCGATAAGCATGTTTTTCCTATTCATATTTCACTTGATTAACATTTTCTTGGCGGTGCCGTCCGTGTATTTTTCGATGAGCAGTCCCTTTTGCGAAAAAGGGACGCTCATGCCAGAAAGATTGTAATAGCCCTCGACAGTTTTTTCCACGTTGTCTTTTTTCACGGTCACCTTGTCCATTCCCGTGGGTTGGTTCTTGAAAAGATGTTCAAGCACCCTCATCCAGTGGCCGCCCACCACCGAGCGTGCCCTGAATCCGCGCCACTCTCCCGAGGTCGTCCAGTACCAGTCGCTCACCGGCCAGCGTGTCGGAGTCTCGTTGATATACTTCCACACGTAGTCCTCGATGCTGGTGAAGCCTTCGTTAGAGTCTTCGAGCGTGGCAACCCATGTCAGCCAGTCGCTCTTGGTATAAGCCTCGCGGTCGTCGAGTGGGATGCCGTAGGTGTTCATGTGGTTGTTCACATAGTAGCTGAGCTCGGTGTCCTTCACACTGTTGGGGAAGAGGCTCGTGCCCCATACCTTGTCCCATATCAGGTTATACTTCAGGCTCCACGTGTTGTTGTTGTCGAAAGCGCGCTTATAGTAGGTTCCGTTGTCCGCTTTTGCCGTGTTTATCCAGACTTGCGCCATCTCCTTGGCCCGGTTCATGTATTGGGTGTAAGTGTCCTCCTCGCCCTTCATCTGTGCCATGAGGGCATATCCGGCAATGCCCATGATGGCTTTGAGCGACAGGTTCGTGTTGTGTGCGCTGTGTCCGGCGAAGTCGTCCGTGCAAAGTTGGTTTTCCGGATCTTGGCCATTGGCAGAGAGATATTTGGTCCACTTGGTCAGCAGGTCCCAGTATTTTGAGGCGAAGTCGGCGTTGCCATCGAGCAGGGAAACCATCGTCGTGAGGGTGAGCATGTTTCCAGCCTCCTCGATAGGCATGTTTCCGCCGAAGTCCCCACCGTTTCCGGGGAACCTGATGGCGTAGGTCTGGTTGTCGGCGACAGGGTAGAATCCCAGGTCGTGCGGCGGGAAGTCGAATCCCCATCGGCTGGTGTCGTAGCAGTATTTCATGATGCCCTCTAGTGCGCCTTTCTCCAGTGCGGTGTTATAGGCCATGAGCAGCGGTGCGGCGGGGTAGGTCACGTCGACGGTGTTGATGAATCCGCCCGAGTTGTCCTCTTTGGAGAAATACATCAAGTCGCCATCCTTGTCTTGGAACAGTTTGTGCGCTCCGAGCGTCTGCCGGTAGCATCCCGAAAGGATTTCGGCATATTTCTTGTTTCCCCCCGCGGTCAGTCCGTCGTCATAGATGCGTGCGTCCCACTCTCGTGCCTTTCTCATGTTGGCCGTGTAGTTGTCACGATATTCGGCAAGTGCCTGTACGATTGTCTTGCCGTCCCGTGCCCAGTAGCCCTTGTATTGGGTGCCCATGTATTGCACGTCGGTCACCTCGTCGTAGCCGATCATCATATAGCTTGAGTCGGCCTCGATGTTTCCAAAGTCGTGTCCATAGGCCAGCGTGGGCATCGTGCTCTGGTCGGTGCTCGATATGCGTGTGCGGTCGCGTGTGAAGAGCGTGCCGTCGCTGACGAACTGCTTCTCCACCACGTTTTGGTCGCCCATCGTCACGCCGCCGTTGACGCTTGGCAAATACAAGTATCCCCAATCTATGCACGTCAGGTCTCCGGTAGCCAGCGGCCGTTGTCCGTTGACCCCCGCGCGCACATATTCGAAGTCGTTGGCCGTCGTGAAGTACTGGCTCCTTGTGGCCTGGTTGGGAGAGTTGGTGGCAAAGTCGGGCGACATGCCGATATAGATCTGTACGTTGTGGCTCTTCCCGTCATTCGCCCTCACCCGGTAAGAGACGTAGTTGATCGGTGTGGAGATGAGGTCGAGGTTGTCCATGGCCATGGGAGCGGTGAAGACGAGGTCGAGATTCACGGGCCCGCAGGTGAAGTTATAGTAGGAGCTGGTGGCCAGCACCTTGCCCAGTCCGTTTTGCGTTGCTGTGAGGATGTTGCCATTATCCGTCTTCGTGTCTCTGAACAGGCCGATGTCGGCATAGGCGCCATGTAAGGTGTTGTGCACATGGTATCCGATGACGTTCTCGCCCACCCGCAGGAAGTTTTTCTTCTGCCGTGAAGACAATTGTGGAGACAGTTCTCTCTGTATCCAGGTCTCTCCGGTTTGCGTAATCAGGTGGCCGTTGATGTACACTTGGCAGACATCGTCGTGTGAGAAGATGAAATACAGGTTGTCGTTCTGCAGGTCGTCATACTCTTTTTGGGTCAGGGTGAAGTGTCGCCGGATATAGATGTCGCTGTTCTCAGCCGTCCACGATGTGTTGCAATACGGATATTCGCCTCCCGAGCCGAAGGCCCCGCTTTGTGTCAGCCAGGCCGACTCGTCGAAGTCGACGGCCGTCCATTTGGCGTCTGGTTGTGGGGTATAGGTCACCCGGGCCTGCCACGGCCCCGCGTCGGCCATGGGGATGACGGCTTGGAAGACGTGGTCCTTTTCTTTGCCAAGAAACCTGTATGTGGTGCCGTCCACTCGAAGCAGGCCGTCAATGGTCTTTTCCTGGCCGGTCCAATGCTGGGGTGCGGCATCGGTCAGTTTGTCCGTCATCGACCACACCGAGACATAAGGGTCGTTGATGATTAAAGGCACTGCGGGCAATCGCAAGTCGGTGTTTCGGCAGGGCTCGAAGAGCGATGTCTGTGCCGTCGCTGCCATTGAAGCACCTAAGGCAAGCGTGAAGAGTAAGTTTCTCATGTTTGCAAAAAATGATTTTTAAGTTTTATGTTTGCAAATATAGATATTATATATAATGTGTAAGAAGAATTTCTATTCAAAAAAAGCCATAATCAGGTAAAGAAGTCGCAAAAGGCCCCGCAATTAGCGTATCTTTTACAATAATAATCCGCAAAAGTTTTAGTTATTGGCTAATTTTTGTCCACTTTTGAATAATTCTTATTCATTATATTTCCTGCTTATTCATAATTTTGTGTCCAAGAACTCAACTATCTTACCTATTATAATTAAAACGTTTTCCTATGAAGAAGTGTTTACTTTTAATGACAATGGGATTGCTGGCCGCAAGCGGTTTGAATGCCCAAGCGTCTTACACGACGTCGGAGTTGCCTCCAGAGGGTGGCACGTTCTATGTCTATAATCCAGCCACCAAGTTATGGCTTCAGAGTAATACGACGGAACCCTCGGGATGGACCACGGGCTTGAACGTAGGCACGCTGGGCATCCCCTTTATTTTCCACAACCCCGCCGAGTCGGTCTCTTATCCCGGCTATTATTCCTGGTGGATCGATTCCCAGTTTGCAAGCAATGGCAATATTGACGGTTCCGGCATCTTTGATGGCGGACTGCTTTATCTTGACCACAACAATTACGAGAATGGCTGGGACGTCTCTTCGTCGACGGGTGAGTATCCGCAATATGCCAACGGCTATTATATAGAAGGAGGCACCGGCGGATACATCTTTGGCGTGTCGGGCGACGCCGTGCCCAAGCTGACCACAGGCATCGACAACGAGACGACCGTCTGGCAGCTTGTCAGCTTCAAGGACCGCATTGCGGCCGATTCTGCCAACGCCACGCCCGAGAACCCATCGGACGTCAGCTATCTTTTGAAGAATGTCACCCTGGCCAACAACTACAAGCCCGTAGCATGGCAGGCCGACGAGAAAGACCTGGATAACGGTTCCGGCGTCGGTCCCGTCTCGGCCATCGCAGGTGGCAACCTTGGGCTGACCGCCGCACAGAGTGTCCATGAGTATTGGAGCACGAAGGCCTTTGATTATTACCAGGTCCTTACAGGCATTCCTAACGGCACTTACGAGTTCTCCGTGCGCGGTTATTATCGTGACGGTTCTACTGCCGCACGCGATTATCCGCAGACGTTCGTGGCCGCCAACCGCCAGGAGGGTACTGAGAACCTTCGTGCCGAGTATTATGCCGGCACGTCTTCGGCCAAGCTGATGTCCATCATCGATGGCGCCCAGCCCGATTTTGACGCCAATGGCTACAACGGCCAGTTGATGCTGGATGCCGAGACGCCGTCAGAATACGGCTATGTGCCCGACAATACGGATTGTGCCAACTACGTGCTTTGGAGGGGTGGCTATCAGAACGCTCCCATCAAGGTCATCGTGACCGACGGCACGCTGCGTGTTGGTGTGCGCAAGAGCGAGGGCGTTGCTGACGACTGGACCATCTTCTCCGACTTCTCGCTGAAGTACGAGGGCGCGCAGATCAGTGGCGACGTTTCCGAACTGATTGCAGGCCTCCAGGCCACCATTGATGCCGCAAACGCCTACACGGGCTCCGTGCCTCCGGCTTTGGCCGCCGCTTACGAGGCCGCCAAGGAGGCCGCCAACAACGCTTTGACCTCGACAGACGCCGCAACGATCAACAACGCTTCGAACACGCTTACCAACGAGCTGACCCAGGTCAAGGCCGCTGCCGACGCCTATGACAACCTCGTGGGTATAATCAATCTTGCCAAGAGTATTGACCAGGGCGACGACGCCGACCTCACGGCCGCAATTGCCAATGCCGACAATGTGGCCCAGACGGGTACCACCGCCGACGAGTTCAACGCTCCCCAGAGCGATCTGAGGCTGGCCGCCAAGAATGCCGCCTCCGTGAAGGTGCAAGACGTCTTTAATGGCGAGGCACCCGCCGACGGCAAGTTCTATATTTATAATGTGGGTGGCAAGCGCTTCCTGCAGGGTGGCTCCGACTGGGGCACGCACGTGGCTTTGGGCCAGCCGGGCATCGAGTTCACGCTTGCTGCCAGTGGCGACGGCTTCACAATCAACCGTGAGAATGGCGCCGACGGCCGTTATCTCAACTATGGCGGCTACACCGACACCCCGAACCAGGACGTGTGGAAGTTTGTGCCGGTAGAAGGCAAG
This sequence comes from uncultured Prevotella sp., assembly GCA_964420715.1. Taxonomy (GTDB): domain Bacteria; phylum Bacteroidota; class Bacteroidia; order Bacteroidales; family Bacteroidaceae; genus Prevotella. The sequence continues at coordinate 14,585 of CAYQUN010000005.1, read as the reverse complement.
GATGGTGTCTACAACATTGAGCGCGGCGGTGTCGAGGGCGACGGAACCCAGTATATTCTCGCTTTGGATCCCGGATCGATCACGGATGCCGGCGATGTCGACAGCCGCAACTATTTCGCCACGGTTTCCACGATTGCCACTGACGTGAACGACCTCAAGTCGCAGTGGAAGCTCGTGTCTGCCGAACAGCGCGACCAGTTGCTTGCGACGGCTACGGAAGAGCATCCCCAAGACGCCACTTACAAGTTGCAGCATCCGGGCTTCGACAAGTTTGACAATGCCGCTGGCTGGACCGACAACTCGGTTGACGGCGGACACTCGGTAAACGATGCCGGCGGCCGTCATCAGGACTTCGTCTACGAAGGATGGAACACCGCGAACTTCGACTTGAACCAGACCGTCTCCGGCCTGCCGGCAGGCTACTATCAGATTCGCTTCAACGGCTACTATCGTGACGGTTCGCGCGAGGCCGAGCAGCAGAAGTTTGTCGATGGCGAGGCACAGCAGCAGTTGGCCTATCTCTATATCGAGAACGCCGGCGACTATGAGCTTCCGTTGGTTCCCATTACCGAGGGCATCAACAAGGTTCCCGGCATTGGCTGGAATGGTCCTGCCGGATGGCAGCCTGATGACGTCTGGACGGCAGCCGAGTATTTCGAGTACGGTCTCTATCTGAACGCCTCCGCTCCGTTCCAAGTCAAGGAAGGCGACAACCTGACCTTCGGCATCGAGAAGGACAACGCCAATGACCAAGACTGGATTGTGGTGGACAACTTCCAGCTCGTCTACTTCGGCGCAAGCGAGCCCACGGCCATCAAGGGCGTCACCGCTCCCGACTCTTGGAATGCCAATGCCCCGGTCTACAATATTGCCGGTCAGCGGGTGAGCAAGGGCTACAAGGGCATCGTCATCCAGAATGGCAAGAAGAGAGTTGTCAAGTAAAAAAACAAGAGTCTTTTCAGCAGTTTATTTTCTAACTAGATTTTAATATTCCCGTGCGGCCTGTTTGTCGACCGCACGGGTTTTTTATATGTTGTCCTTTGTGGGAAAAGAAAATTGTTTTTTCTTTTGTCTTTCCACTTGTTTACGTTATCTTTGCAATATATAAATTTGGTTTGCCATGAGAGTACATGCCGACACGTCAATCCGCGATTTGCGTTATATACTCGTCCTTTCCTTGATGTTCCTGTCTGCCCATGCCTATGGAATAGAGGGGCAGAAGTTTTTCACATTCAAGACCTCGCAAGGACTTTCAGACAATACGGTCAACTGTGCCCTGCACGACCGCTATGGCTTTATGTGGTTCGGCACCGCCAACGGGCTTAACCGCTTTGATGGTGTCAACAACCAGGTGCTGCGCAATGTCAACACCGGCGGCAGCGCGCCAAAGAGCAGCTCCGTGTATTCCCTCCTCGAGGTCGGCGACGACATGTGGGCCGGCGGCGATTATGGCATCGAAATCTATCATCGCCGCGATGGCAGCTTCTCCCATTTCGACAAGCGGACGAAATACGATGTGGTCATCCGGTCTATGGTCACCAAGATGGCGCGCGGCAAGGATTCGCGGATATGGATAGCCACCCTGGGGCAGGGGTTCTTCGTCTACGACACCGTCAGCGGAACGCTTACGCAAGACAGCCGCCACGGCGGATTCGTCACCGACCTCCTCGTCGACCATCAGGGGCGGGTGTGCCAGGTGTCCGTAGACGGCCGGCTCAGCATCTACGACGGTGGCGGCCGCCTCCTCGCCAGCGCGTCGATTCCTGATTTTGCCAACATGAAGCAGCCCCTGTGCCTCGGCATGGTGGACGGCAGCTTGTGGGTGGGCTGTTCGCAAGGCCTCTACCGATACGACCGCAAGGGCAACAAGCTTGTCAAGGTGGCCTTCAAGGCGCCGTCTTCCTCGGAGGCCGTCACCGCCATACAGCCCTACGGCGCCCACCGGCTGCTGCTGGGCACCGACCACGGCCTGCTGGCGTGCAACACCGTTACGGGCGAGTGTGGCGTCGTGCCCGAGTTCTCGCATCTTGCCGACGAGTCGGTCCGCGCCCTGCTTCGCGATGGCGACGGCACCTTGTGGGTGATGACCGACAACGAGGGCGTGCGCTATCTGCCAGCCATGACCAGCCAGTTCTCCTTTGTCAGCCTGCCGATAGACAATGCCAACCTGCTGGTTCACGCCTTTGCCAACACGGCCGACGGGCGCCTGTGGGTCGGCACGTCGCACGGGCTCTACTCCTATGACGGCTCGTTCAAGGCCACCGGCATAAGGGGCAACGTGCAGACGCTGCTGGCCGTGGGCAACACCCTCTATGTGGGTACGCGCCAGTATGGCCTGACCGTCGTCAACGGCACAAGCGTGAAAAACTACACGTATTCGCCCAACATCCCCTATACGCTGGCAAGCAACAACGTGCAGTGCCTGCTCAGGGCGCACGACAACCAAATCTATGTGGGCACGGCATGGGGAGTGTGCCGGTTCGACCAGGCCTCAAACAACTTCTACGGCTATCAGATCAGCTCCATGACCTCCATCTTGAGCCTTGCCGAGGACCGGGAAGGCCGAATATGGGGTGCGACGGCATCGGGCGGACTGGTGAGGATAGAGCCGTCTAACAAGGCCATCGCGACCTATACCAGCCGTCCGGGCGACCCCAACTCGCTGCCGAGCAACGGCGTCATTGCCGTGAGGTGCGACCAAAGGGGCAGGCTGTGGGTGGCCACCACCAGCGGACTGTGCTATTATGATGCCAGGCATGACAACTTCCACACCGTCGGCGTGAACAGCCTCGCCATCAACTTCATCAGCGAGGAGACGCGCGGATGCTTGTGGATGGGAGCCGACAACGGCCTCCTGCGCTACAATGTCGCCACCGGCCGGCAGACCCTCTTCGACAATCTGCCCGAGGGGTGGAACGCCAATGACGCGCGCAACGCCGTGTTCTGTGGCAAGTCGGGCGAGATTTATGTCGGGGCCGACGGGGGCTTCTACAGCTTCCATCCCTCACGACTTGTCAAGAACTTGCCCTCGCGCCACATCTACGTCACCACCATCTCTTTCCCCTGGGCCGCCAATTCGGCCGAGGAGGCCGAACGCCTGGGCGTGGGCGGACAGCTCTATGTCGCCCAGGAGGTGAGGCTGCCCTATACCGACAACAGTTTCACGCTGCACTTGTCGTCGCCCAATTATGGCAACGCCTCGCGCCCGCAGTTCGAATACCAGTTGAAGGGCTACGACCGGATGTGGGTCAAGGAGGCGGACAATACCGAAGTGACCTATTCGCACGTGCCGCCCGGAACGTACTGGTTCCTCGTCCGTCAGGCCGACGGCAGCGTCGTGACCAGCCTGAAGGTGGTTGTCCTGCCACCATGGTACATGACCGTGTGGGCCTATCTCGGCTACTTCCTCGCTATCGTGGTGGCGCTCTTCCTCCTCATCCGCTGGAACAGGAAGGCGATGCGGAAGAAATACGAGGTGCGCATGGAGCAGTATAAGACGGAGCAGGAGAAGCTGGCTTTCCAGTCGAAGACCAGGTTCTTCATTGACCTGGTGCATGAGATACGCACGCCGCTGAGCCTGATCAGCCTGCCGTTGCAGCTGCTTGAGCAAAACTCCTCGGCCGATGAGGCCAGGCGCTATGTCGGCGTTATGCGCAGAAACGTGGACTATCTCTTGGGCGTCATCAATCATCTGCTCGACTTTCAGAAGATGGACCGGGGCAAGATCGAGTTGAAACTCGCCAATGCGAATGTCAACGCCATCGTCCAGAGCATGTACGACCAGTTTGCCGACTACGACAGAATCAGGCACATCGGGCTGACCCTGCAGTTGCCCGTGGAGCAGGTGGTCACGGCCTTGGACGAGGAGATGGTCAAGAAGGTGTTGATGAACTTGCTGAGCAACGCGCAGAAATACGCCAAGACGCGCATCGACCTCAAGCTGGAGCGCCTGGGAGGCGGGTTGCTGCGCATCTCGGTCGCCGACGATGGCGACGGCGTGGCCGACAAGGACAAGGAGCACATCTTTGATGCTTACTATCAGGCCGAGGACGACAATCTCGCACGGAAGATAGGCACCGGACTGGGCCTCGCCTTCGCACGCGGCATCGCCGAGGAGCATGGCGGCAGGCTCTATGTCGTGGATGCCGAGGGGGGCGGCTCCGACTTCAGGCTGGAGTTGCCCGTCAGGCTCCTTTCCGGCAAGCAGGACAGGGAGCAGGCCTGTGTCGACACCACGACGGAATCAGACGCGGCGCAGGCTCTGGCGGACGACGAGGGATGTGCGGACACGCGGAAGTTCACGCTGATGATTGTTGAGGACAATGCCGACCTGCTCAACCTCACGGCCTCGCAGCTGAGAAAGTGGTATCGCGTCGTCACGGCGGAGAATGGCGTTGACGCGTTGGGGCAGCTCAAGAACACCAACGTCGACTTGATTGTCAGCGACGTGATGATGCCGGAAATGAATGGCATCGAACTGTGCAAGAGGGTGAAGCAGAACATCAACTACTCGCACATCCCCGTTGTCCTGCTCACGGCCAAGACCATGGTGCAGTCGAAAGAGGAGGGACTGGAGGTCGGTGCCGATGTCTATCTTGAGAAGCCTTTCTCCATCCGCCAGCTCCATTTGCAAATCTACAACCTGCTGCATATGCGGCAAGTGTTCTATGAGCGTATGCAGAAGGTCGTCAAGGAAAATGCCTCGGCCAAGGACAACGGCAACCTCGGGATGTCGGGCGATGACTATAAGTTCATGAAGACCACGAACGACTATCTCGACGCCAACCTCTCTGACGAGGACTTCTCGGTCAACAACCTTGCCGACGAACTCAACATGAGCCGTAGCAGCTTCTACCGCAAGTTGAGGACGCTGACCAAGATGTCGCCCGTCGACTACATCAAGCACTACCGGCTCGATTGTGCCGCGCGCATGCTCCGCGAGGGCAGGCGCGTGACCGAGGTGCTTCTGGATGTGGGATTCACGTCTTCAAGCTATTTTGCCAAGTGCTTCAAAAATCAGTTTGGCGTGTTGCCGAAAGACTATGTCAAGAGCCTCGAAAAGGAGGAATAGTCCATGGAGGCGCCGTGCTTGGCGCTTTGGGCAGAATGTCGCCCCTTGGCCTTGTGGAGTGACATTCTGAAAGATTTTTCCTGGGAAAGGCTTACCGTTTTGTCAAGAAGCCGGAAAAACCGCGGGGCGGATGCAAGAACGGCCTTCAGAGGGCTTCAGAAGGCCCTTCCGGGCTCCTCTGAACGGCCTTCTGAGAAGCTCTGAAGGCCGCTTTCACTTTGTAAAATCAGCGGGGCGACAGTTTCCTCCGAAACCCCGAAGCCGGCGTCCGCCGTCCCGTCGGCTTCTTGGCGTGCCTACAAGGCCAGGCGCAAGCCAATGGTGCCGCTGTCATAAGGTTCCAGACCGCCACGGATCGACACCCTGCAGCCTCCGTCGTTGCTGCTGTAGGCGCCACCACGATAGACGCGCTTGGAGGCCGACGACGGTCCCGTGGGGTTGGTCTGTCCTTTGGCGCTATAGCTGCCATAGCCGTCCTGGCACCACTCCATCTCGTTGCCGCTCATGTCATAGATTCCCAGTTCGTTGGGCGCTTTCCTCGCGATGTAGTGCGGCAAGGTCTCAAGGCCGCTTGGCGAGAGGCTGTTGGCGCTATACCAGCCCACGTCGTCCAGGTCGTTCGAGCCCGCATACTTGTAGCCGTGGCTCTGGTTGCCGCCGCGTGCGGCATACTCCCATTCCGCCTCGGTCGGCAGGCGGAAGCGGCGGCCTGTCAGGCCGTTCAGGCGGTTGATGAAGTCCTGGCAGTCATTCCAGCTGACCTGCGCCACCGGATAGTCGCCATCCTTGAACTTAGACGGGTTGGTGCCCATCACGGCTTGCCACAACTGCTGGGTCACCTCCGTCTGCCCAATGCGGAAGCTGCTTACGGCCACGCGGTGCACGGGCCGCTCGTCGCCGTAGACGATGTTGTCGCCCCGCTCCTGCTCGGGCGTCGCCCCCATGGTGAACACGCCGCCCTGCACGCCCTTCATCACAAAGCTGACGCCGTTGACGGTGATGTTCTCGTCTGAAAGATACTCCGTGGAGTAACGGCCCGTGGGCTCTTGAAGGCGTGGGGCTTTGCGCACGTTGCCCGTTTTCTTCTTCACGCTTGGCGTTTCCTTGCGTGTGGTGTGTGTGTTCGTCGTCTTCCTTTGTACGATTTTGGCTTGTGCGAAACCCGATGTGGCCGACAGCGAAAGCGCCGCGGCCAGCAACAATCTATACATCGTCTTTGTTCTCATTGTCTTATACTTTTTAGCAGGGGACTCTCCGCCATTTTTGTTTTATGGAGCATGGCATGTAGTATCCCATGCGCAAAGATAAGATAAAATTTTGTTATTGGCAATCTTTTTTTCTGTCTATTTTTCTTTGGCTTCTAATCCGGGGGTTCAGGCTTCGGCCGGGAGTCCGTTCTTCAGAACGACTGGTTTGCATCTTTTGAACGAATGGCGCCTAACTTTGCAATCGGGAGGCACGACAATGGGCCGAGGCCCGCCCCCGCGGTGTGGACGGAGAGGCGCCAGGGGAACCATGAACGCCTGAAACCGTCGCCGGCAGGCGGCTTTGGGGCGGCCGGTGGAAAGTTTTTTGTCCCAAGAAGGCCTGCGTGTCGATATTTTGTTGTAAATTTGAGGCCGGAATGTCAAACGGCTGGGATGCGGCCTCCCAAGACACGCCTTGCGAAGGGCTATGGGGAGGCGGCTGTCCACAGGGTGGGGCGAACGAGCTTTTAGAATAATATAAAAAAACATGGCAAGAATAAGAATCAAGACGACAGAGGGCGACATCGTGGTCCGCCTATACGATGAGACACCGAAGCATCGGGACAACTTCATCAAGCTGGTGAAAGAGCAGTTCTTCGACGGCACACTGTTTCACCGCGTCATCAAGGACTTTATGATACAGGGCGGCGATCCTGACAGCAAGGGGGCGCCGAAGGGGAAGATGCTGGGAACGGGTGGACCCGGCTATACCGTCTCCGCCGAGTTTGTCTATCCCAAGTTGTTCCACAAGCGGGGTGCGTTGAGTGCCGCCCGCCTTGGCGACGAGGTCAACCCGGAGCGCGAGAGCAGTGGCAGCCAGTTTTACATCGTGTGGGGAAAGGTCTACAAGCCGCAGGAGCTCAAGCAGATGGAGCGACAGATGGAAATGCAGCAACAGCAGGCCATCTTCGACCAACTCGCCAGGGCCCACCGTGACGAGATCATGACCTTCCGGCGCAATCGCGACCGTGCGGGATTGCAGCAACTGCAAGACGCTCTCGTGGAGGAGACGCGGCGCAAGAGCAAGGAGCTGGGCGCGCCCAAGTTCACCGACGAGCAGGTCAGGGCCTATACCACCATGGGCGGAACGCCTTTCCTGGATAACCAGTACACGGTCTTCGGCGAAGTGGAAGAGGGACTTGACGTGGTGGAGAAGATTCAGAATGTGGAGACGCTGCGCGGCGACCGTCCGAAAGAGGACGTGAGCATGGCGATGGAAATCATCGAAGAATAAGCAACAAGACCATGATTATAGACAAGATAGCGGTGAAAGGGTAGGCGGTATGGCGTGGCAAGTAGAATTCTCGTTGAAGCCCCAGAGGCGGGGCTTCCATCTGGTTACGGACGAGGTGATGCGCCATTTGCCGGCGCTGCCCAAGACGGGACTGCTCAATCTCTTCGTTCAGCACACGAGTTGTGCGCTGAGCATCTGTGAGAATTGGGACCCCTCCGTGCGTGCTGATATGGAGCGCATCTATGACAGGTTGATTCCTGAGAACGCGCCATACTATGAGCATACGCTTGAAGGCTCCGACGACATGCCGGCTCATGCCAAATGCATCATGACCGGCGCGAGCATCAGCATCCCGATTAGCCATGGCCGGCTGAACCTGGGCACCTGGCAGGGCATCTATCTTTGTGAGTTCCGCAACGATGGCGGGGCCAGGCGTGTCGTGGCTACCGTCTTGGACTAGGGTGACGCTTGGGGGCGAGAGTGAAAGACAAGGAATAATAGGATAAATAGAAATAAAACGAATATATGGATTTCAAGCATTTACCATTGACATCCGCCGACGGAACCCAGCTGGCGCTTGACGCGCTCTATAAGATTGCGCCGTCATGTTTCACGGAAGCTTCTACCCCCCCCCACGAGGGCGGCAAGCGGACCTTGCGGCATGTTGTAGACTTCAAGAAGCTGCGCCAGCTCCTTGGCGATGATGCCGTCGAGGACGAGCCGGAAGCCTACGAGTTTACATGGGTGGGCAAGCAGGCCGCCCGTCGTGAGGCTGCATCGCCCATCAACAAGACGCTGCGCCCTGTGCCTGAGAGGAGTGTGGATTGGGAGAACACGAAGAACATTTACATCGAGGGCGACAACCTTGACGCTTTGAAGTTGTTGCAGAAGTCTTATCTGGGCAAGGTGAAGATGATTTATATCGATCCTCCTTACAACACGGGCAATGACTTCGTTTATCACGATGACTTCAAACAAAGTCGAGAGGAATATGATGAGGAGGCGGGCAATGTGGATGAACTTGGCAACCGCTTTGTGAAGAACTCGGACTCGAATGGTCGTTTCCATTCGGATTGGTGCTCTATGATTTATCCAAG
>CAYQUN010000005.1:0-5836 GCA_964420715.1 uncultured Prevotella sp. | reverse complement strand
ACTCGGACTCGAATGGTCGTTTCCATTCGGATTGGTGCTCTATGATTTATCCAAGGCTAATGCTATCTCGTTCGTTACTATCAAATGATGGAGTAATTTTTATTTCTATTGATGATAACGAATCCGAGAACCTAAGGAAAATTTGTAATGAAGTTTTCGGAGAAAGGAATCTGGTAGCTCAGATACCATGGCAATCTCGTGCATCAGTTCAAAACGACACTGATTTTAGTGTAAATCATGAATATATACTGGTTTATGCTAAAAACAGGAGAATGGAAAATAGGCGACTTAAGGAATCGAATTATAAAGAATGGCATTACAAGGATTCTTTTGCCTGCCGTCCATTACCCTTAGAAATGGATAAATTCGATAATCCTGATAATGATCCGAGAGGACCTTGGAAAGCAGATCCTTTTGATGCTCCAAATGTACGACCAAATTTAACATATATTATTAAAAATCCTAATACCGGGGCCTCTTTCTTGCCACCTAATGGTAGACATTGGCGGACAGAACAAAAACAATTTGAAAAAGCTTTGGCAGACAATAGAATTGTTTTTGGAAAAGATGGAAAAGGACGTCCTCAATTAAAAGTTTTCTATAAAGAAAAAAAAGATTTAGGATCTATAGACAACTCATGGTTTTCTGCTGAAAGAATTGGCACTACTACCAATGGCACGAAAGAAGTTATGAAACTTTTCGATGGAAAGAAACTTTTTGATATGCCCAAACCTGTGTCTTTGCTTATGAAGCTATTGTTTTTGGGAAATACGGGGAATGAAGATATTGTACTTGATTTCTTTTCTGGTTCAGCAACAACCGCGCATGCAGTTATGCAGTTAAATGCAGAAGATGGAGGGAACCGTAAATTCATATTGGTACAACTTCCTGAGGAAACAGACAAAGGAAGTGAAGCGTACAAATCGGGATATAAGAACATTTGCGAAATTGGCGAGGAACGTATCCGCCGTGCCGGCAAGAAGATTCAAGACGAACTAAAGACAAAGCAGCCTGATTTGTTTGAAAATGGCAACAAGCCCACGCTTGATACGGGCTTCCGTGTCTTCCGCATTGACTCCAGCAACATGAAGGATGTCTACTTCGCTCCAAAGGACTTAAAGCCGGAGCAGCTAGACCTCTTTGCCGACAATGTGAAGGAAGACCGAACTGACCTTGACCTGCTTTATGGAAGCATGGTGGACTGGGGGGTGGCGTTGTCTTTGCCTTTGGAGACTGAGACGGTTGACGGCGTGAAAGTCTATACCGTCAATGACGGCGACCTCGTGGCCTGCTTCGGCAAACCGATAACCGACAAGGTGGTCAAGGCAATCGCCGAAAAGGCTCCGCGCCGTGTGCTCTTCCGTGACAATTGCTTTGAAGAGGATGCGCAGAAGATAAACATCTTTGAGCAGTTCAAGCAGCTCCTGGGCTGGTCTGACGATGAGGCGTTGAACAATATAAGGGTGATATAGCATGAAACTCAAATATAAACACCAACGCTTCCAAGAGGATGCCGCACGCGCCGTGGCCGACTGCTTTTCGGGGCAGCCACACGATGACGGCGCAAGCAACTTCCTCGTTGACCATGCCGTTGTCGAGGGCGGGCAGGATGGCGACCTGTTCCGTGTTGAGGGATTTGCCAATGCTCCCATACGGGCCGGTGTGCCGTTGAGAGACAACATCCGACGGGTGCAGACGGAGTTCGGGCTGAAGCCCATCGACCAGCTTGAAGGCGACGGACGCACGTTGACCATCGAGATGGAGACGGGCACGGGTAAGACTTTCACCTATATCAAGACCATGTTCGAACTCAACAAGCGCTATGGCTGGACCAAGTTCATCGTCGTCGTGCCAAGCATCGCCATCCGTGAAGGTGTGCTCAGCAGCTTCGACAGCATGAGCGAGTATTTCGCCCAGGAGTATGGAAAGCGCATACAGTACTTCGTCTATAGCTCAAAGCAACTCTCCAAGATAGACTCCTTCGCCTCTGACGCCGGAATGCATGTGATGATTATCAACACGCAGGCGTTCAACAGCAGCTTCGACGATAGCAAGAACAAGGAGGGACGGGGCGGCGATGCTGCCGCACGCATCATCTTCTCGCGACGTGACGAGTTCCGTTCGCGCCGTCCCATAGACATCCTCGCGGCCACCAATCCGATTATGATCATTGACGAGCCACAGAGCGTGCTCGGAGCCAACAAGCAGAACCAGACTCGTAAGGGCATCGCTTTGTTTCGTCCGCTCTTCAAACTGCTGTATAGCGCAACCCACCGCAAAGAAGATGTTGCCAACATGGTGTACCGGCTTGACGCTTTGGATGCCTATAACAAGCACCTCGTGAAGAAGATTGAGGTCGTCGGCGTGGAGCAGAAGGGCACTACGGCCACCAACGGCTATGTGTATCTTGAGAACATCATCATCTCCACAGGCAACCCGCAGGCCCGCATCAACTTTGATGTGATGCGCAAGGCCGGAACCACGACACAGCAGTCGAGAGTCGTGTCAGAGGGCTTCGACCTCTACCAGCAGAGTGGGGGACTGGAGGAATATCGTGATGGCTTCGTCGTGGAGCGGATAGACGGACGTGACGGCTGTATAAGGTTTGCCAACGGCACGGTGCTGTTGGCCGGACAGATGGTGGGCAAGACCACCGAGGACGTCATCCGGCGTAACCAGATCCGTGAGACCATACGCAAGCATATCGAGCGTGAGCATGACTTGTTTCCGAAGCACATCAAGGTGCTGTCCTTGTTCTTCATCGACCATGTAGGCTCATACCGCTTGTATGGAGACGGAGAGACCAAGGGTAAGTATGCCAAGATGTTCGAGGAGGAATATCCCCGGGTGCTCCAAGAATATGTGCCCTATCTGACGGACACGGCGTATCTGCGCTACCTGCAAGACCCGCGCAATGCGCCTGAAAACATTCACCAGGGCTACTTCTCGATGGACAAGAAAGGCCACATGGTGGATCCGAAAACAGAGCGGGGCACGGACAACAGCAGCGACGAGGGCGCCTACGACCTGATTATGAAGGACAAGGAGCGGCTGCTCAGCCTGAAAGAGCCGGTACGCTTCATCTTCTCGCACAGTGCGCTGAAGGAGGGGTGGGACAATCCTAACGTGTTCCAAATCTGCACGTTGAAAAATAGCGGTAATGAGAACAAGAAGCGCCAGGAGGTGGGCCGAGGCATGCGCCTTTGCGTCAACGAGCGTGGCGACCGCCAGGATGCTGATGTCCTTGGTGAGGATGGCGTTTTCAATACGAACATCCTTACCGTAATTGCCAGCGAGAGTTATGCTTCTTTTGCTGAAGGATTGCAGCATGAGATTGCCGAGGCATGTGCCGACCGTCCTGTCAAGGTGACCGAGGACTTGTTCGCCGGAGTGAAGTACACAACCGGAGAGGGTGTCGAGCATGCCATCAGCGATGATACGGCCGACGACATTCAGGAAGTTCTCATCGGCAAGGGCTATATACACCGTGGACGGCTCACGCAGAAGTACTTTGCTGACAAGGAGGAGGGGAATCTCGATTTGGGCGATTTGAACGACATAAAGGATGTCATTGTCAGGCTGCTTGACGGTGTCTTCAATCCAAGCAAGGTGAAGCCCGCTAACGGGCGTGACACCGTGGAGGGCCATTTTGACGAGCGGAAGTTCAAGAAAGAGTTCATGGGGCTGTGGAAGGAGATAAACATCCGCAGCTGCTATACCGTTCGCTTCGACTCTGACAAGCTTGTCAAGCAAGCCATAGGGCAACTCGACAAGCACCTCAGCGTTACTGAGATCAGGGTCGTGATAAGCCAGGGACGACTAGAAAAGATAGAGGACAGGCGGCAACTGGAAGGCGGAACGGCCATGAAGCAAGGCAAGAACAAGATTGTCCAGGTTAGTGAGGAGGTGGGCAGCGTACGTTACGACCTCATTGGGCAACTCGTCTCAAAGACCGGACTGACTCGTAAGACTATCGTCGCCATACTCAAAGGCATTGATCCGGACAGGACTTTCCATCAGTTCAAGTTGAACCCGGAGGAGTTCATCATGAAGTCCGCCCGCATCATCAACTCGTGCAAGGCCCTGTCCGTCATTGAGCACATCGAGTACAACATGATGGACAACAGCTATCAGATGGACGTCTTCGCTGAGTCGACACTCCGTGGCAGGCTTGGCGAGAATGCCATGAAGTCGAAGAAGAGCCTCTATGACCTTGTGGTTGTGGACTCGAAAGGCGAGATGCGCTTTGCCGAGGCTCTGGAGAACCAGGACATGGTGGATGTATACACCAAGCTGCCACGTGGCTTCTACATCAATACTCCTATGGGGCATTACAATCCCGACTGGGCCGTAGTCTTCAAAGAGGGGTGTGGCGTCAAGCACATCTACTTCATTGCCGAGACCAAGGGCAATGCCGTTATCGAGGCCGACCTCCGCGATGTGGAGAAGGCCAAGATTGCATGTGCGACCAAGCACTTCCTGTCTATCGGTGCAAGCGACGTGCGCTATGGTGTGGTTGACTCGTGGGACACTCTATATAATAAGGTGATGAAGTAAAAGGAACAAGTTAGGGCTGCCTTTGAGATTATGTACGCCAACGACGCCTACTCCCAAGGCAGCTCCTTCAAGTTCGACTTGAGGCGTATTATAAAAAATATATTTGACAAGGCGAGATGGTGTAACAGCTCTTTTTCCTGACCGTATTGTCATGTCTCGGCCCTGGGGAGACTGACTTCGAAAAACATGATACGGATAAAATATTTCAGGTGGCAGAGAAATAAATGCTTGTTTTTTGTTGGTATGAAAGAAATAATCATTTATCTTTGCAGGTGTTTTTTTTGATTTTTAAAACCAAGAATGTGAAAAAGGCCACTATCTTCATCGATGTAGCCATAAATGTAATAAAACACAAAAAATATGTCTAAACTAAAGAGCTTTATTATTGTATTCCTTTTGTTGGCCGTTCCTGCTACGGTTTCTTCTCAAAAGTTGGATGAAATGCAGAACAGTTATAACTATAAGCGTGGGGTTGAACTGCTTACCCAGGACAGTCCTGACGAAACCGGTGCTATGGAATGCTTCAAGAAAGAAGTGCAGGAGCATCCCAAAAATGGTTATGCCTATTTGTATATGGGGGCTATTTATGAGAATAACGATCAGGAAGGCGATGCCTTGCAATGTTGTAACGATGCAATAGAGTATTTGAAGAAGAATAAGAATTGGCTCTCGTATGCCTATAGATTGCGGGCTAGGATAAACTTGCAGTTGATGCACGAGGACCTTGCTCTTGCCGACTGGAAGTCATCGCTAAAGGCTGCTCCTAAGGATGTTGACGTGCTCTCTGAACGTGCGGATTATTATCACAGCAAAGGGGAATATGACCTTGCCGATGCTGACTATGACAAGATGATTTCAATCGCTCCGGGCAATACTCTTGGCTATAAGGGGAAGGGGCGGAATGCTACTTCCAGAAAGGAATATCAGAAGGCGATAGACCTTTTCAGCTATGCCATAGCCCTTAATCCTAATGACGACTTGGCATACGCAAATCGTGCTGATGCGTATGTCCGCATGGGTAAATATGGTGAGGCTTCTGATGATATTATAACGGCCTTGAATATTGATGATGGATGCAGGGTGGCCTGGAGCCTTTTAGATAAATTTAAAGCTAATGACAAAGATGTGATCCTTGCCAAATTGCGTATCCAACAGGCAAAAGACAAGAATAATTACATTTGGCCTTATTTGCAGGGATTTGTAAATGAGTGTAATAATGAGTTGGTTAATGCTATCAAAACTTATAAAGCATCCAATGATATATCGGCAAATGACGTCA